>NZ_CP170385.1:730474-1460949 GCF_042470565.1 Lonepinella sp. MS14436 | reverse complement strand
TCTTCGGGTTGAATAGCATTTGTGCCTTTATACAGGTTAGTCGCTTTTTCATCATCCCCCTTAAAACGCACATTTGAGAATTCTGTTCCACCACATAACCCAGGTTCAACGTTTGTTACTCGAATAGCTGTGCCAGCTAAATCCGCTCTCAAATTTAAACTAAATTGTTTAACAAAGGCTTTGGTCGCACCATAAACATTACCACCAGGGTAAGGATAAGTGCCAGCAATAGAGCCTAAATTAATAATATGCCCTTGGTTGCGTTCTACCATTTTAGGTAAAATTTGGCGAGTTAAATAAGTTAAACCGATAATATTGGTATTAATCATGGTTAGCCAGTCATCAAAATGAGCTTGATGAGCGGGTTCTAAACCTAGGGCAAGACCAGCGTTATTGACTAACAATTCAATCTCCGCCCATTCGGTTGGTAGACTGGCAAGTGCGGTGTCAATTTCGCTTGTTTTTGACACGTCCATCACAAGGGGATAAAAATTCTCCCCTAGTTCGGTTTGTAATGCCTGTAATTTCTCTAAGCGGCGTGCTGCACCAATCACTTTATAGCCAGCTTTAACTAAACTTTTACATATAGCTTTGCCAAAACCAGCGGATGCACCAGTGACTAAAATACTCATAAAACCTCCTTACTTAATTTGTTAACAGGGTTACTATTGTTTTGTGACGCTATTGTTTCGTGACACAGGGGGCTTTTTCCACCTTGTCCAAAATTCCTTTATGGCGTAATAACGCATCTAAGGTTGGTTTACGACCACGGAACCGCTCAAACAGTTGCATCGGTTCTTCTGAACCACCACGAGTTAAGATTTCATCAAGGAAAGATTTTCCTGTGACAGGGTTAAAAATACCCTCTTCTTCAAAGCGAGAATAGGCATCGGCGGATAATACTTCTGCCCATAAATAGCTGTAATAACCTGCGGCATAACCACCAGCAAAAATATGGCTAAAACTATGAGGGGTTCTCACCCAGTCCACTCCTTTAATTACAGCCACTTGATCTTTCACGGCTTTTAACGTGTCTAACGCTTGATTAGCTTTGCCCACTTGATAATGATGATGCAGACGGAAATCAAACAAGCCAAATTCTAATTGACGTAATACAAACATCGCAGCTTGGAAATTTTTCGCCTTAATCAACTGTGTCAATTTTTCTTTTGGTAATGGTTCACCAGTTTGATAATGCCCTGAAATAAAGGCTAACGCATCTTCCTCCCAACACCAATTTTCCATAAATTGACTTGGTAATTCCACTGCATCCCAAGGCACACCATTAATCCCAGATACATCACCCACATCAATCAGTGTTAACAGATGATGAATACCATGCCCAAATTCATGGAATAGGGTAGTAACTTCATCGTGAGTAAATAACGCTGGTTTATCACCGATTGGAGCATTAAAGTTACAGGTTAAATAGGCGACAGGTTTTTGTAATGAGCCGTCTGTTTTTCGTTTGCGACCAATACAATCATCCATCCATGCACCACCACGTTTGTGTTCACGAGCGTATAAATCTAAATAAAAACTGCCGCGTACTTCATCCGTCTGATCGATTAAATCAAAGAAACGCACATCTTTATGATAGGTTTCCACATCAAAACGTTCTACTGCACGAATATTAAAAATGCGTTGCACAAGTTCAAATAAACCTGAAAGTACCCGTTCTTCAGGGAAATAAGGGCGAAGTTCTTCATCATTAATAGCATATAACGCTTGTTTTTGTTTTTCACTATAAAAGGCAATATCCCAAGGTTCAAAATAGGTTACATTATAATTTTTAACCGCAAAGGCTTTTAATTCACAAAGTTCTTTTTCCCCCTGTGCTTTTGAGCGAGTAGCTAAATTTTCAAGGAAATCCAATACTTGTTGTGGATTTTCTGCCATTTTAGTGGCTAATGAAAGATCGGTATAATGCTCAAATCCTAATAATTTGGCGAGTTCTAAGCGTAAGGTTAGAATTTCATCCATAATGGCGGAGTTATCCCATTTGCCTGCATTAGGTCCTTGATCCGATGCTCGAGTAGCATAAGCACGATACATTTCTTCACGTAACGCTTGATTTTCACAATAAGTCAACACAGGCAAATAGCTTGGCATTTCAAGTGTAAAACGATAGCCTTGTAAACCTTTGCTTTCTGCCGATTGTTTAGCTAATTGCAACGCACTTTCAGGCAAGCCAGATAGCTCTTTTTCATCGGTAATCACTTTTTCCCAACCCATAGTTGCATCTAGCACATTATTACTAAACTGTGATGTTAAATCTGATAAACGAGCGACAATTTCACCATAGCGTTTTTGTTGTTCTGGTGGTAAAGAAATACCAGATAATTCAAAATCACGCAGGCTGTTTTCAATCGCTTTCTTTTGGGCTGTGGAATAGGTGGCAAATTCAGGGCTATTTTTTAAACTTAAATAGGCTTGATATAAACCCTGATGTTGTCCTACCCAAGTACCATATTCCGACAATAAAGGCAGACAGGCTTGATAGGCATCACGTAATTCAGGGCTATTTTTCACCGCATTTAAATGCCCAACTGGGGACCAAGCCTTACTTAAACGATCATTGACTTCCGCCAATGGCTGATAAAAATTTTGCCAAGTAAACTGCGGTTGTTTTAACACCTGTTCAGTGACATCACGGCAATCTTGGATTAATTTTTCGACAGCTGGTTGAATATATTGTGGTTCAATGCGAGAGAATGGGGGTAATTTATTGTTTTCTAGTAATGGATTTGTCATAATCTATCCTTTGATATTTAATATTGATTTTCATTTCCGATATAATCTTGTTATATTGAGATGGATTGTAGCAAATCAAGTTAGTATTGTTAAATTTTATAAGGAATAAAATGAGATTTTTATATATTGGATTAGGATTTATTTGTATCGGATTAGGGGTTATTGGTGCATTTTTACCCGTGATGCCTACCACGCCTTTTTTATTGTTGGCTCTGTTCTTCTTTGGCAAAAGTTCTCAACGTTTACATCAATGGTTTTTGCAAACGGAAATTTATAAAAAACACTTAAAATCTTTTGATGAACAACGTGCTTTAACCAAGAAATCTAAAATTTCAATTTTGACTTTATCCACTGTGATGATGGCAATCAGTTTCTACTTTACGCCGATTTATGGCAGAATTTGTATTGTTATCCTGTTATTAATTGAATACTGGTTCTTTTTCTTTTGGATTAAAACCGTTGAGGAAGAGTAGAAAAAATAAGCACCTAATAAATTACAGCTAAGGAAGTTAGGTGCTTAATTAATTGAATTAAATTTTGGTGGAGCTAGTAAACATTGTCCAGTAGCGTTTGACATCACCAACTCCAGAGAATAACATATGGCTACATCGGGTCATTCGGTAGCGTGTGGTGGCGATTGCCCATTCCTGAAAAACAGAATTGGGCAGATTAATTTTTATTTCGTTCATAATGTTTCCTTTTGATAATAAAAAACGCACTTTATTTGAAAAAGTGTGGTGGATTTAGGGCGTGATCGAAATTAGCTATTTTAAGCAGTTTTTGTTTATTTATTCTTTTTAAATCAATATGTTAATATCGTGATCCACTTTGATCAAAAACCGCACCGAAGTGCGGTTATAGTTAACCTAAAATACGGCTCTTGGCTACTTCAATCAGAAGTTCATATTCTCGCTTGATTTTGTCATCGTGGACTTCGGCGGATTTCGCTAAAAACTCATCTAGGGTGCCGACAAAACACCCTCTCGTCACAATTAGAGATTCTTTCCCGTTAAATACGGTAAGCGTCCCGTTTTCCGAACCAACATTACTCGCCCAAAAAATCATTTTACTTTCACTAATTACAGCACAAGATCTAACCCAAGCATCGCCGTACACCCGAGCATTGCCGTACACCCAAGCATCGCCGTACACCCGAGCATCGCCGTACACCCAAGCATTGCCGTACACCCGAGCATCGCCGTACACCCAAGCATCGCCGTACACCCAAGCATTGCCGTACACCCGAGCATCGCCGTACACCAGAGCATTGCCGTACACCCAAGCATTGCCGTACACCCGAGCATTGCCGTACACCCAAGCATTGCCGTACACCCAAGCATCGCCGTACTGATCTAAATTTCTTTCTGATTCAATGTATCCGCCAAGTTCTCCCGCTGCAACAGCACCAAGTGCTACGAGAGCTTTAATGCGGTAAAGTTTTCTGCCGAAATGCTCAATATATTCGTCGGTGAGTTCATATTTTTTGCGTTGCTCTGTCATATTCTTTCCTTTTTTTGTTGATTTAAGGTAATAAAAAACCACTAGATTAGTGGTTTCGGTTAATTTTGTAAGTAAGGTTTTTTCATTCTCTCGTTCGCCATATAGTCCCAAAAACAGGCAATAACATTGTTACATCTTCCTTTGCCCATTCTAAAAATTTATCTATAGTAACTTCTGGATAAGGACGACCTTTGACAGTAGTGGGAGTGTTATACATAACCATTGTCTTATTTCTACACTGTCTGATAGATATTACATACCTGTCGTTTAGATATCGTTGAATGCCACTAGCTCTAGGTCGTTTGGCGGAATAACAATGCCCGAGTTTAATGTCTTTTTCGGTTAAGCTCATAGGTTATTCCCCCTTAAAATGGAATATCATCATCAAAGTCCTGCTCTTGCGACGGGGCAGAAGTCGTTGGTTTGGTATAGCCTTGTTTCTGCTCCGTATAAGCGTTTCTGCTTCGAGCTGCTGGCGGTGATGATGTAGTGGTTTCTTGTTCTTTTTTATCAAGCATTTGCATCACATCAGCGTGAATTTCCGTGGTGTAATGGTCTGTGCCGTTTTTATCCTGCCATTTTCGGGTTTTGAGCTTGCCCTCAATATAGACTTGTGAGCCTCTACGTAGGTATTGTTCTACGATTTCCGCTTGACGGCGATAAAATACAATACGGTGCCATTCGGTCGCTTCTTTGCGTTCGCCTGTTTGTTTATCCGTCCAACTTTCTGATGTTGCCACATTGATATTGGCGACAGCGTCACCGTTTGGCATAGTGCGGACTTCGGGGTCGTTGCCTAAGCGTCCTACGATAGTAACACGATTTATTCCTGCCATTCTTTTAAGTCTCCTTATACGCTTTCAATGTTTTTATAAATTGCGGTATATATTCATTAAATGCTTTCATCAACACAGGGTCGGGAAGTGCGGTGAATAAATACAGCGGTTGTTTTTGATATTCAGGGCAATAGCTGACAAAATCCCATGATTGATATTTTGTAACCCATAGGGCGATTTGTACCTGAATAACGTATTCGGTTGGTACGCCACTTTCAAGGATGTATTTGATATGGGTTTTCATTTTCGGGCATTTGATTTCAAGCCCTTTTTTTAATTCTGGGATTAAACCGTCGGGGCTAACCATTAAGTCTTTATCTGCATTGAGATATACACCGCCTACTTGTCGCACGTTATAGCCTGTTTCAAACTCGTAAGCCATTCTTGCTTGTGGTTCTAACAGGTTGCCACGTTCCATAGCAGACGATTTGATGTTCTCGCCTGCCCCCTCAATGCTTTCTGCCACCAGTTCGGCTAAATAGCTTATCCAGCCACTAGATTTTTGACCGCTGGCGGTGACAATATTTTTTATCCCTGTGGCGGTCGGAATCCCTAGTCTTGCGGTTAGCCATTGTTCGCTACCTTGTTCGCAATCAAGGGTGATTAAGTCGGGTATCATAATTGGATTTCTTCTCCTAACTCAGATGCTTGTTGTTGATCTAACTTCTGATTGAGCTTTTTAATCACCACTTCGGCTCGTTCTTTGGTGACTTGGGATAATTCTGTTGCACCAGCATAAGCAAGCAGTTTATCCAAGTCTGAATTGGTGAGAGCGACTAATTGATTGATTTTGTCGATTTGTTCTGCGGTAATGAGTTCGACAGGTTCAACATCAATCACGTTAGGTTTAGGCGTAACGTTAATTGGCTCCCGTTGATTTTCTGCAATGCGTTCGGCTTCGTCTTGGTCGTAAATACCTGTAAAGCCAAAAGCCAGCCTAGCACATTGAATCATGGCTTTATGGCGTAACATTCGTTTGGGGTGAGATTTCCACGGTCCAGCTATATCACGATAGCATTCGCTCATATATTCGGTGACAGAAGTCGGGCGAGAACGGTCTTTGCGGTAAATGCGGCAAGTGCATTTTTCATCATCCGTATCAAATTCTATACCGTCAAATTGTGGGTTTTCGTTGAGTATTCTAGCCCAACCGTCCACACCGACAATCGGCACGATGCCGTTATTCCGATCGGGAAAGGCATAAATTTCTTTAGTCCAAGGGTTTAAGCCATATTGATTGGCAACAATCAGCAAGGCGGTCATCTGGCTGTCGTTTACATCGCCTTTAAAAGCGGTATTTTTTAAGGTTTCCATTAAATCTGAACCGTCTGCAATTTCAAAACGGTTAGCCAGTTTTTGGGTGAGTGTTTGGAGTGCTGTACTCATTTTGTGTTTCCTTTGGTGGATTGATATAATTCTCCGATTGGCATATTTAAATTGCCGTAGCGGTTTTGAATTAGTTTGCCGTTTACAATCACTGCACCAAAATCTAGGGCGGTTTCTTGTAATGTTTTTCCTGTGAACAAGGTGGCTTTTTTTACATCTTGTTCTGTTTTCGGTGCCTCGATAAAATCAAGGTCATCTATAACTAAAATTGTTTTCATGGGTAGTCCTTATGTTTAATTTTGACAGCTACGTGCTTGCTTGGAGCAAGACACAAAATACGTTTTTCATTGAGCATGTTTCGGTTCATATTGAAAATAATCTCCGTCATTTTTCACAAAACAGCGATTGTGATGCTATCGTTGTTGGTATTTTTTCCACTCATAATGAGGCGGTTGAAATGAGCGAAAAACTGAGAGATTTTGATACAAATTCCTAAATTCAGGTTGAAAAACACCGCACTTTGAAAATCAAAGCGTAAAGTGCGGTGGGAATTTACTTAGTTTTTGATAGCTCGTTGTTGGTTAGATAACCGAACAGCGTTAGCTAAGCCTTTTACCTTGAACTCTCGCAAGGTTTTTAAGGCGTTGAACTTGAACGGTTCATCTATTGGATCGACTTCAAATTCCGCAAGCATTGGCTCAAGTATGCGTTTCATCAAGCCAAGGTTATTAGCGTATTCTCGGGCGTGGGTGTAGGCTGTAACAGCGAAACGTGAGCCGATAGCTTGTAACGGTTGTTCAAGTTCAGCCAATAAGTCTAAGGCGTTATACAAGGCGAACCAATGCCCTGCGAATTGTAGCCATTCGCTCTCAGTGAGTGATTTGCTGATGAGTGGCTCGGGTTCGGGTAGTGCGAGTTGCTCCGCCTGTACGGCATATTGTCCTGTTTTGCGGATTTGCGGTAGGACTTCTTCAAATACCCACGCTTCAAAGGGTTCGGCTTCGGGTTTGCGTGATTTGATAATTAGGCGGTATAGGTTTGGTTCGTTGATGAAGATCATTTCTTGATCTCCGCTTATTGTAGGGGTATAGCGTTTTGCTATACCCCCTGCTTTACAATGTTTTTTCAATGCGTCAGGTGCGTTTGAATATCCTAAGACGTTACAAACATCAGTGCCACAAAACCAAAATTCTTGATTTGGATCTGTAATAACACGAACAGCGAATGAATGAAAATTGAAAGTTGAGAATTGAATTTGTGTAGTCATAATTTGTACCTGAAAGATTTTGTTAATAACGATCACTTTTATAAGGTGATCGGGCTTCAACAACCGCTTTCAGACGGCGGAGCTTATTTCCGTAAAGGTATTGTATTAAGCTCTCTCGACCCGATCATAAATGATCGTCCTGAATTACAGGTACAAAAAAACCGCTATTATCGGGGCGGATACCGCTGAAAGAATTGTTGTGCGGTCATTTTAATCCGATTTTGTGATTTTTGTCAAACATCATTTTTTATTTTCACGGTATAATTAAGCCAATTTTTGATAAAGGATATAAATATGGGCTTTTTTTCAAGTTTATTTAAAGTAGCTGTTAAGTCAGCTAAGCCAGTTAGAACAAGGCAACCAAAATCACAAAAAATACTTACTTTTGAAGAAGAACAATTAGAATTAATGATTCAGCAATATGAATCGGAAAGTTCTTTAATTTATAAGAAGCTCAAAGGTCCATCAGGTAAAACTTATCTTGTCGATGTTAGAGTAATGACTCCCGATCAAAAGGTTTATATTGACCGACAAGGAATAAAAGATTGCGAAGAATTTGAATTGCCTGATTGGTATGAACGAAAAACAACTAAACGAGTAAAAGCATTAATTTTGATGTTTTATACTCCAGAAAGTGGAATTACTGAACACCGAGCTGTTGAAATTCGTTGCTTTGATATTGAACAAAATTACTTCTACGGATTTTGTTTTCTCAGAGAGATGTATTTGACTTTTCGTTTTGACCGAGTTGGCGAAGTGGTTGATTTAAAAAATAAAAATCAAGAAGTTAATGATTTAAAACAATTTTTGGTTGAAAAACTGGAATCGAAGAAAAATCAATAACTCTTACTCCGAAATAGGGCGGTTTGTCAAGGGTTAGGCAATTAAAATCGCCCACAAGGCAAAGATTGCAGTAAAAATCATTATTTTTGTGGCATTTTTTTCTAACCAGTTGTAACATTTTTCGTTGAATTTTTTCATTTTTTCTCCAGTAAGGATTAGCTATGAATAAGTTTAAATTTGCCTTTTCAGTGTCGTTAAACTGCATACTTTCTGCGTTAATTATTATGTTGCAATTTTTAATTATAGGCAGCAAGGATATGTTTGAATATGTTGGTATTTCCTTAACACCTGAGCAGTGGGTTTATGTGTTGAGATTGTTATATTTAGCTCTATTGGCAAATATGTATTATTTTTTCAAGCCACAGATTAAGGCGTTTGCTTTAAAAGTTCGTGATTATTTTCAATCTTAAGAAATCCCCACTTGCGTGGGGTGATTTGTTAAGAGATACAACGATTATTCAACCTTATTCAATTTCACACCGTCCCCAAAGCGTGCTTTCAATTCACGAGCGATACTGACTGCGTTCGCTTGTGTGGTTTGGTTTAATCGAATGGTAATGATAAAATCCTGCAATTCGGCATTGCTTTCAGTGGCGGTGGCGGTTTGCGGTGGGGTGGTTGGTTGTTCCATTTCGTCCGCAACGGATTTAGCTTCGGCTTGCACTTTGGCTTGTTCGGCTTGTTCGGCTTGTAGTCTTGCCTGTTGTTCAGCTTCGGCTTTTGCCTTGATTTCCGCTTCTCGTTGCTGTTCCTGCTCAATTCTTTCCTGGATAATCGGTTCTAGTTCTTGGTCGCCTGTAATCAGTTGTAACCAGTCTTTAAACAGATATTCGTAGTGAATCGGAATGAGCTTTTTGCGAGAAGAAAGGCGTGTCGCTTCCTGTGCGATTTCTGCGGTGATTAAGGTTTTTTCCGCTTCAATGGCTTTGGTCAGTGTGGCTAAGGTACTTCTTCGTTTTGCTGCTTCGTCTAAGCGTTTGAGAATAGTTGCTTTCGGGAAAGTCGATTCCAAGGCAAGGGAAATATCGCTTATATTGCCTGTCTTAACCGCTTGAACGGCTTCAAAGGCTTGATTGATGATGTCCTGCTTGATTTCCGTTTCACGGGTTTTAACGGTTTTTTCACGGCTTAAGCGTTCTTGACGGAATTTCTCGGCGATATTTTCCGCTTGGGCGATTAAGGTGTTTATGTCGCCTTGTTGGGCGTTTTTAATTGCCGTACGGGTTCTGTCTTCCAGCTCTTTTAACTGCTTGATTTCTTCTTTGGCTTGTACAAAGTCGTCATCGGTTTCAAAGGTGTTGGTAAGTGTGGCAAGGTATTGTTCGGCTTGTTTTTCAAAGTCGGCAATGTTGGTTGAAAGCACTTTGCTTTCGGTTGATAAGATTAATTCAAAGTTCATGGTTTTTATCCTCTTCCGTAACAGTTTGATTTCCAGTAA
The DNA here is from genome assembly GCF_042470565.1 of Lonepinella sp. MS14436. Classification (GTDB taxonomy): domain Bacteria; phylum Pseudomonadota; class Gammaproteobacteria; order Enterobacterales; family Pasteurellaceae; genus Lonepinella. The sequence goes on along the minus strand of NZ_CP170385.1, from coordinate 1,450,985 downwards.
TCACAATCGTCATTACCGTCATAAGGTGGTTCGTTGTCGTCAAAATCATCGTCCATAACGTGATTGCGGTCGTCATAGTCATCAGGGCTGGCGTTGTCGTAAGCCCATTGGCACGCTCTAAAATTATCTTTCATGGTTTAGCTCCTGTGTTTTTCTGACGATGTCTGCCATGGTTAAAATCCATTCAGAATCAGATGCCGTAAGGTGTGAATGGCAAACGTGGTTTTGATCTTACTTTTACTTGTAGTGTCGCTTTCGGTTGCGTTTTCTCGTTGAGCTTCTTCACAATTTCTTGCGGTTGTTGTTCTTTCTCTTCCGAATTGACTTCAACTGCGGTAACGGGGAAATTACTTAGAATTTCGGGAATTCGTGTTTATGATTAAACCGTTTGATTTCCTTGTTAATTTCTTCTCGCACAATCTCTTTTACAGGTGATTTTCTTGTGCGGTGGTATAAGTCATTGTTGATCCATAATTCGGCTTGATACATATCTGAATCATCAAATAAAAATAGGGTTCTTTTAAAATCGACTTTCATTGTTTCTCCTTAAATTATCCCTAACATTGAAGAGACGGAGTCTGGTGGCACTTCAAAATCCCAATAGACGGCGTATTTGGATTTCAGGCTACCTTTTTGCGGTAGCGGTAGTGTGGTTATTTCCGCTGGAATAGCTTCTTTAGGTATAAGCAAGATAGCGTAATTATTTTGCTTAATTTCTTTTTCATCCGATGCAACAAAAAGGCAAAAATAATCTGGGATTTCATCGCCCTTTTGGTATCTTATGCGAAATTTATGCGTTCCCTCTCTGTTCTTTCTGGCTGTTTTTACATCAATCGTTTTTTCATTGACGATAAAATCAAATCGTGGGTTGTTTTCGCCAACAAAGACATTCATATCTACTGCTTCTGGTACCAGCTTTCTAAATAACTCTTCGCCAATATCACCAACAGATAATGAATTTGCTCTGTTTTTATACGTTTGCCAATTGGGCGATAAACTGTGCTTTTCTAGGATTTTGGCACATACCCAAACGCTAAAACCCACTTCTTCTGCAATCAAACCAAGATTCTTGTTACAACGATAATAAGCATCGACTACCCGATAATCGGATGTTTCAGTTTGCCGAATAAAACTGTGATGTTTTAGGGTTAGGTACACTACACCTGCACGTACACCCAGTTCTTGAGCAATAGTTTCAATATCTCGCCACGTTTCATATTTTGTTTTGGCAAGCTGAATAATTTTGTTTTCAAGATCTTTGTCTGTGGGTGGCTTATTGGGTAACACATATTTTTGCATTGCTTTTTCTTTTCGCTCGAATTTAATTGCCTGTTCAACGGATGTGATATTCTCTTTGACCTGCTGACGTGCTTGATGAAAGTCAGCAACCTTATCACGCATTTTGTTGAGTTTGGTTCGGATTTCGTTATTCATCAGCTTTGCCGTGGTGATTTCACTTTGTAAGGTGACTTGTTCGGTATTCATTTTTTCTCCCCTAAGGCAAGTTTGTGTTTATCATCAAAAATAGGTGGCAAGGTAGCGTAAATATCCCCCTTGTCATCAAGAAACTTCGCTGCGTCCAAGGATAATTGAGCAACGGTTGTAATTTTATCTGCCACATTGCTGACGCTATTTGCTCGTTTGATTTCAAGAGACATTTGTTCGGGGGTTAAATCGTCATCGTTCAGCCGTTCCAGTGCTAGAAATAAATGTTCGGTTAAATCAGTGAGTTTTGTTTTCATAGCGTGTTTCCAACTGTTTTAACGTTACCCAGCGTTGGGCGTATTGAATTTCTTCGTCCGTCATATCTCGTGCCAGACAGTGTCCGTTATGCCATATTCCGCCTTTATCTTGGCATTGTTCTGCTTGGCTGATAGGTTCGGCTGCGTGAGCTGGTTGTTGATAGCAGACGAAGAAAAAGAAAAGGCTAACCCATAGTGCTAAAATAATACCTGTTAAGATGTTTTTGATAAGTTTCATAGTGTGTTTCCTTTTGTTGGGGTGATAGGGTAAAAAAATCCCCACTTGCGTGGGGTTGGATATTTTATGAGGAGATATTTAGCAGTGTCTTATCTCTTTCTGCCATTGAGATGTTATTCAAAACCGCACTTACTGCGACCGCACTTTATCGGCATTAAGTTGGTTGATATTAAGCAATAAATGCGGTTTTGAATGGGGATTTTAAGGCAATCCCCGAACCTCCCTAAAGTAAGTCCCATATCCCTAACTTACTATTTTGATAGAACACTCAGTTTTTGCCCTTTTCAAAAACTTTAAAATTCACGGATGTTCACTGATATACATTTACGCTGGTGGTTTGTATATCCGCATAGACTGCTCACCAGTTGGCTTCTTTGCACGATTCGGTGTGAGTGTGTCACCGAACTGATTCGTCCCTATGCCGACTATCAACACTCGGGAAGAGGCATTTTTGCCAATCCCTTTATGCCGCCAAAATTACCTTTCTTTTAGGCTTGTAAGGCTCAACCGATCCCCATTTTTATTCTTGTGGGTGCAAGAGATACGAATTTTTAAAGGTGCGGTATGCCAATCCGCTGTTAAGTAAAATGCCTTAGTTTGATATAAGGCTTGTCCTGCGTGGCTAGTGCAGTCCGTATGATAGATTTTCGGTTACTCTCTTGTGTCTTACTGTACACGACCAGATTTCGCCTGAACTTGCTATCGGGCTATGGCTTTCACATAGCACTGTTTGAGCGGTGGGTCTATATGGTCTTCCACGCTTTGACTAACTCATCACCATTTAGCAATAGCAAGTTTTGATTAAATTGTTAAAGAGCAATCCACTTTATTTTACTTAGTGTGTTTTGTTTTGATGTGGTTATTATCACTCAATGTGATTTAAATGTAAATAACAATTTGTGATATTTTTATTAAAATAATTTCATTTTGTGTTTATTTTATTGATTTTCAAAGAAATAAATTTTTAATAAATATGTTTGATTGCTTATTTTTTGAGCAGTTGATGAGATAAAAAGAAAAAGTGCGGTGGATTTTTGAGAGAATTTTGAACAAATGAACTCGTTCACTGAACAAATGAACGCTTGACAATTTGCTTTGTTATAGAATTAGGATAGAAAATCCAGTTATTTTAGATAAAGAAAAACCGCCGTAGGGCGGTTTGGATTATGCTGCGAGCTTGTTTAACCAAATATTCTGTTTTTGATAAGGCAATACTTGAGCTTGTGTGTTAAAGAGTAGCACGAGATTATTAAGCTGATCCCCCACATTGTGATCGTCAATAATGACAAATTGCTGAGTGTTTTGAGTCTTGTTTGCAGGATCGGTTAAATCAGTCATTTTACCTAATACGCTATACGCACTATTCCAGTTTCCTTGAGCCTTTACACTGACAGTGAAAATTTGTTTATTAGGTTTGTTTGATCCTTGTAGCAAAATGGGTACATTCACAATGTGACCACTTAGCCCTGTAAATTTATTGTCAAAGGTAAGCTGTTGACTAAAATCATCTTTCTTTTGACGAAATAAGCCTTTCACTTCTTTTTCAAATTTATCTTCAGGCAAGCTAAACCAATCTGATGCTATTCCACCTACAATGATTGAACCTTGTATCACTTTTTGTAACTGATGACCAAGCATAGCTAAATTGCTTATACTGTTGATTTCTGCCCGTTGATTTAGTTCAATTCCCCTGTATGATAAATTTTGCTTAATGTGATTGAAACGTTTTTGAGAAAGCAACACGCCACGACTTTCTATATTCATCAGGGTTTTTGCATCATCGGTAATTAAAAATTTATCATCATCTAATTGTTCAATATACACGCCAATAACATCACCATCATCTTGGAAAAATGGCGTATTAATTCTTACCAATCCGCTTGATAACGGTTGGCAATCATAGCCTAAATGCGATAAAACACTATTGCATATCATAAACCTAGCTCCATTTGTCCGTCATTGCTGTAAATCGGGTGAGGTATTTTTCCAGTATAGGAACAATTAAACTGTTCTAAAAAATACTCCGAAAAAAAGAAAAAGTCATCTGTTTTTTCAATCTTTTTTTCTATAGGGTAACCCGTTTCTTGGTTGTGTTTTTCGTGTAATAAGTGATAGTGACAGCCGTCAATGCGTGTTGGTGGTACGGGTAACACATCTGTAAACATATTATTGTGAGCGATATTTTGCCCTTGATCTACGGCAAATAATCGGCGGTTTTTATACATTGCCATAAAATTCATTTCAGGGATTAAGCCTGTTCTTCTTGCAGGACGATATTGCCATTGTAATTTTAAATGGGTAATAGGGAGTTGATTTTCATCAAAAACAGGTAAAGCCAATTTTAACCAAGCAGGCTCTGGCTGATTAAATTGCTTTTTACTCCATATAGCATTACTGAAATTAACAATCTTTTCTTGTTGCATAATATTATCAATTTCCCATTGTGGAATGATTAATTCATTAATACTTGCCATGTTTTCCCTACCGTTTCCGACGATAAATCCGATGCTCAACCATAGTTCCCACAATACGAATATCCTGTTTTAATGTGGTGAGTTTGTCGTAGTCGGGGTTTAGGGCGACTAGTTCAAAGTGTTGATTGCCGTATTCGTTGTAGTCTTGTAGTGGGCGGTATTTCTTGAAAGTGGCTTCATATTCGCCATTTTTGGCAACCACAAATTCCCCCGCATGCGGTTTCACTTTTGGGTCAACGATAATGGTATCGCCCTCAATAAAATCTGGCTCCATGCTGTCGCCTTTGATTTTTAGGGCAAAGGCGTTTTCTGATACATCTAAATCGGTGAGAATATATTCAAAGTCTTCGCTGTCTTGCATTAAATTCACTTCTGTCCACATGCCTGCTTGAACGTAGCTGATTAAGGGGACTTTGTTTGATTTTAAAATTACTGGGGTAATGTTATCGGCGGTAAATGCTAAATCCGCAGGACTAATACCTAAAGCCTTGGCAATAATTCTGATGTCATCTAGGCTTGGTTCTCTTGCGTTGGTTTCGTAATTTCCTATACGTGATTGTCCCCAAGCTCGATCTCTGCTATCTATTTCACCACATTTCTTGGCAAAATCAACTTGGTTTAGTCCGAGTTGGTTTCTAAATTCTTTGATTTTCTCACCTAAAGTTTTCATATTTCTACTCCTTTCAAATTTAATCAATATATCACTCTTTGTCATATCTAACTAATTTCAAAAAGTGATTGCTATTAATCACCTAATGTGATTTAATATAAGGCGGATTAATCACACTAAGGGTTTAAAATGAACAATCTTGCTAAAGCAAGGGAAAGCGTTGGATTAACTCAATATCAGCTAGGTGAAGCGGTAGGACGGACGCAAAACAGTATTTCCTATTATGAATTAGGAATGCGTAAACCGTCTTTATTCACCGCTAGACAGATTGTAAAAAAATTAAATGAGCTAGGTGCTGATGTGTCGTTAGACGATATTTTCCCTGCTGAAATCTAATTTACCGAAAGGCAAACGCAATGGCACGCAATGAATTAACCAAAAATGCAAGAACGATTGCGGATTTAATTTATCGCAAGGCGAGTGCGGTTCCGCATAACCAATTAGCAAGACTGATCGGCATTAGCGAATCGCAGTTTAGCCGTACTTTTTCCAATAATGTGGAAATGGTGGCGATGATTATTGATGAGTTGGATATTGCATTAGCAGACCAAGAAGAAATGAACGCTTTACGAGTATTGGCTCGTAAGGCGTTGGAATGTGAGAAATAAAAAACCACCGTTGGGCGGTGGTTAGTTACTTAATCCATAAAGGAGTAATAAATATGGGTAGATTATCCACTAAAAAAAACAAAAAGGCAAGTGAAATGCCGATAAAAGACGTAAAAACTGCTAGAAAACCATTATCTAAGAAAATCCGTTTTGAGATTTTTAAAAGAGATGGTTTTAAATGTCAGTACTGCGGTAAGTCTGCACCTGATGTGGTTTTACACGTCGATCATATAAATCCTGTCAGCAAGGGCGGATCTGATGATTTGATGAATTTGATTACATCTTGTTCAGATTGCAATTTAGGTAAAAAGGATATTTTACTAACGGATAATTCCGTTATTGAAAAGCAAAGAAAACAATTACAAGAGCTGAATGAAAAACGCGAGCAACTTGAAATGATGCTGCAATGGCGAGAAAGCCTCGCCAATTTAGATCAAGATCTTGTTATGGTTATTACAAAGAAAGTAAACGAATTAATAGAACCCCATGAAGTTAATGTGAATGGGGAAAAAACGATTAAATCATGGTTGAAGAAATTCTCTCTTGAAGAAATTTTGAACGCCATTGATTCCGCATTTGAGAGTGTTTTTGGATTCGGAAAAGATAAATCTCATGAAGAAAAAAGCAATGATTTTTTTAATTTAATTCCGAAGATTTGTAGTGTTAATCGCATGCCTGAAATTGACAGAGAACTTTGTTACATTCGAGGGATTTTGAAAAACCGAATGTATGTAAATTTTGGTTATGTCATGCAACTTATGAAAAAAGCGACTTCTCTTGGTTTTGACGTAGAAGAACTAAAGGAATTTGCAAAAACAGCGAGAAATTGGACTACGTTTAAAACAACGTTGGAAACTTTTATTCAGGAGAATGAAAATGAGTTCTAAACTACTTGGTCATGTATGGGATTTAGATCTTCCCGACTCAACAACAAAATTAATCCTTTTACGCCTTGCGGATAATGCGAATGATGAAACTGGAGAATGTTTCCCGTCTTTAGCCTATTTACAAGATAAATGTTCCATTAAATCTAAAACAACGATAAGACTGGCGTTAACAAAATTACAAGAATTAGGATTTATTTTGGTCATTAAACGCAAAAAAGAGAGTGGCATAAATACTTCAAATTTGTATAAATTAAACATGGAAAAAATTCTGACTAAAACCAAAATCACTAAAAATTCAAGTGTTAAATCAAGTGGGTCAGAAACTGTACCCTATGGGTCAGAAACTGTACCCTTAGATGGGTCAGAATCTGTACCCAGAACCAATAACTCTTTTGAACCAATAATTAACCAATCAGTTAATAATCCCCCCTTACCCCCAAAAGGGGAATCTGCTAACGCAGAACATGAAAGCCAACCGTTGGTTGAAAATAAATCTTTGCCTAAAAATAAAAATCTTAGCGTGGATTACACAGAAATTATGAACGAGTTTAATGATTGTGTGGAAGATACACCGATCTCACAAGTCCGTGTGCTGAGCGATAAGCGAAAACGACAGATATATAGCCTTGCCAAACTGCTCAAGCAGGAATTTGGCACTTGTGACGTGAAGACGTTTAGAAATTATTTTGATGATTTCCTGCGACAGGTTAGTGCCAGAAAAGACCGATTTTATTTCGGTGGTGGTAAGACTGGCTGGGTAGCCAATTTCGATTATTTGATGCGTGCTGAAACATTCACTAAAACCCTTGAGGATTCGCTATGACAAACCCTAAACCTAAAAATATTCAATCCGTGACCTACGAAGTGGAATTTAGCGTTGTCGGGTCGTTGTTGAGTGGTGGCTTAACTGCGGTAGCTCGTGATGTGTTGACGTGGATGAAACCCGAAATGTTCGATACGTTCAATTTGGGCGTGATTTACAGTGCGATCCAACGTCAAGCGTTACAAGACAATGTGATTGATATTGTGTTGCTGAATAGCGATTACGGTCAGGATATTGCGATGCTGGCAGATATTTTACGTAAAACCATTAGCTCGGCAAATTTGAGCGGGTATGCGGAAAAAATGCGGTTGTTTTATCAACGCCGAGAAGCTCAAAAAATCTTTTTATCTGTGGCGAGTGAGCTAAATAACGCCCGTGATGAGCAGTTGGATAATATCACCATGAAAGGCTTGTCAACGTTAACGCAATTACTCACTCGTGACGGCAAGGTTGCTCCCGTGTCCATGGAGAGATTGATTGACGGTTATGTGGATTTAATCGAAAAACGCTCACAGCCAACCTACAAAAATCAGTTGTTATTTACGGGTGTAAAAGACTTAGACGATAAACTCGGTGGCATCGGTGAAACGGATATTTGCATTGTGGCAGGACGTGCGGGTAATGGTAAAACCGAAACGGCGATTACATTCACTAAAAATATTTTAGCACAAGGCGAATCAGTATTATTTTTCTCGTTGGAAATGAGCCGTGAGCAGATTATGGATCGGCTAGTTGCCAGTGTTAGTGGGGTGAGTTCTGCTAAATTGCGTAATCCTGTATGGATGAGTGATACGGATTATTCGGTTATGGGTGCCGCCATTACCCAATTACAAGACAAACCATTTTTTATCGTGGATAAGAGCGGTTTAACGGTGGACGATATTATCGGGATTGCAGAAAGCCATATCCAACAACACGGCAAGCCAAAAGCCATTGTGATTGATTATATCGGGTTAATTCGTCATGGCAAATTAGACGGCAAAATTAACCGCACTTATCAAATTGGCGAAACCATGGAACGATTGAAAACATTCTGCAAAGACCAGCATTGCCCGATTATTTTGTTAGCTCAATTAAATCGTAATGCTGACAGTTCACGCCCAACTAATGCGGATTTACGTGATAGTGGCAGCCTTGAACAAGATGCGAGTCAAATCATTATGGTACATAACAAACGCAACAAAGAAACGAATGAACCTAGCCAATATACCGAATGGATCGTGACAAAAAATCGTTTTGGCTCTGGTGGTACGGTGTATATGGAATTTCAGCAAGGGCGATTTGTAGAATGTGATCAACGTATAGCACAGGAAGAATTAGCGGAGAAGCCAGCAAAAGGCAAAGGCTTTAAGAAAGATTATGCAGCAGGAGCAAATTAAGATGACAGAACAACAAAAATTCAATAAAGATGAATGGCAAACGCCAGAATATTTTTTTAACTGGTTAGAGCATCGTTATGCGTGGTTTCATTTGGACGGTTGTGCGAACGGTAAAAACGCACTTTGTCCTGAATGGATTGGTCCAGACGGTCGATTCCCTGACTTTTTAGCGGATGATTTATTAGATAAATTGCTTGATGTTGTTGTGGATAAGGGTGAATTGTTACGGATTTTTGTTAATCCTCCTTACTCTGATGTTACGCCATTCTTAAAACAAGCCAAGAAATTACGAAATGCGGGACATTTAGTGGTGTTCTTGCTGAATAACGATAAATCTACGCAATGGTATCAACAGCACATACACAACGTGGCGAATGAAGTGATTGATATTATGGGCGGTCGTTTGGCGTTTATTCACCCTGTGACGGGTGAGGAAGTGAAAGGCAATAGCAAGGGTCAAATGGTGGTCGTGTTTGATCCGTGGGTAGATGATTTTGTACAGCGTTCAGTGAGTTTGGACTTTGTTAAAAAGTGCGGTGGTTTTAATGACGGAACAAGCAAAATTTGACCCTAAAATTCACCGCTGTCCAAAGTGCGGTGGTGAATTGGAAGATTTGGGTTTTGAGTATCGGGAAGATTAATGGCTAACCAACAATATTTTCTACGTTCTGAGCAAGTGCGGTCAAATGCGATTGAGTTTATTCGATCTTTGCCTATTGATGATAAAAAGCCGTCAGTGGTGCAGATTAAGCCGATTACTCGTAACCTTGAGCAGAATGCCAAGTTTCACGCAATGTGCCAAGACGTGGCGAATCAGTGCGAATTTCACGGTAGAAAGCTCAGTATGGAGCAATGGAAAGTGTTGTTTATTTCTGCTCACGCACAAGCCACTAAACAGGGCTTTGAGATTGTGGCAGGGTTAGAGGGGGAATTTGTGAATATTCGGGAAAGTTCAGCACAAATGAGCGTTAGCCGTATGGCGAGTTTGATTGAATATCTGACGAGTTGGGGCGTTGAAAATGGCGTGCGGTTTAATGATTGGAAGTGGCTATAAAAAACCGCACCGAAGTGCGGTTGATTTAGGGTTAGTTTTGGGGCAAAGCGTAGTTTTTAACTGGTCTTGGGGTTTGATTTGATAGGCGTACCGCATTGGCGATACCTTTTACTTTGAACTCTCTTAGGGTTTTGAGAGCGTTGTATTTAAAAGGTTCGTCAATCGGATCGACTTCTAAATCTTCTAGCATTGGTTCAAGAATCCGTTTCATTAGCCCTAAATTGTTGACGTATTCGTGAGCGTGTGTATAAGCCGTTACGGCGAAAGTAGAGCCGATAGCTCGCAATGGTTCTTCTAAGTCTGAGAGTAGATTTAGGGTGTTATACAAGGCGAACCAGTGAGCGGCAAATTGCAACCATTCGCTTTCGGTTAATGCTCGATAAAGCAATGGTTCAGGTTTGGGGGTTGGCAGTGCAGGTTGTTTGGGTTGAGATTCCATTTGATTTAAGAATACTTGTAGCACAGTTAAATGAAATTTGGAACTTACCCAAGCAGCATAGGCGATAACGAGTTCTTTACAGACCCAGTAGCCACGAATTGTTAAATCTGTTCCACCACGAATAATTTTACTAGCCACCAAATTTGGTGTTTGGCTATTTATCTCGGTAATAAGATCTTTTGTCTGTTCATTACGCATAAAGCGGAATGGTGAATGTTTATCTTCAGCACCACTTGCACGATGAAGATCGTTTAGAGAATAAAGATTATCAATAGTACGAATTGAAGTGTTGAGAATGGTTAAATGTGACATAAGAAATCCTTGTAATTTTTTGAGTAATAAACCCTACGAAATAGGGTGATCGAGTGGCTCAAAAGCCTACAAGAAGCTGGACGTATTCCCCTTTCGGGTATTGTATTAGTCGCCCACTCGATCATAGATTAAATTGTTTTACCATTTTTTAGATCTTGAATTGTCAAACTAAGTGCAACACTTTATCAAAATAAATCTCATAAGGTGTCCGCCAACTTAAACATTTGCGAGGTCGGTAGTTTAATTTATCGACACCGGCTTGTATTTCATCATCGCTCCACAGGTTGAAGTCCTGCTGTTTCGGGAAATATTCCCTTAACAACCCATTCGTATTTTCGTTTGTTCCCCGTTGCCAAGGTTGGTGCGGTAACGGAAAATAAAAGGGAACTTTCAATACTTCCGTTACCTGATGATGCCTTGCAAATTCTTTTCCCCTGTCGGGCGTAATCGTCATAACGGGTTGATTATTCAAGGCTTCTATTATCGCCGCACTCACCAAATCCGCTTTCTTCTCGGCGACTTTCCTGCAGATGAGAAAGCGGCTCTGTCTGTCCGCCAAAGTCACGCAGCAGGCACCACCGGACACGCCGAGCACGGTATCCGCTTCCCAATCGCCAATCCGTGAACGTTCGTTGGCTTCTTTGGGTCGTTCGGTTAAATGATGGCTAATCGGGATTTTGCCACGACGTTCTTCATGGACTTTCGTATGCCGTGTTTTTCCACGATGTCTGAGTTTTCGCACCGCCCCTCTTGCGCCATGAGATAACCCTTTCTCATCAAATAATCCCGCATAGATACCCCGATAAATCGTATTGTGACTGATTGAATACTCACTGTTTTCCAGCTTCAGACGGTGTTGTATTTGTTCAGGCGACCATTGCTGTGCTAAGAATTTATCTCTCACCAATTCAAAGAGTTTGGCATTATCCAGTTTACGCTTTGGGTGACAATTTTCACGCCGAGCCTGATAACAGTGCATTGCCTGGAAAGCCGAATAGCTATCCAAAGCATTATTTCGCATGAGTTCTCGTGAAATCGTCGATTTATGGCGACCCAAAATGGTGGCGATTTCAGTCAGAGAATGACCTTGAGCGTGCAAAACCATTATCTTTTCTCGTTCGGTTAGGGTAAGATGTTTGTATGAAGTGTTCATTTTTCTCAATGTTTATTTTGTTGTGGTAACTCAATAATACATTAAGTTGATGAACACTTCTTTTTTATGTGTTGCAGTTAGATTGTAAATTCAAGATATAAAAAAACCGCAAAGGATTTCGGTTGCGGATTACCGCTTGTAAGGTTTTGAGACCTGTTAAAAAGAGTAAACGAAAAAATTATGGGTGTCAATAGGGGAGATGAAAAAGTGTGATTGAAGATCGTTTTCGATCTTCGTTCTTTAATTGTTTTAAAAGTACAGATCTGTACCTTTAAATATTTGCTTTCAATTCCAGAGACCAAATTCGATCTTTGGAACTTTATTAAGGGAAAAAATGAAAAAAGTGCGGTGTAAAAAATGCAAGATTTGCGGACTGGAATTTGTGCCACGCAGTAGCTTTGCAAAAGTCTGTTCGGTGGCTTGTGCGATGCAGTTTGCCAAGGAGCAAGCAGAGAAAGAAAAAATCAAACAACAGAAAGCACGAGATAAAGCAGAACGAGCCAAGATTAAGCAAGTTCGAGAGAATTTAAAAAGCCGTGCGGATTGGTTGAAAGATTTGCAGAAAGTCTTCAATCAATTTATTCGGTTGAGAGATAAGGATTTACCTTGTATTTCGTGCGGTCGGTTTCATCAAGGGCAATGGCACGCTGGGCATTATCGTACCACGAAAGCCGCCCCTGAATTGCGGTTTAATGAAAACAATTGCCATAAGCAATGTCAGCCTTGCAATACGCATTTGAGTGGGAATATTACGGAATATCGGATTAATTTGATTCGGAAAATTGGGTTAGAGCGTGTGGAATGGTTGGAAAGAAAAGACCATAAGCCGTTGAAGTTAAGCATTGATGAGATTAAGGATTTGATTAAGGTTTATAAGGCGAAGTGCAAGGAGTTGATGTGATTTATTTGCGAATTGATATTAGTGATATTTTATGGGTATGGGCAAGACGATGGGGGAGTTTTAAAGGGATTAAAGGATACCCGAATTTGCAGTCTTTTATACGTGATGGAAAACTTGTTCAAGCACGCTATGCGATTTCAGATTTATCCGATGATATGTATTTGCGGATTGATAGTGCGTTAGATATTTTAAGGCAGCAAAATTTAGAGGCTTATCAAGTCTTAATGGCAATTTATTTACAAGGGCAGGATAAGCGGAATGTTTGTTTAGAAATGGCATTACGCCCCTCTACGTTTGACAATCTGTTGCGAACAGCGAAAGACTTTATGAGTGGGGCGATGTTTGGCAGTGGTGCGATTCAAGTTATTTTTTAAGACACTGCCAACTTAGGGGATATAGAGATGTTTAACCCGAGTGCAGCGATGATTTTTAAAATCGTATCAAAACGTGGTTTTTCGCTGGAAAGGGTTTTATATAGGCTTTCTCTGCCGATACCAGATTTTTCCGCAAGTTCTGACATACCCTTGGCTCTTGCTACGGTGTTTAAGGCTTGTACAAATTCTTCTGGTGAGCCTTCTCCTAATGCCATGGCAAGATAAGCCGCCATCATTTCTTCGTTTTTGAGATAACGTGCTGCATCAAATTCTCTGGTTTTAATTGTCATTTTATAGCTCCTGTTTGAGTTGTTGCCAAAGTTGTTTGGCTTTGTCTATATCTTTGGTTTGGGTCGATTTGTCACCACCGTTGGTGAGTATGTAGGTGATTTCACCTTTGCGAGCGTAATATATTCGGTAGCCCTTGCCTTTAGTGATTCGCATTTCATAGACACCATCACCAACGGATTTGTGATCGCCAAAATTCCCTTGTTTCGCTCTTTCAATACGTGAAACAATCGCCACAACAGCCATTTGGTCGGTGAGATTATCAAGCCATTCTGAGAATATTTCGGTTTCTTCAATGATATACATGGTTGCTCCGTTAAGTGATAATATATTGTATAGTTTTGGATACATTAAAGCAAGTAAAAAATAATCTGTTTAATTGCTCAAAAAATGATTGACAACTTGAGTTGAAAGTAGTACATTTCAATTACAGTGCGGTTTCGTACATTTAAAACGCACGAAAGGAATTTACAGCCCTGAGCAGCAATGCTTAGGGCTTTTGTTTTTGGGGGATTAGCTCAAGGGATAGAGCAGTGGAATTCTAATCCATTGGTTATAGGTTCGAATCCAAATGGGAGTACCAATTCACAGCTTAGTTGATTAACTAGGCTTTTTATTTTTGGGGTGGTTATGATGAAACAGCAAGATATTGAGTTAAAAACCGATGTAGTAAATCAAGAAAAATCTCAAGGTCTTGGTAATGAGGACTACCAGCCTGAAAGTATAGCAAGATGCGTTCTTCGCTTCCAAAGTAAGAATATGGACGATAACTCCAAAAAACAGCTTGATGAACTGTATCAAATGCTTGCTCAGGCACGCTAAAATCCAGTGCAAGTTGTTGGCGGTTTTTATGTAAAAATTCAATGAATTTTTCATCTATCATTTGAATGAAATTGAGATTTTTAGCGATTAATGGATCTCTGAAAGAAAATTCTAAATAGCAGTACGATGCTTCATTTTCTGTATAATTTGCCCAGTAACCACAACCTAAGCTGATGTAAGGGCTAGTGGAGCTATTTAAATCTATTAATAGTTTTTTAAGCATTGGTGAATATTTAATCTCGGGGATATTTTCTATCATTTCTGGTTGAGTAATTAAATCTAATCCGCCAACGTTAGGGGCAGGTGTATCAGAATCAGAAATACTTTCACTTGGCTGATAGGGAAAGTAATAAAAGCTATCGTTAATTTCATCTAATTGAATCATATTAAATCTCTGTTATTTTGTCGTGTGGAAACGCTATCTTAACAGAACTTACCGCTCACTGTAACAGGTGAGCTTTTTATTGCCCTTTAAAGGGGGTAGGGTATGAATAACATGTTTAAGGACGCAGGAAATCAAAGTATATTTTGGGGCGGTTTTTCGGCATTTTGGGCGATGTACACAGTGCAGGAATGGTTAGCTCTTTTAGGGCTTGCTATTGGTGTTATCAGTGGTTTAGTAAATTTATGTGCCAAACACCAAGAAAGCGTAGCACGTGAACACGATGAGCGGCGTAAGCAGGAAATGCACGAATTGAAAATGCAACAGTTAAGACGGGGGTTGCGTGATGAGTAAATTACAGAAAACCGCTATTGTTTGTTCCGTGATGTCTGTGATAGGTGTTGTGCTATCCAATTATGGCGATCACATGCGAACAACCAAGGCAGGATTAGAGATTATAGGTAATGCGGAGGGTTGCAGACGTGACCCGTATTATTGCCCTGCTAGAGTGCTAACAGTTGGCATTGGTTCAACGGAAGCAAGCGGTGAGAAAATCGAGCCGAACAAACGTTACACTGATAAAGAAATCGCCGATCGTTGGGCGAAAGATATTTTAAATGCCGAGCAGTGCGTTAATCGTTATGGTAATGGCTCACAAATGCCACAAGGTGCATTTGAATCAATGGTATCTATTACCTTTAATGTAGGCTGTAGCAAGATGCAAAGTTCGACATTGTTTCGGTTAGCTAATCAAGGTTACTCCGCCAAAATGTGCGATGAGTTTCGTAAGTGGGTTTATGCTGGTGGCAAAAAACTCAATGGATTAGTGACGAGGCGAGAGAAAGAACGAGAACTTTGTTTAAGAGGTGGAAAATGACCGCATTTTTTAACAAAATCTATCTGGCTATAGCTTTACTGATTTTGGGCTTGTGTGGTTGGATTTGGGTTCAATCACAGAAGATAGATAGCTTAAATGCCAAAAACCAAGCACAAGCCCAATTAATCGCCATGCAAAGTAAAACCATAAGCCAGCTCAAAGATGAAGTTGAGCAGAATCGCCAGTTGACGCTAGAAGTTACCAAGCAAGAAAGCGAGTTAAGAGAGAAAGCCGATGAAGTCATTAAATATATCCCTGCCAAAGCAAAAAGCAGTGACGCTTATAATGCTGTCGCTCCTGATAATGTTATTGAGTTCTTGCAGCAGCAATGAGCCGCAGGTTTGTAGTTGTCCGCAAATCCCAGCTATTTTAACCGCACATTTAGATAAGAGTTCGTTCAAAGGCAAAACCTACGGCGATGTAACCGAATATGCGGTGATATTAAAGCGTGAGCGTGATATGTGCTTAAATCGGGTTGATAAAATTCGGGAATGGCAGGCTGAGCAGGCTAGTAAATAAGAAAATTATTTTAAAAAGGTACTCCTGACGGGGTACCCCATTCCACGGGGTTGCAACATCGCGGTTTTTGGCAGTTTTTTGAGTTTCTAGGCATCATCATCTTGTGGATTTATTGGCATTTTTAGGGGTGATTTTTAAATTTTGAATGTTTGTTGTTGGGGTTAAGATGGAAAATTTACACACATTAAAGCTGAATATTAATCAGATTGCCGATGTCGTGGGAATGCACCGTCAAACCGTGTCGCAACGTGTGGCAGGGTTAACCCCAGCAATAGGCAGTAATTCAAAATTAAAGTTATATTCCTTGGCGGATTTACTTCGAATGGGCTTATCGGAAAAAATGTCAGCAGATGTTGACAGTCTTTCGCCCATTGAACGCCGTGCGTTTTGGCAAGCGGAAAATGAACGGCTGAAATATGAAGAACGCACAGGCGAGCTTATCCCAGCTAGTGAAGTGGCGTTAGATGTTGGCTCAATGGCAAAAGCTGTGGTGCAAGTATTGGAAACTTTGCCTGATATTTTAGAGCGTGATTGCGGTTTACCGTCTAATGTTTTAATCCGAGTACAACAGGTGGTGGACGATTTGCGAGATCAAATGGCATTACATATTCAGCAAGCCTATGTAGCAAAAGCGGAAGACGAAAAGGAAAGCGAGTAATGTTTGCGAGAGCAGCAGAAATTTGTCGAGATATGGCGAATGCGATTAAAGCCCCACGCCGTATGAAAATCGCCGAAGCGGTGGCAGAATATATGCGTGTTCCTGTGGGCGGTGGTAATTCGGTCAAGTGGGATAAAAATACCGCCGCTTATATACTTGAACCGATGAATTGCCTTAATTCCCGAGAATATGATGCGGTGATTTTTGTTGGTCCTGCTCGAACAGGTAAAACTATTGGATTAATTGACGGTTGGATTGCTTATTCCATTATTTGCGATCCGTCTGATTTCTTATTGGTGCAACTCACGCAAGAAAAAGCCAGTGAACATAGCCGAAAACGTTTAGATCGTATGTTTCGCTGTTCACCTGAAATTGCCAAACGTTTAAGCCCGCGTAAAAACGACAACAACGTTCACGACAAATATTTCCGAGCAGGAAATCTACTCAAAATTGGCTGGCCATCAATTAATGTGTTGTCGTCGTCCGATTACAAATATGTCGCCTTAACCGATTATGACCGCTGGCCAGAAGATATAGATGGTGAGGGGGACGGCTTTTCCCTTGCCAGCAAAAGAACGACTACGTTTATGTCGGCGGGTATGACCCTAGTCGAAAGTTCGCCAGGCAAGGATATTGTCGATTTAAAACATTTACCCAAAACCACGCACGAAGCACCGCCGACTACGGGTATTTTGTCCTTGTATAACCGTGGTGATAGACGGCGTTTTTATTGGCAATGTCCGCATTGTAATGAATACTTTGAGCCAAGCATGGCGAATATGGTCGGCTTTCGTGAAGAATCCGATTTTGTCAAAGCCAGTGAAAACGCAAGGCTACAATGTTCACATTGCCAACAGTTGATTTCTCCTGAACAAAAACGAGCGTTAAATATTAGCGGTCGTTGGTTGCGAGAGGGTGAAATCATTAATGCAAAGGGTGAAATTTCGGGTATCGCCCGTCAATCACGCATTGCTAGCTTTTGGCTTGAAGGTCCTGCCGCTGCTTATCAAACGTGGTCCCAATTAACCTACAAATTACTTGCTGCTGAACACGAATACGAAATGACAGGCAGTGAAGAAACGCTAAAAGCGGTGATAAATACCGACTGGGGATTGCCTTATTTACCCCGTTCTGCATTAGAACAACGCCGTAGCGATGAGCTAATGGAACGCAAAGAAGAAACGCAAAAACATAGCGTACCTGAACAATGCCGATTCTTAATCGCTGCTGTGGACGTTCAAGGTGGTAAAAATCGCCGTTTTGTGGTGCAAGTGGTCGGTTATGGCGAAAATGGCGAGCGTTGGCTAATTGACCGCTACAACATCTCGCAAACATTGCCCGATGAAGACGGGGTCATTGAAAAAATCGATCCACGCATTCCCGATGACTGGCATATTTTGCTTTCTGATGTGTTGGAAAAACGCTATCCGCTAGCCAATAATCCTGATTATTTAATGCCTGTATTAGCAATGGCAGTTGATAGCGGTGGTGAAGACGGCGTAACTGATAATGCCTACAAATTTTGGCGATATTGCAAACGGCAAGGGGTAGCTAAACGGGTGTACTTAGTCAAAGGGGACAGCACCAAACGACAAAAGCTGATTACCAAAACCTATCCTGATAATACCACACGCTCCGATCGCCATTCTTCCGCTCGTGGTGATGTACCATTATACCTATTACAAACCGACCAACTGAAAGACCGCATTAATAACGCCCTTGCGAGAGAAACCGCAGGGGCGAATTACATTCATTTCCCTGAATGGATCGGTGAATGGTTTTTTAATGAATTGGTGTATGAAGAACGGGGAGCCGATGGCAAATGGCGGAAACCAGGTAAAGGCAATAATGAAGCCTTTGACTTGTTTTGTTATTGTCACGCTATCGCCATTTTACGAGGTTACGAACGGATTAAATGGGACGATGAAAACAGCGTGCCACAATGGGCGAAATTACCTGAAATTAATCAAAATATTCAGCGAAAAAACACCGCACTTTCAACGGTTGAACCTGTTGAAGCACAAGCAAAACCAGTGACTAACCATGAATTAAAACAACCCACCCAGAAACGCTGGATAACGAATCGTAGTGGTGGCTGGTTGTAGGAGAGAATAATGTCAATTTACACCATAGAAGAACTTAAGCAAAAAATACGCTTACTGGATGAAAAAATTGAGAATGCTAATTCACAGGTGAGTTTTAATGGGCGTTCTGTGTCTTATCAAGTCAGCGAATGGACAAAACAACGTGAGCGTTATCAAACGATGCTTGATGAACAGCAGGCACAAGCAGGACAAAAGGTCAAACACCACCGAATCCGCTACGTAAACTTAAACACGAGATTTTAACCATGAATTTACTTGAGAAAACCATTGCGACCCTTTCACCCAAATGGGCGATGCAACGCTCACGCAATCGTTATGTGTTAAATACCTACGAAGCCGCCTTACCTAGCCGAACTCACAAAGCCGTGCGAGATAATCAAGGGGCGAATAGCAACGTCCGCCAAAGTGCGGTCAGTCTAAGAGAGCAAGCTCGTTCGTTAGATCAAAACAACGATATTGTGATCGGGATTTTGGATAAACTAGAAGAGCGAGTCATTGGTTCTCGTGGTATTCATATTGAACCGCAACCGCTTAACCGCAACGGTGAAGTGAATGAAGTATTAGCTGAGCAAATTCGTAAATATTGGGCGGAATGGTCAATTAAACCCGAAGTCACAGGGCAATATACACGCCCTACGTTGGAACGAATGTTATTGCGAACATGGTTGCGTGACGGTGAAGTATTTATCCAGTTAGTCAAAGGCAAGGTGGCAGGGTTGCAACACGGCTCATCTATTCCCTTTTCAATGGAAGCCTTAGAGCCTGATTTTGTGCCAATGAACAGCCTTGATGACGGCAAAACCGTCCAAGGCATTAAGCTCAATGCTTGGCGAAAACCGATAGCCTATCAAGTGTATTTAGAAAATCCGCAAGAAAGCCAAAATTTCAGCCAACTGAAAGAAATTTCAGCGGAAAATATGCTTCACCTTGCGTTTAAACGCCGTTTACATCAAGTGCGTGGGGTGTCCATGCTACACGGTGTGATTGTGCGGTTAGCCGATTTAAAAGAATACGAAGAATCCGAGCGAGTGGCGGCGAGAATTGCAGCAGCAATGACGATGTACATCAAAAAAGGCGATGCAGCGTTATATGATGACGAAAGCGACACCGCACAACGCCAATTTGACATCGCCCCTGGTGCGGTCATTGATGATTTAAAACCAGGTGAAGATATTGGCTTAATTAACTCTAACCGCCCCAATACCAATTTAGCCAGTTTTCGGGACGGTCAATTAAGAGCGGCAGCCGCTGGTACACGTTCGAGTTATTCCAGTATCGCACGAGATTATAACGGCACCTATTCTGCTCAACGGCAAGAATTGGTAGAAAGTTTTGAGGGCTATTCGGTGCTACAAGATTGCTTTGTAGCTCAAATTTCACGCCCGATTTACCGAGAATGGCTAAAAATGGCAATCGCTGCACAAATTATTCAAATCCCAGCGGAAGTGGATGAAAATTCCCTATTTAATGCGGTATATTCAGGTCCTGCTATGCCGTGGATTGATCCTGTCAAAGAAGCCACGGCGTGGAAAGAGCGGATCAAAGGTGGATTGGCGACCGAAAGCCAAGCTATCCGAGCCAGTGGCTTTAATCCAGCGGAAATCAAACGCAGACGCATTGTTGAAATTGAAGAAAACCGAGAAAAAGGGTTGAAGTTTGATACGGATTTAACCAATTCGGGTGAAAATGTAGCGAATTTTAACCGCAGTTTAATCACAGAAAACGACAATGAAGAACGAGAGCCGAAAAAGGCAGAAGAATAAATAACAAAACCCCGATAACGGCAAATTATCGGGGTTTTTTCATTCCAACTTACACTCACTAAGAGAAATGAATTTATGGAAATTATACCCTTAATTTTACCTTTAATCAAGGAGTTAATTATGCAATACGGACTATTAGAAATAGTGGCAAGCCTTGCTTTTCTTATTTTGGTTTGGCGAATCCCCAACATTATTTTAGCCCTAAAGGAATACCTAAAATCAAAATAACTTGACTCACACCCAAGACTTGAGTAACATTCAACTCAAGGTGTCGTAGCCTTTAATCCAAAGCGGAAATCCGCACCCGTCAGACAAGCGGTTTTTTTGTACCTAAAATTTGCAACATAGATCTATTTTCCGTTATTAAAAATAGATTTAGCAAAACTCAATGTCGAGTGGGCGGAGAATACAATACCTGAAAGGGAAATAATCCCAGCCTACTTTGGAAGGCTTACGAACCACTCGGCACCCTATTAAAGGTATGGTTATGATGACCATACCTTAGGGCAATAAATATCGTAAACAACCAAAGGAGACTATTATGTCTAATCAAATCTCAACCCAAACAATCCAATTTTATAATCACGCATTAATCACCTTTGAACAAAACGGCACGCATTACACGGCGATGAAACCGATTTGTGAGAATATCGGCTTAGATTGGAAAGCACAACATTCAAGAATTCAGCGTGATGAAGTGCTTTCACAAGGTATTCTTATGATAAGAACACCTTCAAATGGTGGCGAACAACAAATGCTTTGCCTACCAATCGAATACCTAAACGGCTGGCTATTCGGCATAGATATTAAACGTTGCAAACCAGAAATCAGAGAAACCTTAATCCGCTACAAAAAAGAATGTTACCAAGCATTAGCGAATTACTGGCTAAAAGGCAAAGCAGAACGCCAAACTGCGGTGAAAATTGAACGACTTTCAACCGAACACCAAAGCACCATAAAAGAATTGGTACTCGGCAGAGCCAAAGCCCTACCGAAAGACCAACAAGCAGGCGTGATTATCAAACAATGGTCGGCACTCAAAACCCATTTCGGCAAGAGTTACAAAGACATTGACGACAGCCAATTTGTCGAAGCCGTAAGCCTGTTGGCAAGATTGCCATTGGAAGGGGAATTGATTATTAATGAGCCTGAAGGCACATTCACCCATACCCACACGGAAAGTGATTTACGTAATCTCGGCTGGTTATGGTTCGAAGCGTTCAAAATGAAAGAATTTATCAACCAAATCCGCCCAGCACTTGAAGCCATCGGTTCGAAGTTTGAGCCAACGGCTTACAGTTGTGTGGCAGAATATGGACCGCATATAAATTATGTGGGTAAGCATATTTATCAGCTTATTAAAGACGTGGACTTTGAACAAAATTTACGCCCACTTAAAACGTTGGAAGAAGAATTGAAAACACCAACAAAACGAATTTATCGTTAATTTAAAAATCAGCGTCCTATTGACCGCTTGTAGTATTGCTACAAGTGGTTTTTTTTATATCCAAAACTCAGGAGATACAATGAAAAACTGGTACAACATCAAAGCAGCCGCAGACGATGCCGCTGAAATTTCTATTTACGATGAAATCGGTATGTGGGGAATTTCGGCACAACAATTCTCTCAAGAGCTAAAAGCACTTCAAGGCGTGCGACAAATTAACTTACATATTCATTCGCCAGGTGGGGACGTATTTGACGGGATTGCCATTTACAATCTGCTGAAAGCTAACCCTGCTAACAAGACCGTCTATATTGACGGTCTTGCCGCATCTATGGCAAGCGTTATCGCTATGGTAGGCGATACGGTGATTATGCCTGAAAACGCCATGATGATGATCCACAAACCGTGGGGGATTCAGGGCGGTGATGCGGATGATATGCGTAAGTATGCAGAATTACTCGACAAAGTCGAAAGCACCTTAATTTCTGCTTATACCAGTAAGACAGGTAAAAGCGAAGACGAATTGAGCGATATGCTCAAACAAGAAACGTGGCTCACTGCA
The DNA here is from genome assembly GCF_042470565.1 of Lonepinella sp. MS14436. Classification (GTDB taxonomy): domain Bacteria; phylum Pseudomonadota; class Gammaproteobacteria; order Enterobacterales; family Pasteurellaceae; genus Lonepinella. Next base: position 1,428,508 of record NZ_CP170385.1, on the reverse strand, counting down.
AAAGAATGTATTGAGCTAGGTTTCGCCGACCAATTAGCCGAACCCCTTGTGGCGATGGCTAAAATTACTTCCAACAAACTAGGAGATTTTAATTCTATGCCTAAAGATATGAAAGACATGATTACACCGCCACAAGGTAACGCTAAAACTACTGCTGAACCTGTGGCAAAAGTTGAACCTGCGACTACTGAGCAACCAAAAGCGACAGTGGTAGATAACACCGCTCAAGTACAAGCTCAATTAGCGGGACGCAATACCGCCATTAAAGCGGTGTTTGCCCCGTTTAACGGTCAATTCAATGACTTGTTAGTGGAGTGTTTAGGGGATATTTCCGTTACTGCCGAACAAGCTAAGGATAAGTTATTAGCTAAATTAGGAGCGAACACTACGCCAAGCGTGCCACAAAGCCATATCCACGTGGATAACGGTAATTTAATTGGTGATAGCGTCAAAGCGAGCTTACTTGCCCGTGCTGGCTTAGAAAAAGCGGAAAAAGACAACGTCTATAACGCAATGACCTTGCGTGAATTAGCCCGAGCGTCTTTATCTGATCGTGGTGTTAGTGTGTTGAACTACAACCCAATGCAAATTGTCGGTATGGCGTTCACTCATTCCAGCAGCGATTTTGGTAACATCTTAATTGATGTAGCTCATAAATCTGTATTGAAAGGTTGGGCGGAAAGCACCGAAAACTTTGAACAATGGACGCATAAAGGCACATTAACCGACTTCCGCCCTGCTTATCGTGTAGGCTTAGGTGGTTTTGATAGCCTTGAACAAGTGCGTGAGGGAGCAGAGTATAAATATGTTACCTTAGGCGATACTGGTACGCATGTATCATTAGCCACTTACGGCGGTTTATTCTCTATCACTCGCCAAACCATTATCAATGACGATATGAATATGCTCACGGCGATTCCGTTCAAATTAGGACAAGCGGCACGAGCAACGATTGCGGATTTAGTGTTTGCTCAGTTAATGGGTGATCCAACCATGACGTATGACGGCAAAAAACTCTACGATGCCAGCCATAAAAACACCGTGGCAAGTGGCAAAATGGATTTAACCACCATTGACAGTGCGATCCAATTAATGAACGCTCAAAAATCTTTTGACAACAAACAGCTTGCGATTGAGCCTGATTATTTGCTTGCTCCAACTTCGCTTTACACCCGAGCCAAACAAATTCTAGGTTCGACATCAGTGGAGGGGGCAGACATTAACAGCGGTATTATCAATCCGTTAAAAGATGTGGTGCCAGTGATTAAATCTCAACGTTTACAGGCAGAAAATGCCAAGATTTGGTATTTAATTAACCGTGAAGCGATTGAAGTGTCGTACTTAAACGGTGTAGAAACACCATTTATCGACCAACAAACAGGCTTTACCGTGGACGGTGTCACAACCAAAGTCCGCATTGATGCAGGTGTGAATGTGTTAGATCATCGTGGCATTGTGCGAGTAACCAACGCCTAATTTAACGGGCGGATACATCGATCCGCCCCTACAAATTTCAACCTAAAAAGGAAAAAAACTATGGCTAAAAATCTTATTCAAAACGGCGAAACTATCGACTTTATGGCAACCAAAGCCATTAAAAGCGGTGATGTGGTGGTGTTAGGCGATCTGATTGCGATTGCGGTAACAGATGTGGAAAACAAAGCCACAGGAACAGGTATTGTCAACGGTGTATGGCGAGTAAAAGCCAAACAAGCAGATGATATTAAACAAGGTGCGGTGTTGTATTGGTCAGACGCAGACGGAGCAACCCTAACCGCAGGATCAAACAAACGCCTTGGTATTGCTTGGACTAATTCAGGCACATCATCTGCCGAAGTTGATGTGAAAATCAATGGCTAGCCCTTTTGATGTTGCCTTACTCAACGCTGACAAAATCATTGAACAAACGATAATGTCGGCTTGTTTGATTAATGGTACGCAATATCAAGCCGTGTTTGATGAAGTCCCGAAAGAGATAGAGGCGGTTAACAGTGGTTATGTTACCCACAATTTTGTATTAAATGGGGCATATCGAACCGTAACCTTATTCAAAACCCAAGGGTATCAACCAAAGCGTGGTGATATTGTAACTATTGATGATAAGCAATACGGTGTGACTGGTTTTGGTTATCAAGACGGCGTGTTGACGTTGCAAGTGGAGTAAACATGAGTTTGAACGAAGATGTGATGCGAATTAATGCCAGATTGCGAAACTTAGGCAATAATACAATGCCAAAAGCCACCGCAAAGGCAATTAATAAAGTCGCTTCTAAAATCAGTTCAACGGCAATGAAAGCCGTGGCAAAAGATGTCGGTGTTCCCTTAAAAACGATTAAGGGGAGATTGAAGAAAATCAATGCCACGGCAAAAAAGCCAAAAGCTAGCTTGAAAATACTTCGTTCGCAAATGCCAGCGATTCGCTTGCTTGAGAAAAAATCCAACCGTATTTGGGTAGGGCGTGGTGGCATTGTGATTGGGAAATATGCCATACAACGGGGATTTAAACAGCGTTTAAAAAATGGACGTATTCATATTCTGCAACGTAAAGGTAGGGCGAGATACCCTATTGATGTGGTAAAAATTCCGATTGGTAATCAAATCACCCAACAATTTAACAAAGCCACCCATAATTACCCAAAGGAAGTCAAAGAAGCCTTACTAAAAGAGCTGATGACAACGTTAAGGTGACATCATGAAAGAACTCAGCCAGATTAGAAAATCTATTTTTGATCACATAGATAACAAAATAACAGGGGTTAGTTATTACCATAACGGACGATCTGTTTTTTTAAATGCTGAAACCGATTTACCTGCAATTTGTGTATTTATCGAAGATGTCCAAACGGAAGAAATGGACTTAGACGGTATGTATTTTGACGGTGAATTGGCAGTTCAAGTCTATGTGAAATCATCATTACCAGAATCCTCACTTGATGAATTGGTGGAAAAGGTAATCAACAAACTAAACAACTATGAATCCGATGTATTAGATCGCTTTTCGCTTTCCAGTGTGACGTACAGCAATGATGAAAATCACACAGAATGGATAGTCGGCACGATTTTGTACAAAATAGGATTCTATCGCAATGGAGCATAATTAATATGACGACAACAACATCATTTCAAGGGTCTAAATTTTATTTGCAAAAAGGCTTAGATGCCAGCAAAAAAATCACCGCTATGACCATTAAGCCAGCCACCATTACTATTGCAAGTAATGGCTATGCTAAAGGCGATATGATCTTAATTTCTGACCTTGGCAGTATGGACGGCTATTATCCGATTAAATCAGTCGATGCAAGTACAGGTGTAATCACTTTAGCAGACGAAGTGAATTGGTCTAGCTTTGATACGGTGACGAAGTTTACTAATGCCACCGCCGCCAAAGTACAATTTCACGATAACTTCTGTGCGATTAAAAATTTCGATCAAGACGGCTCAACTTTGGCGGAAGAAGATGTCACGACGATGTGTTCAGACGGTGAAGAAACCGAACCAGGTGAAATTACTCACGGCTCATTAAAACTAACGTTCTTCTTAAACTTCGGTTCAGATGTTCAGCAAGCCTTGCGGGATAAGTTCTACAACAAAGAATCTTTTGCCTACAAATTAGTGCTAAAAGAAAACCGTGGATCTTTATTCGGCACAGGCTTTGTTCAAACCAGTATGAACCTAAGCGGTGAAGTAAAAGGGAAATGGGATTCTGGTGTCACGATTAAAATGGCAAAACGAGATTACTTGTTACCTGCTGCTTAATAAAAAATAAACCCCGAAAGTTCGCTGCTTTCGGGGTTTTTAATACCCATTAATGAATATTAAAAGGATATTTAATGGATAACAAACATTTTACCAAAACTAAATTAAAAATACAGCTAAAAAAGGGGTTATAAATGGAAACAAATGCAAGTCCATTTATTCGGGTGGCTATTGGTTTAGCCATTATTCTCACCGCATTAAGTATTTTTGCATTAAGTGTCGCACCATTGATGAGTGTTATTCGGTGGTGGTAATTAAATAAGGAAAACCAAAATGACAGACTTACGCAACGCATTATTAGCCAACAAACCCACATTACACCCGTTTGAATTTAAGGGTAATCATTATTTTATTCGTGAATTTAATGTCGGTGAAATGAACAAAGCCTATTATGGACAACGCCAAGAATTAATTAAATTAGCCAAAGAACAAGGCATTGAACTTCATTTTGACAATGAAGAAGAACTCACTAAGCAATTAGCCGAAGTGTACGATCCATTACGTTTGGCTCGCAGTATGGCGACACGGATTTGTGATGCAGACGGTAACAACTTATTTGATGTAGAAAATCCCGAAGATTTAATCGCACTTTCTCAGCTAGATAAATCGGTATTTGAGGCGTTCAATCAAGCCATAGCGGATTTACAGCCAAAAAACTCACCGACCGACGCAAGTTCCAAATAATATTAAGTCTTGCGTTGGGTAAAACATTATCGGAAATTGAACAGTTATCAGAACGAGAATTAGGTGAGTATGAATTATTCTACCAACAACAGCCTTTTGGCTTATGGCGTGAAGATTACCGTACCGCTCAAATTGCTCATATTCTGGCATTAATTAATCGTGATCCAAAACAAGAAACCCCTACTATTCACGAATTTATGCCTTATTTTAATCAGGCAAAAAATAGTGAACAAGAAGAAGATGACGGCAGTTTAGCACTACTAAAACAGCGAACAAAAAATAATTCTTAACCTAGTTCGAAAATACTAAAATCACCTTGAAAACGGTGATAAAAATAGCTATAGTTAAATAACTAGGTTGTTAATGTAAGGGGGGTAAGATTATGCTGATGAAATTTCTTTTATGGCTAGCCATTATGGTCGGTTTTTTAGCCCCTGCCGTTTTGCTACCGATTTATTGGGCAACGGCTGTTTATGCTATTTTTATTCTGTTGAATTTATGGTACATCATTCGTATTATTAGAAATCCTGAATTAACACGTTGGGAAAAATGGGATAAATTAACAGGTGGATAATAGTTATCTATTTAAAAAAATCAATTAACCAAGCTCGAATAATTTCGAGCTTTTTTTATGGGTGAAATCTATGGCAAGTTTTGATCGCTTTACAATAGATCTTGATATTAACAATGCAAGATTTAATACCACCTTACAAAATGCTCAAAACCGTTTACGTAGCTTTAATGCGAAAACCGTAAGCTATCTTAATGATATTAATAACGCCGCAAATGCTATTAATCGAAATACCAATTTTACTTTTTTCACTGATATTGCGAGCCGTGCTGGCGGTGCATTTAGTATGCTGGGGCAATATGCCGACGGCTATACGGAAATTAGCAACAGACTTAAATTGGTGGAAAGTGCAGGTATTGACGGAGCAAAAGGTTTACAGGCTGTTTTTGATATTGCTATGCAGACCAATCAAAGTGTTGAATCTACTTCTACCATTTACCAACGCTTTGCTCAAAATGCAAAAAACTTAGGCATTAATCAAGCCGAAGTTGCAGAACTTACTGAAACCGTATCTAAAGCTGTTGCCGTTTCAGGGGCGAGTGCTAGTGCTGCTTCTGCTGCCTTAATGCAATTTGGACAAGCTCTTGCCAGTGGTGAATTGCGAGGACAAGAATTAAATTCCGTCATGGAACAAACACCAGGCTTGGCTCAGGCTATCGCTAATGGGTTAGGGGTTTCCGTTGGTGCATTAAAAGAAATGGGTAAGAAAGGCGAGTTATCCATTGGGCGAGTAATTGACGCTTTGAAAAAAGCCAAAGACGGGGTAGATAACCAGTTTGCTACCCGTGTTTTAACCATTTCTGCTGCTTTTGAAAATCTTTCCACTGCCACCACTAAATGGGTGGGTGAATTAGACCAAGCCACAGGGGCAAGTCAAGGCTTTGCCAATGTCATTAGTGGTATTCCTAATCATTTTAATACCCTTGCCTTAGCTGCAACTACCGCAATCGGGGCGTTTAGTGTTGATAGAATTAAACAGCATATTGTTGCTGGAAATGAACAAGCGAGAACTACCCTTGTCGCTGCTGAAGCTGAAACCGTTAGAACTAACGCATTACGAACCGAAGCCACCGCTGAAATGAATTTATTGCAGTTAAAATTAACGCAAGCGAGAACGGATGCGGAACGCATAGCCATTATTAACCAATTATCTGCAGCTGAAACAAGACTAACGGCGACAATTAATGCCGAGGCTGTCGCACAACGTAATTTAGCAACAGCACAAAAAGCTGTTTCAGCAGGTGGTCGTTTAGTTTCTGGTGCATTAGGTTTAGTCGGTGGTCCAATCGGTGCGGTTTCTATTGCATTAGCTGCAGGGGTTGGAATGTGGCTAGACTACTCACAAAAAACCGAAGAAGCCCACAAAAACGCCTTAGCCTTTGCTAATGATTTGCCGAGTTTAACCGCAGAAATGGAGAAATTAAATTCCGTTCAATTAGCAGCGAACAAAGCAAAAATTGAAGAAAGTATTATCGCTCAACAGAAAGAAGTTAAAAATCTTGAAAAGGCGATTAAAGATCTTGAAACGCAGATTTTAAAAACGCCTAAATTAGACATTATTATTGATGAAAACGGCTATCAAATTGAGATTGATAACACCACTAAAATTACTCAATTAAACCGTGAACTAGCAAAGGCAAAAGGCGAATTACAAACAGCACAAGAAAAGCTCAACACAACACAAGAAACTGGCAATAAGATTGCATCACAATTAGCCACCACAACACAAAATGAGTTAGATAATGCTATTTCACATCTTCGCACAGTTTTTGGTGGGGCGGATACTGATTTAGCTAAGTTTAATCAATCTATGTTGACAGTGAGCAATACCGCAGAGAATACCCAGTCCCCATTATCAGGCATGATCGAACGTTTACTAAGTTCAGGTAATGCGGCAAGAGTAGGGGCAAGTGGATTATATGAGTTTGCTAATGCAGCAAAAGCCATAGCAGGCAAAGGGATTCCTTATGCTCTTGGTAATACGACCGTTGCAGGTGACGAAAAACAAAAAGCCTATTTAGAAAATCTACAAACACAAAATAAAATAAATAATGCAAAAACTCGTGATGAGTATATTTCGTTAAACGTTAAGAAAGATTTAGATTCACAGGGTATTGGTGCTAACAATGAACTGTATGCTAAGGCTTATGCTGAATTAGAAAGCAAATACAGCAAGCAATGGGACAGTCAGCATAAATCAACTTCTGGCGGAAAAGGAAAATCCACCGAAAACGCTCGCCAAAATTGGCTATCATATTATGATGATATTCGCAAAAAGTCATCTTCTAGTTTAATGGAAATCGATCTTGAACAAGCTCGCATGTTTCAACGCTTGGAAGAACATTTGAAAAAAGGCGTAGTATCCCATCAAGAATATGAAACCGCTAAAACTGCCATTACCGAACGTTTTGCCAAACAACGGCAAGAATTGGCAGGAAAATACGCTCCCGAGAAATTACTCAAAAGCCAATTAGCGGACGATTTAAACGCTATTCGAGAGTTGCAACAGGCAGGTGAACTCAACCCAGCGGAAGCTCAAAAAGCCACACAACGGGTACAGATTGATTATGCTCAACAAAAGGCACAGTATGCGGTCGATCCGTTGGCACAAATACGGGCTAAATACGATCCAAATCAAGAAATACAAAACCAACAAACGCAAGAGTTGGCACAGTTACAAGCGTTTTACGACCAGAAACTCATTGCAGAAGATGAATTTCAACAACGCAAATCAGAAGTTATCGCCAATTATCAAAACGAACAGGAACAGCGAGAATTGGATTATTACAGCCAATCCGCTCAAACGATGTCAAGTGCTTTTGATACCATGGCGAGCGTGGCAGAAAATTACGGCGGTAAACAATCGGCATTGTACAAGTCTATGTTTGCGGTATCTAAAGCCTTTGCCATTGCAGACAGTGCTATCAAAATCCAACAAGGGATTGCGGATGCAGCGGCTCTACCTTACCCGGAAAATCTTGCCGCTATGGCAAATGTTGCAGCAGCTACGGCAAATATTATATCGACTATCCAATCGGTAAGTATGAGTTTTGCCACAGGTGGCTATACGGGGGACGGTGGCAAATATGATCCTGCTGGAGTGGTCCACAAAGGCGAATACGTCATCACCAAAGAAGCCACCGCACGGCTAGGTAAAAATTACCTAGATTACCTTAACTACGGTAAACGTGGTTTTGCTAACGGTGGTGGCGTAGGTGTGCCAACCTTGCCAAACAGCAATTATAGCGGTGTAGGTAATGGTAACAGGGTATCTGTACAGATTATCAATAACGGCGAGCCAGTCAGTGCTAGTGTGCGGAGTGAGCAAAACGGCGATGAATTACAAATCACCGTTGAACTGATGAAGCAAATGGACAAAATCGCCGACCAACGCTATCGCAAAAACCAACAAAACGATATGCGAAGTGGTGGCATGATGAACCGCTAGATAACATAAAATAAAAGCCGAGATACGGTCAATATCTCGGCTTTTTTATTCCAATTAACAAATCTCTAAAGGAACGATTTGATATGGATAATATACCCTTAATTTTACCTTTAATCAAGGAGTTAATTATGCAATACGGACTATTAGAAACGGTTTCAGCCTTTACTATTTCAGCGGTTTTTATCGTGCTTGCGTGGCGTTTGCCGAATATCCTGACTGTTATCAAAGACTGGAAGAAATAATATGACAATCCAAACCTTACCTTGGTGTCCACAACCTGATTATACCGCCGAAGAAGAACCACGGCGTAAAGTGTTAGATTTTGGCAATGGGTACCAACAACGCATTAAAGACGGCTTGAATACCTTATTACGTAAATACAGTGTGAACTTTAAATTACACCACACCGAAGCAGTGAAATTCCGTCAATTTATGGCAGAACACGGCGGCGTAACGCCATTTTATTTTAAAGATGTAGCGTTAGGTGGTGAGCTGGTGAAAGTCGTTTGTACCAAGTTCCCACGTACTATTGGCAAGAAATTTACTACGTTTGAATGTGAATTCGAGGAAGTTGTATAATGCCTAAAAATCTCCCCCAAAAAATGACCGCACTTTTACCCGAGCTTGAACAAGACGCTTTGATCGAGCTTTGGGAAATTGATTTGCGTCATATATCTAGTAACACCGATGATGATATGAAAGGTGAGCTGTATCGTTTTCACAACGGCTTAAGCCAAACCAAAGCCAATATCTGGTGGCAAGGTAATGAATATCAAGCCTATCCGATTAAAGCGGAAGGCTTTGAGATTTCAGGGCAGGGGGCGAGTAACCGCCCAACCCTGACGGTATCTAATTTGTACGGCATTATCACAGGCATTGCAGCTAATTTCGGGCAAGGTGTCGGGGCGAAAGTCACACGGCGATTGGTTTATGCTCAATTTTTGGACGCTCGCAATTTTGCCAACGGCAATAATAAAGCTGATCCAACGCAAGAAGTGGTTAGCTATTACATTATCGAACAGCTCAAAAGCCTAGACGATGAGCAAGCTACCTTTGAATTGGCAAGTCCTGCCGAAACCGATAACGCACGCATACCGCTGTTAATGATTACCAGTGATGTGTGTATTTGGCAATACCGATCATCTCAATGTGGCTACACGGGAAAGCCTGTCGCCGATGAATTTGATAAACCCACTAGCGACAAGAAAAAGGATAAATGTAGCCATTGCATCCGTGGTTGTAAGCTACGTTTTGGCGACAATGCTGTATTGCCGTTTGGTGGCTTTCCGAGTACCACGCAGTATGGTAACTAGGCAACGCTTAATTGTAGGTGTTTGCCTAGACTGGATAAGGCTTTACTTATTGTGTCAATTTTAGTGCTATGCGTTAAATTGGTGATACGCTGCACTTCTTGTGGCTTAACTTCAATACGTTTAGCTAATTCCACGTTAGAAATATTTTGCTCAACCATTTCATTTAACAATAACACTTTGGCAAATACGCTGGACGGTAACTCAATTAATACTTCGTCTTTGCGTGGTTTGCTAGGCATTGGCACTTTACGCCGATCTTCAAAGTAAAAATCCATACTGGTTAGCAAGGCATCTTTTGCCATTTCAACAGCGTCATCGTAGTCATCACCACAGGTTAAGGCTTCAGGAATGTCCCGAAATGATACATTATAACCGCCGTCTTCTGGCTCAAATTTTGCTGGATACAACATAAATGCTCCTAGTTCAAGAAAGCCCCCTTTTACAGGGGCTTGAATTAATTTAAATCTAATTGCTTTTTAATCGCTATCATTGTGCCTTTTTTGATTTCCTTGCTAGGTTGTCTTGGCATTGTTGATTGATTACCGTTGTAAAAAAGTTTGATGTGCTTTGAGCCTTCTTCCTTTGTTACCCCTTGAGCAATTAACCATCTTAAAAACTCACTTTGTTTCACTATGTCCCTCCGTGTTGTTTTAAGATGTGATTATTATAAACATAAATGTTTACATTGTCAATATAAAATTAACAAAAAAGTTTATTTTTATGAATACACAAATACTAAAAAAAGACATTTTAAACCACGCCAACCAATGCCACCCACAAGAAAGTTGCGGTTTTGTGGTGTTGGAACACATGGACGGCATACCCTTTTATTTGCCATGCGACAATATCGCCGATGACCCAATCCATTACTTCGAGATTTCCGCTGATGATTTTCTCAAAGCGGAAGAATTAGGCAATATCATAGCCCTTGTTCATTCCCACCCCGACAGTGATAGAGAAAAGGGTTTGCCTTATTTATCCACGGCAGATCGTGAATGTCAGGTGCGGACGGGGTTAGATTTTTGGTTAGTCGTAAATGGTGAAATCAAGCAATTCAGAAATATTCCACCGTTATTGGGACGAACGTTTGAAAACAATAAACAGGATTGTCGCAATATCATTTTAGATAGCTATATGTTATCAGGCTTGGAACTACCCGATGATTCTGTTTACGACTTTGATTGGTTTGAACACGCCAATTTGTACGAAGAGGGTATGCGACATTGTGGTTTTGTGGAAGTGGAATGGGATAAACCTTTGCAATTAGGTGATGTGGTGTTACTGCAAATAGGGGCGAAAGTCGCTAATCACGCAGGCATTTACCTTGGTGATAATCTGATGTTACATCATAGCGAGGGGCGGCTATCTGCTCGTGTGCCGTATGACGGCTTTTGGTTAAAATCAACGCATTCTGTATGGAGGCTAAAATCATGGCAACAATTACATTTCACGGCGATCTTAAACGATTTAGCCATGAACCGATAAGCCTTGAAGTGAGTAACTTTAAAGAGTTAATGAACGGCTTATTAACACAAATTCAAGGATTACGCCAATATTTAATGAAAGGCTATTACAAAGTACGCATTGGCAAAAATCGCTATTTGACCGAAGAACAGATTAAAACTAATCCGAGTATCAACCTTGACGAACAAAGTGCGGTGCATTTTACGCCTGTTATTTCGGGGGCAGGTAAGGCAGGGGGCATTATTAGTGCTATTGCAGGCGTTGTTTTAATTGTAGTTGGTGTAGTATTCCAGCAATATTATTTAGTTGGATATGGTGCAGGGTTGTTGTTAGGTGGTGCAGTAATGTTAATGACCAAGATCCCCACGATGACTAATACATCATCAGAGGACGGGGAAAAACAGCAAAGCACATCATTTTCAAATATCAAAAACTTAACCCCACAAGGCAAACCGATTCCATTGCTTTACGGAAAAATGCTGACTAGCCTTGTGTTGGTATCGCAAGGAGTCGAAACCTTTGACGATATAGACACCACGACAAGCTCAAATAATCAATCAAGTGGAAGCATATTTAGAAAACTAGCAAATAAGTAATTTTAGGGAGAAAAATCATGGGCGGAAATTCTGGCAACGGTAGTGAACACACTCCTTACGAAGCACCCGATTCACTGCGTTCGGCACAGCGTTTACGGGCGATTGGTTTAATTTCACTCGGTCCAATCAAAGGAACTGTAAACAAGTGGAAAACTACGTATTTTGATAATACGCCAATCCAAAATGAAAGCGGCGTAGATGACAATGATGAAGATAGCTTTAACTATAAAAACACTGAAATTGCCTACAATTTAGGCACGCAAGACCAAACGCCATTAGAGGGTTTTGAATGTTCTGAACGTGAAGTATCTGTCGGGGCGGAAGTCAAGAAAGAACACCCATTAACCCGCTCAGTTATCGATCCTGATGTTACTCGTATTCGGCTAACTCTTGGGGTTAATGCGTTATTTTCACAAAACGATCAGGGCGATACCAACGGCACTAGCGTAAGTTTTCAGGTGCTAATTAATGGTAAAGTAAGAGGTAATTACACAATCAGCGGTAAATCCTCATCTCGTTTTTACCGTAGTTATATCATTGGAAACTTACCAGAACGCCCGTTTGATATTCAGGTGCAACGGATTACCGAAGATTCTAAAAGCCAACGTTTACAAAATGCGACTACATGGGTGAGCTACACGGAAATTATTGACACTCAATTAAGCTATCCAAATATGGCAATGGTTGGCGTAAAAACCGATTCCCGTTACAACCCGAATTTCCCGAACATGAATTTCTTGCTGTATGGGCGGATTATTAAAGTCCCTGCCAATTACGATCCAGAAACTCGCACTTATGAGGCAGGCATCTGGAAAGGTGATTTTAAATTGGCTTGGAGCAATAATCCTGCGTGGGTATTTTATGATTTAATCACAGATCCGCTTGTAGGATTAGGTAGTCGTGTTGGGGATTATGGCTTAGATAAATTTCAGTTATATCAAATTGCCAAATATTGTGATGAGCTAGTCGATGACGGCTACGGTGGCAAAGAACCACGCATGACGGCGAATTTATGGATTACGGAGCAGCGTGATGCCTATCAAGTAGTATCTGATATGGCAAGCGTATTCCGTGCTATTGCGGTGTGGAATGGCACGCAGTTTACCGCTATCCAAGACCGTCCAGCCGATCCTATTTGTTTATACAGCCAAGCTAACGTGATTAACGGCAAATTCACTCGCCAATACGCCGCACAGAAAGCGATTTACACCGCGGTAGAAGTGGAATACGCCGATCAACGCAATATGTACCAAAAGGCGATTGAGTACGTTTCCGATGATGCAATGATCGCCCGTTACGGCTACAACGTCAAAAAGATGACGGCTTATGCCTGTACATCTCGTGGACAAGCTCACCGTTACGGCAAATGGGTATTGGAAACATCACGCCTAGAACAATGCACCATTACCTTTAGCGTAGGCAGACAAGGTTTAATGCACTTGCCAGGCGACATTATCGAAGTAGCAGATAACAGTTACGCTGGCAAAGTGTTAGGCGGTCGGGTAGTGGCAATCAATGGCAAAACCATTACTTTAGATACGGAAATTGAAATTAGCGGCGAAAGTTATTTCAGCTATTTAAACGCTGAAATGCAAATGACAAAAATCAAGATCGCCAACATTAACAAGCAAAATAATGCCATTATTACCCTTGTTTCTGAGCCTACAGGCTTAGCAGTCATGGATACATGGGTAATCAAAAGTGCGGTGGTTTCTAGCCAACTTTATCGTGCTATCGGCATTACCGAAAACGAAGACGGCAGCTATACCATTACCGCACTACAACACGAACCGCAAAAGGAATCGATTGTTGACGGCTCTGCCAGCTTTGAACCTGTCAACAGCACAACTTATACTGCTGGATTGCAACCCGTTCAAAATGCTCAAGTGAGTGCTGACGAGAACGGTATTGTACTCAGTTTTACATCATCTACCTTTGTAGGACAAGGCTTAAAATATCAAGTCAAACTTTACCGTGATAAAAAGCTGTATGCGGTTTATGATGATTTGCTTGAGCCTAACTTAGCCTTTACGGATTTACCTGACGGCGACTATATAGCGGAAATTCGGGCGAAGAATAGTGCAGGGCAATTATCTGACCCAACTACCACCAGCTTTAGTATCAATTTTGCTATCAGTGAACTGGTCACTGTACCGAAAATCTTTGCCATTGAACTAAATTGGAAAAATCCACTATATGCTAATAGCAAATCGGCGATTGAGCTTTGGGTGAGTTCAGATAACAATTTTGACCATGCTAGAAAACTGGTAACACTCGCTTATCCAACCAATAATTACACCTATGCTGGCTTAGGCATTGGGGATAGATTTTGGTTCTGGGCAAGAATGGTCAACGGCACGACAGCAGGTAAATTTACCGAATCGGTTGTAGGTGTGCCGTCCGATGATACCACTCAATTAACGGATTATTTAGCAGGTAAAATCACTAAGACGGAACTTGGGCAGAGTTTGATTGATTCCTTACAGGCTGATATTGATAGTGCGGTTGGTGTGGAAACGAAAACACGCCAAACTGCTATAAATAGTCTTACAGCTCAAATCAAGGCAGAATCACAGGCTCGTATTACTGCAATTTCTGCCGAAACGACAAACCGCACCAAAGCTATTCAGGTGGAAAGTGCTAAACTTACTACTGCTATACAAGATGAGGCTAAGACCCGTGGAACGGCAATTTCAACCTTGCAAAATGTCGATGCTCAACAAGCTCAACAAATTAGCACAGTGACAACTAAAGCTGATAATGCGTTAACTGGCTTGCAAGAAGAAAAAACGGCACGTATTGCGGCGGATAACGCCGAAACTACCGCACGAAATGCCTTAACTGCACGCTTAGGTACAGCAGAGAGTAATATTGCGACTATTCAGCGTACAGTAACTACTAATCAGCAAAGTATTTCGGAGGTGAGCCAAAATTTAAATGCTAAGATCGATAATATCCAAATAGGTGGACGAAATTTATTAGTTGACAGTGAATTTAATACATTTAGCAGATTTGGTGATGTTAACCTAACTGTAACTAAATCTACTGTCAATAGCAGAATTGCAAACAGGTTAGTTTCCAATAACTCGAATACAAGAGGTATTTTGGCATCTGCTAAAAACAGGATTATGTCTATCTCTAAAGGCAGGCAGTATACACTATCATTTTATGCCAGAGGCAATCATAGTTTAGATTATCTTTTTATCATAAGAGAGGACGGTAATAATTCCAAACTCAATAACATAAAACTATTGAGCAAAGAAGAGTTTAATTTTTATACTTTGACCTTTTCTGCTCCTTTTGATACAGATAAGGGATCGCTATTAGTAGGGTTTACCCCTACAGCAGTAGGTGATTGGGTTGAGTTCCACAGCCTAAAAATCGAATCAGGAAATAAAGCAACGGATTGGACACCAGCCCCAGAGGATGTGGATGCAGAAATTAGTAGTGTTAATGCAGATTTAACTACTTACAAAGCCACGCAGGCAGAAGTTGATAAGGCACAGTCTAGTCAACTCACCACCATAACCGCACGCTTAGGCACAGCAGAGGGGAAAATCACCAATACCGAAAAAGCCGTATCTGACCTAAACAGTTCTACTGCGACCAAGTTTGACGAATTGAGTGCAAATTTTACCAAGGTTAATGCGAATGCAACTAGCATTAATAACAACCTGACTAAAGCCCAAACAGAGTTAAACGCCAAAATTACAGCGGAACAAACAGCTCGGGCTGATGCGGACAAAGCCAATGCAGATAAGATTACAGCGATTACGGCTAGAGTGGGAACCGCTGAAAGCAGTATCGCAAATATCCAATCGACCAAAGCCAGCAAGTCGGAAGTGGCTAGTATTGCTCAACAAAGTTTGCAATCGGTCTGGAAATCAGATGCTCAGTCGGAAATTGACAATATTCGAGTAGGTGGTCTGAACTTACTAAGAAACTCTCAACAGCCCGAATGGCAACTATGGAACCCAAGTGTGTCACACATTGAAAATAACGTGATGAAAGTGGTTTCCTTAAATGCAAATATTGGGGTAAGAACACCGTATCATACAGGTGTAAATTTAGAAGACGGCGAAACATATATACTCTCTTTTGAGTATCGTACTGACTTGCCAAATCTAAATTACACGTATGTGTTAAGCCAACAAAATGGCAATGTCGGTGGTTTTTCGACTTATGATGTTATCAATGACAACGAGTGGCATCGAGCGGTGAGAAAAATCACGATAAAGGGAGAGCGTCAAAATATCTCTGTACTTATTGGCAGTAACAAACCTGAAAGCGGCAGCTATCTCGAGGTCAGAAAAATCAAACTAGAGAAAGGCACTATCGCAACGGATTGGACACCAGCCCCAGAGGATGTGGAACAAAGCGTATCCATTTTATCTGCCAAAATAGACAGCGTACAAACGACATTATCTAATGCTGATACCGCCATAGGTAAACGCATTGACACTGTCACAGCCACAGTCAACGATAACAAAGCACAAATATCCACGGTAAGTAATGCTGTCGCCACAGTGGATAACAAGCTCAGTGCCACCCATACTATTAAAACGCAAGTATTATCAGGCGGACGCACTGCCATTGCTGGGATTGCTCTTGGTGCAACGGCGGATAATAAAACCACGGAATCATCAGTCATTGTCATGGCAGATAAATTCGGCGTGGTGAAAAATGCCAGTGATAACAATGTGGTACCTATGCTATCGGTAGTGGATAACAGGGTAGCGGTTAATGGTGATTTAATTGCAGACGGCACGATCTTAGGCAGGCATATTAAGGCAAGCCAGACGATAAATTCGCCTGTTATTAATGGGGGGAGTTTGAACATTGGTGACGGTAGATTTTCGGTTAATTCTGCTGGAGAGGTTTCTATTCGCAATAGCAAATCTAATGTAGGTATGATTATAAACAATAATAATATTGTTGTTTATGATAGCAATGGGAAAATTCGAGTTAGATTAGGAGTGTGGTAATGCAAGGATTACAGATTTTTGACGGGAACGGTAACATAGTACTTGATGCTACTAGCCGAATAGTAAATATGGTAACTAGTTTTGAGATCCCGTTTTATATTGATTATAATTTAAACCCAAATTATCAACGAAGAGATTGGTTTCCGCAATATGCGGGAGGTATCATTAAAGGTACGTTTACTCATGATTGCATAACATGGGGAACCCCCATTTTCATTCCAGTACGAAGTATGAATTGGATAGCTGAAAAGCCACCTGAATATGATCATACTGTTTCGGATTATCAAAAAGTATGTGCAGAAAGCGTTGATCAGTTTCCAGACTTCTATGTAAGTGGCAATACAGTAACTTGGCAATTTAATACAAGGCAAGGCGGGCATGTTAGTGACTATAACTATGCTGTTTTTGGTGGCTATCGAGTAATGGTAGGATTTTACTAATGGCATTTTTTGAAACGTATTTTGATAATGGTAATATTCAATACAGTTCCGATTTTAGAGCATATAGTCTAATTAAATCAGGACAGATTTATAACAGTGATTTTGACGTATTCTACGGCGGGAGACAAAAACTTGCTATGGCTGTAGTAGGTTATCCAGCAGGTAAATGGGAAACCTATGAAAATCCTATTTTATTTATTCGCCCACCAAGGGGATATTTAGGTGTAATAACGTATATGACCGAGCATTATCACCTGAGAAATACTATGGGTTTAGATAGTTTTACTGTGTTTAAATGGTTTAACTTGGATTATTCAGGAAGTATTCAGTACTATTTATTTGCACAAGCTAGAAAGGCTGTCGGTAATTATGGCTTACAAATTTTTGATGGAAAGGGGGCTGCAAACGATAATCTAATGCTTGATAGTACATGGGGATTGCTTAGTATTACAAATGCTATTTCATTACCTGCGTACACTCCAGCAGTCGATCAAAATGGATATTATGTAAATAATTTTACTTTAGGAACACAACAAGCAACCTGCTTGCCACGTCCTAGGACTGGACACATAGACGTAGGATATTCTTGCCATAAACTTCATGAGGGGATATGGGTAGATAGTTCAGGGAAATTAGGGGTGGGTTATGTGCCAATTGATTCATCAGATTCGGGTGCTGGTGCATTATATAGGGAAGCTAACAACACTGAAGGCTCAATTTTAATCTGTGAAACTGCACATTTACCGAGTAACTATTCAATCTAAACCAAATTTAAAAATATTCAAAAATAAACCCGATAGCTCGCAGTTTCTGGTAAAACAGCAATATTTTTCATCACAGTTTTAATATCAATGTTGCGACTGAAACACAATAGAACCACCCAAAGCCTGAGCATAACGAGTAATCGTCTCAAGGCTAGGACGAGATAAACCACGTTCAAGACGGCTGATATTTTGGGCTTTAATGCCTGTTTTATCGGCAATGTCTTGTTGGGTTAAGTGCAGTTGTGTTCTGTGATTTCGTAACGTGGCTAAAAGCTGTTTCTGTTCTTGAGTGCGAGCATAAGCTCGAGCAAATTCAGGATCTGTCATTTGTTCTGCTAAATAGTCATCAAAGGATACAAATTCAAGATTTTCATTTTTTGGCATGTTGTAATACTTATTTAATTAATCAATTTTGATTGATTGTAATATGAACTGTCTAAGATAATCAACCTAAAACAAAACCCCGAAAGGTACGAACTTTCGGGGTTTTTATTTTTAATCATTAATCAGAGATAACTAATTAAGTATGGATAATATATCTTTAATCTTACCTTTAATCAAGGAGTTAATTATGCAATAAGGCTTGTGGCAAATGGCGTTTGCAATTTCTTTGCCAGTATTTATCTTTGTTTTGCCTAAATTAATCAAAGAAATAACAAATTTAATTCGGATATTACGATAAACAATAATTTCATCAACCAACAAAAGGAAAAAAAAACTATGAAGTACATTGAAAAACAAATCGAAGAACCACGTACAGGGGCAACAGCATCTCATCATACCGTAACAGGCTTGAATGTGGACTATGTCAACAATTCGACAAGTATAACTATCTCATCTTATGTATCGAAAGATAAAAAAGAGCAAGGTAAGGATTCGTTGTCGATTAATACATTTACTATTATGTCTGTGCCTGACTGGGATAAAATCCCTTATGAATGGGCGTTGAGTGAATTAGTTAAGCCACAACCTGAAAACTTTGAGCCTGAAACCTATGCAGGATATGTTAATCCTTATACGCTTTCAGGCGGGAAGATTAAGGAAGCCTGATAGTAATTACAAGACCGCAGAAATGCGGTCTTATCCCTTAATCTCATCAAATAACCCTTTCGCACATAATTCTACGTAGTCCGCCCACGCTTGAAAAGTTTTTAACCGATAGGGTAGGTATTCGGCACGGTTATAGGCATTACGTACCTTGTCATTATTCAAATGGCTTAAACAAATCTCAATAATTTCCGAATCTAATCCTAATTCAAGGCGATTGTCATTGCAATAAGAACTAAATAACGTGCGGAAACCGTGATTTGTCATCACCCCTTTGTACTTTCCATTATCCATAGATTTAATGACATCGTTAGGTGTTTGAGCGTTAAGGTGTTTTATTGCCCCACGTTTTACCGCAGGAAATAAATAATCATTTCTCGCCTGTTTTCTGGCATATTCCAACAACGTTTTAGCTTGCCTGCTCAATGGGATTAAGTGTTCACGTTCACCTTTCCCCCCTTTATTGACTTTTACCGTTAAAACAAGCTCATTTGATAAGTTTTCATTTTCTGAAATATCTGAAAATTTAATACCAACTGTTTCACTAGCACGAGTTACATTTAATAAACCCCAAAGAATAGCCAGTAAAGAAGATTGATGAATATTACTTTTTCGTAATGTGAGCAGAAATTCTGGCAACTCCTTATAATGAATAGCTGAATGATGACTGCTTTTATCTGCACTTGGCAGGTCTTCACCCAGATACCGCCATTCATTTTTATCCCAATAACCAAACCGTTCCGCATATTCTGCAATATTTTTCAACACAAAATACCGTTTCCGCATTTCAGTATATTGTCCATTGGTACGATGAATCTCTAACACGGCTAAACCATGTTGTAGCTTGAGTTTTCTAAATGGCAAATCGCCGATCATATTGACGGCATCATTCACTCGCCTAATCGTATCAATTTTGGTCTTTTCAGAATAATCCCCTCGTTCTAATCCGATTTTCTCACGATAAGTCAGCCATTCATTCGCCACCGCTTTAAAAGTATTAGAAATAGCTAATCTGGCTAATTTTAGCTGCTCCAATTCTTGTTGATGTGGATCGACATTATTTGCCAACATTTCCCGAAAGGATTGAGCTTTAGCCCTAGCATTGGCTAGACTTATAGCAGGATATGTGCCGATTGTTTTATCTGTTCGTTTTTTTACAAAGGGGCGAGTGTAGTTAAATAACCACGTTTTTGACCCATTCGGTTTTACTGCCAATCGTAACCCTAAACCGTCAGAAAGATAGTAGATCTTATCTTTTGGCTTAGCAGAATTAACCTGAGCCGTAGAGAGTTGTTTTACAATTTTTGCCATAGATTTTAAAAATGGTAGTAAGATTTCTTACATTGTAATTTCTTACTTCCATTTTTACTACTATTTTTTTAAGACTGCGTGATACTTTGAGATACTTCGTGATACCTTATAAAAGTAAAAAGCCTTGAAAATACAAGGCTTTTGATACTATCTGATACTTTATGATATTTGTTAGTGGTGGAGCTGGGGGGAGTTGAACCCCCGTCCGAAATTACTCTACCTTCAGTACTACACGTTTAGTCAGTCTTTAATTTCGCTTACCCCCTGCGGACAGACACGC
Organism: Lonepinella sp. MS14436; assembly: GCF_042470565.1. Lineage (GTDB taxonomy): Bacteria > Pseudomonadota > Gammaproteobacteria > Enterobacterales > Pasteurellaceae > Lonepinella. The sequence goes on along the minus strand of NZ_CP170385.1, from coordinate 1,407,849 downwards.
GAAGAATAAACTAGCTTGATTTAATTTAGTGTTTCGATCTCCAAGCCGAAGCGTCCACACGATCTCGTTTTGGTTTGACTCCGCTTGATCCCCGTCTTACGAGCGGAAGCTAGGGAGCGAAGGCTAAATGCAGGTTATTAAGCTGCTAAAGCGTATTGTTCGTCGTTTGCGACTATTATTTTGCGGTTTATTTACAAGGCCTACCGCACCTTGACGTGCACTTTGGGCTTTGCCAATCCCGTCGAATCCAAAATCAGCCCCAAAAAAGTTATTTTAGTATAACAGAGGTTGTGTAAAATTTAAAGAAAAATGCACCGCACTTTTAGATAGGTTGGGCTGTAGTTATCTAAAGTGCGGTGCATTTTTTAAGAGTTTTAAAAAATCGTTATAACGGAATGGAGGAGAAAAATACTAATAAAATCGGCGGAGCAATATTAGTTACAAAGCCAAAACTGATTGCAAGGGGAATAACTTCCATTCCGCCTGAACGTTGAATAATCGGTAATGTACAATCTAATGCCGTTGCACCAGCCAAACCAACCGCAGTTGAACGGTAGTGAAATATAAAAAAGGGAATGACAAATAAACTTACAATTTCCCTTGAAAGATCGTTAAAAAAGGCAATACTACCAAATTCCGCTCCCCAAGCATTATTAATTACGACACTAGATAACGAATACCAACCTAAGCCAGAAGAAATTGCTAACCCTTGTGTGATTGGCAATTTTAATAATAATGCAGAAATAATACCGCCAATTAATGAGGTAATGATCATAATTAGTCCAGTATAAATTCCACGTTTATTGAACAGGACTTCACGTAACGAAATACCGTTATTACGTAGTTGAATTCCTACAAAGAAAATCAACGCAATGAGTACATAAGTGCTGATCCCGAAAGGTAAATTAACAGAATCTTTGCTAAACAATCCTACCACAAAGCCAATTAGTACCATTGAGCATAATTTGGCACTATCTAATAACAATTTCCAACGTGGCGGAATATTCTGATGTAAATGTTTTAATGGTGCAGGATTAAGTTTATCAAATGTTACTAACCCAATGATATTACAACTAATAATGCAAATACTGAAAGTCAAAGCCGATAACCCGATGACAGGTAATTTTGTGGCAACATCCTCTAATTGACCAAGAGATACCCCCATTACAAACAAAATAGTGTATAGCAATGCCATCACAATTTTATTAATAGCGGTTAAAAATCCATAATGATGAGTTTTGATCAAATACCCCAACAACATAGGGATTAAGACAATAAGTAAGCCTTCGAGCATAATTTTCCTTGTACAAAAATAGGGGAGTAGTATAACATTTTATTCAAACAGAAAAATGGGGGAAATAATGTATTTACGTCAATTAGATATTGCCAATTTTCGCGGTATTAAACGTTTATCTATTTATTTTAAACCGAATATGGTATTAATCGGTGAAAATGCGTGGGGGAAATCAAGTTTATTGTCTGCTTTAAGTTTGATATTAAATGGTAGCCAGACTTTATATCAATTTGTTGCACAAGATTTACATATTTCTCCACAAGATTCCCAAGATATTACCTTGTTATTTTGTTTTTGTGAACAGAAACAAAATGAATTTCGTGATAATCATTTATATCGACATTTATTGGTATCTCATAAAGATGGTTTACAAAGATTATATTTGCGTGTGTCGGGTGAAAAACAAGGGGATAATTTAATTACCAGTTATACCTTTCTAAATGAATTAGGGGAGGTTGTGATTGAAAAAAATAGCCAGAAAATCGCACAATATTTAATAAAAAATTATCCCGTATATCGTTTCCGAGATGCTCGTTTAAATAATGCTAAAATGGGATGTTTACCACTATCATGGCAAGGTGATGAAAGTTTAAAAAATGAATTTCTTGCAGTGGGACATTTGTTGCAATATTATTTTTTAGATAGCCACCATTTTACCGATTTTCAAGTTGATCCTACTTTATTATGGGAGCAATTAAATAGTTTATGTTTTCGTTTACGCCAAGATAATACACATTATATTCAGAAACAATTAATGGTTTTTTTACGTTCATTATTTTGGCAAGAACAAGAACAAACGAATATCAAGGCACTTCGCCCGATTATTATTTTTGAAGATCTTGGTTCTCGTTTACATCCTAGAATGGCATCTATTGTGTGGGAATTATCACAATATTTACCTATCCAACGGATCACTACAACCAATTCTGTTGAACTGATTTCCCAAGTAAATTTATCATCTATTTGTCGTTTAGTTCGTTACTTAGATAAAACCGTTGCATATAGTCTAAGCTACCACGATATTAATAAAGATGACTTACGCCGTTTAACCTTTCATATTCGACATAATCGTAGTCTTGCCTTATTTTCCAAAATGTGGATATTAGTAGAAGGTGAAACCGAAGTCTGGGTATTGTCGGAATTAGCCAAATTACTAGATATTAATTTACCTGCGGAAGGCATTCGTATCGTTGAATTTGCACAGTCTGGTTTGAAACCCTTAATCAAATATGCCAAAGCGATGGGGATTGAGTGGTATGTATTAACAGATGGTGATGAGGCTGGGCATAAATATGCGGATACCGTGCGAGAATTGGCAGATGAGCAAGATATTTTAAGCAACCGCTTAACCACGTTACCTCGCCCAGATATTGAACATTTTTTTTATACTGAGGGCTTCGCCGATATTTTTGTAAAATTAGCTAACTGGAAAGAAACACCTCATCAATCTCGTCCGATGCACAAAATTATTCAACGAGCAATTCAACGTACATCAAAACCTGATCTTGCCATTGCGTTATCTAATGAAATGGCAAGACGTGGTTCGCAAGCTATTCCATTATTATTTAAACGATTATTTTCGAAAGTATTAAATTTAAGTCGAACTCAATAGTGTTTTTTATATGGTAAAATAAATGAAATGAAAAAATAAAGGATAAATTAATGCCACAAAATGCTGAAACTCATAAATTAGACGATATTATTCAACTATTTAATCAATGTTTTTATGAACAATTTAACACCAAATTAGTCAAAGGTGGTGATGAACCGATTTATTTACCCGCTAATGATGATGTACCTTACAATGCCATTTATTTTGCTCGTGGTTTTTACAGCAGTGCATTACATGAAATTGCTCATTGGCTAGTAGCTGGTAAAGAACGCCGTAAATTAGAAGATTTTGGTTATTGGTATGAACCTGATGGACGCTCAGAACAACGGCAACGTGACTTTGAAAAAGCCGAAGTTAAACCGCAAGCCTTAGAATGGATTTTATCCACCGCAGCCAATTTCCGTTATTTTGCCAGCAGCGATAATTTAAACGGGGAAGTTGGCGATACGATGCCATTTAAATTAGCGGTTTATGAACAGGTAAAAATCTATGCCGAAAAAGGCTTACCAAAACGAGCAGAAACTTTACGTAAGGCGTTGAGTAAATTTTATGGCACGGAAGATTGGATTGATTTGGCGAAGTTTGATGTGAACAAAATTTAATAGGCAAAAAATCTTACAGATTTTCCACCGCACTTTGATTTGGGTGAATATGACGATTTAACGGTGCTGGCAATGGCTCAGGCTCTCCCAAAAAGTGCGGTTTCTTTTCAGTAATTAATTCCCACACCATTAAAAAACGAGCAAAAATTTCACGCAAACGAGTTTCAGTATAAATATTAGGATTATCTGCTACAAAACAAATGGCATCAATGTGATGGTATTTAGCAATAAACAAGGCTCGTTCACAGTGGAAACGTTGCGAAATAATAATCATTGGTTCTGCCTTAAACACTTCTTTAGCTCGGATAATACTGTCTAAGGTGCGAAATCCTGCATAATCAGGAAATAAATATTGTGGTTCAATCCCCATTTTGATGAGATCTCTCTGCATGGTTCTTGGCTCGTTATATTGTAAGGTTCGGTTGTCACCACTTAATAAAATATAGTCGATTTTTTCAGCATCAAACAGAGCTTTAGTGCTTTCTAAACGGTAATTATAGAACTGATTAGGCGTGTTTTTAGTCACATATTTGGCAGTACCTAACACTACTGCATAAGGACGATAAGGTGTCTGCTCAATGTTATGATAGATATCATCACGCACTTTATAACTGACAAATTGATCGATAGAGATAAGCATTAAAATCACAAGCACAATCAAGCTAGCGAATGTATAAATCAATCGCCTTATGGTTATTTTAGTTAAATAATAAACTAGCTTATTCTGTTGTGACGTTGATTGCATTTATGATCCTAAATAGAAACCCCATTCTGTCGAACAACAGAATGGGGGATATTTTATTATACCGCAAATGGATCTTGTAAAATCATGGTTTGTACACGATCTGGACCTGTGGAAAGAATTGCAACAGGTACACCAGTAACTTGTTCAATACGTTTTACATAATTGCGAGTAGCTTGTGGTAATTGATTCACATCGGTGACACCAAAGGTATTTTCTTTCCAACCTGGCATACTTTCGTAAATTGGTTCAACGCCTTCCCAGTCTTTGGCAGAAAGGGGAGCGAAGTCCACCACATTCCCATTCGGTAATTTATAACCGATACAGATTTTTACTTCATCAAAACCATCTAGTACATCTAATTTTGTCATACAGAAACCAGAAATACTGTTGATTTGAATGGCACGACGCATTGCCACCGCATCAAACCAACCGCAGCGACGTGGACGACCCGTGACCGCTCCAAATTCATTGCCTTTACGTGCAATTTCGGCACCTACATCATCAAATAATTCTGTAGCAAATGGACCGCCACCGACACGAGTACAATAGGCTTTAATAATACCTAAAATATAGTCTAGGTTACGTGGACCAAAACCAGCACCCGTTGCCACCCCACCAGCGGTAGTATTTGAACTGGTGACGAATGGATAAGTACCGTGGTCAATGTCTAACATTGTCCCTTGTGCGCCCTCAAATAAGATATTGTCACCATTTTTGCGAGCAGTGTCTAATAGGGTACTGATATCAGCCACCATACCAATTAACACATCTGCTATTGCCATAACATCATCTAAGGTTTTTTGATAATCCACAGGTTCGGCTTTATAATAGTGAACCAGTTGGAAATTGTAATAATCTAAAATATTTTTAAGTTTTTCGGCAAATTTTTCACGGTTAAATAAATCGCTTACCCGTAACCCTCGACGAGCCACTTTATCTTCGTAAGCTGGACCAATACCACGCCCAGTTGTACCGATTTTATTGTTACCTAATGCAGCTTCACGAGCATGATCCATCGCCACATGATAAGGCAGAATTAATGGGCAAGCTTCAGAAATCAACAAACGTTCACGCACTTTAATGCCACGGCTTTCTAATTCGCCCATTTCTTGCATTAAAGCGGATGGTGAAAGCACAACACCGTTACCGATCAAACAAGTTACGCCTTCACGTAAAATACCGCTTGGAATTAAACGTAATACGGTTTTCTCACCGTTGATAATTAAAGTATGACCTGCATTATGTCCACCTTGATAGCGAACTACATATTTGACACGATCGGTTAATAAATCAACGATTTTGCCTTTCCCTTCATCGCCCCACTGGGCGCCAAGGACAACAACACTTTTTCCCATAATAATTTCCTGTTAGTGTTTTAAAATACAACCTAGATACTTTACTATTTTTTAGTTTAAAGCTCAATAAAAAAGCCTAACCAAAAGATTAGACTTCTTTTCTTAACTATTTTTTCGGTGCTTGCATATAGCGGAAGAACTCACTATTTGGTTTTAAAAGCATCATATTTTCAGATCCCGTAAAGCTATTTTCGTATGCTTTCAAACTGCGTAAGAAACTGTAAAATTCTGTTTCATGAGCAAAAGCATCAGAATATAACTTAGCCGCTGTCGCATCGCCTTCACCACGTAATACCTGAGCAGTTTTATTTGCATTAGCGGTAATTAAGGTGACTTTACGATCCACATCAGCTTGAATAAACGCCGCTTTCTCTTTACCTTGTGAGCGATGTTCACGAGCGACAGCATCACGTTCTGCACGCATACGTTGATAGATAGAAGATGAAACCTCATCAGGCAAATTGATTTGTTTTACACGAACATCAATCACTTCAATGCCCAATTCTGCTGTGCTATCTTGTCCTGTACTAAGAGATTTTTTCGCATCCGCCATTAATTCACCGCGTGTACCCGATACAATATCTTTAATGGTGCGAGAACCAATTTCAGAACGCAAACGGTCATTGACTTTACGGCGTAATAAATTTGATGCTTGCGTAAAATCACCGCCACCTGTAGAAGTAAAGAAACGACCAAAATCACTGATACGCCATTTCACATAAGAATCCACTAAAAGGTCTTTTTTCTCTACGGTAACAAAGCGATCAGCTTGACCGTCTAAGGTTTTAATACGAGCATCAAGTAATTTCATACTATCCAACACTGGCACCTTAAAGTGTAACCCAGGGGAATAGACTTTTACTTTATTATCCGCATCACGTTGCACCTTACCAAAACGCAACATAATACCACGATTACCTTCTTGCACGACTACAATACTAGAATAAAGTACCAACGCTAAAACGATCACAATCGGAGTTAAAAATTTACGCATTAGTTAAATCTCCCTTGACGTGAATTGTTGGTTGAATCTGGTGTAGTAGAAACTGGCTTAGAATTCACCGCACTATTTGGAGTTATGCTAGGAATACTTTTCTCAAAACGTTGAACTTCAGTTTCTGGTGTTGTTTGTGGTTTTTGTCGTAATAATTGCTCTATTGGTAATACAGTTAAATTATTCCCAGCATCCATCATGACTTTTGGCGTTTTTGCCAGCATATTTTCCATGGTTTGAATATACAAACGTTCTTTTAATACATCAGGTGCCGATTTAAATTCAGGTAATAAACGTTGGAAACGTTCGACTTCACCTTTTGCTTCTAACACAATTTGCTCTTTATAAGCCGTTGCTTCTTCTAAAATACGTTGTGCATTACCACGAGCAATCGGTTCACGTTCACGAGCGTAGGCCTCTGCTTCACGGATATAACGTTGTTCATCTTCCTGTGCTTTAATAGCATCATCAAAAGCATCTTTGACATCCTCTGGAGGACGAGCAGACTGGAAGTTGACATCAAGCACTTCCAAGCCCATATCATAAGGCTTGATAATTTCGTTTAAGGCTTTCCAAGTGTCTTCACGTACCACAGAACGTCCTGTGGTTAGAATATTATCCATCGTCATATGACCAACCACATAACGCAAAGCACTGTCTGTAGCTTGTCCAAGACTGTCTTCTGCATTAGTAACACTAAATAAAAATCTGGCAGGATCCTGTACACGATATTGCACCGTCATTTCTACTTTTACCATATTTTCATCTTGGGTCAGCATAGAACCTTGGGTTTTTAATTCTTTTACTTGCTCCACATTAACTGGAATCACTTTATCCACAAAAGTTGGTTTCCAGTTCAAACCAGGTTGCACAATAGAATGTAATTGACCAAAACGCGTGACTACACCACGTTCTGCTTCTTTCACCGTATATAAGCCGCTTAATCCCCACATCACAGCTCCCACAAGTACGGCAATAGGCAATAATTTACCCACATTGATTTCTGAGAATTTATTGTTTTGTTGATTATTTGAACTATTACCATTTTTTTTGCCTGATAATTTTTGCAGCAAATTAGTAAAGGCTTCTTCTAAATCAGGAGGAGATTGTTCATCATTTCGCTTGTTTTTAGGTTCATCCGTTGATTGATTGTTAGGCTTTTGCCCTGACGAATTACCTGAATTCGTCCCAGGTGCTGCCCAAGGATCTTGATCCTGTGCCATTCATATTCTCCAAGTAGTTAACAAAATTTTTACATCGATTTGAGATTGTAACAGATTATCCACGATTTGCATGTTTCATTATGCGATCTTTCTGTACTTTCCATTCCCGATCTTTAATATCTTCACGTTTATCGTGTAATTTTTTCCCTTTTGCGAGTCCTATTTTAATCTTTGCCCACGCACTTTTCCAGTAAAGTGACAGGGCAACAATGGTATAACCATCACGATTTGCTTTACCAAATAAGGTATCTAATTCTCGTTTATTTAATAGTAATTTCCGCGAGCGAGTAGGGTCACAAATAATATGGCTAGATGCCACGCTTAAAGGTTGAATTGTTGCACCAAACAAATAGGCTTCACCATGATTGAAAATAACATAGCTATCACTGATATTTGCTTTTCCTGCTCGCATTGATTTGACTTCCCAACCTTGCAAGGAAAGCCCAGCTTCAATTTCATCTTCAATAAAATAATCGTGTCTAGCACGTTTATTTAAGGCAATAGTATTTGAACCTGCTTTGATTTTTTTCTTTGTCATAATATTCGGCTGATTTCGAAAGATTGCATAATTCTACCTAATATGGGGACAATGTACAAATAAACAAAGGGAATTATAAAGAAAAAGTGCGGTAAAAATATTATAAATTTTACACCGCACTTGATATTGTAAGAAAAGGCTTATTCTAACGTTCCACAAAAACGATAGCCCTCGCCGTGAATAGTGGAAATGATTTCGGGCGTACCAGCGTGATCTTCAAAATGTTTACGAATGCGGCGAATGGTCACATCAACGGTACGATCATTTTCTTTCAACTCACGCCCTGTCATTTTTTTCAATAATTCTTCGCGAGTTTGGATTTTACCTGGGTTTTGACAGAAATGTACCATTGCACGAAACTCACTGCGTGGTAATTTCAATATTTCACCGTCAGGATTAATCAACGCATGTTGATTAATATCTAATACCCAACCATTAAAATGATAAGCATCTACTTTTTGCTTACCTTTGTCTTCTCCCATTGTTCGCTGTAATAAATTACGAGCTCGAATGGCTAATTCTCTAGGGTTAAATGGTTTAGTGATGTAATCATCTGCACCGATTTCTAAGCCTAAGATTTTATCTACTTCATTATTACGACCAGTTAGAAACATCAATGCTGTTTTAGTATGCTCACGTAGTTCACGAGCTAACATTAAACCATTTTTACCAGGTAAATTAATATCCATGACAATTAAATGGACTTCTTTATTAGCTAAAATTTGTTGCATTTGATTACCATCACAAGCCTCAAGGGTGTTATAACCTTCAGCTTGAAAAATACTTTTTAGTGTATTTCGGGTAATAGTTTCATCTTCAACAATCAGAATTTGTGGCGTAGCCATTGTTAACTCCCCTTAAAAATAGATATCACAGTTAATGTGAAAAATATAATAAATTATTCTATATTTGTAACAATCTAGCAACAATAAATATTTGTAATTATACGCTAATTTTATGATCTATATCATAAAATTTGATTATTGCTCATGTTGCGGTTTAGGTATTTCTGATAAACAATGTGGACAGTTTAAAAAATGTTTTTCATTATTCTGAGCTTCCCCACTGTGATGAACAATATAATGTCCCATTTTTTTCGCTTTAGTATCTAAATAAGCTCGATTGTAACGATTTTCCCCGACATTCAAAGGAACTCGCTCAACCACATTAATACCTGCTTTTTTCATGGTATCAATTTTAACTGGGTTATTGGTGAGTAGGCGAACTTGATTAACACCTAATAGCTCAAAAATATCCGCACAAACTGAAAAATTACGCTCATCAGCAGCAAAACCTAGTGCTAAATTGGCTTCAATAGTATCCATTCCCTGATCTTGTAACGCATAGGCTTTAATTTTATTAATTAAACCAATGCCACGTCCTTCTTCTCGGTGGTAAATTAATATGCCACGTCCTTCTTCACTAATTTGACGTAGGGCAGTGGCAAGTTGAAAACCACAATCACATTTTAAACTATATAAAGTATCTCCAGTCAAACATTCGGAGTGAATACGAGATAAAACAGGTTTGCCGTCAGTTACATCTCCCATTACTAACGCAATATGTTCTTTCTTACTATCTGGTAATTCAAAACCGACAATTTTAAACATACCAAATTCAGTAGGTAAATTGGCTTCAGTCACAAGCTGAATTTTTGCCATAGAATAAATCCTTATTTTTCTTTTAGTTTTCTAATGATAAAATACAATTTTTATTACATACATAGGAAGCTTGCTATGCTAAGACGCTTGTCATTATATACTTTTTTACTTTGTTTTGTGCCATTTTTTACTTGGATTTTTTCGTGGCAATGGCACGGTGACAGCCATTTGACATCATTTGATTATTTTTTATATTGGTTAACGGAAACGGGTAGCGTACCTTATGCGGTCATCAGTTGCGGGGTATTATCCTTATGTTTCTTACCAATTTTTTCCAGTAAATCAAAATGGATTAGTGCGGTAATTATTATGGCAATTTCCATGCTGATTACACAGGGCATTAAAACCGCCGCAAAAACGGTTTTTGCCGAACCCAGACCTTATGCTTCCGCCTTAGCTGAACAAAGTGGAGTTACTACAGATTATTTTTATGATCAAACTCGTGAGCAACGAGCCATGATTGTTAGTCAATTTTATGCGAATAAAGCGGAAGTGCCTACGTGGTTGGTTCATCATCGTGAAAATGAAACTGGTTATTCTTTCCCATCAGGTCATACGATATTCGCTGCCAGCTGGTTATTATTAGCGGTAGGGTTTACTCAAATTGTGGGACGTTGTCGTATGTCTTCAAAAATTTTAGTGCTGGGTATCTTGCTTTGGTCAGTGTTAATGTTGGTAAGCCGTTTACGCTTAGGTATGCACCACCCAATAGATTTATTAATTAGCACATTAATTGCGTGGTTAGTCCATTTACCATTATTCTTTTATATTGAACAAAAACAGATTTTTCAGCAAAATAGCGTTGAATTGGTAAAATAGTGCGGTGAAAAAAATAGGAGTTTTTTTATGTTATATGGTTTAGATATTGGTGGTACCAAAATTGAATTGGCTGCCTTTAATGAAAAATTAGAAAAACAATATAGTGAACGGATTGAAACCCCCAAAGAAAGCTATCAACAGTGGTTACAAGCGATTGTTGGATTAGTTAATCGTGCCGACCAAAAATTCGGTTGTAAAGGCACTGTGGGATTAGGTGTGCCGGGATTTGTTAATCGAGAAACTGGATTAGCTGAAATTACCAATATTCGAGTCGCAGATAATAAGCCGATTTTGCGTGATCTTTCCGAATTATTAGCTCGTGAAGTAAGAGCCGAAAATGATGCTAACTGCTTTGCGTTATCCGAGGCATGGGACGCAGAAAATCAGCAATATCCTTTCGTATTAGGGCTAATTCTAGGCACGGGATTTGGTGGGGGATTAGTGTTTAATGGTAAAGTACATTCTGGCAAAGTCGGTATGGCAGGGGAGTTGGGACATTTACAACTGAATTATCATGCTTTAAAACTATTGGGTTGGGATAATGCTCCAATTTATCCTTGTGGTTGTGGCAATAAAGCTTGTTTAGATACCTATTTATCTGGACGTGGCTTTGAAATGTTATACCGTGATTTAAAAGGTGAAAATTTATCTGCCAAAGAAATTATTGAACGTTTTTATGCGAATGATCAAACTGCGGTGGATTTCGTTAAACTTTTTGTAGAATTAATGGCAATTTCCCTTGGTAATATTATCACCGCTTTTGATCCGCACTTGATTGTGTTCGGCGGTGGATTATCTAATTTTGATCATCTATATGAGGCTTTACCAAAAGCCTTACCGCCACATTTAATGCGAAGTGCTAAAGTGCCATTAATTAAAAAAGCTAAATATGGTGATTCAGGCGGTGTGCGAGGTGCAGCAGCGTTGTTTTTGGATAAGTAATTAAATTAATAGACCCTGTTTCAAACAGGGTCTATTTTGTTATGATGATAATTATTTAAACCAACCTGTTGGTGTAATGGTTGAATTTTCTTTTAAGCGTAAAGCCCCCACCACAACACGGAAAATATACCAAATACAAACAGCTAAAATAATTAACGCTCCAATCCCAATAACTGAGAGAATACCTCCAATGACGAAACCTAATAAGGTTCCCCAAAAGGTTTTAATTAAGAAACGATAATGATCTTGGTAAATCCCCAAAACTTCTTCTTTCTTGATATAAGCGAGAATAACACCCGCAATGGCTGGTAATCCGCCAAAAAGAATACCTGCACCAAATAAGGCGTAGGCAATCCATAGCGTAGAACGTTGGTTATCATTGTTTGGTATTACATCCTGATTCATAAAAACTCCTATAATAAAGAAAACTGAACAATACCGAAATCTAAACTAATAAAAGATAATTAGCAACTTATTTTTAAACTGCGGTGGATTTCACCTGAATTTTCACACCAACAGGATCTGTGCTTAATAGTTTTTTAATCCGTGCAGTTTCTACGCAGAGCATGGTTTTATATCCGATGTCTGACATACTGCTAGTTGGTTTATGCCACGGATTCCACACTACAATTTCTGAAGCATTAATATGTTCAACAGTAATAATACGTTGATTGAATTTATCTTCAATTAATGTAGCACCGTTTTCTGCGGAATAAATACAATCGACATTTTCCTCAATAGAACGTGGTGATGGCACAGTTTCTTGTTGTTGAGTTAATTGATTAAAGGTACTAATCGGTAAATTATGTAATAAAGTTTGTACTATATCGCCCACCTTAAAATAGCTATGTAAGGCTAATTGTGCATTGTTTTGATGATAATTAGTAAAAATTAATTCACATTGTTGCGAGAATATCATTTCGATTTTAGCTATGGCTGTTTTATCTTCAGCTAACAAAGAAAGGGTAATTTTGACTTTATCTTGATGAATGTCATAATCGGTTAAATCCCATAAACTAATACGAGCAAAACCATGTGCTGGCGTTCCACCATTACCAAACCACGGAAAACAAATCGGCACACCACCACGAATTGCCGAACCTTGTTTAAATGGTTCAATCTCACTTAACCACAATACATCTTGCTTGCAATGTGCAGGTTGCCAACTGAATAAATGAGCACCTTGTAGAGCAATTTTTGCCGTGCCGACAGGGTGATTGAGTTCTAATACGGGGATTTCATTATATTGATAAAGACGAAGTTCATTACTTATAGATTTGATTAAAGTGCGGTGCATAATTTTTCCTTTTTATGTGATAAATTAATGTCGCTAAATTGTAACACAAACTCACTTCGCCAAATAGCGTTTCAACAAAAACACAGGTATCCCTGAAAATACAATCAACGATAAGCCATACACCGCAACAATAGAATATTGCAACCCTTCTTCTGCGTGCCACAATTCAATGGACAGGGTTGAAAGTTGGCGTGGCGAAAGAATTAAGGTTACGGTCAATTCTTTGCTCATTTGCAAAAAACACAGGGAGAAACCTGCGATTAACCCTGGGGAAACCAAGGGTAAAATCACACGGCGGAACAGTCGCCAACGGGTTTTACCTAATGAATCAGAAATCCACTCAATACCTGTGGGAATTTGCTCAATGGACGAACGTAAAGCTGTTTGAGCAAGAGGCAAATAGAGCATTAAATAGGCTGGGAAAAGCACATAATGGGTTTGATAAATAGATGGAAAATACAACAAGCTATATTTGGCAACGGCAAAGCCGATTACCACCGCAGGAATGGCGTGCAAAATAAAGGGTAAACGTTCAATATATTGGGTAAAGGGGGATCGGTAACGAATGGAAATCCACACCAACGGAAAGGCAATTATTAGCGTAATTAACGCCGCACTTAAGGTCAGCCAAAGGGTGCTAAACAGCACGCTGAAATAATCCGACCATTGAAAATACTCACTATGAATCGCCGATCCTTCCCATATCCACTGAATTAAAATCACCACAGGCACCAAAATGCCCAACACAAAAATCGACAAAATAAAGCCAATAGCGAGCCATTCAAATTTGCCCAATGAGATCGGGGCAGGGGGCGAAATCAACCCTTTGCCCACACGCACAATTTGTTCATTGCCACGCAATTTTAATTCAAAGCCGACAATAACAAAGCACAATAACACCAACACTAAACAAAGCAACACGGCTTCTTGGGTGTTGTAATAGGCTTCAAATTCATTAAAAATCGCCACACTAAAGGTTTTGTAACCCAAAATCGCCACCGCCCCAAATTCAATTAATAAATGTAACGCAATCAATAAGATCGCACTGCCAATGGCGGGGCGTAATTGGGGAAAAATGACCTTGATAAACGTATACCAACGAGAACGATTAAGCGAATAGCTCACTTCTTCCCATGCCGAGTCCAATCGTTTCAGGGTGGCAGAAATCGGCAAAAATGCCAACGGAAAAGACACTAATGTCATCACAAAACAGGCACCGAATAAGCCAGAAAATAACACGGTATCCACACTAAACCACGTGAAACTGCTGACGATAGACGGAATACACAAAGGCAAACTGATTAAGGTGGTCAACAAATTTTTGTAGCGAATTTGACAACGTTCCAACAAAAAAGCACAGATTAACGCCAGTAAAATCGCCGTGCTGGTAACAATAAAACAAAGCAATAGGGTGTTTAATAATAACCGTGCGGTTTGGGCGTTAAATAATAATTGGGAAATTTGACTAGCGTTGCTGGAAAGACCGTATTGAGCAATATACAGAAAAGGAAAACACATCGGCAAAATAATAAAAATTACCACCGCACTTAGCCAAATTGGAGGACGTTTGATGTTCGTTTGCATCGTAAAATCGGGGTGTACAACGACACCCCGAATCCTTTTTATTGAATACCTGCTTCTTTAATCAACGTTTTTGCTTCTTCAATTTCGGCGTAATTATTAAAGGTGGTTTTTGGTGGATTTAAACTATCCAGAGGCACTAAATAGCTCACAGGTGAAACGGCTTTCGCATTGGTTGGCCATTCGCCTGATGTGGAAATATAGGCTTCTTGTCCATCTTTGCTGGTTAAGAATGCCAAGAATTGTTGAGCTTCTTTTTGCTGTTTAGACGCTTTCAACACCGCAGCCGCAGAGAAACTCAAGGCAGAATCCGCATCCGCATTACGCATATAGTGGATTTTCGCTTGTACATTTTCTTGTCCTTTTTCTTTATAAAGACGTTCCAAATAATATTGGTTAATCATCGCCACACCTAATTCACCCGCATCCACTTTTTTCAATGCAGGCGTATGACCAGTAATAGATTGCCCATTTTCTTTCATTGCTTTTAAGAACGCTTTGGTGGCATCTAAACCGTGTAATTTTTTATAAATGGCAATTTGATCCACTAATGCACCAGAACCTGGGTGATAAGAGAAATTGCCTTTCCATTTTGGATCATTAACCATTTCTGTCCAAGATTTTGGCAAATCTTTTTCCGCAATTTTATTCGGGTTATACGCCAACACACGGCTACGCACACCGATTGGCACAAAATCTTTTTTCGGGGCTTGTGGCACGTTTTCGCCTTTTACGTTGGCTAATGCGTCATCGCCCACTGGTGCTAGTAAACCAGCTTCACTTAAGGAAAGGAATGGACCTGTGCTTTCAGCGATAAAAATATCCGCAGGCGATTTTGCCCCTTCTTCTTTCAATAAACCTGCTAATTCAGGGGTTTTACCTGTTTTTAATTCAACTTTAATGCCTGTTTTTTCGGTAAATAATTGGGCTGCTTTTTCTACGCCTGCATTTTTGTGCTGACCGTTATATACCAACAGATCTGCCATTGCTACATTAGATAACATTAAACCTGCGACAGTAAAGCCTGCTAAAATCACGTTTTTTTTCAATAACTTTTTCATTGCAATACCTTCTTATAAATGATGAATCATATCCATTGACCTTTTAAAAGTCTTTTTTATACTAAACTAGATAAGAATGATTTTCAATAATATTTATAGGTAGAATTTAGCTCGTTCATGAACCTGCAAAATATAACTTTCCCCCGTGTATAAACGAAAGGTGTTAGATAATGAAAAATCCAGCGTTTGCCCTGCAATATCCACCCAAACACGGCTATGTTTGCCTTGAAATTGCTGTTTTAACAATTTCACCAGAGTACCTGATGACGCAAGTGCGGTTAAATTTAAGGGAGATTTTGCCTTTTTATCTACAGGTATCAGCGTAATACTTTCGGGGCGAATCATCAATTTTCCCAGTGAATCAAGGGGGGCATTATTGGGGTGAATATTGACTTGACCTAACAAACATTGTACCTGTTCAGAGGCAATTAACAGGGCATCAATAATCAATGTATCCCCGATAAATTGTGCAATTTCTAAGCTATTGGGGTGATAATACATTCCCTGAGCCGTATCTAATTGCACCAATTTTCCATTAAATAACAAGGCAATACGATCCGAACAAAGCAAGGCTTCTTCGCAATCGTGAGTGACAAGAATGGCGGATGTTTGACTGCGTTTTAAAATCGCCAACAATTCATCTCGAATTTGAGATCGCAAATATTGATCTAACGCCGAAAAGGGTTCATCTAACAAAATTAACGCAGGCGACACTACTAACGCCCGAGCCAATGCCACACGCTGTTGCTGTCCACCTGAAAGCTGATGTGGCATAGCATCGGCAAAATCCGTCATTCCTGTCAGTGCTAAAATTTCACCAATTTTCTGCCGATCTTCAGACAATTTTCCCTTACCATCACCTAAGCCATACGCTACATTGTGATACACCGACAAATGCGGAAATAAAATCCCTTCTTGCACCACATACCCCACGTTCCGATCACGAGGATGAATAAATGTCTTTGGCGAACAAACCAAACGATCTCCAATATAAATTTTCCCCTGTTCTGGTCGTTCAAAGCCTGCTATCGCACGCAATAACGTGGTTTTGCCACAACCTGATGGTCCTAACAGGGTTAAAATTTCCCCTTTTGCCAGTTCAAAGGAAATATCATGATTCACCTGATGTTTACCATCATAGCTTTTGTGTAGGTGAGAAAGCGTGAGAATGGGTAATGGGGACATAGCAACCTTAAATTTGTTTGATAAACTTGTCTTTTTATCATATCAAGATGATACAATACCGCAAAATGAATAATCAAATAAATAATAATGTCGAAGCAATCTGAAATAATTCAAATTTTCTCTGAAACTGGGGCGTTAAGCCAGCAGATTAGCGGTTTTCGTCCCCGTCAGGAACAGCTTGACATGGCAACTGCGGTGGAAAAATCTATTAAAAATCGCACCGCACTTGTCGTTGAAGCTGGTACTGGTACGGGAAAAACCTTTGCTTATCTAGTCCCAGCTTTATTAGCCAAAAAGAAAACGATTATTTCGACTGGTTCAAAGAACCTACAAGATCAATTATTTAAACGTGATTTGCCAGCCATTAAACAAGCATTAAATTACACAGGTAAAATCGCCCTGCTCAAAGGACGTGCCAATTATTTGTGTTTGGAACGAATGGAACAGGTGAAATATATGGGCTTAGTTGGGGATAAATCCATTTTAGTGGATTTAAGCAAAGTACAAAAATGGCAAATTAGCACCCAAACAGGGGATCTGTCCGAATGTAGTACATTGCCTGAAGATAGCCCGATTTTGCCACAATTAACCAGTACAACTGATAGCTGTTTAGGCTCGGATTGTCCACATTATAACGATTGTTATGTGGCATTGGCTCGTAAAAAGGCATTGGCAGCAGATTTGGTCGTAGTCAATCATCATTTATTTTGTGCGGATATGGCGGTGAAAGAAAGTGGCTTTGCCGAGCTTATTCCTGATGCGGAAGTCATTATTTTTGACGAAGCCCATCAACTACCTGATATTGCCAGTCAATATTTTGGGCAAACTCTCACATCTCGCCAGCTATTTGATATTTGTAAAGATTTACAAATTGTCTATCGTACCGAAGTGAAAGATATGCAACAGCTTGGAGTAGCTAGTGATCATCTGTTAAAAATGGTGCAAGATTTTCGTTTATTACTTGGAGAGAGTAATCAACGTGGCAACTGGCGAGATTTATTGCGACAAATCGCGGTGCAAAAAGGGCTAGAAATTTTACAAGAAAAATTGGATTTCACCGCCGAAGTGGTGAAACTCGCTTTAGGACGTTCGCAAACCCTAGACAGCATTTATGACCGCATTATTGCGGTAAAAAAACAGCTCACACGCCTTGCTGACACCAGCATTACAGGCTACTGCTATTGGTATGAAACCTTTAACCGCCAATTTGGCTTGCATATTACACCACTCACCGTGGCGGATAAATTCGGTGAACAAATGGCAAATCAAAAAGCAGCGTGGATTTTCACCTCTGCCACCCTTGAAGTCGGTGGAAATTTCGATCATTTTTGCCAGCGTTTAGGGATTCAACAAGCCGAGCAAAAAGTGCTACATAGTCCCTTTAATTATGCTGAACAAGCCATGCTTTGTGTGCCACGTTATTTGCCAAGCAGCAACCAAAAACACACTTTGCAACAATTAGCAGAAATGTTACTACCTGTAATTGAAGCCAACAAGGGTCGTTGTTTTATGCTTTGTACTTCTTATTTTATGATGAAAGGTTTAGCTGAATATTTCCGTGCAAACAGTCAGCTTTCTATTTTATTACAAGGCGAAATGTCAAAAGTCAAATTGCTCGATCATTTTATTCATGAACCACACAGTGTACTCGTTGCCACATCTAGTTTTTGGGAGGGCATTGATGTAAGGGGCGAGGCTCTTTCGTTGGTCATTATTGATAAATTGCCTTTTACATCACCAGATGAACCCTTACTTAAAGCTCGCATTGAAGATTGTAAATTACAGGGTGGGGAACCGTTTAATGATTTACAAATTCCAGAAGCGGTCATTGCTTTAAAACAAGGGGTGGGGCGACTAATTCGTGATGTTACAGACAAAGGAGCAGTGATTATTTGTGATAGCCGTTTAGTCAATCGTCCTTATGGCGAAACCTTTTTGAAAAGTTTACCAAATGCGAAACGTACCAGAGATTTAACTAAGATTGTTGATTTTTTGAAAGAGTTGCAGAATTAAAGTATTTGTACTATAAATTAGCTAATTTGTTTCGTGTATAAATATATTCAAAGGAGAAACCCTATGAAACTTTGGTATTCAACAACCAGTCCGTTTGTGCGTAAAGTATTAGTCACTATTAAACATCATCAATTAGATGATAAAATTGAGATGTTACCGATTAAATCATCTTTCGATCCTAATTCACCCCATAATCAGGATAACCCCTTAGGGCGAGTACCCGCATTGCAACGTAATTGTGGACGTTGGTTGTTTGGTAGTCTGTTGATTGCGGAATATTTAGATAATAAAGGCAAAAATGCAACACTATTTCCAAAAGAAGGTAAAGCCCGTTGGAATGTATTGGCGTTGCATAATTTAGCCGATGGGATTATGGAAAATACCTTGCCAATTATTTCCGAGAAAATGTTGCGACCAGAAGCAGAGTGGTGGACCAGTCGTCATCAGCAATTAATGGATCGCAATTTAAAAAGTTTTGCTCAATTAGAACAAAATTTAGCGGAATTTGGCACGGAATTGAACATTGGTACAATCTTTGCTGTTTGTGTGATTGATTGGTGGACATTACGTGCGGAAAAATTAGGCATTAATTTTGGTAAAAGTTTTCCAAATCTAGTAAAATGGTCGGACGAGATGAATGCAAAATATCCTGTGCTGGCAGAAACTGCACCGCAATAATAAAAATGGAACACTATGACAAAGCTAACTTTACTCGCCTTGGACACTTCAACAGAAGCCTGTTCTGTGGCGTTACTGCATCAGGGCGAAATTACTCATTTAGATGAGGTGGCACAACGCACCCATACTAAACGCATTTTACCTATGATTGATCAGATTTTAGGGCAATCGGGCTTACAGCTTAACCAGCTAGATGCGTTGGTATTTGGGCGTGGTCCAGGTAGTTTTACAGGTGTGCGAGTAGGGGCGAGTGTAGCTCAAGGGTTAGCTTTTGGTGCAGATTTACCTGTCATTGCGGTATCCAATTTGACTGCCATGGCTCAAGCAGCTTACCAACAACATCAAGCAGAACAGGTGCTTTGTGCGATTGATGCTCGTATGAATGAAGTGTATTTTTCCGCCTTAAAAGCTGAAAAAGTGCGGTTGGAAATTGGCGAGTTTTTGCAATGGCAAGCAATAATTGCGGAACAGGTATGTTCACCAGTAAGATTGCTTGAGCAGGCTAACCCATTAAGCGGGAATTGGTTAACTGTTGGTACAGGATGGCAATCTTATTCATCGTTAAATAATGTGGCTAAAAATAGTGAAATTACTTTGCCATCAGCAAAATATATGCTTTCCGTCGCCGTGCCGATGTGGTTTGCCAAGCAGACTATTACTGCCACAGAAATTGAACCTGTGTATTTGCGTAATGAAGTGACTTGGAAAAAATTACCTGATAGAGAATAGCTATCAAAATAAGGAGTTGCTATGAAAAAAATATTGTTTTTTATCACCGCACTTTTATTAGTCGGTTGCGTTAATCCACCACAAGGGTTAGAAAAAGACGAATTCACTATCCAAAATTTAAAGGATATCGATCAAGATCATTATGCTTGTCAATGTAAAGATGTTCGCTTGGGCGGTAAAGTGTTATCTGTTGATGTACTGAAAAATCAAACCAAGATAGAAGTGTTGAGTTTGCAAGTGTCATCATTTTCTGCCAAACCTGTGTTAGATAGCACGACAAATGGTCGTTTTATTGCATATTTAAAGGGTTTTGTGGATCCTGAAAGTTTGAAAGACCAATACATTACGGTGAAAGGCAAGTTGACTGGAAAAGAGATGGGTAAAATTGATCAAGCAGACTATCAATATCCAGTAGTAACCGTACAAGCCTTTAAACAATGGCAGTTAGTGAAAGAATATTATTATGAATATGATGACTGGGATTATTATCCTTTCGGCTTCGGACCACGCTGGGGATTAATGGGACGATTCTGGTTTGCCCAACCAAAAGTACGTTATGTACTACGTTAAGTACGTTTGTACTACGTTAATGTTGTAAAAAATAATAAGGATTTATATGGAAAAATTATGGATTGATAATTATCCGAATGGGGTAGAAAAAGAAGTTGATATTAATAAATATCCTAATTTATTAGATATGTTTGATAGTGCGGTGCAAAAACATCCCGATCGCCCTGCTTATATTAATATGGGCAAAGCGTTGACTTTTCGCAAATTGGAAGAACGTAGTCGGGCGTTCGCCGCTTATTTACAAAATGAATTAAAACTTAAACGTGGCGATCGTGTCGCATTGATGATGCCAAATTTATTGCAATATCCGATAGCCTTATTTGGTGTGTTGCGTGCAGGTTTAATCGTGGTGAACGTCAATCCGCTTTATACACCACGAGAATTGGAACATCAATTACAAGATAGTGGTGCAGTCGCTATTGTGGTAGTGTCGAACTTTGCATCGACTTTAGAAAAAGTCGTATTTAACACCGCAGTTAAGCATGTTATTTTAACGCGAATGGGAGATCAGCTTTCTTTTGGTAAACGTACGCTGGTTAATTTTATAGTGAAATACGTTAAAAAATTAGTACCAAAATATAAATTACCAAACGCAGTAACCTTTCGTGAAGTGTTAAGTATTGGCAAGATGCGTCAATATGTTCGCCCTGAATTAGAACCAACAGATTTAGCCTTTTTACAATATACTGGTGGCACCACAGGGGTGGCAAAAGGTGCGATGTTGTCGCATGGTAATATGGTAGCGAATGTGATGCAAGCTCGTTGGATTGCCGAACCTTTTGTGGGCGATAATCGCCGTGAACGCAAAGCAATTTTGCCATTGCCGTTATATCACGTTTTTGCCTTGTGTGCGAACTGCCTATTATTTATTGAGTTAGGCATAACAGCAGTATTAATTACTAATCCACGTGATATTGATAGCTTTATTAAAGAATTGAAAAAACATCACTTTGTGGCATTAACAGGGGTAAATACCTTGTTTAATGCTTTGTTAAATAATGAGAATTTTAAAGAAGTTGATTTTTCAGGATTAAAATTAACAGTCGGTGGTGGTATGCCAGTTCAGCAAGCTATTGCAACTCGATGGCACGAATTAACCGATTGTAATATTATTGAGGGCTATGGATTAACCGAATGTTCACCTTTGGTGGCAGCATCTACGGTAGATTGTTTAGTGCATGACGGTAGTATTGGTTTACCAGTACCCAATACGGATATTAAAATTTTGAAAGAAGACGGCAATGAAGCCAATTTAGGGGAAACTGGTGAGCTTTGGGTTAAAGGTAAACAGGTAATGCAAGGTTATTGGCAACGTCCAGAAGCCACTAGTGAAGTGCTAAAAGATGGTTGGTTAGCCACAGGTGACATTGTCACAATGAATAAAAAAGGTATTCTACGTATTGTGGATCGTAAAAAAGATATGATTTTGGTATCAGGTTTTAATGTATATCCAAATGAAATTGAAGATGTAGTGATGTTAAATTATAAAGTGGCAGAAGTGGTAGCGATAGGTGTTCCACATGAAGTATCTGGCGAAACCATTAAAATTTTTGTGGTAAAAAAAGATGATAGTTTAACCCGTGATGAGCTACGTCAACATTGTCGCCAACATTTAACTGGCTATAAAATTCCGAAACAAATTGAATTTCGTGACGAATTGCCGAAAAGCAATATTGGTAAAATATTACGCCGTGTGTTGCGTGATGAAGAGCTGGCGAAACGTTTGAATAATTAATCATGATAAAAGAAATCCAAAATAAACCGCACTTTCAGATGATTAGTGATAATCAAGGCTTAGCTCAAATTTGTAAATTAGCTCAACAAAAAACAGTGCTTGCTTTAGATACGGAATTTATCCGAGTACGCAGTTATTATCCCAAATTAGGTTTAATTCAACTCTATGATGGCGAGCAAGTCAGTCTAATCGATCCTAATGAAATCACCGATTTTTCGCCTTTTATTGCTTTATTAGCAAATAAAAATGTGCTGAAAGTGTTGCATGCTTGCTATGAAGACTTAGAAGTATTTCAACATTATTTCAATCAGTTACCGATACCGTTAATTGATACACAAATTATGGCGAATTTTTTGTCTTTCCCAAATTCCACAGGGTTAGCCACTTTAATTCAGCATTATTTTGAATTTAGCCTTGATAAAGGAGCATCTCGAACCGATTGGTTGGCTCGTCCTTTATCAGACAAACAACTGGAATATGCGGCGGCAGATGTATGGTATTTGTTACCACTTTATCACAAAATGGCAGACCAACTCGCTAAAACACCTTGGCAAAGTGCGGTGCAATTTGACAGCTATTTATTGTTGGAAAAGCAAGGGAAAGTTAAAGACCCCGATAAAGCCTATTTAACTATTCCAAATGCTAATAAGCTCAATTCAGAACAATTAATGCGATTAAAATTATTAGTAAAATGGCGACAACAAGAAGCGATTAAACGTGATCTTGCATTGAATTTTGTGGTTCGTGCAGAAACTTTATGGTTGATAGCAAAATATAATCCACAAAATACATCCTCATTGTTAGATTTAGGTATTCATTCGCAAGAAGTACGGATTCATGGTAAAAAAATGTTGCAAGTCATTGAACAAATGAAACGTGTTGAAGCTACGGATTACCCAGCAATAATTGAACGATTTTCCGATGATCCACGTTATAAAAAAGCATTCAAAGCCTTGCAACAAAAATTACTAGAAATTGTTCCTGAAGATTTAGCCTGTGAAGTCATTGCAAGTCGTAAGAGTTTAGAAAAATTAATGAAATGGGTTTGGCTTAAACAAAAAGATTCAAACAAATTACCCGATTTGATGAGAGATTGGCGTGAACCTTTTGGGCAAAAATTGTGTGAAATATTGGAAACCCCTTAACCACAAAATTTTTATGTATAAAAAGCATTCTTTTATTGCATAAATTCGAAAAATCTCGTAGAATTCTGCCTGTTTTGCTCAGTTTAAGAGCAAAGATAGAAATCATTTCTTCTGCTGTTTCTTCAGGAACAATTGGCGAGAAAATATGATATAAAAAATAAAGTTACTAGAGGAATTGCACTATTAAACCAGTAAAACGTGTTCAGACAACTCGAGCTCATCGTCTTAATGATGAAATTCGTGTTAAAGAAGTTCGCCTAACCGATCAAGACGGCGAGCAATTAGGTATCGTATCAATTCAAGAAGCATTAGCAAAAGCTGAAGAAGCTGAGTTAGACTTAGTTGAGATTAGCCCAAATGCTGAACCGCCAGTTTGTCGTATTATGAACTACGGTAAATTTATTTACGAAAAAGAAAAAGCCGCTAAAGAGCAGAAGAAAAAACAAAAAGTAGTACAGGTTAAGGAAATTAAATTCCGTCCAGGTACAGATGAAGGTGACTATCAAATTAAACTTCGTAGCTTAGTTCGCTTTTTGGAAGATGGGGATAAAGCTAAAATCACCGTTCGTTTCCGTGGACGTGAAATGGTTCACCAAAGCTTAGGTTTTGATGTGTTAGAACGTGTAAAAAATGACTTGGCAGAAATTGCAGTGGTAGAATCAGCACCAAGCAAACTAGAAGGTCGCCAAGCTATTATGGTACTAGCACCTAAAAAGAAATAATTTTTCATTGAGATACTTTCTTGATGAAAAATATAAAGCGTATCAGGCACACTCAGCAGCCTGATTGCTTTTATATGATAACGGGGGAAAACGCCTGTTATAATCAGTGTGATAAATACGAGCTTTACAAGTAATGTTGCAAAACATTCGCCTATTTATCGTTTTTTTAACAAAACAATGCGGAGTTATTAAACAATGCCTAAAATTAAAACAGTACGTGGTGCTGCGAAGCGTTTCAAGAAAACAGCTTCTGGCGGTTTCAAGCGTAAACAATCTCACTTACGTCATATTTTGACTAAGAAAACCACTAAACGTAAACGTCATCTACGTCATAAATCTATGGTTGCGAAAGCAGACCAAGTTTTAGTTGTAGCGTGCTTGCCATACGCATAAGCACAAGCGTTCATTAGTAAATTTTAGTTAAACATATACATTAGGAGATTAAATAATGGCTCGTGTAAAACGTGGTGTTATTGCAAGAGCGCGTCATAAGAAAGTTCTTAAGGCCGCTAAAGGTTATTATGGTGCACGTTCACGTGTGTATCGCGTTGCTTTCCAAGCAGTGATTAAAGCTGGTCAATATGCTTACCGTGACCGCCGTCAACGTAAACGTCAATTCCGTCAATTATGGATTGCTCGTATCAACGCTGCCGCTCGTCAAAACGGTTTATCTTACAGCAAATTCATCAATGGCTTGAAAAAAGCCTCTGTTGAAATTGACCGTAAGATTTTAGCTGACATCGCTGTATTCGATAAAGTGGCTTTTGCTGCTTTAGTTGAAAAAGCAAAATCTACTCTTTAATTCTTAAAGAATAGAAAATTAGGACGCTGTTTAGCGTCCTTTTTTGTGGGAGCATAGTACGAAAAAATAACCCTGCATTAGCTACAGGGTTAAATATAAAATTTCGTATCTATAAAGTTAAAGCACTTTCACAATACTCTCACACAAATGACGAATATTATCTTCGGTAATACCTGCCACATTAATACGACCGGAACGTACTGCATAAATCGCAAATTCATCTTTTAAGCGATCTACTTGATCTGCATTTAATCCACTGAAAGAGAACATACCATTTTGTTGCGTAATAAAGCCAAAATCTTGTGTTGCACCAAATTCTTTGAGCAATTCAACAAATTTTGTACGCATCGCTTTAATACGATTACGCATTTCGGTTAATTCATCTTCCCATTGTTTACGTAATACGGGATCCGCCAACACAATGGCAACCGTTGCTGCACCATGAGAAGCAGGGTTAGAATAGAGTGTACGAATAATCGCTTTGACTTGTGTCAGTGCGGTTACAGCAATTTGTTCATTTTCTGCGACTAACGTAAATGCCCCAACTCGCTCACTGTATAAACCGAAGTTTTTAGAGTAAGAACTAGAGATTAATAACTCTTTGTGATTTGCGGCAAAAGTACGTAAACCAATCGCATCTTCTTCTAAACCGTTACCTAAACCTTGATAAGCAAAATCGAATAATGGCAACCAACCATTTTTGGCTGACAAGTTGGCTAATTGCTGCCATTGTTCTGGCGTTGGGTCGATACCCGTTGGGTTATGACAGCAACCGTGTAGCAATACCACATCTCCCTCGCTAGCATTACTTAAATCGGCAATTAGGTTATCCCAATCTAAGGCTTTACGTTCAGCATCGTAGTAACGATATTCACGAATAGTCATGCCAACCGCATTGAAAATAGCATTGTGGTTTGGCCATGTTGGCGTGCTAATCCAGACATTTTGTGCTTTGGTTTGGCGTTTAATAAATTCTGCTGCAATACGCAATGCCCCTGTACCGCCAAGACTTTGTACGGTTTTGGCTCGGCGTTGGGTAACGATTTCTGAACCCTCACCAAATAATAAGATTTTGGTACGTTCATTAAAATCTGCTACACCGTCAATCGCTAAATAATTTTTTGTCGTTTCAATTTCAAATAAACGTTGTTCTGCTTCTTTAACCGCTTTCATAATCGGTGTTGAACCATGTGCATCTTTATAGACACCAATACCTAAATTAATTTTATTAGCACGGGTTTCAGATTTAAATGCTTCACCTAAACCTAAAATGGGATCAGCGGGAGCTGCAGTAATATTCTCAAACATGATAATTTTCCTTATATAAATGATATGTCAGTGTTTTATTTTATACTGATAACAGTTAAAAAATGCAAGTTATTATTCTATAAAAAGTAGCTAATTTTTAGATTCTTTGATGAAAACACAAAAATTATGGCTAATAATTATTTAATTTACTAATTACCCAGTTTAAACCAGATTGATAATCTTCAGGTAACACTTGGCGTAAATTTTCTAATTGAGTGATTAGCTGTAATTTATCCACATGGGTAAAATTAATATGCCCAACTTTTCGCCCTTCTCTTACCTCTTTTCCATACCAATGTAATTGACTAAATGGGATATTAAGCCATTGTGGGTTATGTTGTGTACCGATTAAATTGACCATTACACTTGGTGCAAAGATTTCTAATTTAGGCGTTGGTAAATCTAATAATGCTCGCAAATGCAATTCAAATTGGCTAATTGAGCAGCCGAGTTGAGTCCAATGTCCGCTGTTGTGAACTCGAGGGGCTAATTCATTAATTAATAGCTGGTTTTTAACAACAAAACATTCCATTGCCATGACACCTACATAGTTGAGTTTGTGCATCACTTTGCCAAGCATTTGTTCTGCTTGTGGTTGTAAATGAATATTTGAATTGTCAGCAACGCTATAACGTAAAATACCGTTTTGCTGTAAATTATAAGTTACAGGATAAAAGCGAGTTTCACCATTTCTAAATCTAGCTCCCACAATGGATACTTCACCATCAAAGGGAATAAATTTTTCCGCAATCACTTCACCGAATAAGTCATCTGTAATCACATCTTGATTTTCTGGTGTAACAATCCATTGCCCTCGACCATCATAACCACCAGTACGGCGTTTTATTACCACTTTTTCACCTATTTCGGTAAAAATATGCTTAAAATCCACCGCACTTTTTACTAATGCCCATGGCGAAGTTGGAAGATTTAATTCATTTAACAGCGATTTTTGGCTAAACCGATCTGCGGTAGTGGCAAACACTTTTTGGTTAACAAATTTATCGTGATTGCCGAGCATTTCAGTTAAAGGCGTTGGTTCCCAACGTTCAATTTCCGCCGTAATAATGGCATCTTTTGGCAAATCAAATAGGGGAGCGTTAAAGTCTAATGGTTCAACATTAATATCTAAAGGGGCTCCAGCATAACGTAACATACGCCCAAGTTGACCATTGCCTAGAACATAAATAGTAGGATATAAAGTACTTTGTTGCATAGTAAAAAATCTCAAAAAAGCACCGCACTTTTTATGATAAAGTGCGGTTAAAATTGATCAACTTCTTGGATCTGGATTATCCAACACCACATTGGTTTGATTTTCACGGAATGCTTTTAAACGCACTAATAATTCTGTATCCCAAGCGGCTAAAATTTGAGCTGCTAATAATCCTGCATTAGCTGCACCCGCAGGACCAATAGCTAATGTGCCGACAGGAATGCCTTTTGGCATTTGCACGATAGAATAAAGACTATCAATTCCGCTTAACATAGAACTTTTTACTGGCACACCTAATACAGGTATCAAGGTTTTTGCAGCGATCATGCCAGGTAAATGTGCGGCTCCGCCAGCACCAGCAATAATCACTTTGAAACCGTTTTTTTCAGCAGTTTCTGCAAAGCTAAACAATTTGTCTGGTGTACGGTGAGCGGATACCACTTCCACGTGATAAGGTACATTTAATTCATCTAAGATTTGAGTGGCTTCTTGCATTGTTATCCAGTCACTTTTGGAACCCATAACAATGGCAATTTGGGGATTTTGATTAGACATTTAAGATTTCCGTAAGAAAAGATTACTAGTAAAAAACGGAGAGTAGAATAGCATAATTTCAATATCTTAGGCAAACGATTGCAGGATAATTTGAAATATTGCCTGATTGTAATATTCTATAAAAAAATGAGTAAATATAACGCTATCAAAAGTATATAACAATGCAGTATAATACCGCTTGATTTTTATATTAATTACAATGGAAATACAATGAGTCAGTTTTTCTATGTTCATCCTGAAAATCCACAAGCACGCTTGGTTAATCAAGCAGTGGAAATTTTGCGTAATGGCGGTGTGATTGTTTATCCTACAGATTCTGGGTATGCCCTAGGTTGTATGATGGGCGAAAAGCATGCTATGGATCGTATTGTGGCAATTCGTCAATTACCTGAAGGGCATAATTTTACTTTGGTTTGCAGTGATTTATCGGAATTATCTCATTATGCTACAGTGAGTAATGTGGCTTACCGTTTAATTAAAAATAATACCCCAGGGCGTTATACTTTTATTTTAACCGCCACGAAAGAATTACCTCGTCGTTTGATGACATCAAAACGTAAAACTATCGGTATTCGTGTGCCAGATAATCAAATTGCCTTAGATTTATTAAAGGCTTTAGGTGAACCGATTTTATCTTGTTCGTTGATGTTGCCAAAGGAAGAGCATATTACGCAATCTGATCCCGAAGAAATTCGTGATCGTTTAGAACGTCAAGTGGATTTGATTATTCATGGCGGTTATTTAGGTCAAGAACCGACAACAGTTGTGGATTTAACAGATGAAACACCTGTTATTTTGCGAGAAGGTAGTGGTTCAGTAACACCATTTATTTAATTATCTTATTTTATAATGACGCTTGGGAAAGCGACAATAAAGGAAACATTTATGAAATTTCAAACCGCGAAATCATCATTTCGCTCAACAGAACGTTCAACTAAAAAGGTTGAAAAATCACCGCAGTTCAATTCTCAACCAACGGTGGCTGGGGAAAAATTACAAAAGATTTTAGCTAATGCAGGACAAGGTTCTCGCCGTGAAATTGAAACGATTATTGCAGCAGGGCGAGTAAGTGTTGACGGTAAAATCGCAACACTTGGTGACCGCGTCACAGTTCATTCAGGATTAAAAATTCGTATTGATGGCAATTTAATTAATTTAACTGCGGTGCAAAAAGAAGTGTGCCGAGTATTGATGTATTACAAACCAGAAGGGGTGTTGTGTACTCGCAATGACCCTGAGGGGCGTGCCACCGTATTTGATCGTTTACCACGCTTATCAGGTTCGCGTTGGATTGCAGTTGGACGTTTAGATATTAATACATCGGGTTTATTATTGTTTACCACAGACGGTGAATTAGCGAATCGTCTGATGCACCCAAGCCAAGAAGTAGAGCGTGAATATTCAGTGCGAGTGTTTGGTGAAGTAAATGATGCTATGATTGCTCGTTTGCGTAAAGGGGTGCAATTAGAAGACGGTTTAGCGAATTTTAAAAGTATTAAACCTATGGGCGGTACGGGATTAAATCAATGGTTTGATGTAACACTGATGGAGGGTCGTAACCGTGAAGTTCGCCGTTTGTGGGAAAGTCAGGGTATTCAGGTCAGCCGTTTAATTCGTATTCGTTATGGCAATATTAAATTAATCAAATCGTTACCACGTGGTGGTTGGCAAGAAATGGATTTAGAAAACGTGAATTATTTACGGGAATTAGTAGGATTATCGCCAGAAACAGAAACGAAATTAGATGTAACGCAATCTAAAAAACGTCGTGCAAATACAGGGCAAATTCGTAAAGCGGTAAAACGTTATAATGAAATGAGTAAGCGTTATAAAAAAGCATAGTATCTCTAAGTAGAATTGGTTAAAGAAGAAATTTTTATGAAAATTCAACAACTACGTTATATTGTCGAAATTGTTAATCAAAATCTAAATGTTACCGAAGCGGCAACGGCTCTCTATACTTCTCAACCAGGAATTAGTAAGCAAGTTCGCTTGTTAGAAGAAGAATTAGGGCTTGAAATCTTTGAACGCAATGGTAAACATATTAAATCTGTTACTTCAGCAGGTAAAAAGATTATTGGTATTGCGAGAGAATTATTAGTCAAAACACAAGCTATTCGAGCCATTGCAGATGAATATACCCAACCTAATCATGGGGTGTTACGCATTGCTACCACAAATACACAAGCTCGTTATATGTTACCAGCAGTGATTGAACGTTTTTCCAAGCAATATCCCGATGTCAGTTTACACGTTCATCAAGGTTCACCGAATCAAATTTATGATGCGTTATTATCGGGTGAGGTAGATTTAGCGATTACGACCGAAGCACAATATTTATTTGATGATTTAGTATTGTTGCCTTGCTATTTTTGGAATCGTTCTGTGGTGGTAAAAAAAGATCACCCATTGGCAAAAGTGAAGAATTTAACCATTGCAGAATTGGGGAAACATCCATTAATCACCTATACTTTTGGATTTACTGGTGTTTCTGATTTAGATTATGCTTTTAACAGTGAGGGGATTTTACCTAATATCGTATTTACGGCGACTGATGCGGATGTCATAAAAACCTATGTCAGATTAGGATTAGGGGTTGGCATTATTGCCTCTATGGCACATACGGAAGCAGATTCGGACTTAGTCGCCATTGATGCTAGCCATTTATTTAATTCTAGCATGACTCAAATTGCCTTTAAACACAGTACCTTTTTACGTAATTACATGTATGATTTTATTAATTATTTTTCACCGCACTTAACCCGTAATCTAGTAGAAAAAGCGGAAGCTATGCACGATAATAATGCGGTAAAACGGTTGTTTGATGGAGTTGAGTTGGAAAATAAATAAAAAAAGTATGGTGCGTTTTCACGCACCATATTTACAACTAGAAACTCGCATTTCTTGGAGCTCTTGGGAATGGAATGACATCACGGATATTTTGTACGCCAGTGACATATACAATTAAACGCTCAAACCCAAGACCAAAACCTGAATGAGGCACTGTACCATAACGGCGTAAATCACGATACCACCAATAGTCTTCTGGATTTAATCCCATTTCGACCATACGTTTATCTAATACATCTAAACGTTCTTCACGTTGTGAACCACCGATGATTTCACCGATTCCTGGTGCTAATACGTCCATCGCTGCCACGGTTTTGCCATCATCATTTAAACGCATATAGAATGCTTTAATATCTTTCGGATAGTTTTTCACCACCACTGGTGATTTGAAATGTTCTTCTGCTAAATAACGTTCATGTTCCGAAGATAAGTCGATCCCCCAAGACACTGGAAACTCAAATTTTTTGCCAGATTGTAATAACACCTCGATAGCATCGGTGTAATCAATTTGAGCAAAATCAGAACTCACAAAATTTTCTAAACGGGTGATGACATCTTTATCAATGTGTTTAGCAAAAAATTCTAAATCATCACGGCGTTCAGCAAGTACCGCACGGAACACATATTTCAACATATCTTCGGCTAATTTAGCATTATCATTTAAATCCGCAAATGCCACTTCAGGTTCCATCATCCAAAATTCAGCTAAATGACGAGTAGTATTAGAATTTTCTGCACGGAATGTTGGACCGAACGTATAAACTTTGCTCAATGCACAAGCGTAAGTTTCTGCATTTAATTGACCTGATACGGTTAAAAAGGATTCGCGTCCAAAAAAATCTTGTGAAAAATCCACCGCACCTTTGTCGTTACGTGGTAAATTTTCTAAATCAAGGGTAGAAATACGGAACATTTCGCCCGCTCCCTCTGTATCAGAAGCAGTAATAATTGGACTGGCTACCCAGAAGAAACCTTGCTCATGGAAGAAACGATGAATGGCTTGAGCTAAACAGTGGCGAACACGAGCTACAGCACCGATAATATTGGTACGAGGGCGAAGATGAGCCACTTCACGTAAATATTCAATAGAATGACGTTTAGCCGCCATTGGGTAAGTATCTGGATCTTCCACCCAACCTACCACTTCAACAACTTGTGCTTGTAACTCAACCGCTTGACCTTCAGCAGGTGATTCTACGACGGTTCCTGTTACAATAACGGAACAGCCCGTAGTTAAACGTAATATTTCACTTTCATAATTGGTAATATCATTATTTACAATGGCTTGAATTGGTGCAAAACAAGAGCCATCATAAACCGCAAGAAACGAAAGCCCTGCTTTAGAATCACGGCGAGTACGTACCCAACCACGAACAGTTACACTTTCACCGATGGCAACTTTACCTTGTAGCACATCAGCAATAGAAGCAATTTTTGTCATTTTTATCTCCGAAATCAAAAAAATTATCTGTTAAAAAATTCTGCTTAGTTTACCTTAAATTCATTGATTTACCAAAAAATCCATTTAAATATATGTTAAATATTTTATAGTTTGATCACTTTTTTATTTTGCTGAACAGATTAAGCAAAAAATTTTGTGATCTGTGTCGAATTTTGAACATTTACAGCTTGCAGAAAAAATAAAAATCTTTAATCATAAGCATGGGAAACAAGATGGATAAATCTTGTTATATTGTCGTTAGACCTAATAGAGGTATCGTATGGAAGTTGGTGTTGTTAAATGGTTTAATAATGTGAAAGGGTTTGGCTTTATTAATGCAGAGGGGAGTGATGAAGATATTTTTGCTCATTTTTCTGTGATAGAAATGGACGGCTATCGTTCATTAAAAGCTGGGCAAAAAGTGAATTTTGAAGTGGTTCATGGTGATAAAGGTTCTCAAGCGACAAAAATTATTCCTATTATTGAATAACTAAATAATAATTAAACGAAAAGTGCGGTTAAATATGATTATTTTGACCGCACTTTTACATTTCTGGTTAAATTAAAACGTTAATTTTGTTTTTTCTTTTTAGCTTTGTAAATTTTATAAGCCACATACAATACTACCGTTGCAATAATTATATAAATACTGTGTTGCCCTGTTTTGATCTGTTGAGTAAGCCAGTCACGATTATTTGCTCCCTGATAGCCTAAATAAACCCAAATTGGTACAGAAATTATAGCGGCACAAAAATCTAATAATACAAAACGAGTATAACTAACTCGATTAGTAATACCAGATACCATATAAATAGGGGCTCTTAACCCAGGTAAGAAACGAGCAATAAATAACACTCGATTACCATATTGGTCAAATTTCTCACGCACCATTTTTAGACGCTTAGATGAAAGCAATTTACGCAAGGGACGAAAACGTAATATTTTTATTCCATAAATGCGACCAAGCCAGTACATAGTGCTGTCCCCTGCAAGTACACCTAGCATACTGACCACCAACATATAATGTACATTTACATCTTCTGGATAAAGTCCTGCTATAATACCACCAGAAACAAGGGTGATATCTTCTGGAATAGGGACACCAAAGCCACAAATAATCAGTACAAAAAGAACTGCCCAATAACCATAATCAGTAAAAAAGCTAATTAAAAGATCCATTAGAAAAACCTATAAATATGAAACAAACTCTTGTGTATCGACTGTTTTACTTTCACGTTCTAATTTTTCATTTTCAGCCGTACCCACTAATAATAATGCCACTATTTTTTCTTGTTCAGAACAATTTAAGAGTTGACGCAACGCATTGCCACTGGTCCATTTCCCTGTAATCCAAACATTATCGTAGCCAAAATTTTGAGCAGCTAATTGAATACTGTAAGCTGCACAACCCGCAGTAACTAGCTGTTCCCACTCAGGGACTTTAGCCACATTGGGATCAAGTCTAGCAATTACGGCAATAACCATTGGCGTTGTACAAATTTTATTTATTTTATCAAATTGCTTTTGCTCTAGGTTGAGATCAGTTGCCACTTGAGTTAATCCATTGGCTAATTTAGTCAATCCGTTATTTTCAATGATAACAAAACGATAAGGCTTAAGTTTACCATGATCGGGGGTACGTAATGCAGCTTGAAAAATTTGTTCTAATTGTTCTCTACTTGGTGCAGGAGCCACTAATTTTTTATTTGAACGACGATTGATAAGTAATTCTAACGCATCCATAACTGTCCTTTTATGATTCTATTCATGCTGAGTCAAGAATTTTAACACAAAAATACCGTGAAAACTTGTCATTTTTACGGTATATTTCTTTCTGATGTAATTAGTCATCAAGATAATTAATTAGTTTAAATGCAATTTAATTTTACAATAAGGACGTTCTATGCAAACTATTTTTAATTTCTTTAAATTAATTTGGAAAGCTCTCAATTTTATTCGCCGTGTGGTGATGAACCTTGTTTTTCTACTCTTTGTATTATTTCTCGCAACGGTCATTAGCCTGTTCAATTTACCTAAAAATAATGTTCAACTAGTCGGTGAGCAAGGGGCATTATTATTAAATTTAGATGGTTATTTAGCCGACAATCGTGAAACATCGCTGTCATGGCAAAAGGCATTAAACGAATTAGAGGGCAGTAATGTGCCTCGTAAAATTTCAACCTTTGATGTGGTTTATGCTATCGAAAATGCCAAGAATGATGATCGTATTAAAGGGTTAGTGCTAGATTTAAATTATTTTGAAGGGGCAGATTTACCTGCGTTGGAATACGTGGGGTCAGCGATTCAACATTTTAAAGCACAACATAAACCTGTCATTGCATTGGCAGAAAATTATAGTCAAGATCAGTATTTTTTGGCGAGTTTTGCCGATGAAATTTATTTAAATCCCGTGGGAACAGTGGATATTTATGGTTTATCTGCACAAAATTTATATTTTAAATCAATGTTAGAGCAATTAGAGGTAACGCCACATATTTTCCGTGTCGGCACCTATAAATCTGCGGTTGAGCCATTTTTACGTGATGATATGTCGCCTGAAGCTAGAGCCAATGGTGAACGTTGGTTAAATGGTATGTGGATAAATTTCCGTGATATTGTGGCAAAAAATCGTCAAATTGAACCTAATCAAGTATTACCAGATAGTCAGCAATATTTAGCAGATTTGAAAGCCTTGAAAGGCAATAGCACCGCCTATGCTAAACAACGTAAATTAATTACCGAATTTACAACAAGAACAGAAATTCAGCAAAAATTAACCGCACTTTTTGGTGAAAATACCCAAGACGATGATGTCATTGAATTTAAAAATGTAGATTTTGATACTTACTTAGCAGCATTGCCCGATCGTCAATTAGGTGACAGTCATTCTTCTAATCCAATCCATAAAATTGCGGTCGTTAATGTAGAAGGTGCCATTGTTGATGGAGAAAGTGAAAAAGATGAAGTCGGCGGTGATACCATTGCGAATTTATTACACCAAGCAGCTGATGATGAAGCAGTAAAAGCCGTTATATTACGGGTTAATAGCCCTGGTGGAAGTGCTTTTGCCTCAGAAGTTATTCGTCAAGAAATTGATAATTTACAAGCAATAGGAAAACCTGTTGTTACTTCAATGGGAGCAGAGGCTGCTTCTGGTGGCTACTGGATTTCAAGTACCACAGATTATATTGTGGCAGATAAAAATACGATAACAGGTTCAATTGGTATTTTTTCAATCTTCCCAACCTTTGAAAATAGCTTGAAAAAAATTGGTGTATCTGCTGATGGTATTCGTACTTCTAAATTGAGTGAATTATCTTCCACAAGCCCATTGTCTGATGAACTCAAAGAGGTTTTTCAATTAGAAATAGAACAAGGCTATGATCGCTTTTTAGACGTAGTGAGTCGTGGTCGCCATCTCTCTAAAGCAGAAGTAGATAAAATCGCACAAGGACAAGTTTGGTTAGGGCAAGATGCGTTACAGCATAAGCTAGTGGACGAACTCGGTGATTTTGAAACTGCGGTGAAAAAAGCTAAAGAATTAGCCGATCAAAAAACAGGTGAAAAAGCAGATTATTCCGTTGAATGGTTTGATGAAGAACCGCAAGGTTTTAAAGCCTTACTACAATCCTTACAACAAGGAACAAAATCTTTAGTGAAAACCAGTGTGAGTGAAATGGTTGGATTACCAGAGGTTAAGCAAGTACAGGGTCAGTTGAAAAATCAGTTGGGAATTTTGGGGAAATTTAATGATCCGAAAGGGCAGTATTTGTATTGTTTGAATTGTGGGGTTGTGAAGTAAATCTAAATCGGGTTTCGCCCGATGGGCGACCATACTTTCTTTTGCTTGTGCAAAAGAAAGTAGGCAAAGAAAAGCACACCCCGACTTCACCGCTTTTCTTGGCTTGGTTGAAATTTTCTTAACGGCAAAATCGCAACTCGCTACGCTCAAACAAGGCGATTTTACCTAAAAATTTCAAGTCGCCAAGGCGGCTCAGACGGGGACCCCAATTTGATCGAGCGTAATGCAAATGCGGTACAAAATAAAAAATATTTTAATATTTCAGATGAAATTAAAAAACGCTATGAAAAATGGGATCCCCGTCTTTGCCGCCTGAAAATGCTTAAATTTGCTTAACGGAAAAGTTGTAAACTCGCTACGCTCAAACAGTACAACTTTTCCTACAAATTTAAGCATTTTCAGGAAACAAGGCAAAATCGGGATCGCCTTTCTTTTTGCTTACTTTTTCTTTGGCGAAGCAAAGAAAAAGTAAGTCGCCAGCGGCGAAATCCGTTCTTACCACAAGCAAAGAAAAGTACGGTCGCCCATCGGGCGAAACCCGATTCAAATTAAACCACTTCTTTAAAATTAATCTGCCGATCTAGCTCAAAATCCTCATCCGACACAGCTACATTTGAAAACTCTTCCCGATCAAACGCCAAATCCCCCTCAACGCCCTCAATTACCACACCTTTTTTAATCCCTTTAAAATCAAACAATTCCGCATCACACAAATGAGACGGCACAATATCTTGCATCGCACTAAACATCGTTTCCAATCGCCCTGGGTATTGACGATCCCAAGTGTTCAACATCTCTTTCACTACTTGACGTTGCAAGTTCGGTTGCGAACCGCAAAGATTACACGGGATAATTGGGAATTGTTTCGCAATGGCGTATTTTTCAATGTCTTTTTCTTTACAATACGCAAGCGGACGAATCACAATTTGCTTGCCGTCATCGCTGATGAGTTTTGGTGGCATTGATTTCAGTTTTCCGCCATAAAACATATTTAAGAATAGTGTTGCCAACATATCATCACGGTGATGACCCAAGGCAATTTTTGTTGCACCGAGTTCCGTGGCGGTGCGGTATAAAATCCCACGACGCAGACGAGAGCAGAGTGAGCAAGTGGTTTTGCCTTCAGGGATTTTTTCTTTCACAATGCCGTAAGTATTTTCTTCCACAATTTTGTAATCCACGCCAATGCTGGCGAGATATTCAGGCAAAATATGCTCAGGGAACCCTGGCTGTTTTTGATCCAAATTGACCGCCACAATATCAAAATGAATCGGGGCGTTCAGTTTAAGATTCAGTAAAATATCCAACAGCGTATAACTATCTTTCCCTCCCGACAAGCAAACCATCACTTTGTCGCCGTCTTCAATCATATTAAAATCCGCAATGGCATTACCCACATTACGGCGTAAGCGTTTTTGTAGTTTATTTAGGTTGTAGGTGTGTTTTTTGTCTTGTTCGGTTGTCATTGGTGCTATCCATTAAAATTTGATTTGCGTATAGTAAAGGGTAGGCGAAAAAATTCAATAAAAAATTAAAATTTTTACCGCACTTTTTTGTGACGATCAAGAACTTACAATATCAACAAAGATCCTGTATAATCTTTCCCAATTATGTCTATTTTCAAAGGTTGTGAGAAATTTTAATGTCTGAAACATCACAAACTATCCCCGAACTGGTGTCGTGGGCGAGAGAGCGAGAGTTTTCGCTGTCGCTCAACACCGAACGGCTAGCGTTTTTACTTGCCATTGCACTTTATAATAACGAACGTTTTGACGGCGAGATGCAAGAATCTGATCTGGTGGATATTTTCCGTCAAGTGTCATCTGAATTTGATTATTCCGACAGCATCGTCACCCGAGCCAACAATGCCATTAATGATTTGGTGAAACAGCGGTTTTTAAACCGTTTTAGTAGTGATTTCACCGAAGGACTTTCCATTTACCGCTTGACCCCGTTGGGTGTGGGCGTGTCTGATTATTATATTCGTCAACGTGAATTTTCCGCTCTTAAATTGTCCGTGCAGCTTGCCATTGTGGCAGATGAAATTCAGCGTGCATCGGAATCAGCGGAAGAAGGTGTGCGGAAAAACGAAGATGCGTATTTTTGGCGGCGAAATGTGTTTGCACCGCTTAAATATTCCGTGGCGGAGATTTTTGATAGCATTGATTTATCACAACGTATTATGGACGAAAATCAGCAGGGGATTAAGCAAGAAATCGCTGATTTGTTAAGCAAAGATTGGCAAGCGGCGATTGCCAGCTGTGAACGGTTGTTAGATGAAACATCGGGCAATTTGCGAGAATTGCAAGATACCTTAAATGCTGCTGGCGACAAGCTACAAGCCCAACTTCTGCGGATTCAAGACTGTATTATCGGCAATGATAGCCTGTATTTTATTGACCAGTTGATTGTGGATTTACAAGCCAAATTAGACCGCATTATCAGTTGGGGGCAACAAGCCATTGACTTGTGGATCGGCTACGACCGGCACGTGCATAAATTTATTCGTACCGCCATTGATATGGATAAAAATCGGGTGTTTAGCCAACGGTTGCGCAACTCTATTCATCATTATTTTGATGCCCCGTGGTATTTGTGGACGGCTCAAGCGGAACGCTTGATTGATTTGCGTGATGAAGAATTGCTGTTGCGAGATGAAGATGCCTTGGGCGAATTGCCTGATGAATTGCAGTATGAACAGCTTTCCGACTTGCACGATCAAATTGTAGAAACGATGCAAACCTTGCTCATCGCCCAACGAGAACACAATCAACCGATTGATTTAAGCCTTGTGTTAAAACAACAGCTTGAACATTATCCGCTTTCTCGCCATTTTGACGTGGCACGCATTATCGTGGATCAAGCGGTGCGATTAGGTTTAGCCAGTCAAGATCTCTCGGGCATTTATTCCCCGTGGCAACCGATTAATAACGCTGGTGCAGAAGTGCAAGCGAATGTGATTGATGAGTATCGTTAATATCATGATTTAGGTGTTTTATTTTATGAAAGTTTTTGAAAACACATTAACAAAGATTTATTTTGATGATTGCTTAAATGCTTTATCAGAAATAGAGGATAATTCCATTGATCTTATTTTTGCCGATCCACCTTATAATATTGGAAAAAAATTTAGTCAATTTAGAGATTCTTGGAAGACAGAAAAGGAATATATTGATTGGTGTTATCAATGGCTTGAATTATGTATTAAAAAATTAAAAGATAGTGGTTCCTTGTATGTAATGACGAGTACTCAATCTATGCCTTATATTGATTTATGGCTTCGTGAACACATGACAATTCTTTCTCGAATTGTTTGGCATTACGATAGTTCGGGGGTTCAAGCAAAAAAATATTTTGGATCTTTATATGAACCTATATTATTTGCGGTGAAAAACCCTCAAAATTATACGTTTAATTCAGAAGATATTGAAGTAGAAGCTAAAACTGGTGCTCAAAGAAAATTGATTGATTATAGAAAACCAGTGCCAACGCCTTATAAAACAACTAAAGTCCCTGGCAATACTTGGTATTTTCCTAGAGTAAGATACCGAATGGAAGAATATGAAGTTCACCCTAGTCAAAAGCCAGAAGTATTGCTAGAACGTATTATTAAAGCCAGTTCAAATAAGGGGGATTTAATCTTAGATCCCTTTGGTGGTACATTTTCTACCAGTGCAGTAGCTCAACGTTTAGGTAGAAGAAGCATTAGTATTGAATTTCAAGAAGAATATGTGAAAATTGGTTTGAGAAGATTAGGAATTGCTACAGAATATAACGGAGAAACACTTTCTAAACTGGATAAGCAATTAAAGCAAAAGAATAATAGACTTACATCGTCAGAGGCAATATGTCAAAGAAACCTATTTTAACTGAACATTCTTTTTCATCTCAGATACTTTCGATCCTTGAGAATGAATTTGGTGAAAATGCAACACAAATATATAAAGAAAGCCATATTATTCAATATTTAAATATAAAAACAAGATCAGCAAATAAAGGCTCAAAATCAAGAGGATCTTTTGCGAATCATTATGCCCTTTATGTTTTGATAGAAGATTATATTAATAAAGGATATTTAGAAAATGATACTCATTATGCCAAATATGAAGGTGCTAAATTTACAGATTTGCTGAAAAGATTAAGGGAGTTACCTTTTGGGCAGAAATTACAAAATCATGCGTTAAATAATAGATTGAATGATGAATTCAGAAAATATTTCCCAACACTAAATATCGTTCCTATTGTGCGAGATCTTCAAAAGCAAAGATATTGGCTACAAGAAGATTTGATAAAAATCACATTAATTGATCACCAAGGAAAGCCTGTTGTTTATAATTTAGCAAAGGTTATTATTCAAATAATAGAGCAATATGTAGCAGAAAAAACGAAAGCCTTTGATGAATTTATCCAAACTTGTCAAAGAATTAATGAATTAAGTACAAAAGAACCTACAAAAGCAGTCGCATTTATTAAAGCACAATTAGATCCTAGTGCTGATGCAAGAATTTTTGAAATAGTCAGTTACGCCGTCTTGAAATCTAAATATTCAGAACAGTCCATTTGGATTGGCTATACGAGAGAAGATATATTAGAAGAAAAATTGAGCTTATATAAAACTGGGCGAACCAATGCGAATGATGGTGGAATTGATTTTGTTATGAAACCTCTAGGAAGATTTTTTCAAGTAACGGAAACTATAGATGTAAATAAATATTTTCTAGACATAGAAAAAGTACAACGGTTTCCAATTACTTTTGTGGTGAAATCCAATAATTCACCAGAGCAAATAAAAAGCTTAATTCAAGAACAAGCTAGTATTAAATATAAAATAGAAGCGATTGTAGCATCTTATATGGATGCGATAGAAGAAATTATCAATGTTCCAATGCTGGTAAAAGCGTTTGAAGAAATGGTAAATATGAATAAATTATCATCAATTATGGAAGAAATTATTATTCAAAGTAAACTTGAGTTTAATTATATTGATGATTTTAATGAATAATGTTATTTCAAATAGATTTTGATTGGAAAAAGAATATGACAGAAAAATTAGAAGACGTGATTTCAACCAAACTTGCAGCCGCCATTGCCAATCCGTTGTTTCCTGCGGTGGATAGCCAGTTGCGGGCGGGGCGGCATATTGGGCAAGAGTATTTAGATAATTATGCGTTTTTAGGCGATTTTCAGGCAGAATTAGACAGTTTTTATCGCCGTTATAATGTGGAGCTGATTCGCGCCCCCGAAGGGTTTTTCTATTTGCGTCCGAAAGCCACGACGTTGATTTCACGTTCCGTGTTGTCGGAGCTGGAAATGTTAGTGGGGAAAGTGCTTTGTTATCTGTATTTAAGCCCTGAACGGCTGGCTCAACAGGGGATTTTTTCGGTGCAAGAAGTGTATGATGAGTTGCTCAATTTGGCGGATGAAGCGAAATTGTTGAAAGCGATTAATTTGCGTGCCAGTGGGTCGGATTTGGATAAACAAAAGCTGGCGGAAAAAGTGCGAGCAGCCATTGGGCGGTTACGCCGTTTGGGAATGTTGCATACGGTGGGCGAGCAGAATAGCGGTAAGTTTACCATTTCCGAATCGGTGTTCCGTTTTGGGGCGGAAGTGCGGTCGGGGGATGATCCGTTGGAAGCCCAATTACGCTTGATTCGGGACGGTGAAGCAGCAACTCCGCAATCGTTGCAAGCGGAAAAAGTGGCGTTCAATCAAGAAACTGCGGTGGAAAATGACGAAGATTTTGATGATAGCCAAGATGAGAATGAAGAAGGGACGGAATAATGGCAGAGTTTGAATTAGAACAAGATGATTTAACCCAACAAGAAATCGTGGAAGAAAGCCAAGAAGAAACAGAAGAAATTTTCACCGCCGTTTCGCCATTTCAACCGCAAGCAGGAGTAGAACGGGGCAAGTTCCGCTCGCTCACGCTGATTAACTGGAACGGTTTTTTTGCTCGCACCTTTGATTTAGATGAACTGGTGACCACGCTGTCGGGGGGTAACGGAGCAGGGAAATCCACCACAATGGCAGGCTTTGTCACCGCATTGATTCCTGATTTGACCTTGTTGCATTTCCGCAATACCACCGAAGCGGGGGCAAGTGGCGGATCCCGTGATAAAGGATTGCACGGCAAACTTCGCCCAGGGGTGTGTTATGCGGTGTTGGATACCCTTAATTCACGTCATCAACGCACCTTGGTGGGGGCAAGATTGCAGCAAATTGCAGGGCGTGATAAGAAAGTGGATATTAAAACCTTTAGTTTGCAAGGGGTAGAATTATCCGTTAATCCAACGTCCATTTTCACCGAAGTGGTCAATGATCGCCAAGCCAAGGTATTGAATTTAAACGAACTTAAAGACAAGATTGACGATATTGGCGGACAATTCAAGCAATATCATTCCATTGCCGATTATCACGCAATGATGTTTGATTTGGGGATTATTCCAAAACGTCTGCGTTCATCCAGCGACCGTGCGAAATTCTATAAACTGATTGAAGCGTCCCTGTACGGGGGAATTTCCAGTGCCATCACCAAATCCTTGCGTGATTATTTATTGCCTGAAAATTTAGGCGTTCGCAAGGCGTTCCAAGATATGGAATCGGCGTTGCGGGAAAACCGTATGACCTTGGAAGCCATTAAACTGACCCAAGCGGATCGGGATTTATTTAAGCATTTGATTACCGAAACCACCAATTATGTAGCATCGGATTATATGCGTAATGCCAATGAGCGTCAGGGCAATATTGAAAATGCCTTGAAATTCCGCCGTGAGTGGTATCAAGCTAAGTCAGAACAGGCGTTGTCGCAACATCGTTTGATTGATTTAAGCCGTGAAGCTCAGGAATTAGCCGAAAGCGAAAAAGGGCTGGAAGTAGATCATCAAAGTGCAGCGGATCATTTAAATTTGGTGCTCAATGCGTTACGTCATCAAGAAAAAATTGAGCGTTATCAAGACGATATTGGTGGCTTAACGGAACGCCTTGAAGAACAAAAAATGGTGGTGGAAACCAGCCAAGAACAGCTAGAAGAAAGCCAAGCCCAATTTGAGCAATTAGAAAGCGAAGTGGATCAGATTCGCAGTCAACTTGCCGATTATCAACAAGCATTAGATGCCCAACAAACCCGTGCATTGCAATATCAACAAGCCATTCAAGCCTTAGAAAAAGCCAAACAGCTCTGCGGATTGGCAGATTTGAGCGTGAAAAATGTGGACGATTATCAGCAGGAGTTTGCCGCTCAAGGGGAGATTCTGACCGAAAAAGTGCTAGAGCTTGAGCATAAAATGTCCATTTCAGAAGCGGCAAAATCGCAATTTGATAAAGCCTACCAGTTGGTGTGCAAAATTGCAGGGGACGTGCCAAGAAGTGCAGCGTGGGAATCGGCGAAAGAACTGTTGCGTGAATACCCAACCCAAAAACTCAATGCGACCCAAACCCCACAATTACGAGCGAAGTTACACGAATTGGAACAGCGTTTTGCCCAGCAACAAGCTGCGGTGCGTTTATTAAAAGAGTTTAATCAACGTGCCAATATGCAGTTGGATACCGCTGATGAGTTGGAAGCATTTTACAGCGAACAAGAAGCCCTGATTGACGATTTAACTAGCGAACTTTCCGATCAAGTGGAAAACCGTTCTACCTTACGTCAAAAACGAGAGCAGTTAAATCAAGCCTATAATGAACATTCGCAAAAAGCCCCTGCGTGGTTATTGGCTCAAGCCGAACTTGAACGATTAACCGAACAATCAGGCGAGCAGTTTGGTGACAGCCAAGATGTGATGAATTATATGCAATCGTTGTTGGTGAAAGAACGTGAGTTGACATTGCAACGTGACGATCTCGCTCAAAAACGTCAACAGTTAGAAACACAGATTTCACGTTTAAGCCAACCTGATGGCTCAGAAGATGCGCGTTTGAATGTGTTGGCAGAGCGTTTTGGCGGCGTGTTGTTGTCCGAACTTTACGATGATGTGCCGATAGAAGATGCACCGTATTTCTCCGCCCTTTATGGTCCTGCTCGCCACGCCATTGTGGTGCGTGATTTGGCTCAAGTTAAAGCCCAACTTGCCAATTTAGACGATTGCCCTGATGATTTGTATTTAATTGAAGGTGATCCAAGTGCCTTTGATGATAGCGTGTTGTCCGCCAATGAGTTGGAACACGGCGTGGTGGTGCAAGTGTCAGATAGGGAAGTGCGTTATTCCAAATTCCCTGAAATTCCATTGTTCGGGCGTGCGGCTCGGGAAAAACACTTAGCGGAATTGGAAATTGAGCGTGA
Organism: Lonepinella sp. MS14436; assembly: GCF_042470565.1. GTDB lineage: Bacteria > Pseudomonadota > Gammaproteobacteria > Enterobacterales > Pasteurellaceae > Lonepinella. The sequence goes on along the minus strand of NZ_CP170385.1, from coordinate 1,363,096 downwards.
CAATGTCACAGAAAAATATGCCGAAGTCGCCTTTGATGTACAAAAATGCCAACGCTTACACCAACAATTTAGCCAATTTGTCGGCTTGCATTTAGCCTTGGCATTCTTGCCAAACCCAGAAGAAAACCTGCGAGCCATTAATACGGAACGCAATGAAATTGAGCGAGAATTAACCGCACTTTCCACAGGTGAACAACAGGCACGCTTGAAATTAGATCAAGCCAAAGAAAAAATGCAGTTGCTCAATCGGATTATTCCACAATTAGCCGTGATTGCCGATGAAAGCCTGCAAGACCGCATTGAAGAATGTCGGGAGCAGTTGGATAATCTTGAGCAAGATGAATTGTTTATCCGCCATCACGGCGTGACATTGTCACAGTTAGAGCCGATAGCGAACAGCTTGCAAAGCGACCCTGAAAATTACCAGCGTTTAAAAGACGATTTAGCCCAAGCCGTGGCAATGCAAAAACAAGTGCAACAGAAAATCTTTGCCCTGAAGGATGTGGTACAACGCAAAGCCCATTTTGCCTATGATGATGCCATTCAAACCGAAAGCAACAGCCTAAATGAGCAACTGCGGTTGAAATTGGAGCAGACCCAAGCACGCCGTGAGCAACAACGTGAACAGCTCCGCCAAAAACAAGCACAATTTGCCCAATATAATCAGGTGATGATTCAGTTGCAAAGTGCGTATAACAGTAAAAATGATTTGCTGAAAGAATTATTGGCGGAAGTGAGTGATCTCGGTGTACGAGCCGATCTCGGGGCAGAAGAGCGTGCGAGAGTGCGGAAAGATGAATTATATCAACAACTTTCCACCAACCGCCAACGCCGTTCTTATGTGGAAAAACAACTTACCCTGATTGAAAGCGATGCGGAAAATTTAACTCGCCGTATTCGCAAAGCAGAGCGAGATTATAAACAGCAACGTGAAATCGTGGTCGCCGCCAAAGCCAGTTGGTGCGTGGTGTTGCGGTTATCTCGCAACAGCGATGTGGAAAAACGACTACATCGCCGTGAGCTTGCCTATTTATCCGCAGACGATTTGCGTTCAATGTCGGATAAAGCCCTTGGGGCGTTACGGCAAGCGGTGGCAGACAATGAATATCTGCGTGACAGCCTGCGTTCGTCGGAAGATAACCGCAAACCTGAAAACAAAGTGCGGTTCTTTATTGCGGTGTATCAACATTTGCGTGAGCGGATTCGTCAAGATATTATCAAAACCGATGACCCGATTGATGCCATTGAACAAATGGAAATTGAGCTTAACCGCTTAACGGACGAACTCACAGGGCGTGAGCAAAAATTGGCGATCAGCAGCGAATCGGTAGCGAACATTATGCGAAAAACCATTCAACGTGAACAAAATCGCATTCGGCAGCTCAACCAAGGATTACAAAATATTTCCTTTGGACAAGTGAAATCCGTGCGGTTGGTGGTAAATATTCGGGATACCCACGCCATGCTGTTAGATGCCTTATCAGGCGAACAGCAGGAATATCAAGATTTATTTAGCGACAACCGCATCACCTTCTCAGAAGCAATGGCGAAACTCTATCAACGTATTAATCCGCATATTGATATGGGGCAACGCACCGCCCAAACCATCGGCGAAGAATTGCTGGATTACCGCAATTATTTGGATTTAGAAGTGGAAGTGTTCCGTGGTGCAGACGGCTGGTTGCGTGCTGAAAGTGGCGCATTATCAACTGGTGAAGCCATTGGTACGGGGATGTCTATCTTATTAATGGTGGTACAAAGCTGGGAAGAAGAAAGCCGCCGTATTCGGGGAAAAGACATTGTGCCTTGTCGCTTGTTATTCCTTGATGAAGCCGCACGTTTGGATGGCAAATCCATTTCCACGCTGTTTGAACTCTGCGAACGGTTAGATATGCAATTATTAATCGCCGCCCCTGAAAACATCAGCCCAGAAAAAGGCACGACTTATAAACTGGTGCGAAAAATTTCGGGCAATCAAGAGCAGGTTCATGTTGTTGGACTTCGAGGATTTGGGCAATAACAAAAAAATCCCCTTTCCCTCTGGGAGAGGGCTAGGGTGAGGGTAAAACCTAATTTAACCCTCACCGCCCGAAAACCCTGCGGATTTTCTCCGTCCTCTCCCAAAGGGAGAGGCTGTAATGTATTAAAAATGCTGTTATTTTTCACCGCACTTTGATTGAAAGGGAAATAAAATGCTCTTGTTTAAACAAAACGAAAACGGCTTATCTTCACTACAAGAAAAGCCCTTTAAATTGGAAAAAGAAATTCAACGCTTGTTTGAGCAAAATCTGGCGGTGATTTCCGATTATCAGCTGATAAAATCGGAATTTAGCATTAAAAATAGCCGTATTGATACCTTAGCCTTTGACCCTGAAAATAATGCTTTTGTAATTATTGAATATAAACGTAGCCAAAATTTTAGCGTCGTGGATCAGGGGATTTCTTACCTGAATTTAATGCTAGAAAATAAAGGCGAGTTTATCGTGGAATATTATGAAAGTGGCTTGCCGAAGTTAAAACGAGATGAATTTGATTGGTCGCAATCTAAGGTGATTTTTGTTTCCCCTGCCTTTACGGATTTTCAAAATCAAGCGGCAAATTTCAAAGATTTACCGATAGAATTATGGGAAATTCATCAATTTGAAAAGGGTATTGTGTCCGTCGTTCCGCTGAAAAAATCCAAATCTGCCCCGAGTTTTAAACAAATTAAAACGGCTCAAAATGCGGATTTAGAGAAAGTCGTCGATGAAATCAGAATTTATTCAGAACAGGAACACTTAGAAAACAAAACTGATGAAATAAACGAACTGTATGAACAGTTTAAAGAAGCGATTTTAAGACTGGATGCGGAATTAGAACCCAAAGCACTCAAGCATTATATTGCCTTTAAAAAAGGCAAAAAAAATCTTGCTTATATCAAAATTCAACACAACAGCTTAAAAATTTTCATTAATTTGAAAAAAGGCACATTAAACGATCCGAAAAATATCACGGAAGATGTGTCAGAAAAAGGACATCACGGCACAGGGGATTACCAAATCATCGTGAAAGATTCTCGTGATGTGGAATATATTATGAGTCTTATTAAACAAACAATTTAGGAGCTTTTATGCACTTTCTCATTCTCGCCATTCTTTGCAGTGTATCGGTATCGGTACTGTTTAAGCTGGTAAAACGTTACAACGTCGCAACGGATCAAATGGTCGCCTTTGGTTATGTGGTCGCTTTATCCCTTAGCTATTTCTTATTATCCCCTGATTTTAAAGGGTTAGGCTTTACGGAATTTGTGTTAGAAAGCGAGTCTAAACCGATTTTCTTCACCCTTGGGGTGTTGTTGCCAGTGGGCTTTATTGTAATGTCGAAAGCGGTGGAACACGGGGGGATTGTGCGTACCGATGCGGCACAACGTTTAGCCTTGTTCTTGCAAATTATCGCCGCGGTAGTGATTTTCGGCGAAGCCATTACGGAAATGAAAACCTACGGCGTGATTGTGGCATTCTTCGCCTTGTTTGGCTTATTGTATAAACCAGCTGGCAGTATGGGCAATGCGAAAATCGCCGCCTTGGCGTTAGCTGGCGTGTGGTTGATTTGGGGGAGTACGGGAATTTTATTTAAGAAAATTGCGTTGCAAGGTGGTGCATTTCCAGCCACTTTATTCATTTCGTTCGCCTGTGCAATGGTGATTATGTTTGCTTATTTATTGATTAAACGTACCCAATGGACGGCTCCGAGTTTGCTTGCAGGTATCTTGCTTGGAGCGTTAAATTTCGGCAATATCCTGTTTTATATTTACGCTCACCAATTCTACAAAGCCAACCCAACCATCGTATTTGCCACGATGGACGTGGGTGTGATTTGCTTAGGTACGATTATCGGAGCATTCGCCTTTAAAGAACGGATTAGCAAAATGAATATCGCTGGGATTATCTTAGGCGTGATTGCGATTTTGTTATTAAGATTATAAGGTTATGAACGAATTTAGCTATTTTTTCTACGATTACGAAAGTTTCGGTATCAGCCCGAGCGAAGACCGTCCAGCCCAATTTGCTGGCATTCGCACGGACAGTGAGTTTAATATTATTGGCGAGCCTGTGATGTTATATTGCAAGCAAACCAATGATTATTTGCCCAGTCCCGAAGCGGTGTTGGTGACGGGGATTACGCCGCAAGAATGTAATGAAAAAGGCTTAAGCGAACCCGAATTTGCCGCAAAAATTTTAGCGGAATTTAGCCAGCCCAATACTTGTATTATCGGCTATAACAATATTCGTTATGATGACGAAATGACCCGTTATACCTTTTATCGTAACTTTATTGACCCGTACGAGTACAGTTGGAAAAACGGTAATTCTCGTTGGGATTTGCTGGATTTGGTGCGTGCATGCTATGCGTTACGACCCGATGGCATTGAATGGGCATACGATGAAGACGGCGTGCCGAGTTTCCGCTTGGAAAAATTGACCGTTGCCAATGGCATTGAACATAGCAACGCCCACGATGCGATGGCGGATGTGTATGCCACCATTGCGATGGCAAAATTGATTAAGCAAAAACAGCCGAAATTTTTTCAATTTTTCTTTGATTATCGGGGCAAAAAAGCCCTTGAAAGTTTAGTCAATATGGCGGAAATGACCCCATTGGTTCACGTTTCGGGAATGTTAGGCAATTATCGGGGCAACTGTACTTGGATTGCCCCCTTGGCGTGGCATCCCATTAATCAAAATGCGTTAATTGTCTGCGATCTCGCACAGAATATCGATGATTTACTGACGAAATCCGCCGATGAATTACGAGAAAATCTCTATACCAAGAAATCCGAGCTAGAAGAACAAGGCATTTTGCCTGTTCCGCTTAAATTAGTGCATTTAAATAAATGTCCGATTCTCGCTCCTGCCAAAGTGTTATTGCCTGAAAATGCCGAATGTTTAGGCATTGATCGCCAATTCTGCTTAGCAAATCTACAAAAGCTGCGTCAATCGATGGATGTGCGGTCAAAAGTAGAAGAGATTTTTGCACAAGAACGGATATTTGAACCCAGTGAAAATGTCGAAACCCAATTATACAGCGGTTTCTTTAGCCCAAATGATCGCAATAATCAGAATATTCTGCGAACCTTGTCGCCTGAACAGTTGGCAAATCACGGCTTAACCTTTGAAGATAAACGGGTAGAGGAGTTATTGTTTCATTATCGTGCTAGACATTATTTCAAAACCTTAAACCGAACAGAGCAGTTGCAATGGGAACGCTACCGCCGCCGTAAATTAGAAAAAAGTGCGGTGGATTTTGAGCAAAAAATGCAACAGCTAATAGAAGAATACAATAATGATGAAGAGAAATTACAGTTGTTACATTCGGTTTATGAATATGCGATGAAGTTGTTGTGACTATTGAGTGACAATGTCACGAAATGAAATAAAATAAAAAAATATGGTTAATAAATTTAAGCTATTCTGTTTTTTGGAATAGCTTTATTTTTATATTTTCAATAAATACAAACAAGAATATTTACCAAAAACTTTAGCACACGGATTGGGATTTTAGATATGCAACAGCAAAATTATCGTTTTAATTAAAATTTTCACTAACCAAATTTCCTTCAGATTTCGCATAGCGTTATCAAAATAGCACATCAATTTATATACAATTTCCTTATTTCTAGTGTATAACTCAATAAAATCGACTGTAGAAAATGGCTTGAAACCTTTATTTATCTTGCTTGACGAGTTCATCCTATCTGTGGATAAGTCTGTGATTTAATTAATACGTAGTATCCACTAACCTTATAACAGATTTCGCATAATGTATATTATGTTAAATAATATAATATAAATGTCACTTTTAATACTGCTCTTTTCATGGTTTAAGAAATGTCGTTAAAAAGCAAATGAATAAAAAACAAAATATGTGTGCTTTGAGAAATATTGATGTGCTATTTTGATAACGCTATGCGAAATCTGAAGAAAATTTAGATTGGTGGCGATATAATATTGGGATAATGAAAACTAAGATTTGATGTTATTTAGAGAGTTTTATTTTGGCAACGCTACGCAAAATCTGAAAAAGAATTAGGTAAATTATCGGTAGGATTTTTTATTATTTCGTGGAAAATATGTTACTGTGACAATGTCACTTATCTCTTTTCACTAATCAGTAATGATTTTCTCCCCCTAAAAAATTGTATTAATAGAACAATCTAGTAAGGGGAAAATTTTATTTATGTATTTCTATTGTGTTTATTTGTATCGGAAATGTAACAATATCTATTGCTAACGTGACAGGAATTAAGGCTTTCATTATACTACGAGAAACATCACCTCCATTAGGCGTATAATTTAAAAATTTAATCCGCATTGGATTTTTAAATTGATATTCTAATTTTGATGTGGGTATAGCTGAGGCTGTTTGTATGCTAAACTGAATATTATCTAAACGACAGTCTAAATACGTTGGCCAAGCACTATTACATTCAAATCCTATTTTTTCTAATTTTTGTTCTTCTTGATTAGAATTGATATCTCGCTCTTTAAAGAATGATAAATCAACTGCTAAACAGCTTTCAGTATTACAGCCATTGTGATTGCCTAATTTTATAGGGAAATACTCTCTTTTCTCATGGTGATCCAAATGAGGTCTAACAATTAAATTTGTAAAATCCAACCGTTGCGTAAATATCTTATTCAAAATATCTCTTTTACTATCAGTATCTTGTATTAAATAACTTTGTTTCTGACCGACTAAAATCATTGCCTGTTCATAGCCTTTTATTGGCTGTTTAGCTTTAGCGATTGCAAGCACAATATCATCTTTATCTGCTAAAACTTGCCATTGTTGAGTTGCTTTAGACTCATCAATTTTATCACTCATCCAAGCACTCAACATACAGCCCGTTAAACCTAATACGCTGCTCATTAATGCCGATAATTTTAATGTCGTTTTCATGAAATATTCTCTTATTTTATTAATATCAACATATAAAAATGCGGTCAAAAAATCACAATTTTTTTAACCGCACTTTCACTATTGTAACCTACTCATTAAGCCAATTTCAACGGCTCAATTTTCCAGATTTTTTCCGCATATTCCGCAATGGTACGGTCAGATGAGAAGAAGCTCATGTTGACAATATTTTGTAATGCACTATCTACCCATGCTTGTTGATTTTTGTATTTTTCATCAACTGCTTTTTGGGCTTCAACATAGCTACGGAAATCTGCAAAGGCTTGGTAGAAATCATGATAACGCCAGCCATTTAATAAATCTTGATAACGATTTGGATCATTCGGTGAGAAATAACCACTACTGATTTGGTCAATTACTTGGCGTAATTGCTCATCAGATTGGTAAATATTAAACGGACTATAACCTTGGTGGCGTAATTCTTCCACTTGTTCCACGGTGTTACCAAAGATAAAGATATTGTCTTTGCCTACATTATCTAAAATTTCTACGTTTGCACCATCTAATGTACCTAGGGTTAACGCCCCATTTAAAGCAAATTTCATATTACTTGTACCCGATGCTTCGGTACCCGCTAAAGAAATTTGTTCTGAAATATCCGCTGCTGGAATAATAATTTGAGCAAGACTAACGCTATAGTTAGGAATAAATACTACTTTTAAACGACCTTGTAAACGCTCATCATTATTAATCACGTTAGCAATATCATTAATTAAATTAATGGTTTGTTTGGCAGCATAATAAGCAGATGCTGCTTTTCCTGCAAGAATGAATACTCGTGGTGTCCAGTCTTTTTCAGGGTTTGCCAACATTTCATTGTAACGAGCAATAATGTGTAATACGTTTAAACTTTGACGTTTATATTCGTGGATACGTTTTACTTGTACGTCAAATAACGCATCTGGGTTTAATTCTACACCTAATTCTTTTTTCACATAATCTGCTAATCGGACTTTATTCGCACGTTTAATCGCAGGAATTGCTTTTTTCACTTCAGGATCTTGAATATGTTTTTTGAATAATTCAAGTTGAGTTAAATCACGACGCCATTCTGTGCCAATATATTTATCAAATAATGCTGATAAATCAGGGTTTGCTACTGCAATCCAACGACGTGGTGTAATACCATTTGTCACGTTAGTAAAGCGTTCTGGGTAAATACGAGCGAAATCAGCAAAGGTAGATGTGACCATTAAATCAGAATGAATTGCCGCTACCCCATTCACTTTGTGTGAACCCACAACAGACAACCAGCCCATACGTACTTTACGTACATCACCTTCTTCTACTAAAGAAACTCGGCGGATAAATTCTTCATCCGTAGTAACAGTATCTCTAACATGATCTAAGAAGTAATCATTGATTTCGAAAATCATTTGTAAATGACGTGGTAAGATTTTCGCCATCATTTCTACTGGCCAAGTTTCTAAGGCTTCTGACATTAGGGTGTGGCAAGTGTAAGAGAAAATGCGGCAACACATATCCCATGCTTTTTCCCAATCATAACCGTGTTCATCAATTAAAATACGCATTAATTCAGGAATAGCTAAAGCAGGGTGAGTATCATTTAAATGAATTGCTACTTTATCTGCTAAGTTTTCCAATGTGCCGTGTGTACGAATGTGGCGTTTTAGAATATCTTGTAAAGAAGCTGAAACAAGGAAATATTCTTGACGTAAACGTAGTTCACGACCCGCTATTGTAGAGTCATCAGGATAAAGTACTCTTGAAACATTTTCAGAAGAAGAACGTTCTTCAATCGCACTAAAATAATCCCCTTTATTAAAATCTGCTAAATTGAATGCAGTACCTGAATGTGCGGACCAAAGACGTAAAGTTGTCGCACTATCATTTTTAAACCCAGGAATCATTTGGTCATAAGCAAGTGCGGTAATTTCTTCGTCATTTTTCCAAATACATTTTTTACCTTCAAAATAAACATGACCGCCTAAACGAATTCTAAAACGCTTAGAAGGACGAATAAATTCCCAAGGAACACCTTTTTCTAACCAAGCATCTGGTTTTTCAATTTGACGACCATCTATAATTCGTTGTCTGAACATACCATATTCATAACGAATACCATAGCCCATACTTGGAATTGATAATGTCGCTAGTGAATCCATAAAACAGGCAGCTAAACGACCTAATCCGCCATTACCTAAACCTGGATCAACCTCTTTGGCTAACACTTCTTCCAAGTCAATATTTAATTCTTGTAAAGCCTGTTTAGCACTGTCATATACACCTTCAGCAATTAAAGCATTAGAAAGGGTACGTCCAATTAAAAATTCCATTGAAAGATAGTAAACACGACGAGTTTCTTCCGCTCTTGATTGTTTTGCGGTAGAAATCCAACCTTCGGTAACAAGATCACGTACCGCATATAAGGTGGCATTCAGCCAGTCACGTTGACTTGCCTCTTCGGGGGAGCGTCCAATTAGATAAACTAATTTATAGACGATTGCTTTTTTCAGTGAGCCTGCATCGTGAGATGGACGCTCATAGTTTTGAATTTTGAGCATAGAAATAGTCCTAATAAAATCTAATAAAATAAAAAGTGCGGTATTTTAACCGCACTTTGATGAAAAATACAACTAAATTCTGTTATAAAGTGCTAGATAATGGCGAGCAGCTAATGCCCAACTAAAATCTTGAGCCATTGCATTTGCTCTCACACTGAACCATAGACGTTGTTTTTTCCATAAATTCAAGGCATTATTTAAGGCATAACGCAAACCTTGTGGATCGGCATCTTCAAACACAAAACCTGTGGCGATACCTGCTTTAATATTTTCACTGGTGCTGTCAACCACTGTATCGGCTAAACCACCTGTTTTACGAACCAACGGTAATGTACCATATTTTAAGCCATATAATTGTGTTAAACCACAAGGTTCAAAACGACTTGGCACTAAAATTACATCACCGCCCGCAACCATAAGGTGAGATAAGGCTTCATCATAACCGATTTTGACCGCCACATTTTGCGGATAATACTGGGTTAATCCCCATAAACCTTGTTCTAAATGTTGGGCTCCAGAGCCTAAAACAATAAGTTGCCCACCTTGTTTCACAATTTCATCAGTGGTTTCAAGTAATAAATCCACACCTTTTTGTTCGGTTAAACGAGTTATCATCACAAAAATTGGTGCATCTAGATTTTGCGGTAAATTGAAATAGGCTTGTAACTGTTCCTTATTCTTTTTCTTACCCGTCATAAATTTTAATTTATAATGTTCAGTAATATAAGGATCATTATTTGGATGCCAAATCTTTTCATCTACGCCGTTTAAAATACCGTGTAAACGACCTTGATATTCTAAGGTGCCAAGTAACCCTTGCAAACCATAGGCAAATTCTGGGCGAGTAATTTCTTTAGCATAAGTTGGACTCACTGCGGTAACTGCATCAGAATAATATAACCCTGCTTTCAAATAGGAAATTTCGCCATATAATTCTAAGCCATCAACATGGAACATACCTGCTGGCAAGCCAATCTCATATAAATGTTGATAAGCAAATCGACCTTGATAGGCTAAATTATGAATGGTAAATACGGATTTAGCTGGTTTACCTTTGTTATATAAATAAGCACTGGTTAAGCCAGCATGCCAGTCGTGAGAATGTACTACTTCGGCATTCCACCAACTATCTAACCCTGTGGCTAATTCTGCTCCAACCCAACCTAACAGGGCAAAACGTTTATAGTTATCAGTATAATCTTGATACCATTGATCGTGATATGGATTGCCTGGACGATCATATAAATGCGGAGCATCAATAATATACACACCTACACCATTGTATTCACCATAACGTAACAAAATGTGACCAGCAAAATTGAAAAACTCAGCCACTACATAGGTTTCTGGAATACCAGCAAAAATAGCTGGATAACCTGGTAATAACACTCGAGCATCAAGACCCTCTTGTTTTTGAGCAAAAGGTAATGCCCCCATTACATCTGCTAATCCACCTGTTTTTAACAGTGGATATAATTCTGAACAAACGTGTAATACTCTCATTTACTTTATGTTTTCCTTAAATACGTAGGGGCGGTTTTGTGTTTCCGCCCAAAAATTACGTTCTGTTTTATGGGGGAATACATTGGATTTCCCCCACGGAATACAAAACTAATCTAAATGCTCTTCATTAGTCACTTTTTCACCTTGCAATCTCTTAATCATTGAGTCAGTGACTAAAATGACTTTACCTGTACTACTCACACGGAAACGTTTGCGATCTTCCTCAATATCTACACCAATTTGGGTATTATCTGGAATGACCACATGACGGTCAATAATACAGTTTCTTAACACACAGTTTTTACCAATAGTCACTTGCGGTAATACTACACAATGATCGATGCTGGAATCCGATTTCACTTTTACGTTATTGAATAACACGGAATAACTGATACTTGCATCGGTAATCAAACAACCGCCAGAAATCAAGGAATTATCCACAGGTTTAATGCTCGGGTTGTGATAGAAGAATTTGGACGGATAAGTCTGTTCTGGATTACCACGAATTGGCCAGCGTTGGTCATAAATATCGAGTTGTGGTTTTTCTGACACTAAATCAATATTAGCTTGCCAGAAACTGTCTAATGTTCCCACATCACGCCAGTAAATTTCCCCTTCGGTATTACGCCCCATGCAAGAACGACTAAATGGATGAGCGTATAACACACCTTCTTCTAAAGATTTCGGTAAAATATCTTTACCAAAGTCATGGGAGGTATTTTGTGATTTTACTTCACGGTTTAATACTTCATATAAGTAATCTGCATCAAATACATAGATTCCCATAGATGCTAATGAAATGTCTGGTTTACCAATCATCGCTGGTGGATCTTTTGGTTTTTCCACAAACTCTTTCACTTTCAAGTTTTCATCAACTGCCATTACACCAAATTCAGAGGCTTCGGAACGTGGTACTTCAATACAGCCAACGGTACATTTTGCTCCACTAGAAACGTGATCAAGTAACATTTGGCTATAATCTTGTTTATAGATATGGTCGCCAGCTAGAATTAACACATATTTTGGTTGGTAGTGATGTTTCAAAATTGCCATATTTTGATACACCGCATCCGCTGTACCACGATACCAAGTAGAATCATCAATTTGTTGACGAGCTGGCAACATATCTACAAATTCCCCACGTTCTTGTGGTAAGAAAGACCAACCGTTTTGTAAATGACGTAACAAAGAATGAGCAGCATATTGTGTTACCACACCAATGCGGTTTAATCCTGAGTTAATACAGTTTGACAAAGCGAAGTCAATGATACGACGGTTTCCCCCAAAATAAAGTGCGGGTTTTGCTCGTTTATCGGTCAATTCGTGTAAACGAGAGCCACGTCCTCCCGCTAAAATTAACACTAATGTTTCTTTAACGAGTTCATATTTGTTTGGTAATGCAACTTTGCTACTCATAATTAATTCTCCATAAATAAAATTGTGGGCTAATCGTTTCAGTTAAAAACTAAAGACTATTTAATAATCTAATTATACTATACAGAAAATAAAAATAATTTTCTGTGATAAGGTTCAAAGTTTTGAAAAATTAATCAAAAAAACAGATCATTTCCGTTGTAACAAACAAAAATCTATGGTTTCTACGACTAATCCTTGACCTTTTAACATTTTGCTATGACTTGACACCAGCATTTCCCATTTGCCGTCGGGTAATACAAAATTCTGTAGTTCATCTTTGGCATTAATCACGAATAACCATTGATCATCTAATAAAAATTGCATCGCTTTACCAGCGTAATCCTGCCAGTCTGCTACTTGCAAACTATGTCCAAATTCGTTGAGCCAGCTCACATTTGCTGCACTCCACCACTGCCCCATGGTTAAGCTTTGAATTTTTTTGCGTAATTGAATCGCTTGTTGCGTGGCAACAAATAAATCTTCATTAAAATTTCTCCACTTCAACCAACTAATCTGATTATCCTGACAGTAGGCATTGTTATTACCATATTGTGTATTACCAAACTCATCACCCGCTAATAACATTGGGGTACCATTAGATAACAACAATGTACGTAATAATGCTACGCTGGTTAAAAATCGTTGTTTTTCCACCGCACTTTTTTCATTCACTGGCAAGCCTTCGGCTAAACCCTCTATACCATGATTATAGCTGTAATTTTCATTACGACCATCACGGTTATCTTCCCCATTTGCAAAATTATGTTTATGGTTATAACTGACCAAATCTCGCAATGTAAAACCGTCATGTGCGGTGATAAAATTCAATGTTTTATAGGGTAACTGATTCCCTTTGCGATATATATCACTTGAACCTGCTAATCGTTCTGCAAAATCGCCTAACGCTCCACTTTTCCACAGCCAAAAACGTTTAATATCATCACGGTAACGGTCATTCCATTCGGCAAAATAGCTTGGGAAATTTCCTACTTGATATCCCCCATCACCTAAATCCCAAGGCTCACTGATCATTTTACAACGGCTTAATATCGGATCATTTTCAATCGCTTTAAATAACAAGCCTTGCGGATTAAAATACGGCTCTTCTCTACCTAAACAGGTAGCTAAATCAAAACGGAAACCGTCAATGTGATATTCTTCTACCCAGTATTTTAAACAATCTAATGCCCATGCTCGAGCTTGTGGCGAAGATAAATCTAAAGTATTACCACAACCTGTCCAATTATAGTAATAACCTTGCTGATCATGGTAATAATAGGTCTGATCATCAATGCCCCGTTGACTGAATGTAGGATAATCTTTTTCACCCTCAGCAGTATGATTAAATACCACATCTAAAATCACTTCAATACCAGCTTGATGTAGGGCTTTCACTGCTTGTTTAAATTCATCCATTGGGTTATCTGTGGCAGCATAACTAGGTTCTAAAGCGAACATCGCTAACGGATTATAACCCCAGTAATTACTTAATCTTTTTTCTTGTAAGTGCGGTTCATTTACAAAGAAATTTACTGGTAATAATTCAACCGCGGTTATCCCCAAAGATTGCAAATAAGCAATACTTTTCGGATGAGCTAGACCAGCATAAGTACCACGAATATGTTGTGGCAAATCTTCACGTAATTGGGTAAACCCTTTAACGTGCAATTCATAAATAATACTATGTTCCCACGGCGTTTGTAATGGTTTATCCCCTTGCCAATCAAAATTTGATGAATGAGTAACCATCGCTTTTGGAGCCAGTTTGGCATTATCACGTTGATCACTTAACAAAAACCATGCTCTTTTGTTCGCAGTAGATAAATCTGGTTTTCCCACTACCATTTTGGCATAAGGATCTAACATTAATTTGTTAGGGTTATTTAAGCTAACGCCATATTTTGGATAAAGGCGATAACCATATTTAGTACCCACTTCAATATTAGCAATCCAACAATGCCAAATATCTTGTTCATTTTTTTCCATTGCAAAGCGTTTTTCATTGTCTTCTGAATCAAATAAACATAATTCAATTTTTTGTGCTTGACTGGAATATAGGGCAAAACTAACCCCCTGTTGATTATTGCGAATTTCAATATTCGCCCCTAATAACGTTTTCATAAATAATTTAAAGATAATCCATTATAATACAACAAAAATATAAGAAAATGATACATTTACACCACTCTATACTTCTATACTATAGACGAATGCTTCGTTACAACACCATCTTCACTCCAACCGTAAACAGAGAGATTGCTCCTTCTAACAGAAACTGGCAAGCTAAGTTGCCCCAATAAAGATTTTACTTCTCTTAGACTTCGACACTGTTCTCTCCGTAAACGGAAAGAGGGAAAGTTATAACTAAAATAGCTTATTGTCAAGAATATGCTTAAACGTACCATACCGTTACTACATTCTTTACATTTTATTCTTCAGTAGCTTTTTTAGCTTTTGACTTCACTACTTTTTTAGCGGTTTCAACTTTTGCCGTTGTTTTTTTCACCGTAGCTGTAGTCGTTTTAGCTTTTGCTACTTTCGGTTCTGCTTTCGCTTTTACCGTTTTCTTCTCCGATTCAGGTTTTACCTCAGCTTTTTGAGTAGCCGCTTTAGTCACTTTTTTAGCTGTAGTTTTCACCGCACTTTTTTCAGCAACCACTGCATCTGCTTTAACTGATTTTGCTTTAGTCGTTTTAGTCGCAGTTTTATTTTTTGCGGTTTCAACTTTCACAGATTCGGTTTTTGTCGCTTTAGCTTTGGTCACTTTAGCTGGTTTTAACGTAAGATCCATAGTGTCAGCTCGTTTTACGGCTGTTTTTCTAACCTTCTTTGCGACTTTTTTCCAACGAAAATAAATTGTTGCCAATGGTGGAACAACCACTGAAATAGATTGTTTTCTACCATGGCTCTCAACCTCTTCTGTGCTGACTACGCCAAAGTTACCTACATTTGAGCCTTTATAGTAAGCCGAATCCGTATTCAGAATTTCTTCATACTCCCCTGCTTCATTTACCCCAATACGGTAATTTTCACGTACCACTGGAGTAAAGTTACTCACCACCAAAATACGCTCACCATTGCTATCACGGCGTTCAAAAGCAAAGATAGAATTTTGATTATCATCGACCACTAACCAATCAAACCCTTCTGGTTTATTATCTAATTGATAAAGTGCGGTGTTTTCTTTGTAAGTTTTATTCAAATCTTTGACTAATTGCAACACACCTTTGTGCCAGCCACCGCCGTGGAAATCATCTAATAAGTACCAGTCGAGGCTTTCTTGATAATTCCATTCACGACCTTGAGCGAATTCATTACCCATAAACAGTAATTTCTTACCTGGATAACCCCACATATAGGCATAATAGGCACGTAAGTTAGCAAATTTTTGCCACGCATCCCCTGGCATTTTACCCAACAATGAACATTTACCGTGTACCACTTCATCATGCGACAATGGTAATAAGAAGTTCTCGCTGTATTGATACACCATACCAAAGGTCATTTTATTGTGATGATATTGACGATAGATCGGATCCAGTTTCATATAAGAAAGCGTGTCATTCATCCAACCCATATTCCATTTAAAATGGAATCCTAAACCGTTATTTTCAGGTGGCAAAGTGACACCAGCAAAAGCGGTAGATTCTTCCGCAATGCTGGTTGCCCCTGGGACTTCAACACCTACAATACGGTTAGTTTGACGTAAGAAATCAATGGCTTCTAAATTTTCACGACCACCGTATTGATTTGGGATCCACTCACCGTCTTTACGGCTATAATCACGATAAATCATGGAAGCGACCGCATCAACACGCAAGCCATCTAAGCCAAAACGTTCTAACCAATATAACGCATTTCCCGTTAAGAAGTTCTTCACTTCATTACGACCATAGTTATAAATTAAGGTATTCCAGTCTTGATGATACCCTTCTTTTGGATCCGCATGTTCATATAACGCTGTACCGTCAAAAGCGGCTAAACCATGAGTATCGCTTGGGAAATGCCCAGGTACCCAGTCTAAAATAACATTAATCCCTGCTTCATGAGCTTTGGCAATAAAACGTTTAAAGCCCTCTGGACTACCAAAACGGCTGGTCGGTGCATATAACCCTAATGGTTGATAACCCCAAGAACCGTCAAATGGATATTCAGAAATCGGTAATAATTCAATATGGGTAAAGCCCATATCTTTCACGTAAGGAACCAATTCATCCCCCAGTTGGTCGTAATCTAACCAGAAATTATTTTTAAGATTTCTCCGCCACGAACCTAAATGGACTTCATAAATCGAAATCGGTTGATCGGATTGATTCGCTTTACGGCGAGTTTCTGTCATTTCCACAATTTCAGGTAACGCACTGATTTGTGATGCAGTATCTGGGCGTAATTGTGCTGCAAAGGCATAAGGGTCAGATTTTAAACGAAGCTGATTATTACTATCTAATAATTCAAATTTATATAATTGTCCTAAAGTCACTTTAGGGATAAATAATTCCCACACTCCACTATTTGCATGGAAACGCATTGGGTGACGGCGACCGTCCCAATAGTTGAAATCCCCGACCACAGAAACCCGTTTCGCATTTGGAGCCCATAAACGGAAATTAACCCCAGTGACACCGTCATACTGAGTAAAGTGAGCACCTAAAACTTCATAAGGGCGTAAATGAGAACCCTCAGCCAATAACCAATTATCTAACTCTTCAATCATCGGGTGAAAACGGTAAGGATCTTCAATAAATACCGCTTCATTCCCCCAATAGACTTTTAATTGATAATTAAAGAAATCATGCGTATTCGGTGCGACACCTGTAAAGAAACCACGTTCATCAATACGATCTAACTCAATTTCTACATTTTGTGATGCACGATTAATGACTTCAACTTTATTTGCATCTGGCATTAACACTCGAACTTCAATTCCGCTTTCTGTTTCGTGCATACCTAACACAGAAAATGGATCAGAGTGGGTACCATTAAAAAACGCATCTATTACTGATTGTTCTACTAATTTTTTCATAATGACTTCCTATTATGGTTAATTTCATTTAGCAACACTTGAACACGCTGGTCACTAAATATTTGTTCTAGTGGCATGGCAAGTTTAATTTGCCAATTTGGATACTCAGTTGATGTCCCTGGTAAATTAAATGATACTTCCTGATCAATCAAATTTTCTAATTGCACGCCAATCAATCGGCTCCGACTACGAGCTAAATAACGGTGAATCACCAAATTAAGATGATCGTGCATAGCCATACTCAACGCATCACCGTAATAATCATCTGGTAAAAGCTGATCTCGGTGTAAACTATTTAATAAGGCTTGTTTATCTTTCACTCGCTGTTGATATTTTTGTTGCAAGAAATTCCCTTGCAAAACACCTAATTGCTCAAATAATTCTAAATCTTTGCAATGCCAGAAACTACGTAAAGATGGCACATCATGGGTACCAATCGTGGCAAAGGCTTGATTTGGGAACTTTTCAGCGAGTGGAAATTCGCCATTTGCTTGAGAGAAATACAACACGAAATACGAATAAACTAAAAATTCATTTAATTTTGACCGCACTTCATCGGCGACAGTACCTAAATCTTCACCCACAATCACACATTGATTGCGTTGGCTTTCAATGGCTAAAATAGCCATTAATTCCGCAAAAGGATAAAGCACATACACACCATCCACCGCCGTTTTATTTTCAGGAATAAACCACAAGCGGAATAAGCCCATTACGTGATCAATTCTTAACACACCGAAATGTTGCATATTGGCTCGTAACATTTCAATAAAGGATTGAAAACCACGTTTTTTTAACACTGTTGGATTATACGGTGGCAAGTTCCAATTCTGTCCGACTGGACCTAATGGATCGGGTGGTGCTCCAATGCTGGTGTTGACACAAAAAAGTTCAGGATCGCTCCAAACATCCTCACTCCCCCTAGAACTTTGTACCGCCAAATCACCATAAATCCCTAGTTGCAAGCCAACTTTTTTAGCCGTGGTTTTTACTTCAGCTAACTGTTGCTCAGTCAACCATTGCAACCACATATAAAATTCAATTTTAGCTTGATACTTTTTAATTAAGCCCTTACGATTTTTATCCGTTAATTGTTGCCATTCTTTTCGCCAACCTAACCAACCGATATTTTTTTCATCTGCTTGTTGAGTTGGATGTTCTATACTATCCAATACATCAAATAACGCCTGATTCAACAGGTTTTCTCCCTGCTGTTTGACAAAAGCTAAAAAGTCTTGACGGCGTGCTACAATTTTTGCTGTTTTACTCCGTTGACTAAAGGCAAAAAGCTGTTCAAGTGCGGTGATTTTTAAAGCAGAAATCGCTGGATAATCCACTTGTTCCAGCTGACGTAGGCGAGTAACTTCATCTTGTTGTTGACTAAACCAAGTCTGTACAGATTTGGCTAATTTAAATTCTGGTAATAAATCTACCGCCAAGTAAATCGGATTTAACCAACGACGAGAAGATGCACTGTATGGACTTGCCCAATCTGGCACTGCCACATACATTTTATGTAATGGGTTAATCCCAATAAAATCTGCCCCAAATTGCACCGCATTTTGTACTAAATAAATTAGGTCAGCAAAATCACCAATTCCCCAATTACGGTTAGAACGTAAACTATAAAGTTGGACATTAATCCCCCACGCTTTTTGCTGTTGTAAGATTGGTGATTGAAAGGTAGTTTTTGGCTGAACGAGTAAACGTATTTTACGTTGTTGCTTTTTATCGGAAAGGGTTAATTGATAATAACCCACTGGCAACGCAGGTAAGCTAATTTTTTGTTTAGTTTGTTGTTCAAATAATAATTCATCTTGCTCGTTGGTTAATCGACAAGTGGTGACGGATGGAAAAAAGGAAAGAAAAGAATAATCTGTAATTTGCTCTGCATTAATAACTAAAACATCATCAAAATAATCACTAGAATGGTTATTTTCCGCGGATAAAAGTGCGGTGAAATAATCCAAGGTTTCTGGCGGTGCTGTAATAAAATGACCTTCAATATCATAATAGGAAGGACAGATACCTAATTTTTCTGCTTTCTGTTCAGTACAGCGTTGTTGTTCCGTTAAATTCATAGGTGTACCTCAAGTTTATGTTACATTCTAACAAGCTCAAGAATAAACACAATCAATTTAATTCTATTTTGTGATCTTTATCAACAATATTTGTTTATATTGTAAACTATTTTAGCTGAATATCATCAACAATGTAATCAAACCAGTCAATGACATCTCTTTCATGGATACCATTTTCAATCATCACGCCTGCTAATTTCACTGAATTAGGATTATTGGAAATTAGCGGATGCCAGTCAAATAGTGGTTTATTTTCGTATAATAAACGATAGGCACAGGTGCTAGGCAGCCATTTGAAATCGGGTAAATTTTTCTTGGTCAGTTTGGTGCAATCTTTTTCGATTTTAAAACGATGGCAATAATCACCGCACTTACCCGTTTTCAAATCTAATAAATTACAAGCTATACGGGTGTAATACAACCGCTCTCGTTTGCCACGCCCCTCAATAAATTTGCGATAACAACATTTACCACAACCATCACACAAGGATTCCCACTCAGATTCTGTCATTTCAGAAAGGGATTTTTGTTGCCAAAAAGGTATGTTATTTAGATTATTCTTCATTTTATTTAGATAAAAAAGCGATCAAAATAGTTAAATTTTTGACCGCTTTTTATTTTAGTTTAGATAGACTAATTAAGGGTTTAAACCAAATGATTCGCTACTTTTATCATATTTAATCCCTGAATGTGAACCTTCAGAACCATTAAAATAAATATCTTTCGGTTGCGAACAAGCGGTTAATACCAACGCAGTCAATACAATTAATACTAATTTTTTCATTTAAAATCCTTCTTTTAAGCTAACAGTTAAGTTAAACACTAGATGCTCAGGGTGACTATTTTTGTTGTCAGCACAATAATACCCCTCGCGTTCAAATTGATAGGCAAGCTCTGCTTGAGCATGAGCTAAACTCTTTTCCACAAAACCTTGTTTAATAACCAAAGAATTTGGGCTAATAGCTGCAATAATATCCTCTTCCGCCCCTGGGTTTGGCATATCAAATAAACGTCCATATTGACGAAATTCCGCAGGGCAATTTTCTGTCGCTGACACCCAATGAATTACGCCTTTCACCTTACGTCCATCTGCTGGATTTTTGCCTAAAGTGTCAGGATCATAAGAGCAATAAACACAGGTAATATTGCCGTCTGCATCTTTTTCTACTCGTTCCGCTTTAATGACATAAGCATTACGTAAACGTACTTCTTTACCTAATACTAAACGTTTATATTGTTTATTGGCTTCTTCACGGAAATCTGCTTGATCAATATAAAGCTCAGGGGTAAATGCTAATTGACGAGTGCCGAGTTCTTCCCGATTAGGGTGATTAGGTGCGGTTAAAATTTCTGGATTTTTTAAATTTTCAATCACAATTTTTAACGGATTAATCACTGCCATAGCTCGTGGTGCATTGGTGTTTAAATCATCACGAATACAACTTTCTAACGCTGAAAATTCCACCACGTTATCTTGCTTTGTCACCCCAATACGGCGACAAAATTCACGTAAAGATGCTGGTGTATAACCACGACGGCGTAAACCTGAAATGGTCGGCATACGGGGATCATTCCAGCCATCTACCACTTTTTCTTCAACTAATTTCAGTAATTTACGTTTAGAAGTTAAGGTTCCTTCTAAATTTAAACGAGAAAATTCATATTGATGTGGCAACGGACGTGCAATAGAAATATGTTCTAACACCCAGTCGTATAAACGGCGATTATCTTGGAACTCTAACGTACACAATGAATGGGTAATGCGTTCAATGGCATCAGAAATACAATGGGTAAAATCGTACATCGGATAAATACACCATTTATCCCCTGTTTGATGATGACTGGCAAATTTCACGCGATAAATCACTGGATCTCGCATCACCATAAACGGGGAACTCATATCAATTTTGGCACGCAAGCTCATTTTTCCCTCAGGGACTTCTCCGTTTTTCATTTTTTCAAATAATGCCAAATTTTCTTCAATCGGGCGATCACGATATGGGCTATTTTTCCCTGCCTCCGTTAATGTACCACGATATTCACGCATTTGTTCTGGTGAAAGCTCATCTACATAGGCCAATCCTTTTTCAATTAACTCAATGGCATAGCCATAAAGTTGATCAAAATAATCGGAAGCATAACGTGGTTCACCCTCCCAGTGAAAACCTAACCATTCCACATCTTGCTTAATACTATCCACATATTCCACATCTTCTTTGGTTGGGTTAGTATCATCAAAACGCAAATTACATTTACCTTGATAATCTTGAGCTATGCCAAAATTTAAGCAAATAGACTTGGCATGTCCGATATGCAAATAACCATTGGGTTCAGGCGGAAAACGGGTGTAAACATTGTTATGTTTACCACTTGCTAAATCTTCATCAATAATTTGGCGAATAAAATTAGTTGGGCGAATCTCGCCCGTTTCTTCAATTACAGTATTTTCTGTTGTCATATAGTAAAATTTAAGCTGTTAAAAATTAGGGTTATTCTACACGATTTAATAACTGATTACAAAGAAACCACAAACTATACAATAAAGCAGAAAATTTGTGATCTTGATCACGGATTTAAATAGAATCTATACCTTATCTTTTTAAGATAAGCTAATATAATTAATGGTTAAATATTAATTAGTTACATTTAGAAGGAAACTACAATGAAAAAACAAGTTATTACAACACTATTTTGTTTACCTTTTTTAGGATTAACTGGATGTGCGACAGAAGGATCTCGAACGATTGCTCCCACACAAACAGTTGCCTCTCAATCTGCGACTTATCAAGGTGTAAAATCCGCTATTTCCGTAGGGAAATTTGATAACCGTTCAAGCTATCAAAATGGTATATTCTCCGATGGGCAAGATCAATTAGGCAGTCAATCAAAAACAATCCTTGTATCTCACCTACAACAAACAGGGCGTTTCAATGTTTTAGATCGTACTAATATGAGTGAAACCGCCAAAGAAGCCAAAATTAAAGGTGTAAAACAAAATCTTAAAGGGGCAACCTATGTTGTTACGGGCGATGTTACAGAATTTGGGCGTAAAACTGTTGGTGATCATCAATTATTTGGTATTTTAGGTCGAGGTAAAGAACAAGTTGCTTATGCAAAAGTGACGTTAAATGTGGTTAATGTAAATACATCGGAAGTAGTTTTCTCTGCTCAAGGTGCGGGGGAATATAATCTTTCTAACCGTGAAGTACTTGGCTTTGGTGGCACAGCTGGATATGATGCAACGCTCAATGGTAAAGTATTGGATTTAGCTATTCGAGAAGCAGTTGATAATCTTGTCAAAGGTATTGAAGCAGGTCAATGGACACCCGCTAAATAAGGATAAATGATGAAAATAATGAAATTATCCGCAGTTGTTCTTTTCTCTGCTTTTTTGGTTGCTTGTGGTTCTAGTCATAAAGATAACTCTCTTTATTATTGGGGAAATTATCAAGAAACTTTACATGCCTATTATGAAAATAATGGCGATTATGCTAAACAAGAAGAAGATATCCGAAAAATTATTGCATCAGCTAAAGAAAGTAATAAACAGGTTGCTCCAGGCATTTATGCTCATTTAGGTTTATTGTTGATTAAACAAGGTCGTGTATCGGAGGGAAATGAAGCACTTCAACAAGAACAAGCTCTATATCCTGAAAGCCGTCAGTTTATGCAATTCTTACAAAAAGCTAAGAAATAATAGAGGTTTATCATGAAAAAATTAATCACCATAATCTTCGTTACCATTGCATTATTGCTTAGTGGTTGTGCAGTTAAGCCCAAAAAAACTTATGATTACTCTGCTCTGAACGAAAGTAAACCTAAATCCATTTTGGTAGTGATGCCAACAAATAATTCCCCAGAAGCTAAAGCCGATACCAGTGTATTATCTACTGTAACTTATCCTTTGGCTGAATTAGGTTATTATGTTTACCCTGTTGCATTAGTAGATGAAACATTTAAACAAAATGGTATTACCGATGGTTACGCTATTCAACAAACAAATATTAAGAAAATTCAAGAAATTTTTGGTGCGGATAGTATTCTATATATTAATATAAAAGAATATGGTACGAGTTATAAGGTTTTTGATAGTGTCACCACCGTAGAATTAGAAGGTAAATTAGTTGATCTACGTACAGGAAAAGTCTTATGGGAAGGAGAAGGAAAACATAGTCAAGGCTCAACTAACTCTAATGACGGTGTTTTAGTTGCCTTAGTTAAAGCGGCAGTAAGCCAAATTGCTGATACATCAAGAGATTATGGTTTTAACGTTTCCCAAGTAGCTATGGGACAACTTGTTTATGTCGGTAGCAGTGGTGGACTTTTAATTGGTCCTCGTCACCCGAACTATAACAAATAATTATCTTGAATAATATTCCCCTAGAGCCACTTAAATAAGTGGCTCTATTTTTTACTTCCAGAATTTTCCTAAAAACTAAAATCTATTACAATAATTAAGGTTTTATTAAGATTTCTCCCTTATACTCTACATAAATTGATTGATTATCGGAAATGACTATGAAAAAAAAATTATTAACATTGGCGGTTATTGCGGCTTTAGGTATTGCGGGTTGGTTTTATTTTAAAGGGGACAATAGTTCACAAATAACCTATTTAACCGAAACCGTTAGCCGTGGTAATTTGCAAAAATCTGTGATCGCCACAGGTACGGTAAGAAGTTATAACCGTGTTGAAGTGGGGGCTCAAGTATCGGGGAAAATTGAAAAAATTCATGTGACACTCGGTCAGGAAGTCAAAGAGGGGGATTTGATTGCGGAAATTGATTCAAAAACGCAAGTAAATAGCTTGAATACAGCTCAAGCTCAACTGTCTTCTTATCAAGCACAATTAAAAGCCAAAAAGACCGCTTATGATGTTGCATTATCGGCTTATAACCGTATGGCAAAACTCTATAAGCAAAATTCTACCACTTTAGATGATTTAAATTCAGCTAAAAATACCCTATCCAGTGCTGAAGCAGAGATTGAAACAGTAGAAGCCTCAATCAAGCAATCAGAAATTGAAGTTAGCACCGCTCAAACCAATTTAGGTTATACCAAAATTGTATCGCCATTAAATGGTACAGTGATTTCTATTCCCGTTTCTGTCGGTCAAACCGTCAATGCCAATCAAACTACACCAACTATTGTACAGGTTGCGGATTTAAGCAAAATGCTGATCAAACCTGAAATTTCTGAGGGTGATGTGACCAAAGTCAAACAAGGCATGCCGATTGAGTTTACTACGCTATCTGATCCAAATACAAAATATCATGCTGAAATTAACTCGGTAGATCCTGCGATGACTACGCTAACCGATAATGGTTATACGGAAGATGTGACGGATACCAATGCGGTTTATTACTATGCGAATGTTATTGTGGATAATCCTGAGGGAAAATTGCGTATTGGTATGACGACACAAAATACGATTACGATTGCTGAAGCTAACGATACCTTATTAGTGCCAACCACAAGTTTACAAAAACAAGGTAATACTGTGTATGTGAATATATTAAATGGTGATCAAGTAGAAAAACGTGAAGTCACTGTTGGTTTTAATGATGATGTGAATACCCAAATTTTATCAGGTTTAAATGAGGGGGATAAAGTGATAACGTCACAAGTTGCACAAGGTGAAACGGTGGGGAATAGCAATCGTGGTCCGAGATTATTCTAAAGTGCGGTGAAAAATTGGATAATTTTATGAATATTATTGAAATGAAAGGCATCACCAAATTTTTTGGTGAGGGCGAAAACCGTACGCAGATTTTAAAAGATATTGATTTAGACATCAAAAAAGGCGATTTTATTGCGATTATCGGGCAATCGGGATCGGGCAAATCCACTTTGATGAATATTATCGGTTGTTTAGATACGGCGACATCGGGATCCTATAAAATTGATCATCAGGAAGTTAGTCATCTCAATCGAGATCAGCTTTCTGATTTACGTCAGCAAAAATTTGGTTTTATTTTCCAACGTTATAATTTGCTTTCGACCCTAAGTGCGGTGGAAAATGTGGCACTTCCTGCTATTTATGCAGGTATCGATCAATCCGCTCGTCTAGCTCGAGCTGGTAGTTTATTAGATAAATTAGGTTTAAGCGATAAATTAGAAAATAAACCTAGCCAACTTTCTGGGGGTCAACAACAGCGTGTGAGTATTGCCCGTGCCTTGATGAATGGTGGCGAAATTATTTTAGCGGACGAGCCAACGGGAGCGTTAGACAGTAAAAGTGGCGAAACCGTCATGGAGATTCTAACTCAACTACATGGTGAGGGACATACGATTATTTTAGTGACTCATGATAAACAGGTCGCAAGTTTTGCCAACCGTGTAATTGAAATTAAAGACGGAAGAATTATTGAAGATACGCGTAAAAATGATTTCATTGCTCACAAAGCTCCAAGTCCAACTATTAATAAAAATGCGTTTAGTTTTTATAAAGATCAGTTTTTAGAATCATTCAAAATGTCGGTAAAAGCAATCGTTGCACACAAAATGCGTTCATTGCTGACGATGCTAGGCATTATTATCGGGATCACTTCCGTAGTTTGTGTGGTTGCACTAGGAACAGGTTCACAACAAAAAATTTTGCAAAATATCAATTCAATGGGAACCAATACCATGGATATATTTAATGGTACTGGATTTGGTGATCGGCATGCAGAAAGAAACCAAAATTTAACCGTTTCAGATAGCGATATTCTGGCTAAACAAAGTTATATTGAAAGCTCAACGCCTAATAGTTCTGTCAGCGGAACATTAACTTATGGTAGCAATAGCTTTACCGCTCAAGTTTATGGCGTTGGTGAACAATATTTTAACGTGAAAGGCTTAACCTTAGAAAACGGTCAATTCTTCACGGCTGATGAAGTGATAAATAATGAAAATGTCGCAGTCATTGATGAAAATACATTAAGTCAGGTTTTTCCCAATCAAAATTCTTTAGGTCAAGTGTTAATGGTGAATAAGAAACCATTAAAGGTTATTGGTGTGGCAAAATCTAACAATATGGGTATGAACAGTAGCAGTTTAAAAATTTATATTCCTTACACTACCGCCATGAACAAAATTTCGGGTAATCAAAAAATTGATAGTATTACGGTGAAAATTCGTGATGATATTAATTCTACCGTGGCAGAAAAAGGCTTAACCAATTTATTGCAAGTTCGTCATGGCACAAAAGACTTTTTTGTGATGAACACCGACACCATTAAGCAAACCATTGAAGCCACCACCAATACCATGACCTTGTTAATTTCATCTATTGCATTGATTTCCTTAGTGGTGGGTGGCATTGGTGTGATGAATATTATGTTAGTATCCGTGACTGAACGAACTAAAGAAATCGGTGTACGAATGGCGATCGGTGCAAGACAATCTAATATTCTGCAACAATTTTTAATTGAAGCTATTCTGATTTGTTTAATTGGCGGATTAACTGGCATTGTGTTATCTATCTTATTTGGCACGGTGTTCAATTTATTGATGACCGATTTTACTATGGTATTTTCCACATTTTCGATTATTGCAGCTGTACTCTGCTCTAGCTTTATAGGTGTAGTATTTGGTTATGTGCCAGCAAAGAATGCTTCACAATTAAATCCAATTAATGCACTTGCACGAGAATAGTAGAAAAAAATAAATTTTCTGTTACAATACACAAGACAAAAATGAACGAACGTTCATTTAGAAATTTTTATTCAAAGTGCGGTTAAAATTTACCGATTTTTCACCGCACTTCCATGTTAAATTTAAAGGACAAAATATGCTAAAACTGAACAAAATCGCTTTAACCGTGATTTTATCTTCCGCCTTAGTCGGTTGTGCCAATATTAATGATAGCTATCAAGCCTCTCAACAGGATTATCAACAATATGAGCAATTAACGCAACAATATAACATCAAAGAAAATTGGTGGGCATTATACAATGATGCTCAATTAAACCAAGTCGTTGAGCAAGCCTTGTTAAATAATAAAGATCTCGCTAAAGCCACTATTTCTGTTAATTCGGCACTTTATCAAGCGAATTTATTAGGTGCAGATTTAGTGCCTAGTTTCAATGCTTCTAGCACATCGACCGCAAGTCGCCCAACAGATACCAGTGCAAATTCAACGATTAGTCATACGGGTTCACTAGGCATTAGTTACACCCTAGATTTATGGCGACGTTTAGCCGATGCCGCAGATGCTGGCGAATGGAATTACAAAGCAACACAACAAGATTTAGAAGCCACTCGCCTTTCTTTAATCAATTCTGTGGTTGTAACTTATTATCAAATCGCTTATTTAAATGATGCCATTTCAGCGACCAATGATACGATTAGCTACTACAACCAAATTAATAGAATTATGCAAAATCGCTTGAGTCAAGGTGTTGCAGATCGTGCCAGCACAGATCAAGCTCAACAATCGGTATTATTAGCACAAAACAATTTGATTAGCTATCAAACTCAACGCAAAACCGCAGAACAAACCTTGCGTAATTTATTAAATTTAAAACCAGATCAAGCATTAAATATTACATTCCCACATATCTTAAATGTGAAAACAACCGATGTTAATTTAAATGTACCTGTATCAACGATTGCGAATCGTCCCGATGTCAAAGGCAATTTATTCCGTTTAAGTAGTGCCTTTAAAGATGCGAAAGCAACACAAAAATCTTGGTTTCCAACCATTAGTTTAGGGGGTAGCTTATCTTCTAGTGGAACGAAAGTCAGCAACGCATTAAATAATCCTGTGGCAGCAGGTACATTAGCGATTAGCTTGCCGTTCTTAGATTGGAATCATGTAAAATGGAATGTGAAAATTTCAGAAGCAGCTTATGAATCGGCACGTGTTACTTACGAACAAGGGATTACCACTGCATTAAATGAAATTGATACTAACTATTTTGCTTATACACAATCACAACAAAACTTCACTAATTTGAATAAAAAGTATGAATATGATCAACGTATCACAAAATATTATCAAAACCGTTATAACGCTGGCGTATCTGAATTAAGAGAATGGTTAAATGCAGCGAATACAGAGAAAACCTCTCAAGTCGCTATCTTAAATGCAAAATATGCGGTGATTCAAAACGAAAATGCAATTTATAGTGCAATGGGCGGATATTATTCTGATAAATAGTAGAAAAATATTCTTTCAGGGCGAACCGATGTGTTCGCCCGAATTTTTTAGAACTTATAAATTATTCAAATCCAACACATCTGTCATATCAAATAAGCCATTCGGTTGGTTGACGATCCATTTTGCAGCACGCACTGCCCCGTTGGCAAATGTCATACGGCTAGAGGCCTTATGGGAAATTTCTACCCGCTCACCAATATCCGCAAACCAAACCGTATGTTCACCGACAACATCACTCGCTCGAATAGTAGAAAAGCCTATTTCATCTGGTTTACGTTCACCGATAATACCGTCACGACAAAATACGCCCTGTGTTTTCAAATCACGTCCAAGGGTTTTGGCAATATGTTCCCCCATAGATAACGCTGTGCCAGAGGGAGCATCTACTTTATGGCGATGATGTGCTTCAATAATTTCAATATCACAATAATCACCCATCACTTTAGCGGCTTTTTCTAACAGTTTAAACACTAAATTTACCCCAACACTATAATTTGAAGCAAATACTACGCCAATTTTTTCGCCTGCCGTTTTAATTGCCTGTTTACCTGCATCATCAAACCCCGTTGTGCCGATAATCATCTTTTTATGATGTGCCACACAAATGTCTAAATGTGCTAACGTGCCTGCTGGGCGTGTAAAATCAATCAATACATCAAAATTATTTAGTTGATTTTCTAATTTATCTTCCACTTTAATGCCTAAATTACCTACACCAGCTAATTCACCAGCATCGGCACCAATTAATGACGAACCAACTCGCTCAAATGCAGCACCCAATTCAACACCATCAGCAGAATGTACCGCCTGAATGAGTTGACGACCCATTCGACCGCCAGCTCCCACAATACCAATTTTTAATGTCATATAATGTTCCTTATGTTTAACTTTTTTTCATTATAATAAAAAAAACACCGATAATCAGTGATTATTGGTGTTTTTCAACAAACAAGCTAGAAATTATACACGTTTAAAGTCGATATGTGCTAATTTTGGTTTAAATGGGTGACGTTGCATAGCTTGCACTTTAACCGCAACTTCTTTACCACCGATAACCAATGTAATAACTTCTGAATAGAAACTTTCGTGTGCTTGTGCGTTATTTAATTCATCGTGGTTTAATACGATTGAAACTGGTTCTTCACTACCACCATAAACGATCGCAGGAATTTGACCATTGTGACGCAGGCGGCGGCTCGCACCCTTACCTTGCGATGTACGAACTTCAGCGTTAAATTTAAATGCCATTTTAATGTTCTCTTGTAAGATTGTTTAAAGACAGAAATCGCAGGCGACCCAACGATTTCCCATAAATTTGCTCAAAAATTATTTTGAGAGAGCGTATTATAATGAATTTCCTAGATAAATCAAATTTTCTTATGTCTTTCTTATGTCTTTCTTATGTTTTTCTTTTCTTCACAACATAAAAGTGCGGTGAAAAATAGCAAAGAAATTTTGGCATTAGTTATAACGCAAACATTGCTCGCTACCATTTCATCAGAAATTATGAGTAAAAATAGGAATTATTTACAAAATTATTTATGTAACAAAAATGTTAAGTTATTCTAAATGATAATAGTTGTTATTGTTTTTTCCTTTTAAATTAATGAGTTACATAAAAATAAATATTGCAATTCTCATTTGGTCGGTTATAATTACAACAGTTGGAATTATTCCACTTTTATTTTTTTACGAGGAAACAAAAAATGTTAAACCAAGCAATTACCACTAAATTGAATGAACAAATCAATTTAGAATTCTTTTCATCTAACACTTATTTACAAATGAGTGCATGGTGTGCCAATCGTGGCTACGAAGGTGCCGCCACATTCTTCTTACGTCATGCTGATGAAGAAATGGAACACATGCAAAAATTATTTGATTATGTCAGCGAAACTGGTGGCTTACCAATTTTAGGTAAAATTGAAGCACCACGTACTGAATACAATTCATTACGTGAAGTATTAGAAATTGCTTTTGAGCATGAAAAACATGTAACAGCAAAAATTAATGAATTAGTTGAAGTAACATTTGAAAACAAAGACTACTCTACTTTTAACTTCCTACAATGGTATGTGGCTGAACAGCACGAAGAAGAAACCTTATTCGGTGGCGTGATTGATAAATTTGATATTTTAGGCAATGACGGCAAAGCAATTTATTTAATTGACAAAGAATTATTAACATTAGAATAAGAGGACAAATATCATGTTAGCAAAAAAAATAGTTGAGTTATTAAATGCTCAAATGAATTTAGAATTTTATTCTTCAAATCTTTATTTGCAAATGAGTGCTTGGTGTAACCAAAAAGGTTATGTAGGTGCTGCAAAATTCTTACGTGAACACGCTGCAGAAGAAATGCAACACATGCGTAAACTGTTTACTTATTTAAATGAAACAGGAGCAGAAGCGGTAATTTCTTCTATTGAAGAAGTTTCTCATGAATATAAATCGTTACGTGAAGTTATTGAATTAACTTTTGCTCACGAAAAATTGATTACTAGTAAAATCAATGAACTCGTTGGAGCAACCTTTGAAGCAAAAGACTACTCTGCATTTAACTTCTTACAATGGTATGTGGCTGAACAGCACGAAGAAGAAAAATTATTTGGTGGTATTTTAGATAAATTCAACATTTTAGGTGAAGACGGTAAATCTATTTACTTGATTGATAAAGATCTTGCTAGTTTATAAACTACCAAATAAGATTTTAAGATCTTAAGAAAAAGCTGATAAGTATAGATTATCAGCTTTTTTAATAAAAAGTGCGGTTAAAAATTCCGTAAAAATGATGAAGAATCTTTGCTAATAGATGCTTAGAGTATTGCTTATAATTGCTGTTCACTCGTTTGTTGTTATTGGTAATATTGATACGTTTTATAGCCAAATGCCGTAATTAAAATGCAAAACATAATGATTATTTGGATAAGACGTTTTTTAGTCAATTTTTCTGCGGGCATAAATCACCTTTTTTCTCATTTATTACTTCTTAATTTCACTTTTTAATGCTATTATTTTTGAGTTAGATCAATTTTATCACAAAATAATTTGAGGAAGAATGAGTATTTTATCATCAGAACCAAGTATGGGTCGCCGAGTTCAATCAGGCGGTTGTGCTATTCATTGTCAAGATTGCAGTATTAGTCAATTATGTATTCCTTTTACGCTTAATGCTCATGAGTTAGATCAGTTAGATAATATTATTGAACGTAAAAAACCCATCCAAAAATCCCAAGTATTATTTAAGGCTGGCGATGAACTAGTTTCATTATATGCTATTCGTTCTGGTACAATTAAAACTTATACAATCAATGAAGCGGGAGAAGAACAAATTACCTCATTCCATTTACCTGGAGATTTAGTGGGGTTTGATGCCATCATGAATATGCGTCATCCTAGCTTTGCCCAAGCCTTAGAAACTGCGATGGTATGTGAAATTCCATTTGATATACTCAATGACTTATCTGGCAAAATGCCTAAATTACGCCAACAAATTATGCGGTTAATGAGTAGTGAAATTAAAAGTGATCAGGAAATGATTTTACTTTTATCTAAAATGAATGCAGAAGAACGTTTAGCGGCTTTTATTTATAATTTATCCAAACGCTACTCTGCACGTGGCTTTTCAGCTAGAGAATTTCGTTTAACCATGACGCGTGGCGATATTGGTAATTACCTCGGTTTAACCGTAGAAACCATTAGCCGTTTATTGGGACGTTTTCAAAAATTAGGTATTTTGTCCGTACAAGGTAAATATATTACGATTAATAGTCTGCCTGAATTAACCGAAGTTGCTGGAATTCATCGTACCAAAATAGCATTTGACTAAAAATTTTTATTAATCAACCATAAATTGCATAAAATTTGTTGTGTAGATCACATTTTTAAATTATCTAACTTGTTATTTTATGCAATCCACTCTATGCTATATCGTATTCAAAAATGAATGAAATCAAACTGCAAAAGCAAAAATGGAGGTTATGATGAAATTCAACAATATTCTCGTTATTCTTAACCCAGAGAATGAAAAACAATACGGTCTTGCTCGTGCTGTCCGTTTGGTAAAAGAACAGAAAAGCGAAACGCCAGTTAATATTACTGTTTTCTTACCTGTCTATGATCTTTCTTATGAAATGTCTGCCTTGCTTTCCGCTGATGAACGTGAAGAAATGCACAAAACCGTGGTTGAGCAACGTCAAAAAGATGTCCTCCCCTATTTAGAAAAATATGCCGATCCAATGATTATATTTCACTCACGAGTGGTTTGGTCAAGTAATGAATCCGAAGCTATCGTTGCTGAAATTGAAGCTAATCATTATGATTTGGTAATTAAATATACCAAAGAAGAAGAGAGTTTAACCTCTCTCTTTGTCACCCCAATGGATTGGCAATTATTACGTAAATGTCCTACCCCATTATTAATGGTACGTGACGGTGACTGGAAACATCAAAGACGTATTCTTGTAGCAGTCAACGTATCAGGTGATGAAGAATATCACGATATTTTTAATAAAGAACTCGTTTCGCTCAGTATGGACTTAGCTGATCAATTAGAACGTGGTAACGTACATTTGGTCAGTGCCTATCCGCCGACACCTATGAATATGGCGATTGATTTACCAGAATTTCATTCAAGTGAATATATTAACGGTGTACGTGGTCAACACTTAATTAACATGAAAGCCTTACGTCAACATTTTGGTATTGCGGAAGATCATACGCACGTTTATGAGGGTTTCCCAGAAGAAGTTATTCCGCAAGTTGCCAACGATATTGAGGCAGAATTAGTGATTTTAGGTACAGTTGGACGAACTGGACTCTCTGCCGCACTACTTGGTAATACCGCAGAACATGTTATTAGCAAATTGAAATGTAATTTACTAGCGATTAAACCGACTAAAAAAGTATAATCTTGTAAATTGCACCAAACACAATAAAAGTGCGGTGAAAAATGACCGCACTTTTTTATTTTAATAAATCCAAACAGTAAACTCTTATGACAGAAATAATCCAAAAACTCGATCCTGATACCGCTATAGATATTGCCTATGATATTTTCCTTGAAATGGCAGGAGAAAATTTAGATCCTGCTGATATTCTTTTATTTAACCTACAATTTGAAGATCGTGGTGCAGTAGAATTTGTGGAAACCGCTGATGACTGGGAGCAAGAAATCGGTGTGCTGATTGACCCCGAAGAATATGCCGAAGTGTGGATTGGTTTAGTCAATGAACAAGATGAAATGAATGATATTTTTGCAAAATTTTTAATCTCACATCGTGTAGATGATCGTGAATATCATATTATCTGGAAAAAATAATGTACTCAAATAACGATAGCTTAAAAAGCTTAAAACTCGGTCAAAAAACGGAATATTGTGCCATTTATGACCGCACTTTACTGCAACCCGTGCCACGTTCACTTAACCGTGATACGCTTGGTATTACGCAACAACAGCCTTTTTCATTCGGTGCAGATATTTGGACAGCTTATGAAATTTCTTGGCTAAACCCTAAAGGTTTGCCACAGGTTGCCATTGCGGATATAGAAATTGATTACCGCTCACAAAATTTAATTGAATCAAAAAGTTTTAAACTCTATTTAAATAGCTTTAACCAAACTAAATTTGCTTCTTTTGAACAAGTACAAAATACCATTCAACAGGATTTGGCTCAATGTGCTGAGGGTCATGTCAAGGTGCGGTTAAATTCTCTCGAATTTTACCGCCAGCAAAAGATTGTGGATTTTACTGGCGAATGTATTGATTATCAAGATATTGAAATCACCGATTATGCTTTTGATGCCAATTATCTGGATAATTGTACCAATGAGCAACAGGTGGAAGAAACGTTAGTCAGCCATTTACTTAAATCAAATTGCTTAATTACTAGCCAGCCCGATTGGGGTTCAGTACAAATTCATTATGTAGGAAAACAAATTAATCGAGAAAAATTATTACGCTATTTAATCTCATTCCGTCAACATAATGAATTTCATGAACAATGTGTAGAGCGGATTTTTAATGATTTAATGCGGTACGCTCAACCACAAAAATTAACTGTGTATGCTCGTTATACCCGTCGTGGTGGTTTAGATATTAATCCGTTCCGTTCAAACTTTGAACCGATTCCCCTTAACCAACGTTTAGCCAGACAATAATATGAATCAAGTTTATTATATTAATCCGAAAGGCAGTATGGATCAGCTTTCCCATATTGAAGTTTGCCAATTAACCAAACAAGCTGGCTCACCACTCTATCATCTTTATCGTAATTGTACTTTAGCAGTCCTAAACTCTGGTGCTGCCTCCGATGATAGTCGAGCCTTATTAGCCAAATATGATGATTTTGATATTAATTTAGTCGCAAGGGAACGTGGCATTTCCCTAGAATTACATAATCCCCCTGAAACTGCTTTTGTAGATGATGTGATGATTAGTAATATTCAATATCATTCTTTTGCGGTATTACGTGATATTTTATTTGTTCACAGTATGATTTCAAATACTGATTTAAATAGTGAACAAATCACCAATTTAGTGTTTAATATTTTACGTAATGCGAAAGCCCTAATTGTAGGTGAAAAACCTAATTTAGTGGTTTGTTGGGGCGGTCATTCGATTAGTGAGGCGGAATATCGATACTGCCGTGCAGTAGGAACTGAACTTGGCTTACGTGAGTTAAATATTATTACGGGTTGTGGTACGGGTGTTATGGAAGCCCCCATGAAAGGTGCGGCGATCGGGCATGCAAACCAACGTTATAAAAATAGCCGTTTTATCGGTATTACTGAACCCTCCATTATTGCATCAGAACCACCCAATCCGATTGTCAATGAATTGATTATTATGCCAGATATTGAAAAACGCTTAGAAGCCTTTGTACGCATGGGGCATGGTATTATTATTTTCGCTGGTGGACCTGGGACATTTGAAGAATTTATGTTTATTTTAGGTATAAAACTCAATCCTAAAAATCAAGCACAAACCTTACCGTTAATTCTCACTGGACCGAAAGAAAGTCAAGGTTATTTTGATGCCATTGATCGTTTTGTTAAAGAAACGCTGGGCGAACAAGCTCAATCTCTTTATCAAATTATTATAGATGACCCAGTGACGGTGTCACGCCACATGAAGTCTGCAATGACTAAAATTCAGCAACAACGGTTTAAAAAAGGTGATAGTTATAGCTTTAACTGGTCACTAGAAATTGACCACGAATTTCAAAAACCATTTATTCCAACTCATGAGAATATGGCTAATTTGAATCTTCATCTTAATCAAAGTGCGGTGAATTTAGTGGCAAATTTACGCCGAGCTTTTTCAGGTATCGTGGCTGGTAACATAAAAGCCGATACGCAAGATAAAATTGCTAGCTTAGGGAAATTTAAGTTAAACGGTAATCAACAATTAATGAGTAACATCGATCAATTATTACAAGATTTTATCGTACAGAATCGTATGAAATTGCCAACAGGTGATGCTTACGAGCCTTGTTATGAAATTATTAAATAGGAAGCCAAAAAATGATGAAACGTATTGAGCAATTATTCGCCAATAACCACAGTTGGGCATTGCGAATGAAAGAAGAAAATTCACTTTATTTCAAAGAACTCGCCGAACATCAAACCCCACATTATTTATGGATAGGCTGTTCCGATAGTCGTGTTCCTGCAGAAAAACTGACGAATTTAGAACCAGGCGAATTGTTTGTACATCGTAATGTAGCAAATCAAGTTATTCATACCGATCTCAACTGCCTTTCTGTGGTGCAATATGCAGTGGATGTATTAAATATTGAACATATTATCATCTGTGGACATACCAACTGTGGTGGTATTAATGCAGCGATGACCAATCAAGATCTCGGGTTAATCAATAACTGGTTATTACATATTCGTGATATCTGGTTCAAACACAGCCATTTGCTTGGTAATATTTCTCCCGAAAAAAGAGCTGATATGTTAACTAAAATCAACGTAGCAGAACAAGTCTATAATCTTGGTCGTTCTTCTATTGTTCAATCTGCTTGGGCTCGTGGTGCTAAACTTTCTTTACATGGTTGGGTTTACGATGTAAATGACGGTTTCTTAGTCGATCAAGGTGTATTAGCAACAAGCCGTGAGAGTTTAGAAATATCTTATCGTAACGCTATTGCTCGCTTGCAAATACTAGATGAGAATAATATTCTGGAAAAGAAATCTGTTCCACAAGATTAATTTAACAAATACTCTGACGCAAAAAGGTTAAGCTATAAAATATATAACACTGATTGATAGCAATATTTTCAAAATTTGACCGATTTTAGATAGTTCAGCTAGGCAATCAAACTTACAAAAAATCATCTTATAATTGATGAAATTTAAAGCAAATAAGCATAAATCAACAATTTATACTTGCAACCATATTAGATAACCGTATAATGCAACACAAGATTCACTGCTTGCCAGTGTGGCGAAATCGGTAGACGCAGCGGATTCAAAATCCGCCGCCCTTAAAAGCGTGTCGGTTCGAGTCCGACCACTGGCACCAAATTACAAGAAACCACGTTGTTACGTGGTTTTTTTTCGTCTTACGTTTTGTTATTTTATCTTACTTTTAAGACGGGCGAAACCTGATACCGCAAGGCTTTACACCTTAATGATGTTCTTTCGTATTCTTATGCGTTAGCGTTTTGCCTTACGTTGACAACCGCAAATAATAAGGGTACAAATAAGGGTACAAGTTTAAGGGTACAGAAAAAATAGTAATTTTGTACCCTTATTTTTTCCTAGAGCCTTTTAGTATAAGGCTTGAACGGTTATTTATTTTTTGAGATTTTGAGCAAATGGCACGATTAACTAAACCTTTAACTAATACCGAAGTTATTAACACAAAGCCAAAGGATAAAAATTATAAACTTTCAGACGGTGGCGGATTATTTTTACTCTTGAATTTACAATCTAACTGCAACACATAAAAAAGAAGTGTTCATCAACTTAATGTATTATTGAGTTACCACAACAAAATAAACATTGAGAAAAATGAACACTTCATACAAACATCTTACCCTAACCGAACGAGAAAAGATAATGGTTTTGCACGCTCAAGGTCATTCTCTGACTGAAATCGCCACCATTTTGGGTCGCCATAAATCGACGATTTCACGAGAACTCATGCGAAATAATGCTTTGGATAGCTATTCGGCTTTCCAGGCAATGCACTGTTATCAGGCTCGGCGTGAAAATTGTCACCCAAAGCGTAAACTGGATAATGCCAAACTCTTTGAATTGGTGAGAGATAAATTCTTAGCACAGCAATGGTCGCCTGAACAAATACAACACCGTCTGAAGCTGGAAAACAGTGAGTATTCAATCAGTCACAATACGATTTATCGGGGTATCTATGCGGGATTATTTGATGAGAAAGGGTTATCTCATGGCGCAAGAGGGGCGGTGCGAAAACTCAGACATCGTGGAAAAACACGGCATACGAAAGTCCATGAAGAACGTCGTGGCAAAATCCCGATTAGCCATCATTTAACCGAACGACCCAAAGAAGCCAACGAACGTTCACGGATTGGCGATTGGGAAGCGGATACCGTGCTCGGCGTGTCCGGTGGTGCCTGCTGCGTGACTTTGGCGGACAGACAGAGCCGCTTTCTCATCTGCAGGAAAGTCGCCGAGAAGAAAGCGGATTTGGTGAGTGCGGCGATAATAGAAGCCTTGAATAATCAACCCGTTATGACGATTACGCCCGACAGGGGAAAAGAATTTGCAAGGCATCATCAGGTAACGGAAGTATTGAAAGTTCCCTTTTATTTTCCGTTACCGCACCAACCTTGGCAACGGGGAACAAACGAAAATACGAATGGGTTGTTAAGGGAATATTTCCCGAAACAGCAGGACTTCAACCTGTGGAGCGATGATGAAATACAAGCCGGTGTCGATAAATTAAACTACCGACCTCGCAAATGTTTAAGTTGGCGGACACCTTATGAGATTTATTTTGATAAAGTGTTGCACTTAGTTTGACAATTCAAGCTGATAAAAAACAATGGCGTTAAAAATTGGCGTATGAGATACAAACGACCAATAACCAAAAAAGAAAATGAAGTTAGTTTAGGTAATTTCCCCGAAGTATCACTACAGCAAGCACGTAAACAGCGTGATGAATTTCTGGCGTTGCTGGCGGAAAATATCGACCCTTTAGAATACCGCAAGGAACAAGAGTTAGCAGAAATAAGAAAGGCAGAGAATACTTTTAAAATAATCTGTTCAAAGTGGTTTAATGATGTTTACCCTAGCAAAGCAAGCAACCCCGATACTATAGCGAAGAACTGGCAGAGATTAGAAAAGCACGTACTACCCTTTATCGGTGATCTACCGCTGGCGGATATTAAGCCTAGAATTTTGCTTGAGCTATATCAAAAAATAGGGGCTGGCAATACGTTAGACAAATTACACCGACTTATTAAAAGCACCATGGATTACGGCATAAAGTTAGGCGTTATAGAATTTCATAATTGCAACATAGCCAAAGATGATTTTATTACCCCGATAGCAAAGAACCACCCTAGCATTATGCCTTATGAATTACCTAAGCTAATAGACTTAATGAATAACGCCTACACCGCTCACAGAATTGAGCCTAACACGTTCTACGCTTTCAATTTGAGCTTGCTCACTGGTTTAAGGCAGGGGGAAGTTACCAAGCTAGAATGGCGGTTTATTGATAATGAATTATTGATAGTCCCTAGTTATGTACTGAAACAGACACGGAAATTAAAAGAGCAACCACGAGATCACATTATCCCCTTATCTACGCAAGCGAAACGGCTACTAGAAACGATTAAACAGATTAACGGCACGAGTGCTTTTATCTTTGCCAAAGTACGCAACAGAACCGCACCTATGAGCCGTGAGAGCGTCACAAAAGCATTAAAGGAAATATTACAAGGAACAGACCTACAAGGCAGACAAAACGCCCATGGCTTACGCTCAATCTTTAGGACTTATTTAACTCAAATTGGCGTTGATGTGGTGGTGGCAGAATTGGCACTAGCTCACCTATCTACAGGGAAAGGCAAGATACAGGCAATTTATGACCGTTACGAATATTTAGACGAACGCAAGCAAGCATTGCAACAATGGGGCGACTATTGCGAGCAGTGCGGAATGATAACAGGATAATCACTTCCACCACCAAAGCCGACAACCTAACCCTAGCCAGTTTTTTATTTAAATCTGGCTTTATATTCCATTTTAATATAAAAAATTAATTTCTCTTACTATCCTATTTTATAATGTTTTTTTTCATTTTTTATCCCCTTATCCCCGTTTTACCTTATTTATATCTATTTTTCTTTTAGAAAAGAAAGAGATATAAAAAGGGGATAAGGACGGGGATAAGACGGGGATACGGGGATAAATCTAAATTAAAGCACAAAAATAATGCTATATCAGATTATATTACATACAAAATTATCAATAACTTTTAGTTATATAGATAATTTCTAGCGTTTTAATGACTACTTAAATTTTAAAGCTGCTGATTTTTAGGGAATGTATAAAACAAAGCCCCATGGGGTGGGTAAAAATTTCAGATGAAAAGGTTCAAATACCG
Organism: Lonepinella sp. MS14436; assembly: GCF_042470565.1. Lineage (GTDB taxonomy): Bacteria > Pseudomonadota > Gammaproteobacteria > Enterobacterales > Pasteurellaceae > Lonepinella. Next base: position 1,322,845 of record NZ_CP170385.1, on the reverse strand, counting down.
CCATTGGAACTTCATTTAATCGCTATTCCAGTTTTTCTAGGCATTTTTATACGGCGAAAGTACAATTAGACAACCTCACAAAACTTCACATTAGCTTACCTTAAAACAAAAAGAATTAGGGTATCCGCAAAAATTGGATACCCCTAACAAATTAAAAAATAAACAGGCACCACAGATTCCACCAACAGGAATATAAAAATAATCACAACAAAACCCCTTTATACAGTATTCCACTGTATCTAAATTTGATTTAAAATAAGACAGAATTAAACAGCGTATTACTACGCAATGAATATAAGTGCGACTAGGTGCGGATTAATTACCCGACCCGAAAGAGTGAACCCTATTTCATTTTGTCGCACTTTTACCGAATAGGGAGCGTATAGGGGCGTAATTATGGCATTGCCTAAATTTCAAGATTACTGTTATTTAGATGACGAAACTAAAATTTCTTTGAGCCTTGTAGAGTTTTTTAACGAATATGAAGTTATATGTATTTCTTCTAACTTAGATCCGAAACATACGGCTAGCAGTCTTGAAGATTATAGTGTTTATAGTTATCCGCTTGAACAATTACGAGAAGATGTAAGAAAAAATAAGTTAAGCCGTTCAAGGGTTGATATTGAATGTTTAGATTATTACGGAAACAACGAACAGGAGATTTTTAAAATTCATTCTAAAGATGCAAAAAAATGGGCAACTTACCACGGTTACAAGTGGGATATTCCAGAGTATAGAGAATTTAATTCTAGTGAGATCACTAGCGAACAAGGGGACGACCAATTACAACAGGCTAACGAACGCATAGCCGAATTAGAACAGCAATTAGCCGATATTCAAAGCACCACCACAAAACAAAGTGCGGTGGATAATGTAGAATATAACGGAGATTTACCGCTATCAACCAATGAAGAAAAATTGGCTCACTTTATCAATTTACTGATTAAAGCAAGTCCCGAATTACAGAAAGACGGACGCATACCAACGTACAGCGAATTACACACAATTCTAACCGCAAAAAATAAAGGTGAGCAGATACCGTCAAAGGTGACTATTCAAAAATACATGAATAGAGTTTAGCGACCGTAAAAGGTCGCTTTTTTTATTCCTTTCTAATTGTTCAAAAACGCTATTAAATAGTTCATTTGTTCAGTGAACGAGTTCATTTATTCACTTTTCCCCGATTACTTAAAAATTGTTATTTAATTACACCGCACTTTAATTTTGTTCAAAACCAAAAGGCGGAAATTATGACAACAGAAAGCATTCAAGAAACTAACCAACCTACAAAGCAGCTATTGACCCTAAAAGACGTTACGGCAATGACTGGCTTATCTTCTACCACTATCTACAAATTCGCTAAATCTGGCAAATTTCCACAGCCAAAGAGAATTGGCGATCGTGCTGTTCGTTGGCGTTTAGCAGACGTTCAAGCCTACATTAACGCCTAACACACTAGGCATTTACTTTCACTAATCACTTTATAGGTAATCAATATGAGACCAGATAAACGACCAGACCGACTAGAACGCATAGGCATTCAGTTATTAATTAATCCCCGTGGCATTTCTGAACTTGAATTAGCCATGAATCAACATATCACCAGCGGACGTAATGAAGTAAACAAAATTGAGAAATTAATAGATGTTAAATTCGCCCGTAACTGGGAAAACACAGCGGACGGTATGGGGCAATATTATCGCTATTCAGTCCCTAACCGTGCGACGGCAGAAAAATTGCTTAAATTCGTGGAAAGTAAAGCTGTATTACGTGGTGAAGAACCCTACACGCAGGCATTTAAAGAAATATGGCTTGATCCGTTCCCCTATGCTGGCGAAATGGCATTTAGTGAATGATAGGACCACCAGCAACAACCATTAACGGAGATTAAAAAAATGACGTTAAAAAAATTAACACCAAAATACAAAACCTATCCACAAACCACCCGCAGTTTTGAACTGGATAAAATTGCGGTAGAACGCTGCAAAAATGAATTTCCAGAACACTACGGCTTCAAGAAAGCATTAGCCAAGGAATCAGAAGAATTAGCCGACCGACTACAAAAGGGGATTGATTTATTCAAAGATTTAAAAGCTGGTGGAATGACACTCACAGGCGAGCAAAACGTACGCTATAAGGCGTTCAGAAATGGGGCAATGTATTTCATTAACCGACTAACAAACCTTGCTGAACACGTGGAGAACGTGGAGAAAGGCGAATACGAGCCGACACCATACCGACCTGAAAAAACCTGAATTTTGTCAGCAGTACGCACGCGCGCGTGAAAAACATAAAAATGTTGATAAATGTTGAAATCATTCAATTAAAAACGACTACAGAAAACTACAGTTAGATAGTCAATCAAAAACTGGTGGAAATGATTAACAAAGATTTATTTTACTCAAATTTGAGTAAAAAAGATTGATTAAATTTTGGTCCTCAAATTTGAGGAGTAAAGCTACTACAAAATACCACATACAAGGACAACAAACATGATTGAACAAGTTACCGACCTATTAGCCACACAAGCACGCTTAATTAATGGCGTGGATTATCAGACTATTAACGCACGTAATTTACATAAGGCGTTGCAGTCCAAACAAGATTTTACGCACTGGATTAAACGACGCACCAATGGCGGACTATTTACAGAAAACTTTGATTTTATCGTTGTTCATAATGCAATGAATAACCCAGAACACAAAGCCAGATTAGAGGAATTAGACCGCACGACAAATTTAACGAGCGGTGCGGAAAATTTAACCAATGACACCCCGACTAATTGGACACTTCAAAATGGCGGGCAAAACGCTATCGACTACTTCATCACCCTAGACATGGCTAAGCACCTTTGCTTAATGGAGAAGAACGAAATAGGCAAGGCAATTCGCCACCATTTCATCAAAGCAGAGAGCCTATTAAAACAGATTGCACCCAAAGCACACCGAAACACACTCAAAGAAACAAAAGCACGTTTAGCAAGCATTGACCGCAATTCAGAGATGACAGACGCAATCAAGGCAATGATAGAGCGTCACCATATTGAGCCGAATAAACAGCGGTTTATGTATATCAGAGAACAAGAAATGTTAGACAGCTTGGTATTGAATAAAAACGTGCGTAAATGGAAAGCAGAACGCAATATCACAGGCACCATTCGCAGTCAGTTTAATCGTGAGCAGTTGGAAAAATTAAATCTATTACAGTCCACCAACACCGCTTTAATTAATATTGATATGAATTACCACGAACGCAAAGGGCGACTTTTGGAGCTTGCTCAACGATAGGCAAAAAAAAGCCCTAACCATACACAGTTAGGGCGGAGATTTTTCACTACATTATTTTACTATTGCGTCAGGTTACACATGAAAAATATATCAAGTAACAACCGAAATAATATTAGCATTATTTCTGGCAAAATCAATCAGTTTATTACTGAAATTCATTTTGATTTTGTTTTGTGTGAAAATAATTCACAAGGCGAATCATTGACAAAGTGCGGTGAAATTCCCTATTATTTTCGCAACGGGCGTGGAAACCCTATAAAAAAACAAGTGGCGAACGATAGCACGCCAATTTTAAACCGTGCTTTTTTTGTTCGTGAAATTCGCACACCTAAAGAAAATAACAAGCTCAATTTTGAGCTGGTTAGCACTTTATCAAATGAAGTTGCAAAGCTCAAATTTGAGCCTAGCAATTTTCTTTCAATGATAGCGTGCTATGGGAAACGCTTAGGCGTTGGCGGTTTACCACTTGTAACCGTTTTTCCACCCCGTAGCACGTTATCGCCAAGCCGTGGAAAGCAAAGCGATAACTCTCAATATCAACAAGTGGAGTTATCAGTCATGATCTATTTATTCCTAGGCATACACCGCCAAAACTTAGGCAACACAAGCCTAACTGTTCAACGCTTGCCAAAAGCAAGAATCGTTATTCAAGCCGACAACGAAAGCACGGCACGGGCAAAAATCGCTAAAGATTATTGCTTGTTGCAATGCTGGAACGTCAAAAACTCACACCATTTACACCGCACTTTATCCAACATTAAGGGGGTGATTTATGCGTAAAATTTTCGTAGAGCTATTGCGTAGTCGTGAAAATGGGGGTAGTATTGAAACCACTACTACAAAAAGCGGAAAGCACGACCGTTATTTAAGTGCTATTTTTTTATCTCAAATTCACCATTCAACAGGCGAACACCGCCCCGAATGTATCGTATTTGCGGTAAGGTTAAGAGATCGAGCTAAGGCGATTTTTCGCACGAATAAGATCCGCCGACTTTTTGCGGTAGTTGATACCTTACCGCCCCTAACAAAGGGCGATACTACTAACACTGTAACAAAAAGAGTATTCCAAATGAAACAATCCAACACTTTAACCAGTGCGTTAAATCCTATTCGCTATTCTCAACCGTTTTCATTAATGGGGGTGAGCTATGCGTAAAGCCAAAATCAAAACATTCAAGCCTGAATATCAGCCGACTTTTGAGCAGTTAGCAAAAGCGGTAGCGAGAGCAGAATTTTATTTAAATTTTGCTAAAGATTACATTCACAGCGGACACTTAACAGGTACAGCGGACGCACTCAAAGCAATTAAAAACGAACTTACCAAAGGACTAAAACCACAACAAGGGGGCAAAAATGCGTAATTCATTCGACCTAATCGACAGCTTTAACACCAACCTAGCACAAGCCGAAAGTGTTTTAATGCTGCTTTTTGTTAATTTTTCAGAGAATGACGGCGATTTTAGTTTAAATCCGTACATTATTGAAAATGCAATCACCAACATTCAAAGCCTGATTTTAAATGCCAAACAAGACGGCAACGAACTAGGCGAATTATTAATGAATACCAAAAACCAAGGGGGCAAAGATGAATAATGTAAACGTGATAAGCGGACAAATTGACACACTAGAACAACGGATTAACCAGTTATTTCAATCAGTATGTTTAATTTATGTTATGCGTAAAAGCAACCTTGACACAATGGAAGCGTGCGAAATAGAAAACGCACTACAGGGCATTGAGAACCTATTACAAGGCTCAATAGATGAATTGAATGATTGTGTAGATTTATTTAGAAAAGCCGTCAATGGTGCGGAAATTGCGAATAATCCACCAGCAACAGGAAAAAGCGAAAAAGTGATACAACCACACGCAAGCCCAAATAAACGACTACAGGGAGAACAATAATGATTTATTACAGCGTCACAGGTTACGACAACAACGGCAAAACCTACAATCTAGGCACGTTCGACAACCTAGATAATGCAATTAAACGACAAATTAACGCACTGGCAGACCGCATTTATAAAGCGGTCCATATTGCGAAAGTTATTAAAGATAAAGCCTAGGGGGACTTATGGAAATTAACCAAGATAAAATAAAACAGATTGCCGACTATGCGTTAAAGCAAAGCATGAAGAATGAAAAGCAACATTTCAAAAGACGGAATTCCGTCTATCAGAAAACCGAATAACAGAAATCAGACAAGAACAAAGGGCAGATTATGGAAACAATCACAGAATTAAACATTAAAACCTTGACGGAATTAACTAAGCAGCCAGTTAAAGCAACATTGAGCTTTTTAGATTTTCCACATATTACATTAGTTCAAAATGACGGTTATTTCATTGGTTCATTATGGCAAAGCATAGACGATTTTATAACCGTAGATATGGGAAATGCGACCGCATGGCGTGAAGCGTTAGCAATTATTGCTTACCACCAGCAAAACACAACTACACCGCTATTGGTTAATGATGAGATAGAAACAGCCGTAAAATATTTTAGCGGCACAAATAACGGTATTTGTGACTTTATCGACAAGCAAGGAAATAAAATTACGCTTGAAATGATGACTAAGCAAAACCGCGAACAGGAAGACATACGAATAATGGAGAAAATGGGGGCAAGCAATGACAAAATTTACTAACGCACCGCATTTAAAAGAGCCGTGGAACAACCAGCTATTCAGTGATTTAATCATTTTAGCAGGTAGTGACGCATGGGGAACATGGGGCAAAGGTAAAGGCACTATGTGGCGTATTTTGGTTGATGGCTTGAAAATGGATTATTTTATAGATAACGGGGGGAAAGTTCACCCCTATGATCAGAAGCCAGTTATTTTAGATGTAAAACAGCTTACAAACCTAGACCGCACAAGGATATGTAACCCTGATCAGAGAGCTATAAAAATCTTCCAATGTGGCGAACTCACACAGGAGCAGAAAACTGCTATTTGTTTAAACCTTGCCACCAACAACAAAGTGAACGGTTTAGCCGTTGGCTTGTATAACGGGGTGACAATGGAGAAAGAAGAAAACCTAAGCGGATATATTGAACGCCTACGCACCCAAGAAAGCGAGCAAGATTTAGCAAAAATGATAGCAATTTCCGTCGCTGGTGGAAGTAATGACGAAATTAATTTAGACAGCAATTCCACCACCGAAAAACAAAAAACAGACGCTTTTTTTAAATGGCGAAACCAACCGCTAGGGCGTGATTTAACTTTAAGTAAGAGTTTTATTTATAACGGCAAAGCGTGGCTAGATTATTCTGATGAAGAATTAAAGCGTGATATTGTGAAATTCTACAATGAGCATAACGCAAGCTATCGAAATAGCACGATAAACAATCTAGCAGAAATTATCATTCTGAACATGGCGACCGTGCCACAAGCTAACGGGCGTTTTATTGCTTTTGAAAATGGTGTAATAGACAAGTTTACAGGCGACTTTCTGGAACATAACCAACAGCAAGGGGTAAGGGGTTTAGAGCCATATAGCGTTACCCTAAGCGAAGATACGCCACATTTTGACAGCTGGCTGAAATTCGTAGCCAATGGCGATGAAGAAAAAGAACAGGCAATCATGGCGGGGCTTTATATGATACTCACCAACAGGCACAAATGGCAGTTATTTCTTGAACTGGTCGGAACGGCTGGAGCGGGTAAAAGTATTTTAAGCGGTATTGCGGAAACTGTGAACGGCAAAGGCAATACGGCAAGCATGAAGATCGAACAGCTAATAGACCCGATAAATATAGCAACCCTGATCGATAAGTCGTTATTATTAAGTCCCGAACAAGGGGAATACAGCAAGGGGGCGGAAGACCTTAAACGCATTACAGGCGGAGATTTAACACGGGCAAAAATTCATTATCAAATGCCTATTGATATAGTATTGCAATTAGTTGTAGTGCTAATCACTAACACGCCCCTTTACTTCCCTGATTTAAACGGGGGTATTGCTAGACGCAGGGTGATAATTCACTTCGATCGTAAAGTTCCCGAAGACAAGAAAGATGTTAATTTTTTAGACAAAGTAAAGTTAGAAGTGTACGGGATTATTAAATTATTGCTTAAAGCATTTCCAGAGCCAGAAACCGCTAGAACAATATTAGAAACGTACAGGGAGAACCACAAAGGGCTAGCGACTAAAATTCAAGCCGACCATTTAATAGACTTCGCACAGGAATTTTATATTAAACCAGTGGAGCCAACCGACCCACCAAACGAGCGAAACGACAAGATAAACGGTTTATACTGGGGAAGTAACAAGGGTATTAAAGATTTTCACACCGCACTTTATCGAGCCTACATACATTTTTGTGAGTGTACGAACCAAAGAAAAGTAATGAGCTTAAGCATTTTTAAGCAAAGACTACCAGACGCACTAAAAGAAACAGGGCAAAAAGGCGAAGTAGTAGAACGGCTGAAAGACAATACGCTAGTTACTAATATCTACTACAAGGACAAAATGTTAACGCTGGCAAAGTGGCAAGGGTAAGCTAGAAAACGCACAAATTGCACCATATAAAAAAGAAATGGAGAATATAGAAATTATGAAATGTAACACCGCTAAAAGATTTTTAAGACCGCAGGCAATTAAACACTATATTACAGAAAATAACGGCTCAATTTATCACTTCATGAGCCTATACAGCGACAATGAACCCTACCCGATTAATGAGCTGGTGGAAATTCAAAAGCAAGTGATAGGCGAAATCATGGCTGATTATAAACTATGTGCTAGTGAGTTTTTAGAGCAGCAATTAAAACAGGCGGAACGCTTATTAAAACGTATTGAACACAGAGAAAAGCAATTAATGAGCGGAAACACTGAATACAAAACTGAATTAGAACAGATACAGGCAAATAATAACGCCCAATAATTCCACCACCAAAGCGACATATTAACCTAGACTGTTCTAGGTTTTTGTTTTGTTTATTGAAACTATCCCAAAACAGGACTATAATTTAATTAATCCCAAAACAGGACTATATAGACCTATGAGAATAATTTCAATATCAACACTTGTTAACTATTGGCAAAAGCACCCTGAAACAGAACAACCATTAAAAGCATGGATAGCCGAAGTTAAAAAAGCCAACTGGCAAGATTTACACGATATAAAAGCACAATATCGAACAGCAAGCATACTAAAAAACCGTAGAGCGGTATTTAATATTAAAGGTAATCATCATAGATTAATTGTAGCCATAGCCTTTCAGTTAGGTATTGTTTATATCAAATTCATAGGCACGCACGCAGAATACGACAAAATAAACGCTGATAACGTGGAGATTTAAGCAATGAACATTAAACCAATTAGAACAGAACAAGACTACAACCAAGCCTTAAAAGCTGTAGAGCCGTTATTTAATAAAGAAACCCTAACCGTTAATGAGTTAGATTTTTTAGACGTAACCACTACGCTAATAGAAAACTATGAAGCAAAGCACTACCCTATTGACCTACCCGACCCAATAGAAGCAATTAAATTCAGAATGGAGCAACAAGGGCTAGAAATAAAAGATCTTGATAATATCATTGGCAAACCTAACCGAGTTTACGAAGTCTTTAATAAAACCCGTCCATTAAGTTTAAACATGATGAAAAAACTACACTCAAAGCTAGGCATAAGAGCGGATATTTTGTTACAAGCCTAGTATTTAACTCTTTAATAATAACAGCCTATTTTAAACTAATAGGCTGTTTTATTATTCATAGGTTTTATACAGTATATGTTTTGGCATAAAAAACGGTTAAAAATGGCTAAAACTGGAAAATAAGGGGCTTTTATCCCCTGAAATCCCCGTTTATCCCCGTCCGAACCCCGTCTTATCCCCGTCTTTTATATATTTGATTTTAAACAAGAAAGAATAAAAAGCGGGGCTAAAACGGGGATAAGGGGATAAATTTTCAAAAAAAGAAAAATATTTTTATAAAAACGAAAAAAGGCTATTTTATACAGTACATTAAGAAACAACACAGATTTTAAAAGGTACTTCCGACGGGGTACGCCTTTCCACGGGGTTAGTGCGGCGTGGAGAACGGCTATTTTTTGAATTTCTAACCGTCATCATCATAGGTTATTTTTTACTCATTTATGGGGTGACTTTCAAGAATAAGGGTACAAATAAGGGTACAAAATGAAATTCAGCCAAGCATTACCAATAAAATAACTTGAAATTCAATGATATATATTTTTGGTTCGAGTCCGACCACTCACCAAATTACAAGAAACCACGTTGTTACGTGGTTTTTTTTCGTCTAGTATATTCTTGAGCATAGTAGATAAAATCAACAACAAAAAAGCGTAGAATATTCTACGCTTTCTCATATTATTTAATAATTTTCAAATGTGATGCCGATTTATTATCTGTTTTCTTTACTTTATTTACATTAGTTTTTGGCTTATCCACAATATCTTGGAAATTAGTTGGTTGTTCAACTTGTGAAGCCTGATCTAGTTCATCATAAATCTTTTCAGGTTCAAACATCACACCATCACCATTCTCACGTGCATAAATAGCTAATGCAGCTCCCATTGGGATATACACATCTCTTGGCACACCTTGAAAACGAGCATTAAATTCAATCGCGGTATTACCTAAAGATAAAGCTCCAACTGCTCCAGATGAAATATTTAACACGATCTGACCATCTTTCACATATTCTTGTGGCACCACAACCCCATTATAGGTTGCATCAACTACTAAATAAGGTGTAAAACTATTATCAATCAACCAGTCGTAATAAGCTCTTAATAAATAAGGGCGTTTAGGTGTTGATTTATATTCCATTACCATTACTTATCATCCATTAAATTTCTAGGTGTAGCATTGCCAACTGATTGTTGGAAAGAATCACGTTCAAATACTCTATTCATATAGGCTTTAAGTGCTTTACTTCCTATACCTGTAAATTCTACGCCTAAATCCTGCATTCTCCATAATAACGGAGCAATATAGCAATCTACTAAGCTAAATTCTTCGCTCATAAAAAATGGTGTTTGATCGAAAACTGGGGAAATTGCCAATAATTCTTCTTTTAATTGAGCTAATGAATTTTCTCGTTCTTCGTCAGTTCCATTTTCTGCTTTAGCTAAAGTAGGATACCAATCTTGCTCAATTCGTTGCATTAATAAACGTGTTTTGCCTCTAGCTACTGGATAAACAGGCATTAACGGTGGATGAGGAAAACGTTCATCTAAATATTCCATAATAATACGGGAATTAAACAAAACCAGATCACGATCAACCAATGTTGGTAACGTACCATAAGGATTTAACTCCATTAAATCTTCTGATAGACTTTGAGCATCTACAATTTCTGCCTCATAAGCGACACCTTTCTCTGCTAATACAATACGTACTTGATGACAATAAATATCATATTTATCATAGAAAAGAGTCATTATTGACCGTTTATTTACTGCACTTGTCATTTAGTCCTCCAGCGACTAAAACAGGATGTTGAAATGTTTAAAGTGAGATTAATTCTTGAATAGAATATAACCTTATAAAATATCTTGGCATTATACCATAAAGACAGCCTAAATATCCAAATAAAAAACGGCGGAACCATGCCACCGTTTAATAAAATGAAGAATTCTCTCTTAGTCAACAATTAATGTGCGACAAGTATTTGTATCGCCATTACCTAATGGATCTCCATGAGTTAATAACACAAGATCACCTGAAACTAAGAAACCTTTACTTTTTAGTAATTGTACTGCTCGTTTTGCACCTTCTGCTGTACGGGATTCTTCTTCACAATAAATAGGTGTTACGCCACGATATAATGCACAAAGATTCAACGTAGATTGATGACGGGATAATGCAAAAATAGGCAAGCCTGAACTAATACGTGACATTAATTGTGCCGTATATCCTGAGCTAGTCATAGCAATAATAGCGGCTACACCTTTCATATGGTTGGCAGCATACATGGCAGAAAATGCCACTGACTCACCAATGGTGTCAAATTGAACATCCATACGGTGACGAGAAACGTTAATGCTTGGCATTTTTTCAGCACCCAAACAAACTTTCGCCATTGCCGCAACAGTTTCTGCTGGATATTGACCTGCCGCAGTTTCTGCTGAAAGCATTACTGCATCTGTACCATCTAATACAGCATTAGCCACGTCCATAACTTCCGCACGAGTTGGCATTGGATTGCTGATCATAGATTCCATCATTTGGGTTGCCGTAATTACTACACGATTTAAACGGCGTGAACGACGAATTAATTTTTTCTGTACCCCAACTAACTCAGGATCACCTATTTCCACACCTAAATCACCTCGTGCCACCATGATCACGTCAGAAGCTAAAATAATGTCATTCATTGCAGCATCATCAACCACGGTTTCAGCACGTTCTACTTTTGCCACAATTTTTGCGTTTAAACCAGCTTCTCTTGCTAATCTACGAGCATAATTTAAATCTGCACTTGAACGAGGGAAAGAAACCGCTAAATAATCTACGCCAATACGAGCAGCCGTAATAATATCCGCTTTGTCTTTTTCTGTTAATGCGTCTGCGGACAAGCCACCACCTAACTTATTAATTCCCTTATTGTTTGATAATGGACCGCCGACAGTTACTTCTGTAAATACTTTAGCCCCTTCAGTAGTCAATACTTTTAATTGAACACGACCATCATCTAATAATAAAATATCACCAGAAACAACATCGCGTGGTAACATTTTATAATCTAAACCAACCGCCTCTTGATTACCTTCACCTTTTGGTAATTCAGCGTCTAAAACAAATTTATCACCCACATTTAAGAAAATTTTACCGTCTTTGAAAGTAGAAACCCGAATTTTCGGACCTTGTAAGTCACCTAAGATTGCTACATTTTTGCCTAATCTTTTGGCTATTTCACGTACTTTATTAGCACGTCCTATATGATCATCAGGTGTGCCGTGAGAAAAATTCATACGAACAACATTTGCCCCTGCTTCAATAATTTTCTCTAAATTATCACCTTGATCTGTGGATGGTCCCATTGTACATACAATTTTGGTTCTTCTTAATTTTCTAGACATTACTTTCTCCGTTGCTAACGTTGCTATTTAAAATGAATATTACTCATATCGTCATAACATTGACCTCTACCCCGTTATAACGAAAAAAACTGGTAGGCATTATACGCTGAAAATGCCCTGAAAGCGAGATGCCTTAAATAAAAATTTCCTTTTGACTTTTATATGGGTTTACGATTATATTTTTGTTAGTTTATTGTATAAGGAAAATCAGATGAAAATTTTTATTATGCGTCACGGCGAAGCTGAAATGTTTGCGAAATCCGATAAAGATCGTCCCCTTACCGAATTTGGTGAACAAAGCTCATCAAATCAAGGGGCTTGGCTAAAAGAAACCGCTGCACAGTTTGATAAAGTACTCGTCAGTCCCTATATTAGAACAAAACAAACCTTTGAATATATTAATAATATTTTTGATGACAAACTCACAGAACGAACCGAAATCTGGGATGCCATTACCCCTTATGGTAAAGCGGAAGTCATTGTAGATTACCTTTCTGTTTTGTTTGATGAAGATATACAACAAATTCTTATTGTTTCACATTTGCCATTAGTAGGAGAAATTGTGGCTGAACTATGTGGTAAAAATAACGTGTCTTTTTTACCAGCAACCATCGCAGAAATTGATTGGGATGGTGAAATCGGTAAATTAATTCAAACAAAAAATCCCCAAAGTGGATAAAAGTGCGGTCTTTTTTAACTGAATTTTAGCCCAATCCAGCTACAGCATTATATTAATTTAAATACGATCCTTGCTGACCAAAATTTCCATATTCCCAACCTAAATAACGAGCAGAAACGGCATCAGCAAGAGATTCAAATTGTTCAACTTGAGTAAAAATCTCCTGTGTATCTAAGGCTAATTCTTGCTCAACTTTGACTAAATATGCCCGATTGTCCTTATCTACTTTCACTCTATTTTCAGTATATTTAATCCGATCAAAATGGATCTTTGATAGATTGCATTTCTCAATAAAACGCTCAATATCCTCTTTTTCATCAAAATGGAAATTATGTTCTACTAACTGCGGTTCAGATAAATTCACACCATTTTCACTTAACGTATCTAAAATTTCTTCCGTCAAGGTCATTTTATGTTCTAATGGTGATGGCAATAAAAATTCAAAATAGGTATCCCAATTCAGATCCTGTTGAATAACTAACTCATCATAAGATAATTGTCCTAAGGTTTCTAACAAACTGATTTCATCATTAAAATAGAAAAATTGTTGTGATTTACCATTAGACAAAATATGCCCAGCATAAACTACATCAGGTAAGGCACAAAGTTGCGTAATTGTGTGTAATATTTGCCGAAATATCTCATGATGAGATACTTCTGTAGGCAATCCATTTTTATCACCTTGGTAATATCGAATAATTTGAGCAATATTCATTTGGCGAAATTCTGACATTTCCATCAAGGAAACATTAACAGTAACAACTGCCACCTGATCGTTAAACCAAGTGCGATAATTTTGCCAATTTTGTTGTTCTATTTCTTGCTGAAAATCAATGTCTGACATTATTTAAATTCCGCCCAAATTGGTGCATGATCAGAGGGTTTTTCCATTGCTCGAATATCCTCATCAATCCCCACATTTATACATTTTTCTGCCAATGCCCGATTTGCCAGAATATGGTCAATACGCAAGCCACGATTATCATCAAAACCCTTGGAACGATAATCAAACCACGAGAATTGATCATTGACTGTTGGATTTAATTTACGGAAAGTATCTTCTAACCCATAATTATATAGGCGTTGATACCATTCTCTTTCTTCAGGTAAAAATGAACATTTTCCTGTACGTAGCCAACGTTTACGATTTTCTTCCCCAATACCAATATCCAAATCCGTTGGGCTGATATTCATATCTCCCATGATGACAATAGGATTCGACTTATTATGTTGATTTTCCACATAATGTTGTAAATCCGCATAGAATTTCTGTTTAGCTGGGAATTTAGTTTCGTGATCTCGAGATTCCCCTTGTGGAAAATAACCATTAATCACCGTCAATAGCCCAAATGGCGTATCAAAATCCGCCATAATAATCCTTTTTTGTGCATCTTCATTATCGGTTGGAAAGCCTTTACGTACTGCAACGGGTTGCTGTTTACACAATAACGCCACACCATAATGTCCTTTTTGCCCATGATGAAAAACCTGATAACCCAAATGTTCTACTAATTCGTAGGGAAATTGTTCATCTGCCACTTTAATTTCTTGCAACCCCAAAATATCAGGCTGATGTTTCTCAATAATTGCATTTAACTGATGGGGTCTAGCCCGTAATCCGTTGATATTAAAGGATATAATTTTCATAAAACTCTCTAAATAAAAATGAATGGTTTATTATACAGCCTTTATAAAGTAGGGGGAACTGGATAAATAAAATAAACGCTCTATTTTACTAATAATTTTGCTTTTGATAATCATTATTATTTGATATGATTCCAGTGGTTATTTTTATATTATACGGAGCTTAATGATGAAAAAAGTATTATCACTTCTTGCACTAACAACCTTTGCTCTTGCTCATCAAGCAATAGCACAAGAATCTAACCCAGCAACAATTAAAATAGAAACGGGTACACAAGCTGGTAAAGTGTTAACCGAAAAAGGCAGAGTATTTGTAAATCAATCTGGCACTGTCGTGCATGGCTTTTTCAAAGCTGGCGATAAAATGAAAAGACATAACCACGACGGCTATGAACTTTTCTTTACTGTGTTAAAAGGCAAAGCTAATATTGTGTTAGATGATAAAGAAAATCACCCAATTAATGCAGGTGAAATCCTTTATTTCAACGGTAAACATTTTATCAATGCTGATTTCCCTGAAGAAACCGAAGTATTAATTAGCTTAATCAAAGAATAATTGAATTTATTAAAAAATCTGTACTTTACTTAAAAAAGTACAGATTTTTTATTTACCATTTTTCTGCAGCAATATGATCGCTATTTCGTTCTTCAATCCAACGCTCACCTTGCTCGGTTTGTTCTTTTTTCCAAAACGGTGCTTTGGTTTTTAAATAATCCATAATAAATTCATTAGCTGAATACGCATCACCTCGATGAGCGGTACTCACCCCAACTAAGACAATTTCATCACCAGTATGCAACAACCCAACTCGGTGAATTATTGCCACTCTTTGTAAATCCCAACGCTGTTTAGCTTCTGCCACAATTTCTTGCAAGGCTTTTTCAGTCATGGCTGGATAATGCTCTAAATATAGGCTAGATACTTTGTCGCCTAAATTCATTTCTCGCACTTTCCCCACAAAAATGGTGGTTGCTCCCACAGAATTTTGCTCCGATAACCAACGATAAACTGCATTTTGATCAAAGGATTGTGTCTGCACCGCAATTAAAATATCTGACATTTACCCCCCTGTTACTGGCGGAAAAAAAGCAATTTCATCACCTGATTTTATTGTACTTTCTAATGGCAACAAGGTCTGATTGATCGCCACCAATAACCTACCTTTTTGCAACGCTAACGCCCATTTGTCACCCTGTTTAGCCAAATGCTGACGCAGGCTTTCTGCTGTATCAAATTCTGCTTTCAATTCTAATTGCTCAATACCAATTAATTCTCGGGTTTGAGCAAAAAATAACACTTTTAACATATTTATCCATTATTCCACTTTAAAATGTCCTGATTTTCCACCGCACTTTTCTAACAAACGCAAGCCTGAAATCACCATATCTTTTTGTACCGCCTTACACATATCATAAATAGTCAATGCTGCCACGCTTGCTGCCGTTAAGGCTTCCATTTCGACTCCCGTTTTGCCAGTTAATTTACACAGGCTTTCAATGCGAACTTGGTTACTGTCTGAAAGTGCGGTTAAATTCACTTCTACTTTAGATAATAACAACGGATGGCATAACGGAATCAGTTCCCACGTCCGTTTCGCAGCTTGAATCCCTGCAATTCTGGCGGTGGCAAATACATCTCCTTTATGATGATTTCCCCTGACAATCATTGCTAAGGTTTTTGGTGACATTGTCACAAATACTTCCGCACGAGCTTCTCGCACCGTATCTTGTTTAGCAGACACATCCACCATATTGGCTTCACCATTTTGATTAATATGGCTAAATTCTGTCATTTTTCCCTCTTTATCCACCAATACTAGCTAAATTAGCTCTTACACCACTATTACCTTGATGCAAGAAATGATGTTCTCGTTTACCCTGTAACGCACCGAAAAGCCTTGCTTGTAAAAGTAATTGCTGGTTATCTGATTGTAACAATTCTCGCAAATCAACGCCTTCTTCGCCAAATAAACATAAATGCAATTTACCTTTAGCAGAAACTCGCAAGCGGTTACAACTGACACAAAAATTTTTCTCGTACGGCATAATTAGCCCAATTTCACCTTGATAATCAGGGTGCGAAAACACTTTTGCGGGTCCATCTGTCCGTCCTTTCGGTTGTAATTGCCAACCTTGTCGCAATAATTTATCCACCAAAATTTGCCCCGAAATATGATGTTTTTGGAAAAAATAATCCATTTCCCCCGTTTGCATTAATTCAATAAATCGCATTTGAATCGGACGATGCTTTATCCAAGCCAAAAACTGCTCAAACTCCCGATCATTAAAATCTTTCATCAATACTGAATTAATTTTAATTTTCTGATACCCCACTTCAAAAGCACGATCAATACCACGCATTACATCATCAAATTTATCTTCCCCTGTAATACGATGAAATTGCCGAGGATCAAGGCTATCCACGCTGACATTAATTGAGGTAATCCCTGCTTTTCGCCACAAATCCACATCTTTTGCCAAACGATAGCCATTAGTAGTTAAAGCAAGGGTGTGAATATTTTCAATAGCAGAAATATTTTCCACAATCTCCAGAAAATCTTTACGCAACGTAGGTTCACCACCAGTAATTCGCACTTTCTCTGTTCCCATTGCAACAAATGCACGTACCACACGGCGAATTTCATCCACATTAAGAAATTTATCACGCTCAGGGTTCGGCTGATAACCATTGGGTAAACAATAGTTACAACGAAAGTTACAAACATCGGTAATCGACATTCGTAAATAGTAGTATTCTCGTTGGAACGGATCAACAAGCCGCTCCAACAAGTTTCGGATAGGAATAGATTGCATGAAATACCTTTATAAAAAAGAATAGGACAAACCGTTTCCAGCGTATCCCCGAGCAATAGCATAACATTATGACTATCGCTGGCATTGCTACCCTATCTTTATTACATTGACGTAGGCACGCAAGCTCGGTATATGAAATTCTTTTTATTTTAAAAGAGATAGGCTAAAAGCACAACTAAAAAGCCAATGATTAAGCCCTTTCAGGTAGAAATATTAGGTCATTATTTTATTCAATTATAGAGAGGTTTATATAACGTAAAATTATCTTTTTAAAAATAAGCAAAAAATGGTAAATTAATATCATCTTTTGTAAAAGGATTATTAATGGGATTAATAGGATTTATGATGACAACACTAAACAACAATACTCACCTAAAACAAATTAAACATCTGGTTGCCATTGGGGGTGGTCACGGTTTAGGACGTGTGATGTCATCTTTAAGTTTCTTAAAAGGGCAACTTACAGGTATTGTTGCAACCACCGATAATGGCGGGTCAACAGGTCGTATTCGCGATGCTCACGGTGGTATTGCGTGGGGAGATTTACGCAACTGTTTAACCCAAATTATTGCCAATCCCACCACAGCATCAGCGGTATTTGAATATCGCTTTGGTGGCACAGGTGAGTTAGCAGGGCATAATTTAGGCAATCTAATTTTAAAAGCCTTAGAAGATATGAATATTCGCCCCACAAAGGCAATTAACTTAATTCGCAACTTTTTGAAAGTGAAATCTTTCTTGCTCCCCATGTCAGATAGTCCTGTACATTTAGGGGCAATTTTGCCATCTGGTGAACAAATCTTAGGCGAAGTCGCCGTAGATAGCTTACAGCAACTTCCTGATTCTCTATTTTTATCTCCAAATGTTCCTGCTTCGCCCGAAGCAGTTAATGCTATTTTGCAAGCGGAAGTGATTTTACTTGGACCTGGTAGCTTTTTAACCAGTATCATGCCAATCTTATTATTACCTGAAATTATTCAAGCCCTCAAAGTAAGTTCGGCTAAAATTATTTTTATTGATAATCTCGGTGTCGAACACAGTCCATCAGCCAGTTTATCCTTATCGGATCGCATTCAATGGATCAATAAAACCGTTGGAAAAGATATTGTAAATGGTGCAATCACGCCTATACAAATTGATAATGAACAAGCATCAGAAGTGAAATTATTAGTACGCAAATTAAACGCAGATGATGTTACTTATCGCCATGACCGATATTTACTTCGCTCTGCCATAAACGATATGATTGCTGAATTGTGCTAAAAAACACAGTAGAAAAAATAAAGCCACTCAACAGAATGGCTTATCAAAAATTAGGCTTTAGTTAAATCTTTAATGGTTGTGGTTACTGAATTATTCATTACCGATTTCACGCCATTTTTAGCCGATTCTTGTGATGAATAATATTGACTACGTCCAATTTCTTGATGATTTTTAGCTTTTAATACAAAATAAGGCTTATCATTTTTAGCTACTCGATATTCAAATAAGCTTTCATTTGCACCATTTTTTTGTACAGAAGCAATACCATTTTCTGCTGCAGCACGAGTTTTGTATAACTCACTAGTTAAAATAACTTGACTATTTGCCGCTTTTAAATTGAACATAAATTGTCCGTCGCTGGCTAATTTTAATTCATACCAACCTAATGCCATTTTAAACTCCTTGTTACTGGGTGATTCATCTGGAAATAACTTCCAAAACAAATAATAGGCTATTTGATGATTTTTTCAACTGTTTTTCATAAAATTTTATTTATTTCAGTAAACTAAGTTACGTTTTTACCGCACAAAACGTATTTCACACCAAGTTGATTCGCTACTATTTGGATTAGATTCATTTGGTGATCATTTTTATGAATAGTTAAACAGCAAGGCTTATTAATGATGATAAAATTCTGATGCTGATATATAATTTTAAGCATAGCTATCAAAAATAAATTTGCCTCGTCTTAAAAGAAAAGGAAAATACACAATGAATAAAGATATTCACTTTTATTTTGTTCGTCATGGTCGAACCATTTGGAATGAACAAAGATTAATGCAAGGATCAGGTAATTCTAATCTCACCGAACAAGGTGTACAAGGTGCAATCAAAACTGGTCAGGCGTTACAAAATATTCCCTTTATTGCTGCCTATTCAAGCTGTTTACAACGTACCATTGATACTGCTCAATACATTCTAGGCAAACGAGATATTCCACTGTTCCAACATAATGGTTTAAATGAACATCATTTTGGCAGTTGGGAAGGGCTTGTAGTAGATGATATTCGCCAACATGAAGAATTTCAACAAATGCTCAATGATCCTGCTAACTATAAAGCAATCTGTAACAATGGCGAAACTTGGCAACAACTTGCCGAGCGAGCAATGAAAGCGATACAAGATATTATTAAAATCCACCAACAAGGCAATATTTTAGTCGTTTCGCACGGTCATACTTTACGCTTACTCATTGCGTTATTAAACGGTGCAACTTGGCAAAATCATCGTGAGAATGGACAAAGCGAAACACTTGCTAATACCTCAATTAGCGTAGTTCGCTATGTTCAACAAGGAAATCAATTAGGACAATTTATGGTAGAAAAAGTGAATGATGTAAATCATTTAGAATAAAATGAAATGTGGTGAAAAATTTTAATATTATTCACCACATTATCATTCATCTATTGGCTGAGTGTATAGACTAAGTAACCCCAATCTGTAAAAATTCCCCCACCGTATGAAATGAGCCAAATACCAACACGACATCATTTTTATCGGTATTTTTCACCGCACTTTCTACCCCTAAAGCCACCGAATTTTCCACTTGAACCTTGACTTTAATGGCTTGTTTCTCAGCTACTGAATATAATTTTTCCGCAAGCTGTTCACCAGTTTGTCCACGGTAGCCTAACAAGGTAACACAATGCCACTCATCAATGATTGATAACAACGGTGATAACACATTTTCCGCATCTTTATCTTGTAAAATACCACAAACTGCGGTGATTTTTCCTGAAATTTTGCTTTTTAATTGGGTTAATTTTTCGGCTAAATAACGTGCGGCATGGGGATTATGACCAACATCAATAATAATTCTAGGTAAATCTTGTAAAGATTTTTCTGTTAACTTTATCAGTGCGGTTAAACTTTCTGGTTTAACCGTTTGAAAACGCCCGATTAATTCCACTTCATTTAAGGATTTTCGGAGAATTTTAGCAGAAATATTAAATGGTAAAGACTGTACGGCAGCTAACGCCGTTGCCGCATTTGCTAATGGAATTTGACATAGCGGTAAATTTCCTAGCTGACAGTTGTTATTTTGCCACTTCCACTGTTCGCCTGTTATTTCAAATTGCCAATCTTGATTACAACAAGAAAGCTGGCAATTTAACGATTTTGCATACTCGATCATTGAATGTGGAATATCTGGCTCACCAATAATCACAGGCTTGTTTGCTCTAAAAATCCCTGCTTTTTCAAACGCAATTTTTTCTCGAGTATCGCCTAAGTAATCAATATGATCAATATCAATACTGGTGATTACCGCCATATCTGCATCCACGATATTAGTCGCATCTAATCGACCACCCAAACCTACTTCTAAGATGACCACATCTAAATTTGCTTGCTTAAATAAATACAAGGCAGATAGCGTACTAAATTCAAAATAGCTTAGAGATTGATTTTTATGGGTATTAATAAACTGGAAAGAACGAATATGATCTTCGTCTTGCACATCTTGATTTTGAATCCGCACACGTTCGTTGTAACGAATTAAATGCGGTGAAGAATAGACACCAACTTTAAAACCAGCATTAAGTAAAATAGTTTCCAGCAAGCGACAGGTTGTGCCTTTGCCATTAGTGCCACCCACTGTTATTACATAAGGGGCTGGACTTAATAAATCTAATGCTTGAGCAACCGATTTTACTCTTTCCAGTCCAAGATCGATGACTTTACAATGACTGTGTTCTAAATAATAAAGCCACTCCTCAAGGCTAGATTGTAGCGTTGGCGTGGCTTTTGAGTTATGTAACATCGCTCAAATATATCCTATTTAAGCTCTGTTGCAATAGTGCTTTCTGCGGTAACGTTTTCTACTGTATTTTCAAGTAATTCAGCTTCAATAAATGGTGATGGCAATCCCATTAATTGACTTAATACATTTGCCAATTTTTCACGCATTTCGGCACGTTTCACGATCATGTCAATAGCTCCGTGTTCTAATAAAAATTCAGAACGTTGGAAACCTTCTGGCAATTTTTCACGTACCGTTTGCTCAATGACTCGCGGACCAGCAAAACCGATTAAGGCTTTCGGTTCAGCAATATTTAAATCACCTAGCATGGCAAAGCTGGCTGACACACCACCTAAAGTTGGATCGGTTAATACAGAAATAAACGGTACACCTTTTTCTTTCATTTTTGCCAATACTGCACTGGTTTTTGCCATTTGCATAAGGGATAACAAGGCTTCTTGCATTCTTGCACCACCACTGGCAGAAAAACACACAAACGGACAATTTTTTTCAATAGCTTGTTCCGCCGCTTGCACAAACTTCGCACCAACTACCGATCCCATAGATCCGCCCATAAAGCTAAAGTTTGATGCTGCTGCGACAATCGGCATGCCATACAGCGTACCAGAAACGGTGATTAACGCATCTTTTTCGCCAGTTTCTTTTTGAGCAGCTGTAATACGATCTTTATATTTTTTCAAATCTTTGAATTTTAACACGTCTTGTGGTTCAAGATCAGCGGCTATTTCCACAATACTATCTTTATCCAACAACGCATCTAAACGCTCACGAGCATCAATCCGCATGTGATGACCACATTTCGGACAAACTTCCAAATGGCGTTTTAATTCATCACGATATAATACTTGTTCACATGACGTACATTTTGTCCATACACCTTCTGGCACATTGGCTTTTTTTCTTGCCGAAGATGACGGCGATTTACTAAAAATTTTATCAATCCAGCTCATTATTTAACCTTAATGTTGTTAAATGAAAATCCTACGTATTTAACCACAAATTTGACTTGTTTTGTAGATATTTCTACCATAATTTTAATCTTTCGATAATAAATGCTGGCAATTCATCTGGTAAGAACAAAGGTCCTAGCGGTGTTTGTGGCAACTGAAAACGTCTTGGATATTGCACATTCACCAAATATAACCCATCTGGTTTCGCTGTGGGAGCAGCTAAAGTGCGGTCTTTTTTAGCTAATAATTCCGCTATCCAACTTTCAGGCTTTCGCCCACAACCCACTTCCATTAAACTCCCCACAATATTGCGAACCATGTGATGTAAAAAGGCGTTAGCTTGAATTTCGACAATAATATAATCACCAAATCGAGATACCATTAACGAATGTACATTTCGCCATGGACTATGAGATTGACATTGAGCTGCTCGGAAACTTGTGAAATCCCGTTCGCCTAATAATGCTTGTCCAGCTTCACGCATTCTATTGTAGTCCAAGTCTAAATGGGTATGCGTCACGCCAGTAGGTAAAATAGCAGAACGTAATCGATTACAATACAAAATATAACGAT
The DNA here is from genome assembly GCF_042470565.1 of Lonepinella sp. MS14436. Lineage (GTDB taxonomy): Bacteria > Pseudomonadota > Gammaproteobacteria > Enterobacterales > Pasteurellaceae > Lonepinella. The sequence goes on along the minus strand of NZ_CP170385.1, from coordinate 1,299,816 downwards.
AACGCCGTGCAGTAGCACTAAAGCGAGCATGAAAATCATCAGGCACGATCTTCGCCCATTTCACGGCAATATCATCTGGTAAATTGGCATTTGTGCCAAATTCCCACGCTTTTTCAGGGCGATCTACATTTGTTTCAAAATGTACCACTTGCCCTGTCGCATGCACACCGCTATCCGTTCTTCCTGCACAAAATACTTCTATATTTTGATTAGCCACCACCGACAAGGCTTTTTCAAGTTCTGCCTGAACACTCGGTAGATTTTGTTGCCGTTGCCAACCTAAATAATGCGTGCCGTTATATTCTACGCCAAGGGCAATTTTCATTGTGTTACTCCATGGCTTATTAATTGAATATGCACTGTAATTTCTTCTCTATCATGGTATAAATGTTTAGCTTGTAAACGGAATTTTATCCCCTGACTATCCAAACTATCAGATAATTGTTGCAAACATTTTTGCACTTCTTGATAACGTTTTTTCATGGGTAATTTAAGATTAAAAATCGTTTCTCGACACCAACCATTGAGCAACCATTTGCTAATTAAATCCGTAATTCTGCTCGGTTGTTCCACCATATCACAAACCAGCCAATCAATTTTTTTACGTTTTGGTGGCTGAAATTTAAATCCGTCCTCAGGGCAATGTTCAATTCGTCCAGTATCATGTAAACTGGCTGCCATTTTGCCATGATCTACCGCATACACAAACAAACCACGGCGAACCAGTTGATAGGTCCAACCGCCTGGGCAAGCCCCTAAATCTACACCAATCATATTTTCATTTAGACGTTTAGATTCTTGTTCGGTAGGAATAAAGGTTAAAATAGCATCTTCTAATTTTAAGGTTGAACGACTCGGTGCGTCCATAGGGAATTTTAAGCGTGGAATACCCATAAAATGAGCGGAATGATTGTTATTATAGGAATAGCCAATATAACAGGCATTATTTGCTATAAATAAACAATGTAAGGTAACACCACTTTTTTTAATTTCTTGGCATTGCAACCATCCCTGTTTTCGCAAGGCTTGGCGTAATGGTACAGTAAATTTTCGACAGAATCCTAATAATTCTTTTGCTTCATTAGTATCCGCGGTTTCTACCCAAATTTCAGTGCTTTGTTTTAGGTTAAACGGCGGTGAAAATTCATGAAATTTTTCGACAATCGGGCTAATACGATCAGTAGGATCTAAATTTGTCAATAAATCCGATATTACGATTATTTGACGAACAAAAATTAATTGATTAAAAGGAATCTCACGAGCTAATTTATCCGCTTCTCCAATTTGATAACATTCAAAAATGACATAACCACTATTTTCTTGCACTCGAGCAAAGCCGAATACACCACGCTCTGCCGCTTTATCCGTTATTTCCGCCGCCACTTCTTTTTCAAAACCAATACGGCAATATAATGCTAATTTATTCAATGAACTTCCTTATTTCATAGCTCTTCTGGCGAAACTAGAACGTACCGAAACCACCAATAATGTTGCCCAGCCGAATAAAAACGCCATTCCCCCAACTGGTACAAACATGGCAATGGAGCAAGTACCTAATACAGCCATGGTATAAAGTGGACCACTAAACAACAATATACCTAATAACCATGAAAAACCGATAATATTCACCGCAGTTTGACGGCATTTAGGTGCATTCTGTGGCATAGTGGCAGAAATAAACCAGCCTAATGCTAACAAAGCAACCGTGTGAAAAGTATGATATTTCCACGCAATATCAAACCAATTTATTTGTTGCTCTGAAAATTCATACTGCAAACCATGAGAAACAAAAGCCCCAAAAGCAACACTAATAAACCCGCTCAAGGCGGCAAACGATAAAAATTTATTTCCCATCATATCTCCTTATTTATTCCTGATTTATCAATCTCTTGTACAATCCAATGGCGAAATGATTGGATCGTTTTTTCATTATTTCTAACCTGATTATTGACCACATAAAAAGATTTAGGATCTTGCAATTTCATTGGTAATACAATTTGTAAATTGCCTTGATCAATTTCCTGTTGAGCTAACATCTGATTCGCTAAAATCAATCCCTGCCCATAAACCGCTGTTTGTAATGCCATTAATGTATGGCTAAATATACAACCATTTCGCACATTTGGCAACTCTATATTTAAATAATGTGCCATCATTTGCCAGTTATCGTGATTATGAATATGAATTAGTTGATGTTGTTGCAAATCTTGTGCCGAATGAATCGGTTTTTTCTCCAATAATTTAGGTGATGCTAATATCACCAAATCCGCCTTAGCTAATTGTTCTGTATAGAGATTATCCCAATTACCATAGCCATAATAAATAGCAACATCAATATCTTTATTTAAGATACCCTCATCTTGTTCTGTTGCTCGAATCCGAACTTCAATATCTGGATATAATTGATTAAATGAATATAAATGTGGTACAAGCCATTGAATGGCAAAAGTTTGTGGTACACTAATGTTTAACTGAGATTTGTCTTTCGACATAATTTTCTCTGTCACATGAGCGAGTTTCTGTAACAATGGCGAGATTTCGGCATAATACTGTTTCCCTTTTTCAGTCAGTTCTAACAGCCTATTTTTCCGTACAAATAACTCAATGCCTAAAAAATCTTCTAATAATTTAATTTGATGACTGACAGCCGCTTGGGTAACGAAAAGTTCTTCTGCAGCTTTGGTAAAACTTAAATGGGTAGCTGAACTTTCAAAGGCTTTTAATGAATTTAAGGGCGGTAAACGTTTCCCCATAATTTTCCCCTAATTTTGATGAGTAGGATTAGTTTTTTTGATTCGACTGATAAGTTTTTCTCATTTGACTGGTCTATCCAGTTACATTATACTACAAACATACTTAATCATGAGTAATTCTTTTCATTAATTAGAAGTTGCTTACTTTTAATTAAGTATTATGTTGTGTTTGCATATTGTTCGGGAAACCGAACATAACTTCCTGTATATTTAGCCCTAAACTTGGGGTAACAACACCGCACTTTATAAGTGCGGTGTTTTTTATGGAATAATTCTAACATTAGCCCACATAAAATCTCAAATAATAGTTTTCAATCTTCACATTATCATGTAAATTTAGCGACATCATCTTTTTCAAATACAATAAGGATAAATTATGAAAGATCTTGACTGGAATAATCTTGGATTTAGTTATATAAAAACAGACTATCGCTATATTGCTTACTGGAAAAATGGCGAATGGCAAAAAGGCGAATTAGTGACAGATAATGTGCTACATATTAGTGAAGGCTCCACCGCACTGCACTACGGACAACAATGTTTTGAAGGATTAAAAGCCTACCGCTGTAAAGACGGTTCAATTAATCTATTCCGTCCTGATGAAAATGCCAAACGTATGCAACGTAGCTGCCAACGTTTATTAATGCCAGAAGTGTCTGTTGAAATGTTTATAGATGCTTGTAAACAAGTGGTAAAAGCCAATGAAGAATGGATTGGACCTTATGGTTCAGGCGCCACCTTATATTTACGTCCATTCTTGATCGGAGTTGGAGATAACATAGGTGTGAATGTTGCTCCTGAATATATCTTTTCTATTTTTGTTTGCCCAGTGGGAGCCTATTTTAAAGGTGGTTTAAAGCCAACTAATTTTATGGTATCCAATTACGATCGTGCCGCTCCACATGGAACTGGAGCTGCCAAAGTTGGTGGAAACTATGCGGCTAGCCTTTATCCAGGTAAAAAAGCCAAAATTCAAGGTTATGCCGACTGTATTTATTTAGATCCCACCACTCACACCAAAATTGAAGAAGTGGGATCTGCAAATTTCTTTGGTATTACCAGAGATAATAAATTTATCACCCCTATTTCACCATCTATTTTGCCAAGTATCACCAAATACTCTCTACTCTATTTAGCAAAAGAACGCTTTGGTATGGAAGCGATTGAAGGTGATATATATATTAATCAATTAGATCAATTTAGCGAAGCGGGGGCTTGTGGTACAGCAGCAGTGATTACGCCAATCGGCGGTATTCTCAATGGTGATGACTTCCATGTTTTCTATTCAGAAACTGAAGTTGGACCTGTAACTCGTAAACTTTATGAAGAATTAGTTGGAATTCAATTTGGCGACAAACCAGCACCTGAAGGCTGGATTGTTAAAGTAGAATAATAAAATCTGCACCTTAGTAAGTTAGTTAAGCTAACTTCTAGGGTGCAGATATTTTATCAAAGCACAATAAGATTAAGCCACAAATTTCTCACCCAATTCAATATCTGCTTTTAATTGTGGTAGCATTGCGTGTAATTGTTCTTGTTCAAAGGCACTTAATTCACCGATTGGTAACAAGGCATCTACACCATTACGACCAAAACGTACTGGTTGCGAGAAGAAACGAGCATATTCACCATTGCCCTCAACGTAAGCACATTCTACTGCGACTTCACCTTGCAAACCTCGTACTAAAGCTTGGGTAAAACGAGCGGCTGCCATTGCCATTGACAATGTTGCTGAACCAGCACCAGCTTTCGCATTTACGACATCCGTACCAGCATTTTGCACTTGTTTAGTGAGTTCAACGATTTCTTCTTTTCCCCAAGTTGCATATTGTACTTGTGAGAAAATTGGTAAAATAGTTGTACCAGAATGACCACCAATGACAGGAATACTGTTACGTTCTACTTCTAAGCCTTTTTGTTCAGCAACAAAAGTTTCTGCACGCAACACGTCTAATGTTGTGATACCAAATAATTTACGTTTATCATAAATGCCTGCACGCTTTAACACTTCAGCAGCAATAGCAACTGTCGTGTTTACAGGGTTAGTGATAATACCCACGCAAGCTGTTGGGGCGAATTTCGCTACATTTTGTACTAAATCACGGATAATACCAGCATTAATATTAAATAAATCTGAGCGATCCATACCTGGTTTTCTTGCCACGCCAGCAGAAATAACCACCACATCAGCACCTGTTAATGCAGCTCCAATATCATCACCCGCATAACCTTCCACTTTAACTGCGGTAGAAATGTGGCTTAAATCTTTCGCTACACCAGGGGTCATTGGAGCCACATCGTATAATGCTAGCTCTGATCCTGCTGGAAGTTGTAATTTCAATAATAGTGATAATGGTTGACCGATACCACCTGCTGCACCTAAAACGGCAATTTTCATAGTTTTCTCCTTAACATTAAAAAAATTAGGACTTGTAACAACTCGGTAATCATAAGAATTGGCTACAAAACCTAGCTCTCATTTATAGTTTAAACTTAACAACAGTATAATTCAAATAGCAAAATATAAATTTGCGATCTAGCTCAAGTTTTTGTTTATTTATTTGGATATAAATAAATTTTTATTGATTAATTGTGCATTTTTATGCAAAACTTATGCAACGCATTCTAAATTAGTAAAAAGTGATGATTGAAACAAAAAACGATAGCCTCATGACGGCATTTAAAGAGTTATTAGCACAAGAAAAATTTGCTTCACAAATAGAAATTGTCAATGCTTTACAGGATCTTGGATTTAATAGCATTAATCAATCAAAAGTATCTCGCATGTTGAGTAAATTCGGTGCAGTGCGTACTCGCAATACCAGAATGGAAATGGTTTATTGCTTACCGAATGAATTAAGCGTGCCTAATACCAGTAGTCCATTGAAAAATTTGGTGTTAGATATTGATCATAATAATTTTCTAGTCGTCATTAAAACTAGCCCTGGGGCGGCACAATTAATTGCTCGGCTATTGGATTCTGTCGGCAAAACAGATGGTATTTTAGGTACGATTGCTGGTGACGATACCATTTTTATTACACCAACACTTAATACACCAATTAAGCAACTTATTATTAATATTCAACAACTTTTTGAAAATTCCTTATAATGATGCAAATCTTTATTACTGGTGGAACAGGATTAATCGGACGAGAATTAGTCAATCGTTGGCTTGAGCAAGAATATCAAGTAACACTACTCACTCGTTCACCAGAAAAAGCCTTGTCTTATTTTCAAGATCATGCTGCTTTTTGTCATGTAAGTGCGGTGCATTCTTTGCAAGTTTTTACCAATTTTAATCAATTTGATGCCGTAATAAATTTGGCGGGAGAACCGATTTTTGATCATCGTTGGACGGCACAACAAAAAGTTCGATTATGGCAAAGCCGTATAAATTTAACCGAAAAATTAACCGCACTTATTAATACTAGTGAAAATCCACCGCAATGTTTTATTTCGGGATCTGCTTATGGATATTATGCAGATAATGGCGATCAGATCATTACAGAAGCCCAATCTGCAGGTCAAAACTTTACCGCTCAACTGTGTCAGCAATGGGAACTGGTGGCTAAACAAGCTAACACCCGAGTTTGTTTATCACGAACAGGCATGGTATTTTCTCCTAAAGGGGGGGCATTAGCTAAAATATTGCCGTTATACCGTTATAGATTAGGCGGAAAGCTAGGCAATGGCTTACAATTTATGCCTTGGATTGCTCTTGAAGATATGTTGAATGCGATTGATTTTTTACTGCATACCCCAAGCTGTCAAGGGGCATTTAATCTCTGTTCGCCCAATCCTGTTCGCAATAAAGATTTTAACCGATTGCTTGCTAAACAGTTACACCGTCCAGCATTTATGAACGTTCCCACTTTTTTACTCAAACTTATTTTAGGCGAACGAGCTTGTTTAATTCTGGATAGCCAAAATCTTTATCCGCAAAAATTACTTGAACAAGGTTTTTCATTTCAATATAGCGAACTGGCAGATTATTTACGCTCAACATTTGGCAAATCTGCAATTAATGTATAGAATATTGGTCTATTAACAGAAACCATATTCAACCATACAAAGCCTATCAAATGCAGAACGTATCAAATTCAGATCTTCAAATTAATCACATTGCTCGCTGTGGCGAATGTAATGCGTTAGTAGCAGTTTCTGATTTGGCGAAAGGTGAACATGCCGAATGTCCACGTTGTCATCACGATTTACAATCTGCCGATCGGTGGTCATTAAAACGTTGTGCTATTATTGCCCTTTCTATTCTTATTTTAACGCCGTTTGCATTAAATTATCCGTTATTGAGTGTAGATTTAATCGGTTCACAAGTTGATGCTTCAATTTGGGGCGGAATCTGGAAAATGGCAACGGAGGGCTATCCTTATACCGCATTTTTAATCTTTCTCTGTGCGGTATTTATGCCAATATCCTTTGCATTATTGGTCATTTTGTTACAGCTCGCCAAACTCACTCACCAAAAACCCCGTAATTTATTAATTGCTATAGATTATATTAAGCCTTGGGTGATGTTTGATGTTTATTTAGTTGCCCTTGGTGTGACTGCCTTTAAAGTACGTGATTACGCCACCTTATCTTTTGATGTTTATTTAATTGCTTTTTTAGCCACAGCGTTGCTAAATACCCTGTTATTCGCTAACATCAATCCGAAAGAATTATGGAATGATTTTTATCCCCAACACGTTAAATTATCCGAAATATCCGCAGAAAATCCACCGCACTTTTGTAGTAGTTGCGATTACACTTTTGAGCATCCAATTAAGGATCATAAAGGTATAGATCGTTGTCCCCGTTGCCATAATGAACCCATAAAAACCGCAGAAACGAGCTTACAACAAACTTGGGCAGCGTTACTTGCAGGTATTGTGATGATTTTTCCAGCCAATATTTTTCCAATTTCCTATGTTTCCATGACTAACGTCCCTACTGGAGACACCTTGATCTCAGGGGTAATTTCCTTTATTGAAATGGGCAGTTATTTTGTTGCTTTTGTAGTCTTTTTTGCCAGTATTTTTGTACCTTTTAGCAAAATTGCGATCATGCTCTATTTATTATTTAGTATTCATTTTAACTGGCAACATTCGATCAAGTGGCAAATGCGATTATTTCATATTGTGCATTTTGTTGGTCGTTGGTCAATGCTCGATTTATTTGTATTAGCGTTAATGATGTCTTTGGTTACACGAGGGCAAATTATTAATTTTTCGGTGGGTCCCGCCGCCATCTATTTTGGCTTATCAGTATTTTTAACCATGATAGCCACCACTACTTTTGACAGTCGTTTACTTTGGAAAATCTATGACGAAAGAAAATAAAACTGATCTTGCTGTTAGTTCTGAACAGCCAAATATTATTCCTGCGAAAGTTCGCAAAAGTCGCAGTATTTCACCCTTTTGGTTATTACCGATTATTGCCTTAATTATTGGTGCAACACTGTTCTTTCAAATTATCAAAGAACAAGGTGAAACAGTACATATTACCTTTGCTAACGGTGATGGGTTAGTCGCCAATAAAACTCAAATTAGATATCAGGGTTTACAAATCGGTCTGGTAAAAAAAGTGAATTTTACCGATGATTTAAAACTGGTCAAAGTCGAAGCCAGTATTTATCCCGAAGCCAAAACTGTATTACGAGAAAATACTAAATTCTGGCTAGTTCAACCAAACGCTTCTTTAGCTGGAATTTCTGGATTAGATACGCTAATTTCTGGTAACTATATTACTTTACAGCCTGGAGATGGTGATTATAAGTATGATTTTATTGCCGAAACTGGTAGCCAAATTGTTCAACTGGCAGAAGGTGATTTATTGATCCATTTATTATCTGATGATTTGGGATCTATTTCACAAGGGGCTTCTATTTTCTATAAAAAAATGCCTGTGGGGAAAGTATTAGATTACCACTTTACTAAAGATCAAAAACAAGTACAAATTAACGTTGTTATTGAAAAGGAATATGCACATTTAATCAAAAAAGACAGTCATTTCTGGAATATCAGTGGTATTCGAGCCGACATAGATTTGTCGGGAATTAATCTTAATATTGATAGCTTACAAGCCGTAGTGCGTGGTGCAATTACTTTTGATTCACCAGCAGAAAGTGACATAGCACAGAATGAACAGCAATATACTCTCTACCCTGATTTATCTTCAGCTCAACGTGGCATTGAAGTCAATGTGACGTTGCCAATAGAAAACGATTTTCACGCAGGTAAAACTGAAGTATTTTCTCAAGGTATGCAAGTGGGTATGTTGACCCAAATCACAGATGCCAGCATCAACAGTAGTCATCGTACAGGTAAATTACTATTAAACCCAAGCGTTAAAGATCTTTTACGTCAGAACAGTAAAATTGTGATTCGTTCCCCTAAAGTCGATTTAACTAATTTAGATAAACTCCCTGAACTTTTACGTGGTCAATATTTAGAAATCATTGCAGGTGATGGTGAGCCAAGTATTGAGTTTAATGTATTAAATGAAAAGGAATTATTACTCAATCAAGCCAACGCTCTACAACTCACCTTAACTGCACCAGAAACTTATGGTATTAGCCAAGGACAAGAAATTTATTACAATAATATTAGTATCGGTAAATTGGTGGAACAACAAGTTGATACAAATGGGGTAGAATTTAAAGCGGTCATTTTACCAGCCTATCGACACCTAATTCATGCGAATACACAATTTATTGCCGCCAGTAATTTTGATATTTCTATTGGTGCAGACGGCTTACGGATGCAAACTCCAGCTGCGGGTAACTGGTTACAAGGTGGGGTAAAAATTATTAATAATAATAGACAGGGTCATGCTAAAGCACAGTATCCGATTTATAAAGATCAAGAAAGTGCTGAAGTAGGCATCACTACAAGTGAGATAAAACCATCTTTAACCTTGAAGACTACGCAATTACCCAATATTAGCAAAGGCTCATTGGTGCTGTATCATCAATATGAAGTAGGTAAAATTTTAGATGTTCGTCCCTTAAAAGATCATTTTGACGTGGACGTGGTAATTTATCCTAAATTTACTCATTTACTCACTAACAATAGCCTATTCTGGGTAGAAAGTGCGGCTCAAATTGACATTACACCCAAAGGAATTAGTATTCAAGCCTCGCCAATAGGTCGTTCACTCAAAGGTGCGATTAGCTTTGATAATACTGGCAATGGCAAAAACAATACCTTATATGCAAATGAATTACTCGCTAAATCTTCAGGTCAAGTGATTACTCTTACCGCTGTTGATGCGACAAACCTAAGTAAAGGAATGAGCTTACGTTATATGGGCTTAACCGTTGGGGAAATTGATAGTGTCAGCCTAGATAAAAGCAACAATAAAATCATTGCCAAAGCACTAATGAATCCAAACTATATGAATATTGTGGCAAAAGAAGGCAGTGTATTTAAAGTAATTTCACCGCAAATTTCTACCAGTGGAGTGGAAAACCTTGATAGCTTACTACAACCATACATTGATATTGAAGCTGGTTCAGGAAAAAGCAAAAAACAATTTGCCCTATACGATAAAAACACTCAACAAAACAATAAGTTTTCTAAAGGTTTTCCTATTGTGTTAGAAACCTCTGATGCGTCAAATATCTCATTAGGATCACCTATTATGTATCGTGGTGTTGATGTTGGAAAAATTCGTAACCTAGAACTAAATAGTGTGGGAGATCGAGTATTAATTGATGTTATCATTGATAATAAATATGCCCATTTAGTTCGTTCTAACTCACAATTTTGGCTATCATCAGGCTATACCGCTGGCTTAGGTTGGTCTGGGATTGAAGTGAATACAGGAACGGTGCAACAGCTATTGAAAGGTGGTATTTCATTTTCTACCCCATCAGGCACCGTGATTCAAGCTCAAGCCAAAGCCAATCAACGTTTCTTGTTACAAATTCGCCGACCAGATGAATCAAAACAGTGGAATTCGGGGGTGATGGTAGAATAAAATATTCTAACAAAATTATTGGTTATTTTAAGGGGGCAGATCAATCAGATTCGATAAGCCCCTTTGTTTTATTAATTGCTCACTAAACACACAAAAAAATCGACTTGATTAATAACTATTATTATTTACACAACTAATCAAATAGGTTAAAATCCGTCCACTTTTTTCATATTGTATTTCTTATGTTCAGCGTAAAAAAACAACTCTTTTCTTTTTATTTTCAGAGTTTATTGGGAATAACTGTAAGTTATTCCACATTAGCGGCTAATGTGCCGATTTCATCTATTGATCGCCCTGTACCTGAAAAAATGGTTCAGGTAGCTGAACCGAAACAGCAGCAGAAAGCACCTGCAGATTTCCCGCATACAGGTTTTCAATATGTTTATGATGAAAAGCTATTAGCTCAAGATTTTTCCGCCACGGAACAATTACTTAATCTTGCGATTAATTCAGGACAGTTAAATCACATTGAAAAATTGCTCAAAATCTACCGCACTTTTTCTCAACAAGATCCCATTTTAGTCTTATTTGCAGAAGCTCAAATTGCTAAACTTCAAGGCGATTATAGCACTGCGATTACGCTCTATCGTCAAATTATCGCTCAACGCCCCGATTTAACCCCTGTGCGGATTCAATTAGCCATTTGCTTATTTTATTCTCAACAGGATAACGCCGCCCAAGATCAATTTGAACAAGCCTTATCCGATCAAGCGTTACCGCAAGATATTGCCAGCTTAGTTAATCAATATTTGACGGCGTTAAAAAATCGTCAGGGTTGGAAAGTGAATCTATCGGCGACCTATCTTCACACCGATAACGTCAATAACGCTTCATCAGAACATTATTTAGAAAATACGCCTTTCGTCAAAAATGACAGTATGTTGCCACAAAAAGCTCATGGGGTTGGCTACCAATTTGGGATTGAACGGGATTTAAACTTATTTAATGGACATTATTTACATCTCGAAAATGACCTTTATGGGCGTAATTATTGGGATGCCCATGATTATGATGAAATTATTAACCGCACTTTATTGGGCTATCGCCACAAAAACGAGAAAACCCAGTGGTCGCTGTTGCCTTTCAATGAACAACAATGGTATGGCGGGCATCGTTATAAACGTAGCATTGGAGGACGTGGTGAATTAACCCATTGGTTTACCCCAAATTGGCAAATCTCTACTGCTTTAGAATATGGTCGTAACTGCTATGCCCAAAATGACAATTTAGACGGCAACAGCAAACTGGCATCGCTCACCCTATTATGGCGAAAAACACCGCAACAATATTTTTATGCGGGCATAGACGCGATCCGTGAAACTACCAATATTCGCCATTACAGCTATGATCTTACTACTGCACGTTTGGGCTGGGGGCAAGAATGGTTGTTAGGCATTTCATCAAGGCTCAATGTTTCTGCCAGCAAACGAAAATATAAAGATAATCTTTCTTTAGGAGCGAATTTCCATTTTGATCGTGCTAGAGAAGATGAAATTTATCAAATTAACACCGCAGTTTGGAAACGTGATTGGCATATTTGGGGAATTACCCCGAAATTGAATTACCACTGGAAAAAACAACGCAGTAACTTTTCCAGTTTGTACTCGTATTCTGATAAAGGCATTACGCTTTCATTGGAAAAAACTTTTTAACTTTTAACTTTAATCTTCTCTTTTTATAAGGAACATTTTAAATGCGTCAAACAACATTTAATTTAGCTATTAAACTCTTATTTTCACTCGGGGCTTTATCATTGAACGCTTGCTCATCTGGATCTAATGAAGTTCCAGGCGTATCTGTCCCTGAAAATAACCTTTCTATTGTTCAAGGCTATTTGGCGAACGGCAATACTGAACTTGCCACCGCTCAAGCGAATCTTGATGCAGCCAAGGAAGCGTTAGCCAAAGCCGAAGCCTCCACCACCGAGGCAGAAAAAACCGCCGCGTTAAATGAAGCAGCACGTTTAATTACGTTAGCTAACACATCATTAACCAATGCAGATAAACAGTTAAACACAAATACCAATGCTTACTTATCCTCTGCCAGTGGGGCATCAAGTACCATTACAAATGATATTAATACCGCTCGTGAAGAACTGGCTAAGGCTCAAACCGAATTACAAACATTAACTACACAGCTTAATGATACTAATGCCTTAATTGCAGCACAAACCCAAGCAGAAGCCGCAGCAGTTAAAGCTCAAGCTGAAGCGGAAGCAGCAGTACTTGCCGCCGCTCAAGCAGCTTCTGAAGCAGAAGCTGCTAAAAAAGCAGCGGAAGAAGAAGCAGCTAACGCTCAAGCTCTAGCTGATGCACAAAAAGCTGCCGAACAAGCAGCTGCAGCCAAAAAAGCCGCCGCAGATGCCGAAGCAGCAGCTAAAACCGCCGAAGAGGCTGTAGCAGCGGCACAAGCTGCCGCAGATGCAGAAGCTGCAGCTAAAGCCGCTGCCGAAGGACTGGCTGCTGCACAAGCAGCGGAAGCAGCATTAAAAGCCGCACAAGCAGCAGAAGCAGCGACTAAAGCTGCGGAAGAAGCCGCTACTCTTGCCGCCGCTACAGCTCAAGCAAAATTTGAAGCTCGTACTACTAATTATAGTGTTAATCAAGCAGATTCTGTGGTGCATACCTATGCCAGTGAAGAAATGCGTGATGCCCTACTAAAACAAATCAAAAACAAAGGGAATTATTATGGTGCAAACGCTGTTGCAACCAACTACGACTATTACAACTGTGCTAACAATGCCCAAACTCGTTGTGGTAGCAGTAATTCCCTTGCCACTTATCGCTACTACAACACCAGCGGTCAATTTGTTGATGAAACTGGCACCAAAGAAGGTACTGTCGTTATCAATGTAGCAAATGCGTATTCAGGCTATGCTGTGATTCGTGAAGATCGTGATAAAACAGGGGTTACTAACTCATTTATTAGCTTAGTGGATTCACAACATCAAACCACCGATAAGGCAGCGGTGGTGAATGCGACTTACAAAGGTTATGCCTCTCATAGTCAGACTGCGGCAGGTGGTGCTATTAATCATACTAGCCAATTTGAGATGACTGTCAATAATGGCAATGTATCAGGCTTAGTATATCAAACCCAAAGTAACCAGAACCGAACCAGAACCATTGCGGTATTTGAAGATACCGCAGTTCAGGTGAATAACGGCAATGTTGGCTTTGAAGGCACTGCGAAAATGAATTTAGCTGGTGATGCAACTTGGAATAGTGGCTTAACACCAAGCACCAATATCAGCTCAAATGCAGTAACAGGCTCTTACCAAGGCTCATTCGCTGGTAGCGGTGCCGAAGAAGTCACTGGCACATTTGAAAGCTATAAAGATAATACCCTTTATATGCAAGGTGCTTTTGCAGGCTCAAAATAAGGATTTAAACAATGCGTAAATTTACTTATTCTATATTAGCCACCAGTATTTGGGCAGCCTTAACCCTGCCTGTAATGGCGGAAGAAAATACTGTTGTTTCACCAGAGCAAGCAAGCGATACGGCAGAAACCTTGGACACTATTGTGGTCAGTGGCACATCCTTTAGCCAACAAATGGGAACACAAACTATTACGGCGGAAAAAATTAAACATACGCCAATTCGTAATAGCCATATTACCGAATTATTACGTACTAATCCGAATGTGCAATTTTCCAATACAGCGGACAGTGCGGATAATGCAGGCGATATAAAACCGAATGAAGTATCTTTCCATGGCGAAAAATACTGGGAAAATAACTTTATCATTGATGGCATGTCCAATAATGACAACCTAAATCCAGGGGCAGATGCTCGTTCTATTGATACCAATAATCCTTATGATTTGCCAGATGGGAACTCGCAATCTTTGTGGATCGATCCGTCTTTGCTCAAAACCGTGGAAGTATTTGATAGCAATATTTCTGCCAAATATGGCAATTTTACGGGTGGGGTGATTAATGCAGAATTAAAAGATCCGAATTTAGAACGCCCTGAAGGACGTGTGTATTATCGCACCACGCGCAGTGCGTGGGCAGATTATTATGTATCTGGCGACACTAGCAATAACCGCTATTTAAATATTCACCAACATTATGTGAAACATAGCTATGGTTTTGTGGCAAGTACGCCGTTAAGCGATAATGTAGCGATCACCCTTGCCTATGATCGCACCACATCGGATATTGATTATTATCATACTGAATTAGTCTATGCCGATGGCAGTCGTGTGCCGAGCCATCAAAAACGTGTCAATGAAACTTTCTTATTGCGTGGAATTTATTTGCCTAATAATGGCGATTTATGGCGCGCTACCCTAATTTATTCACCGCATAAAGCGGAAAAACCAAGAGATAACGTGGTCAATGGTCGTTATACTAACACAGGTGGTGGGGTTCAAGGCAGTATTGAGTGGGAAAAGGAATTTTCGAATCTGAAAATGAAAACCCATATTGGCTATAAAAAAACAGGCGATGAAGTAGAAAATGACAGTGCCGATTATAGCCGTTATAGCCTAGAATTTAGCGATGATTATTTGTATGAAAAAACCTACGGTGGCTATGGTCGTGTTTATACTCAAAAAGAAAGTTTTACTGCCAAACAGGATTTCACGGTAAACGAATTTGATTGGGGTCCAACCAACCATAAAATCAGTTTTGGTTGGGCAGCGGAGAAATCTAAAGCCCAATATAAACGTGATATTGCCACCACGGAATATTATTATGTATCCAATCCTGCCGTGGTTTGTAACGGAGCGGAACAATGTATTGATGGCAGCCAATATGCTCGTAATAAACAATATTTCTATACTCGCAATGTGAAAGCCAGCGATGATGACTACGGTGCCTATATCCAAGATCAAATCACTTGGGGACGGTTGGAAACTAATTTAGGGTTAAGAGTCGATTACAATAAATTCTACGGCAATACTTCCCTCGCCCACCGTTTATCTGCCTCCTATGATATATTTGGCGATAAAGAAACCCAAGTTTTTACTGGTTTAAACCGCTATTATGCTCGCTCAAATTTAAGCTATAAATTACGTGAAGGCATTATGGGTAGAGAAACCTATCGCCGTAGTTATAATGGCACTAATAGCGATGGTTCCTTGGGAGAATGGGCATTATATAGCTCTGGCGATGTGAACGTACCACGCATGATGAACAAGGTCAAAACTCCTTATAATGATGAAATCGTATTAGGCTTTAACCAAAAATTATGGGGCAATGACCTGACCTTTAAATGGGTACATCGTAACGGGCGTGATCAACTTACCTCTCAACAACGCATTATCAACGGTAAAGCCTATTATGTATTGGTGAACGATGGTACATCAAGCAATAACACCTACTCACTCACCTTTTCTTCACCAGAAGCCTATAAATTAGGTTCAATGGAATTGGGTTGGTCTATTGCAGGATCGATTTATCGCTATAAAAATAATAACCGCCATTATGATGCGTCTGCATCAGACACCTATGCGAAAGCTATCTATAATGAGCAATTATACGATTCATCGGAATTACCTCCAGCGGACTTTAATGCCCCGTGGAAAGTGATTGGTACTATTACCACAAAATTCCCGAGCATTAATTTGTCGTGGGATCATACCTTAAGTTACCAAGGTAAGAAAACTCAGATGACCACGCAAAATAACACGTCTTACTGTAATGGTAGCAACAGCACCAGTGCATCATTACGCCGTATTTGTGGCGATTATGTAGGCGAAGCAGTCAATTATTATGATGAAACCATTGCAGGACATTTCAATCTTGACTGGCGTTTCACTTATAGCCTACCAATCAAAAACACCCAATACCTTGAATTAACGTTGGATGTGAATAACGTACTAAACAAACAAGTACCAGTTAGCACCCGTGCCAATTCAAACGCCAAACCTGTTTGGCGAATGGGGCGTAACTTCTGGTTGGGTGTGAGTTATAATTGGTAATTTTATAAAAAAACACCGCACTTCTGCCACCTATCTGTATAATATAGATAGGTGGTTTATTATCTTTATTTAAGGATCCCGATGCGTTTTTTCTTTTCTTTTTTTCTATTATCTATTGCACTCTTGGCAAATGCCGAAATCAGCCACCCTATTCAAGGTAAGCTCAACAACGGTTTACGCTATACTCTGTTACCTTTGCATCAAGAAAAAGGGCATATTGAGATTCGCATGAAAGTCAATGCAGGGGCAATCGATGAAACAGATGAACAAACAGGTGTGGCACATATGGTGGAACATATTGTCTTCCGAGCTTCTGAAAAATACCCACAAGGCGTGATGCCTTATTTACATAGCAACAAATGGCAACGGGGACAGCATTATAATGCGGTAACTAACAATGACAGTACAACTTATATGTTCGCCCCTCCACTCAATACGGATTTAAATCAAAGTCTTGATGTGTTATCGCAAATGCTATTTCATGCAAGAATTACCCAACAAGATCTTAATGATGAACGTAAAATTATTCTGGAAGAATGGCGACAAGGACAAGGTGTGGGTGAACGCATGAATCGTTTACGTACCAATTCGGTACGAGTGGATTCTCGTTATACTCGCTCCCCTGTGATTGGCACACAGGACAGCATTATGCAAATGCACGCCAAAAACTTGCAAAATTTCTACCGCACTTGGTATGTACCAAACAATATGCAATTACTCATTGTTGGTGATATTGAGGTAAAAAAAACTCAGCAACTTATTCAACGATATTTTGCTGGTATGAAACCCTCAACTTTACCACAACGGGATTATTATGAACCAACATTAAGCGATACCTTACGCACCATTCAATTACAAGATCCGCAAAGTGGCGTGAGTCAAATCGCTTATATTGTGCGTTTCAACGAAAAGGAAATACGAGAGCAAACTGAACAAGGACGTTTCCTGCGTTTACTCGACCGCATTGCTTTAAGCCTGCTCACCCAACGACTACGTCATCAGCAAGAAAATTTACCAACTGGCGTGAAAAGTTTGGTGGTACGAAAATCTGATATTGGCAAAACTACGGTAGCGTTGGGAATTTTCACTAGTGTGGATGAACATTCGCATCAACAAGGCTTGCAAGCTATTTTTAGCGAAATCGCTCGGCTGAAACAATACCCAATCACCGAACCTGAACTCATTAAACAAAAAGCCACAATTCAAGCCCAAATTGATCAGGCTCGCGAAAACAAGGAAGATCGGAATTTTGCCAAGTGGATACAAGTGTTACAAGAAACGATTTTGGCAGATAAACCCTATTATTCACAAGCTGAAATTGCCGATTTAACCGAACCTTTATTGCAAAAAATTACCCTTGAACAAGTAAATCAGCATATTTTAAATTGGTTTACACAAAAAGATCGCATTGTTCAATATCAAGCACCACGCCTAACTAAAATTGCACCGATTACATCTGAAATAGTGGTGAATTTACAAGCAAATGCTGATAAAACTGCACTTTCTGCTCCACAACAAGAAAAGCAAATTAAGCTAAAAACCTTTCCTATGCTTACTCAAACTGGTGAAATTGTGGCGGAAAAAAACTATCCAGAGCAAAATGTCATCTATTTCACACTGTCCAATGGTGACAAAGTAGTGTGGTTAAAAAGTGCGGTGGCAAAAGACAGCACTTATTTGCAAACCCAAAGCAGTGCAGGTTTTCAGGCGGAAGGTTTAGGTTACTGGCAAAGTCAAATGGCAAGCCAATTAGTCATGCAAAATGCTCCGTTGGATTGGCAAGAAAATGAGCTAGAATATTGGAAAAATCAGCATAAGATCAATTTATTTACCAAACAAGATGAGCAAAATTTATCCTTTAGTGCGGTGGTAAAAAATCAACATTTAGCGGATTTACTAAGGTTATACTATGCTTACCAAATGGAAACCCAAGTACGCCAAGGGCTAGATGACGTAAAGCAACAAATGATTCGCCAACTTGATTTACAACAGAAAGATACGTTAGAAAATCAAAGAGTTAAAGCACTCACCCAATTACGCTATGGTGTAGAACGTCATGATATTTTGCCAACCTTGACAGAATTAAACCAATTAACCGAGCAAGATTTAAATCAACAATGGCAAACCATAGTTAATGCACCGACAACCTATTACGTGGTGAATAATATGGAATATGATCAAGTGAAAAATTTGATCCGACAATATTTAACCACTATTCCACGCCAAAAGGCTTTACCTAGCCAAAAAACGTTGCCATTAGGCGGAACAGATATTCGCTATTTTGCAATGAATATTGCCCCAAAAGATGATGTGCAATTGTGGACATTTAACCCACATCAATGGCAAGGGAAAGATGCGGTATTGGTTTCCTTATTACAATCCATTGCTACCCAAAAATTAAAATTATCGCTCCGAGATGAACATTTGGGCGTGTACAGTTTACGCTTTGAAAGCAAGTTAAACCCTGAAACACAACGAATTGAAAGTGAATTACGTTTCACCGCAAATCCTGAGAAAACTGATCATTTAATAAAATTGGCACAAAACGTCTTGCAACATTTAGCTGATCACATCGTGCTGGCGGATGTCAACGAAAGCAAAAAGAAATTTCTACAAAAGGAAAAAGAACGATTAACATCACCACAAACGTGGTTAACTCGTTTAGTCTTAAGTGATAACCAGTTCAACACTCCACAATATTTAACGGAATTAAACCAATTAGCGGAAAATATTACTCTTGAAAATAGTCGAGAAATGGCAAAACAACTTTACAATCCAGCAAATATGAAAGTTTTTGTGGTTACTCAAAAAGAAAAACCATAAAAAAACGCCTTATCTTATAAGGCGACAAAAATCAGTGAGAGATATTAAGATTTAAGTTAAAAGTGCGATATTTTACACCGCACTTCTTCCCTAATTTAATTGGCTTTCACTGCATTGGCAATTTCTTCTGCACATTGTTGAGCAAGTTCGCCATCTTGGCATTCTACCATGACTCGAATTAACGGTTCAGTACCTGATTTACGTAATAAAATTCGACCTTTACCCGCTAAACGTTTTTCTACATCGGATGCTATAGATTTTACTGTATCACTTTCTAATGGATTCTCTCCACCAGCAAAACGTACATTAATTAATACTTGTGGAAATAATGGCACTGCCGTTACTAATTCATTCAAACTTAATTTGTGTTGTACCATAGCGGTCAATACTGCTAGTGATGCAATAATGCCATCGCCTGTAGTATTTTTATCCGAGATAATAATATGCCCTGAATTTTCACCGCCAAATTTCCAGTTATTTTCCTGCATTTTTTCCAATACATAACGGTCGCCTACGTTGGCTCGTAAGAATGGCACACCTAACTGTTTTAAGGCAATTTCAAGGCTCATATTGCTCATTAAAGTACCGACTACACCGCCTTTTAAATTACCTGAACGTAAGGCTTCACGAGCAATAATATACAGAATTTGGTCGCCATCCACCTTATTACCTAAATGATCCACCATCATAATACGGTCACCGTCACCATCATAGGCTAAACCAACATCTGCTTTAGTTTCTAATACTTTGGCTTGCAAGGCTTTAATATCTGTTGCTCCGCATTTTTCATTAATATTTAAACCGTCTGGTTCAGTACCGATCTCAATCACTTCCGCCCCAAGTTCACGCATAACACTTGGTGCAATGTGATAGGTTGCACCGTTAGCACAATCTAGTACGATTTTATAACCTTCCAAACTTAATTCTGTCGGGAATGTACCTTTACAAAATTCAATATAACGCCCTGAAGCATCATTAATACGGCTCGCCTTACCTAATTCTGCTGATGCCACACAATCCATCGGCTGATCTAACATGGCTTCAATAGCTTCTTCTACTTCATCAGGCAATTTTGTACCTTGGGCTGAGAAAAATTTAATCCCGTTATCATCATAAGGATTATGTGATGCTGAAATCACAACACCTGCTTCAGCACGGAAAGTACGAGTTAAATAAGCTACTGCTGGCGTTGGCATCGGACCAACAAACACGGCTGATAAACCTGCTGCGGTTAACCCTGCTTCTAAAGCAGATTCCAACATATAGCCAGAAATTCGCGTGTCTTTACCGATTAATACTTTTTTAGAACCTTGTGTTGCCAACACTTTACCTGCTGCCCAACCAAGTTTTAAGGCGAAATCTGGAGTAATTGGGAATGTTCCCACTTTGCCACGTACGCCATCGGTACCAAAATACTTACGTTCTGCCATTTTTTGTTTTCCTTTTTTCTATTCTATAAAAATATTGTATTTTTAGGCGAATACATCATCCACCCTATATAAATGTTACGCATTCATCATTGCTTGCCAAATTTTTAAGGCATCTGCGGTTTCTCTCACATCATGTACTCGTAAAATAGTTGCTCCATTTTGTGCGGCTAATAACGCCCCTGTAACACTACCGATTAAACGTTGATCCACTGTTTTGTCCAACACAGCACCTAACATTGACTTACGTGAAAGTCCTGCTAACACAGGATAACCTTGCACCGCAAAACGAGCTTGCTGTTGTAATAAGGTAAAATTATGTTGTACGGTTTTACCAAAACCAAAGCCGACATCCCAAATCACATTTTCCGCCTTTCCGCCTTGCTGCAAAAAAAGTGCGGTGCGATTTTGTAGAAATTCCAACACATCTTCCACCACATTTTCATAGTATGGATTTTCCTGCATTGTTCGTGGCTGCCCTTGCATGTGCATCAGACAGGTTGGCAAGGCTAATCTCACCGCTGTTGTTAAGGCATCTGGTTCTTGCAATGCACGAATATCATTAATAATATCCATTCCAACTTTAGCACTTTCTGACATTACAATGGCTTTTGATGTGTCAACCGAAATCCAGCAATCAAAGTGTTTTCGCACCGCTTCAACCAAGGGAACCACACGCTCTAATTCTTCTTGTTCTGACACTTCTTGTGCATTTGGTCGAGTAGATTCACCGCCGATATCAATAATACTCGCACCAGCATTAAGCATTTTTTCCACTTGAAATAATGCTTTATCCAGTTGAAAAAACTGACCACTATCAGAAAAAGAATCAGGGGTAAAATTCAAAATTCCCATAATCTGGGGATGGGATAAATCTAAGACTTTATTATTCGCTTGAAGTTTCATATTCACTATATTAAAAATTAATATATGGCATATTATAGCGAAATATTACGCAAATAAACAGAAAAACACAAAACAAAAGGGATCATAATGATCCCTTTGTTTTATCTCGAATTATTCTGATTTATTATCCAAATTTTCACCTTTTTGCACCGCACTTTCAGCTTGCTTAGGCTCATCAGATTTCGTTTCAGTTTTAGTCGGTTCACCATGTTTTTTCTCATCCCAACCACTTGGTGGGGTCACTGGTTCACGCTTCATCAACTGTTTAATTTGCTCTTCTTCAATAGTTTCATATTTCACTAACGCATCTTTCATTGCATGCAAAATATCCATATTATCAATCAGAATTTGTCTTGCTCGATCATAGTTTCTTGCCACAATAGCACGCACTTCTTCATCAATCACGTGAGCAGTTTCATCAGACATGTGTTTGGCTTTCGCCATTGAACGCCCTAAAAATACTTCGCCATCATCTTCAGTATAAAGAATCGGTCCGAGTTTATCGGAGAAACCCCATTGCGTAACCATATTACGAGCAATATTAGTCGCAACTTTAATGTCGTTAGATGCCCCTGTAGAAATATTTTCTTCACCGTAAATTAAATCTTCCGCTAAACGTCCTGCATACAAAGTAGAAAGTTTACTTTCTAATTGTTTTTGGCTAATACTGACTTGATCGCCTTCAGGCAAGAAGAATGTTACCCCTAACGCACGACCACGAGGAATAATGGTGACTTTATGCACTGGATCGTGTTCAGGCACAATATATCCTACAATCGCATGTCCTGCTTCATGATAAGCGGTGCTTTCTTTTTGCTTATCGGTCATAATCATGGTGCGACGTTCAGGTCCCATATTGATTTTGTCTTTAGCTTTTTCAAAGTCTAACATTGTTACCACACGCTTGTTACTACGAGCAGCAAATAATGCTGCTTCATTAACAAGATTTGCCAAATCTGCCCCTGAATAACCAGGTGTGCCACGAGCCAATGTCATGGCATCCACGTCATTATCTAATGGTACTTTACGCATGTGTACTTTTAAAATTTGCTCACGTCCACGCACATCAGGTAAACCAACCACGACTTGACGGTCAAAACGTCCTGGGCGAACTAATGCAGGGTCAAGCACATCAGGACGGTTAGTTGCAGCAATGACAATAATCCCTTCTTTACCTTCAAAACCATCCATTTCGACTAACATTTGGTTTAAGGTTTGTTCACGTTCATCATGACCACCACCTAAACCAGCTCCACGCTGACGACCAACGGCATCGATTTCATCAATAAAAATTAAACAAGGTGCATTTTTCTTCGCTTGCTCAAACATATCACGTACACGTGATGCCCCTACCCCCACAAACATTTCCACAAAATCGGAACCTGAAATCGTGAAAAATGGGACTTTCGCTTCGCCAGCAATGGCTTTTGCGATCAACGTTTTACCTGTCCCTGGTGGACCAACCATCAATACACCTTTTGGAATTTTACCGCCAAGATTTTGGAACTTGCTTGGATCACGCAGAAAATCGACTATTTCACCTACTTCTTCTTTAGCTTCATCACAACCCGCAACATCCGCAAAGGTCGTTTTAATTTGTTCTTTATTCAACATTTTTGCTCGGCTTTTACCAAAGCTCATTGCCTTGCCACCACCTTGCATTTGTCGCATAAAGAAAACCCATACCCCAATTAAGAACAACATTGGGAACCACGAAATTAAAATTTGCGATAATAAACTACGTTGTTCAGGTAATGCACCTTCAATTTTAACTTTTTGTTTTAACAGGTCATTGAGAATTTGACGATCTTCTAGGGGTGCAGGTAATACGGTAGTATATTTTGAACCATCTCTTTTGGTGACAAAAATTTCGCCCACTTCGTTAAATTTAGTTTGTGCAACTTGTTGATTTTCTACATCTGTCATAAATGTAGTGTAATCAATACGATTGTTTGTATCAGTTGAATTAAATCCTTGGTATGCCGTCATCATCACAACCGCAACAACTACCCAAAGGACAAGATTTTTAATCATATCGTTCAAGGTTTGACCCCATTTTAGTTAAAGTTAAAAAATTGCTGTTAGCTTACTATAAAATTGATATTAAGCAAAACAATCAATGCAATTAATGTTTATATCCTGTTGCTACAATATAGACTTCGCGAGAACGATCTCGTGATGCTTCTGGCTTACGAACTTTGACCGAGGTAAAAAGTGAACGAATCTCTCGCAAATATTCATCAAAACCTTCACCTTGAAACACTTTCACCACAAAACTGCCCTTGTTCGCCAGCACTTGTTTGCACATATCTAATGCCAGTTCTACTAAATACATGGCTCGTGGAATATCCACTGACGGCATACCACTAAAATTCGGTGCCATATCTGACATCACAACATCTACTTTACTCTCACCTACTCGCTCAAGTAATGCAGCAAGCACATTTTCATCACGAAAATCCCCTTGCAAAAAGTCCACGCCTACAATAGGATCCATTTCCAAAATATCACAAGCAATGATACGACCGTTACCCCCAATCTGGCTAACCACATATTGTGACCACCCCCCAGGTGCTGCCCCAAGATCGACTACCGTCATGCCTTGTTTAAATAAGCGATCCGATTGCTGGATTTCATCTAATTTAAAATAAGCTCGAGAGCGTAATTTTTGTTTATGTGCTTTCTGCACAAACTGATCTTTAAAATGTTCATTTAACCAACGGCTTGAACTTGCCGATCTTTTTCTTCCCATAATTTCTTAAATTTTGTGGTAGTTTTTGTAATATAAGGCTAAAATAGCCTAATTCAAGCCAACTGCGGTATTTTTCACCGCACTTTTTTAATTTAGGATTATATTTATGTCAATGACATTATCAACCAAACAAAAACAATTTCTCAAAGGATTAGCCCATCATTTAAATCCTGTCGTCATGCTTGGTGGCAATGGTTTAACCGAAGGTGTTCTGGCTGAAATCGACAATGCTCTTAATTATCATGAGCTGATCAAAGTTAAAGTAGCTGGTGCGGATCGTGAAACTAAACAGCTCATTATTGATGCTATTGTGCGTGAAACCAAATCTACAGCAGTACAAACCATAGGTCACGTTGTGGTGTTGTATCGCCAAAGCGAAGAGAAAAAAATTTCGTTGCCGAAGAAATAATTTGCCCCCCATCCCCCCTTCGGGGACTTCCCCCCGCAAGCAGGGGGAAGAAAATTTTGCTCCAATCTATTCTCGCTAGAAAATTGTTTCTCCTATTCATTTTGCTCCCCCTACTTGCGGGGGGAGCTGTCCGAAGGAGTGAGGGGGTAACCCAAAAAAGCAAAATTATTTATATTCCACTTCCACAATCTCAAATTCTACCTTGCCACCAGGTGTAGTAATCGTAACTGAATCATCAACTTCTTTACCAACTAAGCCACGAGCTATAGGCGAATTAACGGAAATTAAACTTGATTTAATATCCGCTTCATCATCACCCACAATACGGTAACTCACTTCTTCTTCCGTATCCACATTTAACAGCACGACAGTTGCCCCAAAAATGACTTTGCCATTATTTGGCATTTTAGTCACATCAATAATTTGGCAGTTGGATAATTTACCTTCAATTTCTTGAATTCGTCCTTCACAGAAACCTTGTTGTTCACGAGCTGCATGATATTCGGCATTTTCTTTTAAATCACCGTGTTCACGAGCTTCCGCAATCGCTTTAATAATCTCTGGACGACGAGTGTTTTTCAAATAATCCAGTTCTTGTTTGAGTAGCTCTGCACCACGCACAGTCATGGGAATTTGTTTTAGCATTGTGTTTATTTATCCTTTTTTAGGTAAAAACAAAACCACGGCATTGAATTAACAATGTCGCAGTTAAAATAAGTTAAGAAAAAAGTTTACTCAATCGAGTTCGGAGTCTATTATTGTTCTTCTGACAAAAAATAGCAACCCTAAAAACACAACAATGAAGTATTTAAGCAAAAAATGGCTACTGGTCAGCCTTATTTTTTCCACACCAGTATTGTCACAAATAGATATTCCCACTATCGCACAACAATTACCACATGGAGCGAGTTTGGGCTTTATAGCCAAAAATCTCCATAATAACCAAATTATCACTCAATATAATGCCGACACATTTATGTTGCCAGCAAGTACCCAAAAGGTCTTTACGGCTTTAGCTGCCAAATTGACATTAGGCGACCAATTTCAATTTGAAACCAGTTTACTTACCAATGGTAAAATTCAAAATAATGGTTTAAACGGTGATTTAATTATCAAATTCACGGGTGATCCTGATTTAACCAGTGGTCAACTTTACACCTTATTAGCTCAACTAAAAAAACAAAATATTCAAAAAATCACTGGCAATCTGATTTTAGATACGTCAATTTTTGCTAGTCATGATCGCGGTTCTGGTTGGATTTGGAATGATTTAACTATGTGTTTTAACTCCCCCCCAGCCGCCGCCAATATTGACAATAACTGCTTTTATGTAGATTTAGATGCCAATCAAAGTGTCGGTGAAAATGTTAAATTTAACATACCTTCTCAATTCCCAATTCAGATCTTTGGTCAGGTGCAAGTGGTTAGTAATGAAGAATCTAATTATTGCCAGCTTGATGCTGTGGTTCATGACAATAACCGCTATCAAATCAAAGGTTGTATAGCCAGACAAAGTAAACCTTTTGGGCTAAGTTTTGCAGTGCAAGATCCCGATGCTTATGCTGCCGCAATCGTACAACGTCAATTAAGCCGTTTAGGTATTCAGTTTAACGGTAATGTGCAAATTCCACGCTACCCACAGAAAGGTACATTATTAGCTCAACATTTCTCTAAACCACTGCCCGATTTATTGAAAAAAATGATGAAGAAATCAGATAACCAAATTGCGGATGCTCTATTCCGTACTATTGCTTATCAACATTACAAACGCCCAGCTACTTTCCAACTGGGAGCGATGGCATTAAAAAATATTTTAGCGAAACAAGCGGGTATCAAATTTGGTAATAGCATTGTGGCTGATGGCTCGGGGTTATCACGACATAATCTCATTGCTCCAGAAACCATGTTACAAGCACTTGAATATATGGCGAAAAATGAAAATACATTACACCTATTAGAAACCTTTCCGATTGCTGGCGTGGACGGTACGATCAGTGGACGTGGTGGCTTAACGCAACCACCTTTAGTGAAAAATGTACTTGCCAAAACAGGATCGTTGAAAGGGGTTTATAATTTAGCTGGTTTTATGACCAATGCTCGTGGCGAGAAAGTCGCCTTTGTACAATTTATTAATGGTTATTCTACTGGTGAGTTAGAAAATAAAACTAAACGAGCACCGTTAGTACAGTTTGAAAGTCAGATTTATAATGGCGTTTATGCAGAGTAATTTTTTATGTTGAACATCTGATCTTCTTCAACATAATTAAAATTGGGTTTCCCACCCGAGAAACCCAATTTAGCGATAAAAAACAAATCCTAATGCTTAAAGCATATTCTTCTCACCCCGAGAAAGACTAATCAAGCCCGATCTCACAATTTCCAGCACGCTGGTTTCTTCTTTCAAGGCATGAATAAAGGCATCTAATTTATCTTTTGTACCAGATAATTGCACCGTATAAGATTTGGTGGTGACATCTACAATTTGCCCACGGAAAATATCGGTCAAACGTTTAATTTCATCACGTGATGTGCCTGTAGCACGAACTTTCACTAACATCACTTCACGTTCAACGTGTTCGCAACCACTTAAACTAATCACCTTAAACACATCTACTAATTTATGTAATTGCTTTTCTATTTGCTCTAATACTTGCTCATCACCAGATGCTTCAATTGTCATACGAGAAAGGGTTGGATCATCGGTTGGTGCAACGGTTAGGCTTTCAATATTAAAGGCTCGTTGAGAAAATAAGGCGACAACACGAGATAATGCACCTGATTCATTTTCTAATAATACTGATAAAATTCTACGCATTTTCTGTTTCTCCTTATTCTTTATTTGGTGCACACAATAACATGTCATTCATCGCACCACCACGTAATTGCATTGGATATACATTTTCAGTGGCATCAACCAACACATCCACAAACACCAATTTATCTTTAATCGCAAAGGCTTGACTAAGTTTTTCTTCTAATTCATCAGCGTGATCAATCTGAATACCAACATGTCCATAGGCTTCCGCTAATTTAGTAAAATCAGGCAAAGAATTCATATAAACTTGTGAATGACGACCTGAATAAATCAAATCTTGCCATTGTTTCACCATGCCTAAGAAACGGTTATTTAAACTCACGATGATAATCGGCGTATCATATTGTTTTACGGTAGAAAGTTCTTGAATATTCATTTGAATACTGCCGTCCCCCGTAACACAAACCACAGTGCTTTCTGGGTGAGCAAATTTCACCCCGATAGCCGCTGGCAGACCAAAACCCATTGTCCCTGCCCCACCTGAATTAATCCAACGACGTGGTTCATCAAATGGATAATGTAAAGCTGCAAACATTTGATGTTGCCCGACATCAGAAGCGATATAAGCATCGCCTTTGGTTAAACGATAAATGGTTTCAATCACCGCTTGTGGCTTAATCTCTTTCGAAGTGCGGTCAAATTCAAGACATTTTTTCGCTTTCCATTGATCAATTTGTTGCCACCATTCAGTTAAATCAGATTGGGATTTCACTAAATTTTCATCTTTTAATAAGGCTAAAAATTCGCTAAACACATTATCCACACTACCCACAATCGGAATCGAAGCTGGAATATTTTTTGAAATAGACGTTGGGTCAATATCAATTTGAATCACTTTAGCATGAGGGCAATATTTGTTCACATTGTTGGTAGTGCGATCATCAAAACGTACCCCCACCCCTAAAATCAAATCAGATTCGTGCATAGCACAGTTGGCTTGATAAGTACCGTGCATACCTAACATACCTAGGAATTGACGATCGGTTGCAGGATAAGCCCCCAATCCCATCAAGGAAGAGGTGACAGGCAAATTTAATAATTGAGCAAATTGTCGAACTTTCGCACTACTATTATTAATAATAACCCCGCCACCCACATATAGAACAGGTTTTTTCGCCACTAATAAGGCTTTCAAGGCTTTTTTGATTTGTCCTTTATGTCCTTGTGAATTCGGATTATAAGAACGCATACTAATTTCTTTTGGATATTCATAAGGATATTTATTTTCAGGATTCACCATATCTTTTGGAATATCAATCACCACTGGACCTGGGCGACCTGTTGAAGCAATATAAAAGGCTTTTTTAATGATGGTTGGAATATCTTCTGGACGCTGAATAATAAAACTATGTTTTACTACTGGACGAGTAATACCGATAGTATCACATTCTTGGAACGCATCTGTACCGATTAAATGAGAAGGGACTTGACCAGTCAACACCACTAACGGAACGGAATCCGCATAAGCAGTGGCAATTCCTGTAATCGCGTTGGTTGCACCTGGACCTGACGTGACTAACACGCAACCCACTTCACCCGTTGAACGAGCATAACCATCTGCCATGTGAACAGCAGCTTGTTCATGGCGAACTAGCACGTGTTCAATCCCACCTAAGGTATGAATTGCATCATAAATATCTAATACTGATCCACCTGGATAACCAAATAAATATTTTACACCTTGATCACGCAAAGATTGCACAACCATTTCTGCACCTGATAATTTCTTCATAAAATCACTCCGTTTTTACTGACAATTTCTACAGAATTTTGAACCGCACTTTTTATTAAAAGGAAATATTCCTTAATTTGTGAAATTAGTGTACTAAATTCTGGTTAATTGTCTATTCTTTTTTTAGCTTAAAAAACCAACTTTATCAGAATAAAATTCTAAATTTATTAAAATAACAATATTTAATAAATAAAAATTATCCAAAAGATAAAAAATGCGACATAAAGCCGCATTTTATAAACCTAGAACAAAATAAAATTTTTATTTAAAAATTTGAAGCAGATCACATTTTTAACGTTTCTTACTGACAAATATAGCAATAAACAACACTGCTCCTGTGGTAATGAAACCAAGCCAACCCGATTGCGTAAAACCAATCACTAAATAGCCTATGGTTGTGGCTAACGCCACTAATAACGCATAAGGTAATTGGGTAGTCACGTGATCGATATGGTTACATTTCGCCCCTGTTGATGACAGGATCGTGGTATCTGAAACTGGTGAGCAATGATCTCCACACACTGCACCAGCCATTACCGCAGATAAACAAGGTAATAATAATTCAGGTGAAGCATTAACAGCGATAGCTGCGGCAATGGGTAACATAATCCCAAAAGTTCCCCAGCTCGTTCCCGTTGAAAATGCCATTGCCGAACCTAAAATAAATAAAATAGCGGGTAAAAATGCTGGATTTAAATTATCTGAAATTAAAGTAGAAAGATATTTTCCTGTTTGCATATCACCCACGATTTTATTAATCGTCCAAGCAAAGAATAAAATAGCAATAGCACCTAGCATGGATTTAATACCCACGATCCATGCCTTGCCATATTCATTTATACTGACATTTCTATTCACCACAATTAATAATGTAGATACAATCAATGCACTGACCCCACCAACCACTAATGAGATTCCTACGGTAGTATTTTCAAAAGCACCTAAGATACTAAAAGGTTTACCGTCTATGGCTAAAACATCGTTACCCGTTTTCATCATCATAGCAACAGTGGCTAAAATCAGAGTTAAAATCGGTAACACCAAATTACGCACTTTTCCTGAGCTTTGTTGCTGAATTTCTGTCTGTGTTTCTGCTTGTTCTAAGGCTACTTTCTCATGGCGAGCCATTGGTCCAATATCAAAAGAAAAATAAGCCACCACAAAAACCATTATCATGGAAAAAATAGCATAAAAATTCATCGCACTCATGGTGATGAAAGCACTAAATGGAGTATAACCCGTAATAGCATGTTCTGCTAATAAACCTGCAATTAGCGTCATAATATAAGCACCCCAGCTAGAAACTGGCATCATGACACACATAGGTGCGGCGGTAGAATCCAGAATATAGGCTAATTTAGCACGAGAAACATGGAATTTATCCGTCACAGGGCGAGCAATGGCACCCACCGCTAAACTATGGAAATAATCGTCAATAAAGGTTACAAAGACTAAACAAGCTGCCATTAATTTTGCCCCACGGCGATCTTTAATACGTTTTTGCGCCCATTCAGCAAATGCTTGATTACTTCCAGAAACACTTAAAAGTGCGGTTAAAATACCAAGTAATAATAAGAAAAGAATGATATGCACATTACTCTCATTGAGTGCGAATACCCCATTTTCTACTGTATAAACTAGTGAAGACACACGTTCCAAAAGATAACTTAACGCTAAACTGAAATCTGATCCAGTTAACATTAATGCCCCAACAATAATACCCACGCTTAATGACAATAAAACTTTACGTGTAATAATGGCTAAACCAAGGGCTAATAATGGTGGTAAAACCGACCACATTGAAGAAGAAAAATCGATAAGTTCCATTCGTTCTCTACCTAAAAGTAAGGGAGAACCACTGACATCAGTTCACATTAAATAATGTTAAAATGATTTAAAGATAAAGGTAGTTAATAAAACTACCCCTAACAGTAGCGCTCCATAGTAAATAAACAGGTATAAGATTTTTAGTTAAAATATCATACCCTAGACTATGACAGTAACGTTTCTTTCGATAACGTCACCAACCAATCAAAATGACTTTTAATTGATTTCGGCAAATATTCCTTTCTTTTTCCTTCTCCGTTATCCACTCCGAAAAAATACTTATAATATTCGCACCTCTACATTTGTAGGATTTGCAAAGATTACCTGAATAATAGATAAATGCCAATAGGCAGGAATAATATTTTTTATATATTTATACAAAAAACAAAATATTTACAAAAAATAATAATAAGGATATGATTATTGATATTTCTAAATTAATCGAAAAAATGGAGGATAAAATGAACGATCTAATAAATTCATTAAATAACTTACGTAGTTTACGTGCCGCAATTAATACTATTGATTTGGGGAAAGCAGAAAAGATCCTAGAAAAACTAAAAGTTATTGTAGATGAAAAACGTAAAGAAGCTAAAGCCCTAGTCGCAGAAATGAAAGCTCGCCAAGAACTGATTAAAAAGTATCAAGCTGAATTAAAAGAAAAAGGGATTTCTTTATCCGAATTAGGTGTCAATGGTGCTAAACACAAAGTTAAAAAACAACGCACCGCACTTCCAGCCAAATATCAATATGTTGATGATAAAGGTGAACAACGTACTTGGAGTGGTCAAGGTCGTACACCTAAGGTTATCAAAAAAGCATTGGATGCGGGTAAATCCTTAGATGATTTCAAAATCTAACCTTACCTAACAATTAAAATAAAACCCATTTAATATTTGGGTTTTATTTATTTTAAGAATTGGAAACTCAATATGATTGAAAATAAAATTTTATTAACTGACTGTCCTGATGATAAAGGGTTAATCGCTAAAATAACCAACATCTGTTATAAACACCAGTTAAATATTGTGCATAATAATGAATTTGTCGATTTTGAAACTAAACATTTCTTTATGCGTACTGAATTACAAGGGATTTTTAATGAAAAAACCCTGCTCGCAGATTTAAATTTTAGTTTACCACATGGCACGAATTGCCGTTTAATTGATGTTAATCGTAAAAAACGCATTGTAATTTTAGTTACCAAAGAAGCACATTGTCTAGGTGATATATTAATGAAAACTTATTATGGTGGTTTAGATGTAGAAATTACTGCTGTAATCGGAAATCACCAAAGTTTACGTTCCCTAGTTGAACGATTTGACGTACCTTTTCATTGCATTAGTCATGAAAATTTAACTCGAGTAGAACACGATAAATTATTAGCAGATAAAATTGATGAATATCATCCTGATCTGATTGTATTGGCAAAATATATGCGTGTGCTTAACCCTGAATTTGTCGCTCGTTATCCAAATCGAGTGATCAATATTCATCATTCATTCTTACCCGCTTTTATTGGAGCTAACCCTTATAAAAGAGCCTATGAACGTGGTGTAAAAATCATTGGTGCAACCTCTCATTTTATTAATAATGAATTAGATGAAGGTCCGATTATTATGCAAAATGTGATTAATGTAGATCACACATATTCAGCAGAAATGATGATGAAAGCAGGGCGAGATGTAGAAAAAACAGTGTTAAGCCGAACATTGGATCTAGCCATTCACGATCGTTTATTTGTCTATCAAAATAAAACTATCATTTTATAAATATAAAAAATCCCCAGAAAACTAGGGATTTAAATTTAAAATAAAATTCTTTATCTATTATTTGATAACTACAACATCAATCGCAGCTGGACCACGTTGAGAATCTTGTACATTATATTCAACATTGTCACCTTCGTTTAAGGTTTTGTAGTTGTCACCTACGATACCAGAAAAATGAACGAATAAATCTTTTCCGCCATTTGCAGGAGTGATGAAACCAAAACCTTTATCAGAGTTGAACCATTTTACAGAACCGTTTAATTTAGACATGTTGTCTTCCTCATTTGAAAATTTAAATTTGTGCTTGCAAACAAGCCCTCGTGCTAAGAAGGATATAGAAACTGATATTAAAAAATCCAAGAACAAATTTAAAACTTGTGATACGGAAGAACTAATAACGCATTTTATAAACTACTGTCTAGCTGTAAGACATTAAAGCATTAACTCCATATTAAAGCAAGTATTATTTACTCCATTTTGAAAATAAAAATGATTATTAAAAATATGTTAAAAAATAACCGCACTTTTCCCCTAAAACAAAAAAATTGCAAGTCTTTCGACTTGCAATTTCTGTATAAAACGAAAAATAAAGAATTAACGTTTTGAGTATTGTGGACGACGACGTGCTTTGTGTAAACCCACTTTTTTACGTTCAACACGACGAGCATCACGGGTAACAAAGCCCGCAGCACGTAATGCTGGACGTAAAGATTCGTCATATTCCATCAATGCACGAGTGATACCGTGACGGATTGCACCCGCTTGACCAGAAATACCACCACCAGTAACAGTGATGTAAAGGTCTAATTTATCTGTCAACTCAACGAGTTCTAATGGTTGACGTACGATCATACGTGATGTTTCACGACCGAAATATACGTCTAAAGAACGTTGGTTAATGGTGATGTTACCATTGCCCGGTTTGATAAATACACGAGCTGAAGAGCTTTTGCGGCGACCTGTGCCGTAGTTTTGATTTGCTGCTGTCATTTTTTTGCTCCGTGATTAAATATCTAAAACTTGTGGTTGTTGTGCTGCATGTTCATGTTGTGAACCTGCGTACACTTTTAATTTGCGGAACATTGCACGTCCTAATGGACCTTTTGGCAACATACCTTTAACCGCAATTTCAATCACTGCTTCTGGACGGCGAGCAATCATTTCTTTGAAAGTCGCTTGTTTGATACCGCCTACATAGCCAGTGTGCCAGTAGTAAATTTTATCGTCTTCTTTACGACCTGTTACGGCTACTTTCTCTGCATTGATTACCACGATATAATCGCCAGTATCAACGTGTGGAGTGTATTCCGCTTTATGTTTACCACGAAGGCGACGAGCTAATTCAGTGGCTAAACGACCTAACGTTTTACCTGTCGCATCTACTACATACCAGTCACGCTTAACTGTTTCTGGTTTTGCTACAAAAGTTTTCATTAATTAAATTACCAATATTAAATATTAATACCCAGTGTCAATCATTAAGATAAACACAACCATTGATCTCAATCATCACCCCTTCGAGTGCGATCTCGACAAATAATGTGCGGTGGGAAAACCGCAACATTCACAGGGTCGTGCGATTATACAAGGTTTGATAGAAAAAAACCAGTAATTAGTGAAAAAATAAACAAAATTTAACCGCACTTTTATATCAAAAAACTAAAATCATACAAGACAAAAGTAAATTTTAACGCTATGATAAGACAATAGTTTTACATCATACATTAATAATTAACTTAAGGGGGCATTATGCAAAACATTCAGAACTGGTCAAATGAAATGTGGTTAATTGCTGGAATCGGACTCTTTGTTGGGTTTATTTTAGCTTATTTATTCATTAGTTTGACCAAAGGATCGGTAAAAAAACAAACTGAAACCGCAAAAGAGCTAACTCAAGCCAAACAAGAATTGGAATCCCAAAAACAATTATTAGAGAAACATTTTGCAGAAAGTGCTGACTTATTTAAAACACTGGCACAAGATTATCAGAAAATCTACCGTCATCTTGCCAAATCTTCTGAACAACTTTTGCCTGATGCCAATAATAAAAGTTTATTTCTACAAAGTTTTATGAATTCAGAAAAATCTACCGCCATTACGCCAGAAAATCCGCCCAAAGATTATAAAGAAGGTTCTTCTGGGTTGTTAAAGAATTAATATATTTGGGCGAATTCAAAATAATTCGCCCTTATTATTTTTGATTATACAAATAAGTGATGATACCGTTCCAACTCGGCTTTAGTTAACGAAAAAACCCCTAATCCCCCATTTTTAAATTCAATCCAATTAAACGGTACTTGTGGAAAACGAGCTTGCAAATGAATCATTGAATTTCCTACTTCACAAATTAACATACCATTTTCTTTTAGATATTTTGGTGACTCTGCTAAAATTTTTATCACCAAATCCAAACCGTCATCGCCTGCCGCTAGTGCCAATTCAGGTTCATGGGAAAATTCTTCGGGCATACTGTCCATATCTTCTTGATCCACATAAGGCGGATTGGTCACGATTAAATCATATTGATCCTGCGGTAACTGCTCAAATAAATCCGATTGAATCGGGATCACTCGCTCGCTCAAACCGTGACGTTCAATATTATATTCCGCCACATCCAAAGCATCACGGCTTAAGTCCACTGCATCTACTTCTGCATCAGGAAAACGCTCTGCACAGGCAATCGCAATACAACCACTACCTGTACACATATCTAAGATTCTGGTTGGCTCTTGCTCAATAAACTCTGCAAAACCATTTTGAATTAACTCACCAATCGGAGAACGTGGAATCAATACTCTCTCATCTACATAAAATGGCAAACCACAAAACCATGAAGTATTAACTAAGTAAGGGGCTGGAATCCGTTTTTCCACGCGTTCTGTGACTAATGCAATAATCTGCTCTCTTTCCTGTTGGGTTAAACGACTATCATATAAATCTGTCGGCACATCTAATGGCAAATTCAGGCTAGTTAATACCAATAATGACGCTTCGTCCCACGCATTATCCATACCATGTCCATAAAAAAGTGGTTCACTATTAAAGGTGCTATATGCCCAACGTAAATAATCTTTAATGGTGTGCAAATCATTCGATAAATTCTGTTCAGAAAACGCCATTTTTATTGTTCCTATTTGGTAAAATAAAGTTTTTCCGTTAGTATATAGAAATTATTGAATTTTGTCCCGACTCCATTAATTTTAGGATAACTAAGTATGTCAGAAACTGACGAGAAATCACTCTTTTTGCAAGAAACAAAAGGTATCAAGCCACTCAAACAAGATACTTATGTTCCGTCACAAAAACTGAATAAATTTAAACTCAAACAAAAAGCGAAATTGAAAGATAATCGAGAAAAGCAAGATACCTTATTTTACTTTTCCGATCAGTATGAGCCGTTATTAAACGAAGAAAGTGCGGTGAAATATTTACGAGAAAATGAAGATAGCTATTTGTTAAAACAACTTCGCCGTGGCGATTTTTCCCCAGAAATTTTTTTAGATCTGCACGGTTTAACCCGTGAACAAGCTAAATTAGAATTAGCGAGTCTAATTCAAGCCTGCGAAAACGATAATATTTTTTGTGCTAGTATTATGACTGGCTACGGCACATTTACCCTGAAAAAGCAAATCCCCCGTTGGCTTGTGCAACATCCCAAAGTACGAGCATTACATCAAGCCCCTAGAGAATGGGGCGGTGATGCAGCTATTTTGGTGTTGGTGGATGTGTAAAAAGCTCAAGGCAACCCTTGAGCTTATCAAAACCAATATCACAATTAGAAAGTTGATGTATCCTGAAACAATCCGACTTTCAAATCTGTTGCCGTATAAATCACACGACCGTCAACCAACACTTCACCATCAGCCACACCCATAATTAATTTACGATTAATCACACGTTTGAAATGGATTTTGTAAGTCACTTTTTTATTGGTGGGTAACACTTGACCAGTGAATTTCACTTCACCAACACCTAAAGCACGACCTTTGCCCTCGCCACCGATCCAACCAAGATAAAAACCAACTAATTGCCACATCGCATCTAAGCCTAAACAGCCTGGCATCACTGGATCGCCGATAAAATGGCAACCAAAGAAAAATAAATCTGGCTTAATGTCCAATTCGGCTTCCACATAACCTTTGCCAAATAAGCCGCCAGTTTCGTTCATTTCAATCACACGATCCATCATCAACATAATTGGGGCTGGAAGTTGTGGACCTTTTTTGCCAAATAATTCACCACGCCCAGAGGCTAATAAATCTTCATAATTATAAGAATTTTTTCTTTCTGGAATTGTTTCTGGTGTACAGGTGTTAGTCATTTTTTTCTCTTTAAAAGTAAATCATAGGATATTTTTCAGTAAACTTACTGAATTAACACTATATTAACAGAGTTTAATTTAAAAAGATATAGCTAACACTTGTTCGCTAAACAGTTCCGAGCAGTTATTTTTTAGCAAACCATTTTAACCAAAATGGCATCGCATGGTGCAGTTCTGCATACTGTTCAATACGTTTAGAAATTAACTGTGCAATAGTCATTTTTTCTTCTTTTTCTGCTTGTTCATCTACCACTAAAGGACGATCAAATAAAATCTCACAAGCCTCAAACACATCATTCACAGTCCAAATGAAAAATTGATTATTTTTCACCGCACTTACCACATCATCTGTCAAAGAAAGCTGATATAAACAGGATTCTGGAATAATCACGCCCTGCTTTCCAGTTAATCCCCTGCCCTGACAAATAGTAAAAAAGCCTTCAATTTTATCATTCACACCACCGACCGAATGCACCAAACCAAATTGATCGATTGCACCCGTCACCGCAATAGATTGCGGAATAGGTAAATCCGACAAGGCACTGACTAACACTAAGAATGCAGATAAAGAAGCACTGTCCCCCTCAATTTCACCGTAAGATTGTTCAAACACCAATGATGCGGAAAATGGTAATTGAGATGGCATATCTAAAATATTGGCTAAACAATTTTCCGCAATCATCATACCTTTACCATGAACATTGCCAGCCAGCTCATTTTTTCTTTCAATATCAGTTACTTCACCATCACCAAATTGCACAATGCAACTAATCCGAGATGGTTCACCAAAAGACATTGGTGTCCCCGTAAATTCCACCACTGACAAACCATTAATTTGCCCGACTACTTCATTTTCAGTATCAATATATACTTGATGATAAAAAATATCCGCATAAGTTTGTTCACGAAGAAAACCTTGTTGAGCAGACTTTTGTTGAAAATATTGCTCAAAATCCACCGCACTTAGCACGTCTTTATTACTGCTTAACTGACTTACTCCGCTTAAAATTTGGTTCAAAATCAACGGTGAACTATTGATCAACACTCGGCTTTCACTTTCCCTTACTAGCCATTGATATAATTTATCCAAACCGTCAGGGGTTAAACGAGGAAATTGTTGTTGTTCGGCAAAAGACAACACATATTGTTGCCATGCCTGTTGCTGTGGCTCTTTTTCCACGCTGACATAGCTTTCAATTTCGCTATAATCTGCAAGATGATAAAGATCTGGCTCGAGGTTATTCAAAGTAGCTAATTCTTCCCGATTTCCCAGTAAAATAACTTTTAAATGCAATGGATAACTTGGAATCTCGCACGGCAAGGCTTTAAACGGATGTGCCGAATACCAATCAAATTGTTTCGTCATCAGAATATGTTTTAATCGTTCCCAACAATCAAAATGATTTAACAACTGGCTAACGCTTAAAATTAACACACCATTATTAAGTTGATGCACCAAACCAGCGTTAAGCTGAATATCATGCGAGCTAGGATGAATCCGAATCGATCCGAACAAACTTGAATGATCAAAATAAAGAGCGGTGGCGATTGTTTTTTTACTAGCAAAATTATCTTGTGCTGATTGTGCTGGCTGAACATTCACTTGAGCAAAAGAAAAACTATCCCCTTGTTCCACTTCATACTGAACACCCGATACTTGTAACGGTGCTTGTTGTGATTTTACCCACTTTTCCACCGCACTAGCGTATTCGCTTTGATCGTCCGCTTTTAACACTAACAAACTGCGGTGCGAATTTTTCAAAAATTGCTCTATAGCCGAGCAAGCTCGCCATTGTAAATCTAAAAAATCGATCTTTTTAGTTTCAGCAGGAAATACCGTCAAATGCGGTTGCAATGTTGTCCAATCTAGTTTTTGTTCGGATAAAGCCACGTTTTTTTCTCTTCATAAAATTGAATGTTGAGCATTATCTCACATTTCATTAAAATTCAAAAAATCTACTAGAAAAAAAAACTTAATCAGGGTATATTATTTTCAGTTACCACGTCACCAATGATAAAAAAGTAATGATAAAACAATGAAATATCAAAAACTTGAAAATCA
Organism: Lonepinella sp. MS14436; assembly: GCF_042470565.1. GTDB lineage: Bacteria > Pseudomonadota > Gammaproteobacteria > Enterobacterales > Pasteurellaceae > Lonepinella. The sequence continues at coordinate 1,260,307 of NZ_CP170385.1, read as the reverse complement.
AGAAACACACTGGAAATGGCTTTATCTCACTAAAAAACACCGTGAAGGGGAAAATATTACCCGTTATCAGGAAAAAAGTTTAGCGGAAGATAAGGTCAAAGCCCTTATTGCTTGCAAAAACCAACCTGAGCAAATCACCGCTTGGATAGCTGATCATTTATCCGAGGCATTGGTAATTAAACTCGATCAAGCCATTCGAGCCAGACGTAAACGCTTTTTCAACGCTGAAAAACAACATACTAAAAAGAAATCCATTGATTTGGAATATGCGGTATGGCAACGTTTATCAAAATATTCTCGCAAACTAGGTATGACCTTATCACAAACTATTACCTATATGATTGATGAGCGTGAAAGCAAAGCCCAGTATGAAAACAAAATGTCCGTTATGAAAGCCAGTTTGAAAGATTTACTCAAATAAAGGCGAATATCAAATTCGCCTTTATTTGATATTGAATGATTATTTTGTTTTGATGTTTTGATAAATATAATAGCCATTCACACAAGCTACAAAAATATTCAATCCTGTCACTGGGAATGAACTAATCAGCAAACCATAAATAATAAAACATATTGCCCCGATTAAATTGACCAAACGCAACTTAATAATATCTTTTAATAAAAAAGATCCCGACACCAAAATCATCGCTACATAACCTAATATTTCAATGTAATTCATCACGTATTTCCCCCTCTTATTATTATAGAGTGCTAGTCTAGCAAGGAATAAGAAATAACACAAAAGCGCAAAGGTTTGCGTGGGGAAAAATTTTAAACTCCCCGATGGTTAGATAAATATAGCCAGATTTAATTATTAAAACGGAGAATTTTTATACGCTTGATAGATCATATTTTGCATTAATTTTTTTCTTGTTTTCCCCACCTCATAAAGCGAAGCATAACGATCAAATAAATTTACACAGTATTGCACTTCGTCAATAATTTGTAATGCTTCTGTCCAATCTAAATTAGCCATATTAGCAAGAGATTGAATGGCTTTTAACGATGGATTTTTGCCAAAACCATTAAATGAAGTCATGTGTTCTCCATAAGGGCTTGGGCTAAAAGTCACATCATAAAAAGGCGATAATGTCCATTTTCCCTGATCGTCTAGCAAGAAAGACCAATTTTTGGAATGGTCGTCTTGATTGCACATAAATAAATTAAACATGGCTCGGCGAAATTGCATTTTCCCAGCATTGAGATCCTGACAAAGCCAGTTACTCACTTTGATTAAATCGGCATAATCTAAACTCGGTTCACGGAAATTAGCCTCAAGTAAACCACAAGCAGTAAGTGTATGTAGCCGTCCTAATTGATTACTATCGTTTTCTATACAATCAAAGCGTTTAATCGCCAACCAATGGCGTTCACCTGATTTTACTTTTAAACTCAATAAATTATGTTCAGGCACATCGATCCCTGCTTGTTCCGCTAAATCCAAATAAACCATTTCACACAAGCCTTCTTCATGTTTTAAAGCAAGATTGTTAGAGGTAAATTTCACTATCCATGCACTATCGCCTTGTTGGTATTGACTGCGACATTGTGACATTGAATTGGTTGGAAAATATACTTGAGCTTTTGGTCTTGCTCCACCAGAACTGCCCATTTGGGTAAGTGCGGTCAAAATATCTTCCGTTTGCCCATCAAAAATAGCTTGAGCTTCCATTCCTAATTGCGTTAACTCAATTAATTTCTGGTCTTGATCTGCAAAAGGAGAAATCGGTTGATAAGATAACGCTCCGATTGCCGTCTCACCAACATAGGCTAGACGATCTAAAGGTGAAAGGCTATGTAGCGAAATTTGATGTTGAATGAATACTCGATCCATTAACAACCGCCCCCAACCATCTGGCAAACTATCAGAAAAAACAGAATGTAAGCCTTCAAATAACCTTGGGGCAAGTTGTAATTCATCATTAAATTTCAATTTTAGCGGTGATAAATTACCATTTGGCAAAGTATTCAGATAATCTTCGTCATATTGAAAGAAAATTCCTTGAGCATTCTTGGCTAACTGCCCTACTTTGATTTTTTCACTGGTCGATAATGTTCGCCAGACATCTAAAAGATCATTTGTTTTCATCTTTTCCCCTTATTCATGGCTAACACTTGTTCAATCGTTTTCGGCATAGGTTCTGTTGAACGTTTAGTTAGTTCATGTAATGCGGTTAAATCATCTAAAATTTGCCAAAGTTGCAATAATTGACGAAAAGAAATTTGCCCAGTGGTTTCAAATTTCTTAATGGTTGAGGCTGGCACAAGACTGACGTTAGCCAGTTGCTCTCTTGAAAAACCTTTGCTTTTGCGTTTTTTACGCAAATAATCAGCAAAGGCTTGTTGAGTTTCGTTGGCTGAATAAAAAGGTAATAGCATAATCTTAAAATAGATACAATAATAGCTAAATTATAACATATTTTCCTATTTTGGCTACTATTATGTCTATTTAAGATAAAATTTCTTGCACTCCACTATATGCTAAATAGCTCCCAAAGGCTAAGAAAATTACACCTGCTACATTATCAATATAACGGCTATATTGACTGTAAAAACGTTTTGCGAAAGGGCGAGAAAATAATAAGGATACAATATAAAAATACAAAAATGTTTCTACTACAATGATGATAAAGGCGGTGAACATTTGCCATATTTCGTGCATATTCACCAATACTAACGACATTACACTGCTGAAATAGATCACGACTTTAGCATTGGATAAATTAACCCATAAGCCTTTCATGATTTCTGCTTTAATAGTGGTTTCTTGATTAAAATCCTGTTCTGTTAATTCAGTAAAGACTGTATTTTCACGCACTTTCACCATTTTTAAACCGAGATAACATAAATAACTCCCCCCTAATAACATAATGACACCATGCAAAACTGGTAGGGTTTTAAATAAAATTGCTAAACCTAATATGGCAGCAGCTGCCCATATTGCCACGCCAATAGTAATACCTAAAATACCACAAACCGTATTTCGTCTTGAATTACTCGCCGCCATTCGACTAACATAGAAAAAATCAGGACCAGGGCTTAATAAACCAAAAAAATGAACAACGATTAAATTAAGCATAATTACAACACCACTATAGAGAAAATAAAATGATAAACCACAATGGCATATAATGCAGCTAATACATCATCCACCATAATACCAAAACCATTTTCTAATTTTTTATCAAAATATCTAATCGGAAAGGGTTTCCAAATATCAAATAAACGAAATAACCCAAATGCCAACGCATTACCCAAAATCAAATGTTCCGCTAGCAAGCCAGCCATGCCGATTTGCACAAGCCAAATGCCGACAAATTCATCCCATACGATTGAACCATGATCGTGTACCCCCATATCATCAGCGGTTTTTTGACATAAATAACACCCTAAGACAAAACAAACTGCGGTGAAAATTATAAACATTTTTAGAGATATTATGCTCATCAGTAATATGCCAATGATTAAACCTGCCAAACTTCCCCAAGTACCAGGAGCTGGATAAATTAGACCTGAACCCAGACCAGTCGCAAGCAAATGTACTGGATTTGTTAAAGAAATGCGTTTTAATGGGGAAGCTATGTCTGTCATATTATTTAAAATGTTCAAAACTGGAGATATGTAAATCTACCATTTTTCCTTGCCGTTGGTAAATAATATTTTCTGTAGGATTTTTTTCTACAATACGACCAATACAAGTATAAGGTACATTTAATGGTGCTAAATATCGATCTAAGAAGGCTTTTTGATGATCGGGAACCGTAAAACATAATTCATAATCTTCGCCACCTTGCAGGGCTAATAGCTCTGCTTGCTCACGTCCATATAAATTAATTAAAGATCGCGAGCAAGGTAAATGATCTACGTTTAGCACTGCACTTACACCGCTGTGTTGTAAAATATGTCCAAGATCGCCCACTAATCCGTCAGATAGATCTAAGGCACAACAAGATAATTGATATCGGCTCAAGGTTAAACCAAGGGATATTCTCGGTATGGGGTGAAGATTGCGTTGAATTAGAAATTCTTCGTCTAAATTCACCGCACTTTTTTTGCTTTGATACAAATCAGAAATTAAATGAAAGCCTGCCAAACCATCTCCAAGCGTCCCTGAAACATAGATCCAATCCCCCACTTTAGCCTGATCACGGCGAAGTACAGTATTTTTATCGCAAAATCCTTGAGCTGTAATGGTGATAGACGGCACTGCTCCACTTGTAGTGTCACCTCCAATTAACGCTACATTATACTCATTAAGAATTTTAAACATTCCTTGGCTAAAGGCTTGCAACCAACTTTCATTAACCTTAGGTAAAGTTAATGCCAGAGAAACCCATGCAGGTTCAGCCCCCATTGAAGCAAGATCGCTTAAATTTGTAGCAATAGCCTTATAACCTAAATCTCGGGGATTTATATTCGGATAGAAATGTGAATTTTCTACCATGGTGTCAGTAGTAATAGCAAGAAATTTGTTGTGCGGAACAGATGTCAATGCACAGTCATCACCAATGGCTAACGCTACATCAGGACGATGAACAGATTGTTGGGTAAAAAAGGTGTTGATAAGATCAAATTCGGTTATTGGCATAATTTGCCCTTTCAGGACTTCGCTCTGCTCCCCCTCAAGTAGGAGGAGCAAAAAGGTTTGGTATTTAAGTTATTTACGCCCTAAAGAGGGGGCAATTTTGTCTAATACACCATTGACATATTTATGACTATCATCTGCCCCAAAGGTTTTTGCCACTTCAATCGCTTCGTTAATCACGACTTTATAAGGGACATCAAGCTCATATTTCAATTCATAAGTAGCTAAACGCAGAATAGATTTTTCAATCGGGGTTAATTCTTCCGAAGTGCGGTCTAAAAAGGGGGCTAATGTGCTATCTATTGCGTCTAAATTATTCACTGTTTGACGGAATAATTGACGAAAATATGCCACATCAACACCCTTTAAATCTTGCTCAGTTACAAATGCCAACTCTACTTCGGCTACATCATTTTGTGAAATATACCAAGAATACAAGGCTTGTACAGCACATTCTCTAGCACGACGACGAGCCGATGGCTTTTTAACTTGTTCAGTCATTACTATGCCTTAGTTAGTTAATTTGATTTAATAAATTAATCATCTCAAGTGCCACTAACGCTGCTTCCGCACCTTTATTACCTGCTTTGGTGCCAGCCCGTTCAATGGCTTGTTCAATATTTTCAGTGGTTAATACCCCAAATGCGACTGGAATATCGGCATCTAAAGAAACATGACCAATCCCACTACTTGCTTCGCCCGCCACATATTCAAAATGAGCTGTACCACCACGAATAACAGTACCAAGAGCGACAATACCATCATATTTTTTGCTATCTGCTAAACGGCGAACCGCTAAAGGCAATTCATAAGCACCTGGCACTTTAACCAAGGTAATATTTTCATCTTTCACCTGACCAACACGTTTTAACGCATCAATCGCACCATCTACTAAGCTATCATTAATAAAATGATTAAAACGAGCTACTACCACCGCAATTTTGGCATTTGGTGCAACTAATAAGCCTTCTAATACTTGCATTTTGTTTCCTTTATAAATAAATACTAATTGACGGCTGATTCTAGCACATAATTAGCTAATTGATAACAAAAAAGGAAACCTATTCGGTTTCCTTATGGTTAAATTCTTAATGAATGAATTATTTAGTTACAGCATCTTTTACTTCTGCTGCTTTTTCTTTAGCTGCATCTTTCATTTCTGTCATTTTATCAGAAGCTGAATCTTTCATCTCTGCCATTTTGTCAGATGCTGAATCTTTCATCTCTGCCATTTTGTCAGATGCTGAATCTTTCATCTCTGCCATTTTGTCAGATGCTGAATCTTTCATCTCTGCCATTTTGTCAGATGCTGAATCTTTCATTTCTGTCATTTTGTCAGATGCTGAATCTTTCATCTCTGTCATTTTGTCAGACGCTGCATCTTTCATTTCGACCATTTTATCTTTAGCTTCAGCTGCTTTTTCTACCACAGCATCTTTAACATCTTTTGCTGCTTCAACAGTCGCATCTTTTGCTTCAACAACGCTAGCTTTTGCGTCCTCTACTTTTGCAGATACTTGATCTTTTGACGCTTGATCACAAGCTGCTAATGCAAATACTGAACTTAATACTAATGTTGCTAATAATGATTTTTTCATTGTTGTTTCCCTGAAATAAAATGAATATTTAAGTAATATCAATATCGGTCTTGCCGATAGTTGCGTATTTTGAACAATTTTATCGTAAAATGCAAAATTTTTTACAATTAATTTAATATGTTCAAACCACATACTGTTATTTTGACTAAAAAAATAGAGAAAAGTTCCTTTTGCTCTATTTTTTATAAATCAACTTATTCTTCAATAGCACGCAGTAATTCGTTGATCCCAACTTTGCCTAAGGTTTTAGCATCTACTTTTTTCACGATTACTGCACAATAAAGACTATATTTCCCACATTTTGATGGCAGACTACCTGAAACTACCACCGAACCTGCTGGTACACGACCGTAGTGAATTTCACCTGTTTCACGATCATAAATACGAGTTGATTGCCCAATGAATACGCCCATTGAAATCACACAACCATCTTCTACAATAACCCCTTCTACCACTTCAGAACGAGCACCAATAAAACAGTTATCGCCAATAATAGTTGGGTTAGCTTGTAATGGTTCTAACACACCACCGATACCAACACCACCAGAAAGATGAACATTTTTACCAATTTGAGCACATGATCCTACAGTTGCCCAAGTATCAACCATGGTACCTTCGCCCACATACGCACCGATGTTTACATAAGACGGCATCAACACGCAGTTTTTCGAAATATACGCCCCTTTACGCACAGTGGCAGATGGCACTACACGGAAACCTTCTTGAGCAAAACGTTCTTGCGTATAATCGGCAAATTTTAATGCCACTTTGTCATAATATTTAGTTTCTGCACCATCAATAATTTGATTATCATTAATACGAAATGAAAGCAATACGGCTTTTTTTAACCATTGATGAGTTACCCATTCACCGTTAATTTTCTCCGCTACACGATAAGTGCCGTTATCTAAACCGTTAATAACTGCTTCAATCGCCTCACGAGTTGCTGTATCAACAGTTTTAGGTGTAATATCCGCACGTTTTTCAAAAGCGGCTTCAATAATTGTTTGTAAATTTGACATAATTTCCTTTCTTGTTTTGTCTATAAAATAATTGAATAGTTTTACCACAATTTTAGGTAAAATTCACCTTTAATAAATGATTAACGATATTTTTTTCCATCATCGCCATCTTGTTCAGTTTTAAAACGGCGATGTAGCCACATATATTGTTTAATATCCATTAAAATTTCTTGCTCCACGATTTTATTCATACGAATAGCAATTTCGCGTTCATCGGATAAATCGGTAAAATCTACTGGTGGTGAAATGGTCAGGGTATAACCACTATTATCTTTATTACGCAATGGAGCAAAAGGGATGACTTTACTGTTAGGTGAAGATTTTAATAAATAATAAGACCCTGTTGTTGTTGCGGCATCTTGCACCGCAAAAAAGGGAATAAACACCGCACTTTTACGTCCATAATCATGATCTGGAGCATACCAAATCATCTCTCCTTGACGCAACGCCTTAATCATACCACGCAAATTTTTACGATCCAATAAATCCTTATTTGAACGCATTCGCCCCCAAGTCTGTAACCAATTCATGATAGGATTATCATTAGGGCGATAAACACCAATACCAGGGTGATGTAAACCAATAATTCTGGCTCCTAATTCAAGAGTAAGAAAATGTACACCAACCAAAATAATACCATCTTTGGCACATTCTTTAAGATATTCAACACCTTCCGCTTTAGACCATTTTTTAATACGGCGGTCTGACCAAAACCATGCCATACCTGTTTCAATAACTGCCATACCCACATTTTGCATATTTGCTTGCAGAATTTCTGATCGTTCCTGAACCGACATGTCTGGAAAAGCTAATTCTAAATTGCGTTGAGCAATTTTTGCTCGCCGTTTACCTACTTTCAGCTTACTAAATAATAAACCTAATCCTTTCCCAATTTTCAATAAAATTGGATAAGGTAAACACAGAATTAACCAATATAACCCTAATCCCAACCAAAAGCCCCAATACTTAGGATGCAAAAATGCTTTTTGGAATTGTGGAAGATGATTTTGAGACATAATTTGACCCCGAAGAAATAAACTCTATATAGTTTAACTGAATTTAACAGAAATTTTAAGCCAAACTCTTTTTTGCTGTGGTAAAATCAGCAAAATATTTTTATTTTCTAAGATTAGGACATATTTTATGAATCAATTCTCTGCACAATTTCCAAATGCTAAAGTATTAGTTCTTGGTGATGTGATGCTAGACCGTTACTGGTTTGGTGCGACCAATCGTATTTCTCCTGAAGCACCTGTCCCTGTGGTACGTGTACAACAAAATGAAGAACGTGCTGGTGGTGCAGCCAATGTGGCAATGAATATTGCTTCACTGAATGTACCTACTCAATTACTCGGTTTAATCGGTAATGATGAAACGGGTTCAGCATTAACTCAATTATTAGAAAAACAAAAAATCTATTGTAATTTTGTTAAACTAGATACACACCCAACTATTACTAAACTACGTATTCTTTCTCGCCATCAACAATTATTACGCCTTGATTTTGAAGAAGATTTTCATCAAGCACCAACAGATGAATTACTTGATAAACTGAAAAGTGCGGTGAAAAATGTGGGAGCTTTAATTCTTTCGGACTATGGTAAAGGCACATTAGCTCAAGTGCAAAAAATGATTCAAATCGCACGTCAAGCTAATGTTCCTGTATTAATCGATCCAAAAGGAACAGATTTTGAACGCTATCGTGGTGCAACTTTATTAACGCCAAATATGTCTGAGTTTGAAGCTGTGGTCGGAAAATGTGAGAACGAAGAAGATATTATTGAAAAAGGACTAAAACTTATTTCTGATATTAATTTAACCGCACTTTTAGTCACCCGTTCCGAAAAAGGTATGACTTTATTACGTCCAAATCAACCAGTCTATCACTTGCCAACGGTTGCCAAAGAAGTGTTTGATGTTACTGGTGCTGGTGATACGGTGATCAGTGTTCTTGCCACAGCCCTTGCTGATGGACGTTCATTTGAAGAATCTTGCTATTTAGCTAACGTGGCAGCAGGTATAGTGGTTGGAAAATTAGGTACATCTACAGTTTCTACCGTAGAATTAGAAAACGCTATTCACGGACGGACTTCCACAGGTTTTGGCATTATGAGTGAAAGCGAATTAAAAATCGCAGTACAATTAGCCAAAAATCGGGGCGAAAAAATCGTGATGACCAATGGTTGCTTTGATATTTTACACCCTGGACACGTTTCTTACCTAGAAAACGCTCGCAAACTTGGTGATCGTTTGATTGTGGCAGTCAATACGGATAATTCCGTCAAACGCTTAAAAGGTGACACTCGACCGATTAACGATCTTGCTAGCCGTATGGCGGTGTTAGCTGGATTAGCTTCAGTTGACTGGCTCGTTGCTTTTGACGAAGATACCCCACAACGTTTAATTAGTGAAATCTTGCCTGATTTGCTGGTCAAGGGCGGTGATTATCAACCTGAAGACATCGCTGGATCAAAAGAAGTATGGGCAAACGGCGGTGATGTGCAAGTTCTTAATTTCGAAAACGGCTGCTCCACCAGTAATGTCATCAAAAAGATCCGTGAATTAAAGGATTAATCGCAGAGATATTAAGCAATCAAATAGTGCGGTGAAAAAAGAACTTGTTTTTGCAAAAATCTTTTTATATTATAACCGCACTTTTGAGAACAATCTTATCTCTCTCAATTTCCGAATGCGACTATAGCTCAGTTGGTTAGAGCACCACCTTGACATGGTGGGGGTCACTGGTTCGAGTCCAGCTAGTCGCACCACTAACAAAAAAACCTAGACATTCGTTCTAGGTTTTTTTACAACTTTATTAATGCTTAATCAGGGTGACGTACTGAAACTTCTTTTAATAAAGTTTGTAACTCACCAGATTGGTACATTTCTAATACAATATCACATCCACCAATTAACTCACCTTCAACCCATAGTTGGGGGAATGTTGGCCAATTAGCATATTTAGGCAATTCTGCACGGACATCTGCGTGTTGTAAAATATCCACATAGCCAAAAGGTACCTGACAATTAATTAATGCTTCTACTGCACGAGCTGAAAATCCACAAGAAGGTAATTTTGGTGAGCCTTTCATGTAAATTAAAATTGGGTTTTCAGCAATTTGTTTCTTGATTTTATCTAAAGTTTCCATAGGATTTCCTTATTATAGTTTTACTGCTTATTTAATTTGATAGCTAAAAGTGCGGTCATTCTATCACAAGTTTTCGACCTTGTGTAATAACCAAGTAAATCTATCAATTATTATAAAATATTGTGTGGTTTACCAACTGCCCCCAGCACCACCGCCGTCAAAACCGCCACCACCGAAGCCACCACCAGAACCTCCGCCAAAGCCACCACCGAAACCACCACCGCTACCACGGCGACGACTATTTAAAACAGATGCTGCAATAATCGCTGCATTTTGTAAATTATGATTAGCAGTTGGGCTAATATACGGTTTTCTACGCCAACTTATTTCGCCAAATAACACAAATAGGATAAATATTACTACCATGATAAAAGGTGCGATTTGATCCATTAGATCCTCTTCTTCTACTTGAGCAGCATACTCACCTTTACTCACAGCAATAATATGTTCTAAACCGTTATTGATACCCTGTGCATATTGACCCTGTTTAAAATAAGGCAAAATACCTTGTCGAATCAGTTGAGATAAAAAGGCATCTGGTAATACCCCTTGTAAACCTTGCCCTGTAGCAATAAATATTTTCCGATCATTTTTTGCTACCAAAAACAATACACCATTATTTAACTGCTTACGACCAATCCCCCATTTATCACCTAATTCTGCTGTATATTGAGCAATTTCCTGTTCACCTGTAGTAGGAATAATAACTAACGCAATTTGTGAGCTAGTTTCTTTACCATATTGATAAAGTTTATTTTCAAAATACTGTTTTTCCTGTTCTGACAAAGTATTAGTGTAATCATTTACATAACGAAATGGATTTGGCACTGATGGAAATTCGGTAGATTTTGCCAGTAAACTGACAAAAATAAGGCTTAAAAAGACTATTGTTTTTAATAATTTAGTCATCAATTATCACCTCATTTGGTAATTCGTTAATATCATCTGGCTGATAAGGAAAATGAATTGCCAGCTCTTTACCTATTTTTTCAATCGCAGATAAAAGCCCGAGAGTATATTGCTTTTGTCCAAAATAGTTAATCATAGAGAGACATTGCTTTTGCCAAAACTCATCACCAACAAATTGATGAATACCTATATCACCAATAATTGAACATTGCTGATCTTTGTATGCAATATAAATCAATACTGCATTGCGAGCAGCGGTTTTGTGCATTTCTAGTTGATTGAAGATGGCTAAAGCCTGATCTAAATTTACTATATTTTTAGGTAAATGACGTTCAATATACACTCGCAATTCTGCGGAGGTATTTTTTTCTAATTCAGCAATAGCACTTTCAATCTGTTTTTTATCAAAGGGGATTCGAGAAAATAAAGACATATTTTATATTCATTAGCACGAGTTGACGCACAATAAAATTATCAAAAAATGGTGCGTTTACACGCACCAACATTACTTAATTAAAATTTACTGTTGGAGCATTTTCTGCACCAGCGGTAGATTTAAAATACGGCTTATCTTTAAAACCAAAAATCATGGCAGCTAATTTGGTTGGGAATTGTCGTACTTTTTGATTATAAATTTTTGCTGCTGCATTAAAATCATTACGAGCTTTGTTAATTCGATTTTCAGTACCTTCTAACTGAGCTTGTAAATTCATAAAACCTTCGTGAGCTTTTAATTCTGGGTATTTTTCCACAGAAACAAGTAAACGAGATAATGCAGAAGTCACCGAATCTTGGCTTTGTTGGAACTGAGCTAAGTTTTCTTCGCTCATATTACTTGGATCAATTTTCACTTGAGTAGCTTTCGCTCGAGCTTCAATTACGCCAGTTAACGTTTCTTTTTCGAAATTTGCTTGACCTTTTACAGTATTGACCAAATTTGGGATCATATCTGCACGGCGTTGATATTGTGATTCTACATTTGCCCACACTGAATCAATTTCTTCTTCTGCTTTCACTAAACCGTTATAACTTGACATTAAAGTGAACCCTGCGATTACTGCTACGAGGATAATTAGCAACCATTTTTTCATAATCATTCCTTATTTATGTAAAAAGACCTAAACTAAGTTTAGGTCTTTTAGTCGTTATTTCTATTTAGTAACTAGATAAATCTAAATTACATAGTAACTTGTTTGTTACCTTGAACTTGAACGTCAACACGACGGTCAGGTGCTAAACAAGCGATTAATGCTTTACGACCTTTAACTGCATCACAAGTGTTGCCAGTTACAGGGTTTGCTTCACCGTAACCAGTTGCAGTTACAGAACCAGCATTAACACCTTTAGAAACTAAGTAGTTAGCTACTGTTTCAGCACGACGTTGTGAAAGTTTTAAGTTTGAAGCATCTTTACCAATACGGTCAGCATAACCATTTACTTGTACTGCTGGGTTTGCTACTTGAGCGATTTCGCCGTAGATACCGTCTAAAGTTGCAGCTGCTTCAGGTTTTAATGTAGATTTACCGAATGCGAAAGTTACATCACTGTTTAAAGTGAAAGTTTTGTTAACAACTTCAGGAGCTGCCATAGGAGCTGCACCTTGACCGAAACGGTAAGATAAACCAGCTGTTACACCGTGAATTTCTGGTGTGTAGTCTACACGTTCACCATCAACTTTTAATTTACCTACGTTGTTAATCCAGTTATATTCAACACGTAATGCCAATTCAGGGAGAATTGCATATTCAACACCAGCACCTAAAAGTAAAGAAGTTTTTAAGCTGTGAGCACGTACAGCATCATTAACATTATATTCTTTATAGTCTGAACGAATTAATGCTGCACCGACTTTACCGTAAACATCTAAGCCAGATAAAGCTGGTGTTAAGCCACCTAAATCATAGCTAGGTTTTAAGCTTAAATGAGCACCGTGGTTAGTATGTTTAAATGTTGTTTGACCATTCTCTTTAAATTTTACACGACCAAAGTCATCATAACCTAACTCAACGGCTAAACCAAGGTTATTTTGGTTAAGAATTTGGTAACCACCGAATACACCGTAAGCCACAGAATTTTTCTTAACACTTACACCCTCACCTAAATCAGAATAACCGTCATGGAATGACGCCCAACCTGCTTTAGCACCTGCATAGAAAGTGTTTTGTTGTGGAGCTGCTTGAGCAACTGATGCTGCTGCTAAACTAGCGATAGCTAATGCGATAGCTGTTTTTTTCATTGTGATGATCCTCTTGTTTTAGTCATCTAATTTCAAAAATATCAGCTGGATTCAGCTGAATTCCGAGTACAAAAGATGTACTGTTTATTATCTCCACCATAATATTATGGTTTCGAATATACCTATTTTAGGGTTAACGAATTTGCCCTACTATCCTTTTGACAAATTCATCTGCCTTAATTCTCATTAAGACAAATCTTCAAAAGTATTAGTATTATCCAATGAGAAAATATAAAAATCAAATATTTTTTCGTAGAACTGCTTATTTACTAAGCAATCCCGCCTAAAATTGATTATTTTTTATTCAAAAAATAGCAGCTTCAACCTTAAAACAGTTTCTATTATATAGATTCTTTCCTAAAATTTCAATTAATTAACCGCATTTTCTATTTCAGTCACCATCGCATCCATAGATTCCAGACCGCCAAATGCCAAATACCAATTCGCTGCATTTAAATATACAATATGGTTATTTTGAGCCGCTTGGGTTTTGTTAATAATTGCATTATTCAATACTTGTTGAGCATTATTAACTTTATCTGTTACCGCTGCAGTACGATCAATAATTAATAAATATTCTGGATTTTTTTCTGCCACATATTCAAAACCAATACTATTACCATGAATTGAGGCAGAAAGTGATTTATCAATAGGGGTAAAACCAAAGTTCTGATAAACCATGGCATAACGAGATTGTTCACCAAAAGCACTGATGCGACTTTCATTAACTAAAGCCAATAAAGCAGTTTTCCCCTTAGTTTTTTCTGCCAATGCAGACATACGCTTATCTAAAGCCTCTAATTTTTGTTTAGCTTGTTGTTCTTTATTAAAGATTTTACCAATAGCTAAAATATTAGATTGGAATGTTGGATAAAAATTAGCGAAATCATTTTCGAGCATAAATACTGGAGCAATGTCTTTTAAACGTTCTATGAGTTTTTTCTGACGTGGTGACGCAATAATTAAATCTGGATTTAACTCATTAATTTTTTCAAATGCAGGATCCGGGGATATTCCCATATCTGCGTATTTATCATCTTTGAATTCTTCTAAATAAGCAGGTACTTTGCCTCTTACCGTACCCACAATAGTCGATTTCTCGCCCAATTCACGAATTATATCAAGAGCAGCAAAATCCAATACCACTACTTTATGTGGATTTTGTGGCACAATTTGTTTACCTGCGGCATTTTCCACTTCAATGTCTTTAGCGTTAGCAAACCCTACTAGATTGATAGCAACAAATAAGCCTAAAGCGAATTTCTTAAATGTGTGTTTCATAAAGTTTTCCTTTTTGAATTGTTAATATATAAATCTTACCTAAAATAAACTGCAATTTTTTGCTGTTGAATATGCTCTATATTAATCGACATATCATAAATTTGCTCAAGCACTTCTGTTTGCATAATCTCATCTACAGAACCTTGTCGCACTAATTGCCCATTTTTCATAGCAATAATATAATCGGAATAACAAGACGCAAAATTAATATCATGGATCACGATCACGACTGTTTTTTGCAGATCATTCACCAATTTTCTCAACACTTGCATAATTTGCACTGAATGCTTCATATCCAAATTATTCAGTGGTTCATCTAGCAAAATATAATCGGTATCTTGTGCTAAAATCATGGCAATATAAGCTCGTTGCCGTTGTCCTCCACTGAGTTCATCAATATATTGATGGCGAATATCAGCCAAATTCATATAACCAATGGCATTATCAATAAAAGTGCGGTCATTTTTAGTTAAGTTTCCTTTGCTATAAGGAAAACGTCCAAACGCCACCAATTCTTCCACTGTTAACCGCAAATTAATATGATTCGACTGCTTTAATATAGAAAGCTGTTTAGCAATTTCATTACTTTTCTGTTGGCTCAGTGGCACATTATTTAACCACACTTCGCCTTGCTCGGGTGACAATAGACGGCTCATAATAGCTAATACGGTACTTTTACCTGCTCCATTCGGTCCAATAAAAGAGGTGATTTTACCCTGTGGAATACTCACTGAAACGTTGTCCACTACTTTTTTATCACCATAACTTTTACTGATATTTTTAATTTTAATTGTCATAAACTACTACCATTTTTTCTGCGTTCGCAACAGCAAATAAATAAAATACACCCCACCGATAAAATTAATAATAATGCTTAACGTGGTATTAAAGGTAAACACTTGCGATACTAATAGTTGCCCTATAATTAGGGTCACTATTGCCATTAAAATGGCTGTCGGAATCAAAATCTTATGTTTAAAGGTCGGCATAAACTCAAAAGTTACATTCATTACCAATAAACCCAAAAAGGTCAAAGGTCCAACTAATGCGGTAGAAACTGAAGTCAAAACTGCCACAATAATTAGCAAATGACGAATGATCTTTTGATACGGCACACCTAAATTAATTGCTTGCTCACGCCCCAATGCCAACACATCAAAATAACGCCAATAGCGGATACTGATAGCAATTGTCAGCAATAAAATTCCCATAGCCAACCATAAAATATCCAAATTCATCCGATTAAAACTGGCAAAACCAATATCCTGTGCAATTTGAAATTCATTGGGATCAATTAATACTTCCATAAAAGTGGTTAAACTTTGGAAAAACGTCCCGAAGACAATACCGACCAACAATAAAAAAAACAGATTTTGTTGCTCTTGCTTAAATAAAAAATGGTAAAGCAATAAAGCGAACAGAATCATAATTGCCGTTGAACCCAGAAATAACACAATAGGATCGACTGACAATAAGGTGGTTGAACCAAATAAAAAAATAATTAGGGTTTGAATTAACAAATAAAGCGAATCTAATCCTAATACACTTGGCGTTAGAATACGATTATTTACCACTACTTGAAAAATCATGGTTGCTACTGCAATCGCAGTTCCCGTTAAAGTAATGGCTAATATGCTTAAAGCTCTATGATGTAGGGCGTATTCCCAACGGTTTGGCAAATTATAACCAAGATAAGCACATACGGCTAAAATGCTTAAAACTAACAATAGGATTAATTTTTGACGATAAATTACTTTCATCTTTTATGAGTTAACCCTGTTGATAACGTTTAAATAATAAAATTAAGAACATCGCACTGCCAAATACACCTACTACAGCATTAATCGAAATTTCATAAGGATAAATCACAATACGCCCTAAAATATCACAGAACAGTACAAATACCGCACCAAGCAAGGCGGTATGTGACAGAATTTTTTTCAGATTATCGCCTAAATAAAGAGTAACTAAATTCGGTACGATTAAACCTAAAAAGGGGATCACGCCGACCGATACAATAATAATTGAAGAAACAGTCGCCACAATGGCTAATCCTACATACAGAACCTGTTGATAATTTAACCCGAGATTTGTGGCAAATTCTTCACCCATTCCTACAATGGAAAAACGGTTAGCAAACAAATAAGCTATAATTAACGCAGGTAAACTAAAATAAAGGATTTCATAACGCCCTGCCATCACTAAAGAAAAGTCCCCTTGTAACCAACCTGCCAAGTTTTGCAAAAGATCTTCTTTATAGGCAATAAAAGCGGTAATTGAACTGATAATATTACCAAACATAATCCCCACTAAGGGAACAAAAATGCTATCTTTAAATTTTAGACGGGATAAAATCGTCATAAATAACAACGTCCCTAAGAAAGATACGGCAATGGCAATACTGGTTTTAACTAGCATTGAGGCAGACGGAAACAGTAAAATAGCAATTAAAATACCTAATCTTGCACTGTCCATTGTGCCAGCAGTAGTGGGTGAAACAAAACGGTTACGACTTAATTGCTGCATGACTAAGCCACAAATACTTAAAGCGGCTCCAGCAATTAAAATACTGACTAAACGTGGCACACGACTAATCAAAAAAATTTCCCACTGCTCACCGTCAAAGGCTAATAAACCAGCAAGATTGACCGTACTAACGCCGATAAAAAGCGATAATACAGAAAGCAAAATAACCAGTAAAAATAAGTAACGGCGTTTAATCAAGTTATATCCCAGCCAGAACACAAACAAATGAGAATTATTATTTTTAAGAGTAGCATAGAAAACGCGTTTTTTCAAAATAAAAGTGCGGTGCAAATTCTTTTAAAATTGATTTGCACCGCACTTCTGCATGAACCTTAAAATTTAAGAAACCTTTCTGCTGATTTAGCTTTTACTAAGAAATTTTTACGCTCCCTATCCGCCATTCCAGAGTTAGTACCAGGTAATTTTATCGTCATTGGGTTTACTGCTCGACCATTAATATGGAATTCATAATGTAAATGCGCTCCTGTAGAAATACCCGTATTACCTGTTAAAGCAATACGTTCACCTCGTTTCAACGATTGTCCTGCTTTTACCAACGGTTTACTTAAGTGCATATAAATCGTTTGATATTCACGACTATGGCGAACCACAATATAACGCCCTGCCCCACCCGCTTGATAAGCCACTTTTTCTACAATACCATCAGCAGGCAAAATCACTGGTGTTCCCACGGGTACTGCGAAATCTACCCCTTTATGTGGGCGAACTCGTCCAGTGACTGGATGGCGGCGAGCTGGGTTAAACGGCGATGAAATTCGTGCTTGACGCTGTAATGGTGTACGTGCAAAACCTTTACCAATGGTTTCTCCCTGACGATTGTAATAACGTCCATTATCTGCTTGAATGGCATAATAACTTGCCCCACTGTGAGTAATATGAATAGCATCCACATTCCCTTGACCCGTTAGTTTATTATCTAAATATTCACGAGTCACCAACACGGCAAAATTATCCCCTTTAGATAATTTTGCTATATTTACTTGCCATTGAAGTGCGGTACTTAATTGATTAATTTGACGATTATTCAAGCCTAAATTACGTAAACTCGCACGTAATGAGCTTTCGATTTTACCTTTCAGAACATCTTTCTTCCAAATACTTTTCTTCTCAATAATTTGACGAGCGAATTTGCCAGCATCTTTCAATTCATAAATTCGTTCTTCTTTTTCAGAAACTAGCCAGTTTAAATATTCCAGTTCATTTTCATTATTTAAAATCCAATAGAATTGTTGACCCGCTTTTAGATTTTTTAATTCAGGATAACTAGCAATCAACTTTTTACTGGTTTCATCTTCTAACCCTGACATCTCTAACACGTCTTTTAATTTATCACCACGCACCACCGTATAAGAAAACTGATCAGTAATACGTTTTGCCTGATCCATCGCATCTAACAAATCATCTAAGGCACTTTGAGCATCTTCTGGTAATTTGTCACTGAGATCCACCTCATCTACTTCATCATCTACAGCTAATAAATCATCATCATAAGAAGTTGCATCTAAATTCGAGTTTGTATCGTGGTTGGCGGTTGATAGTGCTTGCCCATCTTTTGATGTACTTGCTGATTCGGTTGGTGTTAATGCTTTATATTGATTATCAACAGATGTATCAACTGTTGCTAATGGTTTATTTTCAGCCGTATTTTTTAACGTTAAAACTCCGCCCACTATGATACAAAACAAAGCAAAAAAGAAAATCACTGCTTTAATACGTGACTTTCTTTTTCGTCTTTCTCGTGCTAACTTAATGTGCTGAACCACCACTATATGACTGCCCTAATAAAAACCTGTGTGTTTATGACAAGGAAAATTTTGAAAAATTCATTATATCATTATAAATGATGATTTTTATATTGTTCTAACAAACTTTTTTGTTGGGGAGGCATTTGTAAATAAAATCCTTGCTGTTGAATTTGCTCCATGACTTTTTGATTATCCAGCTGTACTAAAGACTTATTTCCCTTTAAATTAAACAACATAACAAAAATCGGCGTACCAAAAATTTGGCGTAATGTATCTGGCACCGCATCAAATTGATCTCGCTTTTCCACATACAGATACATTCCATCTTTTCGCTTGCTTTTATAAATGGCACACAGCATAACTATCCCCTAAAATTTAACGCTTGTGAGAATAACAGAAATCGTTAGAATGTACAGCAGAAAAGGAAAAATTATAAGGAAAAATAATGCAATTCCCGTTATTACAATCAGCTAAATTGATTAAACGCTATAAACGCTTTTTAACCGATATTGAATTGCCAAATGGCAAAATTATCACCATTCATTGTGCGAATACAGGTGCAATGACGGGTTGTGGCTCGCAAGGGAATATTATTTGGTATTCCGATTCTGGTAGCACAACGCGTAAATATCCCCATTCTTGGGAAATTACACAGTTAGCCAATGGTCAATTAGTGTGCATTAATACTCACCGCTCTAATCAGTTGGTATTTGAAGCATTACAAAACAAACAAATCAAAGAACTGGCTGAATACGATCAGATTTTCCCTGAAGTTAAATATGGTGAAGAAAATAGCCGTATTGATTTCCTACTTAAAGGCAACGGATTACCCGATTGTTATGTGGAAGTGAAATCAATTACTTTGGTGAAAAATAATATTGGTATGTTCCCTGATGCGATCACTACACGAGGACAAAAACATTTACGAGAATTGCTCGCAATGAAAAAACAAGGACATCGTGCCGTAGTGTTATTTGCGGGGTTACATAATGGCTTTGATTGCTTTAAAATTGCTGAATATATCGATCCTGAATATGATCGTTTGTTAAAAGAAGTGCAAAAACAAGGGGTTGAAGCCTATGCTTACGCTGGAGAATTTGAAATTTCACAAGAAATTCCCACCGCACTTTCACTCACTCATTCCGTTCCATGGGTAAAATAAATAAAAAAATTGGATTTTTTGATAATTATTCTTATTTAATCCTTGACAATATATTTGAGAATAGCTATCATTAGCACCATTCAAACAATAATAGATAATCACTCCATCATTTTACGCCACTCACCCCCACAAAGAGTGGCGTTTTTTTTTGCTTTTCGCGAGTTGTTCTCATAATAAACCCCGTAGCTCAAGTACGGGGAATTTTTTCGCCCTAATTTGAAGTATCCAACACGGCAAAAGATTTCACCAAATCATCAATCGCTTTCATTTGACTAACAAAGCCCTCTAAAACAGATAATGGTAAAGCTGAAGGACCATCACATTTGGCTTGATTTGGATTTGGGTGTGCTTCTAAGAATAAACCAGCGATGCCAATGGCTAAACCTGAACGAGCAAGTTCGGTCACTTGTTCACGGCGACCACCTGATGCGGCACCGAAAGGATCACGACATTGTAATGAATGGGTCACATCAAAAATTACAGGACTACCCTTTGATGCTTTTTTCATCACACCAAAACCTAGCATATCCACAACTAAATTATCGTAACCAAAGTTAGTCCCACGATCACATAAGATCACTTTGTCATTACCACATTCTTCGATTTTTTCTACAATATTCCCCATTTGCCCTGGGCTTAAAAATTGTGGTTTTTTCACATTAATCACCGATCCCGTGCGAGCCATGGCTGCCACAAGATCAGTTTGACGAGCCAAAAATGCAGGTAATTGAATCACATCTACCACGTCAGCAACAGGTTGACATTGGTAAATCTCATGCACATCGGTAATGATTTTTACGCCAAATTGATCTTTTAATTCTTGTAATATTTTTAACCCTTCGTCCATTCCTGGTCCACGGTAAGAATGAATGGACGATCGATTAGCTTTATCAAAAGAGGCTTTAAATACATAAGGTACGCCTAATTTTTGTGTTACTTCTACATATTTCTCGCACACTTGCATTGCCATATCACGGCTTTCTAGCACATTCATTCCGCCGAATAATACAAATGGCTTATTGTTGGCTACTTCAATATCACCAATTTTTACAATTTTGTCCGTCATAATGTTTCCTTTTTAGTGTAATAAATCGTTATGCAATTCTTTTTCAATTTCAGGCAGTTGAGCCATTAGCATGAATGCCGTTGGATCATCGGGGCATTTTTCTACAAAATAATGCAAATCTTCCACAGCTGCATGATATGCCCCCATTTGAGCTAACACTAAACCACGATCTCGCCGTTCATAAGGTTCAAATGCTTTATAAGGATAGTCATCATATTTATAGTTTAACAAACGGCTTTCAATATACTTTAATGCCGCATCATTATGTTCTTCCCGAATTAAACAGCTTTTTGCCAGTTGAGCAAAGCGTTCTCTCAACTCATGTGGTTTGGCAACGGCTAAGTCTTCTTGTGACATCGTTGCCCCAAAGCCAAACGCCCCTTCGTAGAGCTTTTGTAAATCCTGCTGATTTAAATATTTGCCGTCCCAAGGATCAATAAATGCCACTTCATTATCCACATCAGCACGCAAAATGAGCTGGGTTGGGAACATCACAGGATACAATGGTAACGCTAATTTATCCGCTAAATACAACAGAATACAACCTAGGCTGACTGGCATTCCACGGTGCGAACGTAGTACATAGCTTAAATACAGATTTTCCGCTTGAAAATAATGTTGTGGATCGCACTCAAAGCCCCAATCACCATACATTAATTGTAACAATTTATGGATTTTAACTCTCACATCATCATCCGCTGGAATAACCTTACGAGCTTTTCGCACCAATCCACCCATCAAAGAACGAATTGTACGTAAATCTTCTCCGTCATCTTCCGTGGTGATTAAATAGAAACTTTCCATTTCTAAGTAAAGAGATTGTTTGAGTAAATCTATTTTCATTTTAACCTTGCTAATGTAACTCGTTCATTACCACCATAATCCTTGACAGTTTGTACCGAGTGCCATAAATTTTTTGTCAAAAATGACCGCACTTTTTTACCCTGTTGCCAACCATGTTCTAACAAAAGCCAACCTTGTGGTTGTAAAAACTGCGGTGCTTTTTCAATAATTTTTTGTAAATCTGCATAACCTTGATCTTCTGCTATCAAAGCAGATAAAGGCTCAAAACGTACATCACCTTGCTGTAAATGTGGATCTTGCGGATCAATATAAGGCGGATTACTGACAATAATATCAAAGCATTCAGCAATATTTTGAAACCACGAGCTTTGTTGAAATTCTACATCAAGCAAATCATTTTGCTCTGCATTTTGTCGAGCTAATGCCACCGCACTAGCCACCAGATCCACACCTAAAATGCGATATTTTGCACCGCACTTTTTCAACTCATCAGCCAAAGCTAACGCAATCGCCCCCGTGCCTGTACCTAAATCTAAAATTGACACTTCGCCGTTTTGTTGTATTTTTTCTTTAGCGAGAATTAATGCGTGTTCCACCAACATTTCGGTATCGGGACGTGGAATTAAGGTATCAGGTGATACTTTTAGATTCAACGACCAAAATTCAGTTTCACCAAGCATGTAAGCGATTGGCTCGCCCTTGGCTCGGCGAGCTAAAAGTGCGGTTAATTTTTCGCAATTTTTTTCACTCAATTCCCGATCGTTAAATGCCATTAATTGCGATTTTGAGTAACCAGTAACAAATTGTAATAATAAATAACTATCCGCTTTGGCGTTTAAATATGGATCGTTGGTTAAATTTTCGGTTAAGTATTGTTTGGCATAAACGATCCATTGTGCGATATTCATTACGCCTGTTCCGACAACGCCGCCAACTGATCCGCTTGGTATTCGGTAATAATCGGTTGAATAAGTTCATCAATTTTGCCATTCATGACTTCATCAAGACGATATACAGTTAAATTAATACGGTGATCGGTTACTCGACCTTGTGGATAGTTGTAAGTACGAATTTTATCGGAACGATCCCCTGAGCCTAATAGATTACGGCGAGTATCTGCTTGTTCTGCAGCTTGACGTTCTTGCTCGGCTTGCACAATGCGAGAAGCTAATACTGACAAGGCTTTCGCTTTGTTTTTATGTTGTGAACGTTCATCTTGACACTCTACCACAATACCCGTTGGAATATGGGTAATTCGTACCGCTGAATCGGTAGTGTTGACGTGCTGACCACCAGCCCCTGATGAACGATAAGTATCAATCCGTAAATCGGTTGGATTAATTTCTGGCAATTCGCTTTCAGGCAATTCTGGCATCACTGCTACTGTACAAGCAGAAGTATGAATCCGCCCCTGACTTTCGGTTTTTGGCACACGTTGTACGCGATGCCCACCCGATTCAAATTTCAACTGACCATACACACCATCGCCAGAAATTTTGACGATAATTTCTTTGTAGCCCCCTTGCTCACTTTCGTTGGCACTCAAGGTTTCTATACGCCAACGCTTACTTTCTGCATAACGGCTGTACATACGGAATAAATCCCCTGCGAAAATCCCCGCTTCATCGCCACCAGTACCCGCACGGATCTCTAAATAAGCATTATATTCATCATTCGGATCTTTCGGTAATAACAAAATTTGTAACTGTTGTTCTAAACTTTCTACTTCGCTCTGACATTCTTCAATTTCCATTTCTGCCATTTCTTTCATATCGGGATCGTCAAGCAATAATTCTGCTTCTTGCATATTAGCATGCAGTTGCTTCCAGCGAGCAAAGACTTTTACTACGTCCTCTAATTGGGCGTATTCTTTGGAATAAGCACGAAATTTATCTTGATCACTGATCACGGACGCATCGCCTAATAGGGCTTCTAATTCTTCGTAGCGTTCGTTTAAACTGTCTAATTTACTAATAATACTGGCTTTCATTATTGGACTAACCTTTAAAATAAAATCTGTTAACATTGTAGGGGCGTTTGTATAGGCTCTAATGCTTGAATTGCGGTTTTAGCAGATATGCAATATGCCGCCACAATGGGTGTTATTTCTTAAAAAATTTTGCGTATTCTAGCACAAAACTGCGGTGAAAATTAACGGCGTTTTGGAATAAATCTATTTTTTTATTGTTCTCACCGCTCAAAACAAGGATAATACGCAAGACTAACTCACGAATTTTACTGATAACAATACCTTAACTGATTTTATGGAATATATTTTACTCATCATTTCCACCGCCTTGATTAACAATTTTGTGCTGGTGAAATTTCTCGGTTTATGCCCGTTTATGGGGGTATCCAAAAAAGTGGATACCGCCATAGGCATGGGCTTGGCGACTATGTTTGTGATGACTGTAGCATCTTTGAGTGCCTATTTAGTAGATACTTATATTTTAGCCCCATTTAACGCTCAATTTTTACGTACTTTAGTTTTTATTTTAGTTATTGCGGTAGTGGTGCAATTTACCGAAATGCTGATTAATAAAACTAGTCCAACACTCTATCGTTTACTGGGGATTTTCTTGCCATTGATTACCACTAACTGTGCTGTGCTTGGTGTGGCATTATTGAATATTAATTTAGCTCATAATTTAACTGAATCGGTCGTCTATGGTTTTTCAGCATCACTAGGCTTTTCTTTAGTGTTAGTATTATTTTCTGCCTTGCGTGAACGCCTTGCTGCCGCCGATGTACCATTACCATTTCGTGGGGCATCCATTGCCTTGATTACTGCTGGGCTGATGTCCCTTGCCTTTATGGGGTTTGCTGGATTAGTGAGAGCCTAATTAATGACAACCTTATATTATGTGTTAATCGCCATTGCTATACTCGCCTTAATTTTTGGCGTGGTACTGGGTTTTGCTTCGATAAAACTCAAAGTAGAAGCTGATCCCATTGTAGAAAAAATAGATGCTATTTTACCTCAAACTCAATGTGGTCAATGCGGTTATCCTGGTTGTAAACCCTATGCAGAAGCTATTGCTAACGGTGATGTAATCACCAAATGTATTCCAGGTGGACAACAAACTATTGTCAAAATTGCCGAATTAATGGGCGTTGATGTCCCCTCCATGGATGATGTAGTAGAACCTGAAATCAAAGTTGCCTTTATTCACGAAGATATGTGTATCGGATGCACAAAATGTATTCAGGCTTGCCCTGTTGATGCCATTATCGGTACCAATAAAGCCTTACATACAGTTATTGCCGATCTTTGTACAGGTTGCGAGCTTTGTGTTGCACCTTGCCCAACCGATTGTATTACTATGGAAAAAGTTGAACAACAAATTGATCACTGGAACTGGAAATTTGATCCCAAAATGGTCATTCCAATTAAATATGATAATAAAATGGTGGTGGGCGAATAATGGCTGATGTATTAACTCGCTATCAATCAGGTAAACTTTGGGATTTCCACGGGGGTATTCATCCCCCTGAAATGAAATCACAGTCCAATTCTACGCCAATTTCCACCGCACCTTTGGCAGACAAATTCTATGTGCCAGTAAAACAACATTTAGGCACAGCTGGCAATTTATTAGTCAAAGTTGGCGATCAGGTTCTTAAAGGACAACCTCTCACCCAAGGTGATGGTTTGCGTTGTTTGCCTGTTCACGCCCCGACTTCAGGCATCGTAACGGATATTTCTCCATATATTGCGGCACATCCATCAGGCTTAAACGAGTTAGCGGTGCATATCCAAGCAGACGGCAAAGATCAATGGCGTGAACAGCAACCGATTGATGATTTCTTAACCCTCAGTACAGAACAATTAATTCAGAAAATCTATCAAGCAGGCGTAGCTGGTTTAGGTGGTGCGGTGTTCCCTACCGCTGCCAAAGTAAATTCCGCCCAAAATGCAGTGAAATTGTTGATTATAAACGGGGCGGAATGTGAGCCTTATATTACCTGTGATGACCGTTTAATGCGTGATTATGCAGATGAAATTATTGAAGGAGTACGGATCTTACGTTATATTCTTCGCCCTGAAAAAGTGGTTATTGCGGTAGAAGATAACAAACCTAAAGCTGTATCTGCCTTAAAATTTGCGTTACATGGGGCGAATGATATTGATATTCGAGTTGTTCCAACTAAATATCCATCTGGTGATTCTAATACTTTAGTCAAAATTCTGACTGGCATAGAAGTGCCAAGTGGTAAGCGTTCTTCTAGTATTGGCGTGTATATGCAAAATGTCGGCACGGCATTTGCGATTAAGCGAGCAGTGATCAATGATGAACCGCTGATTGAGCGAGTGGTAACACTTACTGGAGATAAAATCCCAAATAAAGGCAATCAATGGGTGCGTTTTGGCACACCGATTTCCTTTGTGTTAGAACAAGCGGGTTATCAAGCAGATGAGCGGTTGCCTGTCTATTTAGGTGGTCCAATGATGGGGTTGGCATTGCCCGATTTAAATGCCCCTGTAACCAAATTAGCTAACTGCTTACTTGCTCCTGATCATTTTGAATATACACCACCTCCAGCAGAACAATCCTGTATTCGTTGTTCCGCTTGTTCAGATGCTTGTCCTTATTATTTAATGCCTCAACAGCTTTATTGGTTTGCACGTAGCGAAGATCACGAGAAATCACAACAATATCAATTAATGGACTGTATAGAATGTGGACTATGTGCCTACGTTTGCCCAAGCCATATTCCATTAATTCAATATTTCCGCCAAGAAAAAGCTAAAATTTGGGAAATCGCTGATAAAGCGAAAAAAGCGGAAGAAGCCAAAATTCGTTTTGAAACACGTCAAGCCCGTTTAGAAAAAGAAGAACAGGCTCGCAAAGAACGTACTCAAAAAGCAGCCGAAAATCGCCGTCAAGAAGTAGCGAACAGTAAAGGCATCGATCCTGTCGCCGCAGCGTTAGAACGATTAAAAGCGAAAAAACAGGAAAACGCCAAAGAATTCACTGAAATTAAAACCATTATTGATGAAAATAAAGGCGAAGTATTGCCAGATAATTCTGATATTATGGCAGAACGTAAAGCAAGACGTTTGGCTCGCCAACAACAGCAAAATATAACTGAAAATACCACAGAAAGTGCGGTGCAAAATCAGCCAATTTTAGAAGAAAACAGTACCGTTGATCCGAAAAAAGTGGCTATTGCTGCCGCTCTTGCACGAGCTAAAGCTAAAAAACAGGCTCAACAACAAACCGCTGAACCTGTCACGGAAACCTCGGTTAGTACAGAAGAAACAACAGAAATCGATCCGAAAAAAGCCGCTGTTGCTGCCGCCATTGCACGAGCTAAAGCTAAAAAACAAGCTCAACAACAAACCGCTGAACCTGTTACGCAAAACTCGGTTAGTGCCGAAGAAACAACGGAAATCGATCCGAAAAAAGCCGCTGTTGCTGCCGCCATTGCTCGGGCTAAAGCTAAAAAACAGGCTCAACAACAAACCTCTGAACCTGTTACGCAAAACTCGGTTAGTACCGAAGAAACAACGGAAATCGATCCGAAAAAAGCCGCTGTTGCTGCCGCCATTGCACGAGCTAAAGCTAAAAAACAGGCTCAACAACAAACCACTGAACCTGTCACGGAAACCTCGGTTAGTACAGAAGAAACAACGGAAATCGATCCGAAAAAAGCCGCTGTTGCTCGAGCTAAAGCTAAAAAACAAGCTCAACAGCAAACTGCTGAATCTGTTACGCAAAACTTGGTTAGTATAGAAACAATGGAAATTGTCCCGAAAAAAACGACAATTGCTGCGATCATCGCTCAGGCTCAAGCTAAAAAACAAGCTCAGCAACAAAGTGCTGAAAATGTTAAGGAAAACTCGATTAGCACAGAAACAACAGAAATCGATCCGAAAAAATCCGCTGTTGCTGCCGCTATTGCTCGAGCTAAAGCTAAAAAAGCAGCTCAAGCACAAATGAAACAAGAAAATAAGGAATAATATGTTTAGAATTGCAAGTTCCCCACATACTCATTCAGGTAAATTGACCGCCCGTATTATGTTATGGGTGATTTTTGCAATGTTACCTGCATTCGGTGTACAACTTTATTTCTTTGGCTTTGGCGTGCTGATTCAAACTGCCTTAGCAGTAAGTTTCGCCTTGCTATTAGAATATGTGGTGACTTATTTACGCAAAAAAACTGCCTTGTTCTATATTTCTGATTTCAGTGTGGTACTAACAGCCTTGATTTTAGCCATGGCTATTCCCCCTTATGCTCCCTACTGGATAATTTTAAGCGGTATATTTTGTGCGGTAATTTTCGGAAAACACGTTTATGGTGGTTTAGGGCAAAATTTATTTAACCCTGCAATGGTTGGTTATGTGGTGTTATTAGTTTCATTCCCCGTCCAAATGACAGCATGGCTACCACCGATTTCCCTATTAAACGAACCACCGACACTGGCTGATAGTTGCCACCTAATCTTTTCAGGGATTACCACTGATGGCTTTAGCTTACATCAATTAGTCGCAAGCATTGACGGCATCACATCCGCTACGCCATTAGATGCCGTGAAAACGGGGGCTAAAAGTGCGGTATTTTCTTTTAATGAATTAAGTCAATCACCTATTTTCTCTGCAATATTACCGTTCAGTTCAGCATTAAACGGTATCGGCTGGACACAGGTTAATCTTGCCTTTTTATTCGGTGGATTGTTTTTAATTTGGAGAAAGATTATCCACTGGCAAATTCCTGTGGCATTTTTAACCGCACTTTTCATCATGGCATGCTTAAACTGGATACTTTCACCTATCGCCACCAGCCCCATTTGGCAGTTATTCACGGGAGCGACTATGTTTGGTGCATTCTTTATTGCCACTGATCCTGTTAGTGCTTCCATTACGCCAACTGGTAAGCTGATTTTTGGAGCTTTAACTGGCATACTGGTAAGCCTAATCCGCTTTTACGGCAACTACCCTGACGGTGTTGCTTTTGCGGTTTTATTGGCGAATATTTGCGTACCATTAATCGATCATTATAGCCGTCCAAGAGTGGCTGGACATACGGAGAGAAGATGAAGATAATAAATATTGGTAAAATTGCCAGTCAATATGGTTTATTACTTGCCTTTGTTGCATCAGTTTGCACCGCAATTTCAGGTGGCATTTATTTGCTAACTAAAGATAAAATTGATGAAGCCATTGCAATGCAACAGCAAGAGTTATTATTACAAGTGATGCCACAACGTTATTTTGACAATGATTTAATGAATAACTGTGATGAACGCAAAACGCCAGAAATTAATAAAATTTGCACCGCACTCTTAAACGGCAAGATTTCCGCTTATGCGATTGAAGCCACCGCTCCAGATGGTTATGCGGGCAATATTCGGATATTAATCGGCATGACTCCCGAGGGTGAGATTTTAGGCGTTCGAGTGCTAGAACATCATGAAACCCCAGGCTTAGGTGATAAAATAGAAACTCGTATTTCCAACTGGATTTTAAGTTTTAACCACAAAAAAATCAGCCTAGATAATATAGACGAGTTTGCAGTAAAAAAAGACGGTGGTAAATTTGATCAATTCGCTGGAGCAACCATTACACCAAGAGCGGTGGTCAATCAGGTAAAACGTTCAGCGTTGGAAGTACTTAATAAATAGTGATAAATATTATGACAGAATCAAAAACAGAAAGCCTTTGGCACAGCCTTTTTCTGCAAGGTTTATGGCGGAATAATCCAGCAACAGTACAACTACTTGGGCTTTGCCCTTTATTGGCAGTGTCTAATTCAGCAACTAATGCCCTAGGCTTGGGTTTAGCCACAATGATTGTATTGATTTGTACCAATACAATGGTGTCGCTATTCCGCCGCCACATTCCCCATGCAATTCGTATTCCAATCTATGTCATGATTATCGCTACTACCGTAACAGTGGTTCAATTACTCATGAATGCTTATACTTATAGCTTATATCAATCACTGGGGATCTTTATTCCATTAATCGTCACCAACTGTATTGTAATCGGTCGTGCTGAAGCCTTTGCTAGCAAAAATACCCTATTACATTCCGCTTTTGATGGTTTCGCCATGGGATTAGGTATGACTTTAAGCCTGTTTTTATTAGGTGCATTACGCGAAATTTTCGGAAATGGTACATTATTTGACGGTATTCATTTATTACTTGGTGATTGGGCGAAAGTGCTACGTATTGAACTTTTCCATAATGACAGCAATCTATTACTTGCCATTCTTCCACCAGGTGCATTTATCGGGTTAGGACTAATTTTGGCATTTAAAAATAAGTTAGAACAGAAAAAATAATGAACCAACAAAAACGCATTGAAATTTTAACGCGCTTACGTGATAACAATCCGCATCCCACCACAGAACTGAATTTTAGTTCACCTTTTGAACTATTAATTGCCGTTATATTATCTGCACAAGCAACCGATAAAGGCGTGAATAAAGCTACGGAGAAACTATTTGCCGTGGCAAACACGCCTGAAAAAATTTATGCTTTAGGGGTGGACGGCTTAAAGCAATACATTAAAACTATCGGACTATTTAACAGCAAAGCAGAAAATATCATTAAAACTTGTAAAGATTTAATTGAAAAACATCATTCACAAGTACCTGAAAACCGAGAAGCCCTAGAAGCTCTTGCGGGCGTAGGACGAAAAACCGCTAATGTGGTTCTCAACACCGCTTTCGGACATCCCACTATTGCGGTAGATACTCATATTTTTCGAGTTGCTAATCGAACTGGATTTGCCCCAGGGAAAGATGTCGTGAAAGTGGAAGAAAAACTATTAAAAGTTGTGCCAACAGAATTCAAAGTTGACGTTCATCACTGGTTGATTCTACACGGTCGCTATACTTGCATTGCCAGAAAACCAAGATGTGGATCTTGTTTAATTGAAGATTTGTGTGAGTTTAAGGAAAAGACTGACGTTTAATGAAACACTTTGACACATCCATAGCACATACGTACAATATATTGTACAACATTTAATAAGAGAGAGAAAAAATATGCAAACCATTACTTATAGCGAAGCTCGCCAAAATCTGGCAAGTTTAATGGCACGAACAGTAAATAATGTAGAAACTATTACTATTACTCGAACTAAAGGGGAAAGTTGTGTATTGATGTCGTTAGCAGAATTTGAGGCTCTGACAGAAACTGCTTATCTTTTACGTTCCCCTGCCAATGCCCGCCATTTATTAGCGTCTATTGAAGAATTGCGGAATGGTAAAGTGGTTGAAAGAGAACTAAAAGATGAAATATAAGA
The DNA here is from genome assembly GCF_042470565.1 of Lonepinella sp. MS14436. GTDB lineage: Bacteria > Pseudomonadota > Gammaproteobacteria > Enterobacterales > Pasteurellaceae > Lonepinella. The sequence continues at coordinate 1,228,946 of NZ_CP170385.1, read as the reverse complement.
AACTGTTTACTGATAGCTGCTGGCAAGATTATTTATATTGGCAAACTACCGATAAAAAAGTCCTCAAACGAATCAATGAATTAATTAACGATATTGAACGCACACCCTTTGCAGGTATCGGTAAACCTGAACCCTTAAAACATAATTTATCAGGATTTTGGTCACGGCGAATTGATGGTGAGCATCGTTTAGTTTACGCTATCAACAATGATGAAATTCAGCTTGTAGCTTGCCGTTATCATTATTAATGCCCCAAAAACCATATATTTTATAAAATAATAAATTGGCTACCTAAATAACTAAATAATGAGAAGAAAGTTAAATCAACCAAATTCAGATAAATAAACTTGATTATAAAAACTGCCATTAATTTGTGTTTTATTTAAATGATATAACCTAAATGCCTCAAACACTTTAGGGTTTGGAGGCTGTAGGTTATGCCAAAAACTTTTTAAATCACCTTGATATGTTAATCCAGCAAAATCATAGTTAGCTCGTCCCAATGTGAGAACAGGCATATTATGTAATAGTGCAGAAACACCACATGTACTATTTAAAGTAATCATCCCTTTGCCATGACGTAAAAATACAGGCATTGGCACATCATGCACATAAAATAATCGCCGTTTTAATTGTGGATAACGATGGATATAAGTATTGATAATATGAGTATAATCGGTAAATCCTCGATCCATAGGATGATGTTTTATAATTAGGGTTAAATGCTTTGGAGCAAAGAGTAAAAAAGAGTCTAACACATCAAGTAAAAATTCTTTTACACCGAAATAATCACTATGTACTTTAACTTGACTATCATTATAAACCTGTAGAGGTACAATATAAAAGTCCCCAAATTTACCGTTTTCAACAAAATGTTTAAACCGAAAATCTTTAATATAATACCATGCTCTTTTTATCCCAGACCATAGCCAACTTCTAGCATAAAACCTAATACTTAGCGATCGATGATGTTGATAATCAGGATATTTTTTACGATAATACCAAGTATTTACATAATAACAAATAGCTATCTTCGCTAAGGTGGAAAAACCTTTAGCAGAGGATTCTACTTCGGGAGGAGCAGTTAAATTAGATATTTTTTCAAGAAAAAACTGAGCATTTTTAGGAATTAATGAATAAGCATTTACTCCCATTTTTTCCAACGTCACATAATGCGGACGAAAATATCCTTCTTCAAATACCCAAAAATTTAATTTAAATTGTTCGGCAAGAATCTTAGCCATAATATGATAGGAGCGATTATCCCCAAAGCAAACTAATGAATCAATTTGATGGTATGAAATATATTGACTTAAAAAATTCTGAAAATTTTCTATTGTGTCACGATATGCTGTAGTATGAAAAGAGTCATTTTCAGGGAAAAAATACTCATCACCTGCATTTAAATTTATTTTAAATACATTTTTCTGCTTATTATGCAAATAAGTCGCCAGATCATAAAAAAATGAACCTATCGGACCTTGCAATAATAGAATATTTTTTCCATTATCAACTAAATCTATTAAATTATGCTTAATCATATTTTTATCACAATGTTATTTAACTGCATAATAAAGCTGTTTTAATTTTTCTAATTGCTTAACTAACCAAGAACGATTAAAGGAAAGCGATTTTTCTTTTTTCTGTTGGTTGAGTAATTCAATAACATATTGAACCTTTGTTATTCTACCCGTATTCGGATTTAAATAAATTGGATAATAAATTAAAACCCCAACAATTAATTCATTTAGTGTAAGTTTTCTTGTTCTACGAGATAAGGAAATTTTATCTTCCGTCAATCCCCAATTTGCATAAAATGGCAAACCATAACAAACCACTTTTTTATTACGTAATAGAGCCTCAAAACCTGCTAATGATGTCATAGTATGCAATTCATCTATTTGCTCAATACAATCCAAAATATTTGCATCAATAACAATTTGATCAGCATATTTTGCTAATACATCAGCCGCAACGTCCCCCATACGATTACCACTCACTACATCAGGATGTGGTTTATAAATAATATAAGCATTAGGATTTTCAGTTCTCACTTTTTGCAGTAATGCTTTATTAGTTTTAATCTGCGGTGAACCGAACATAATAGAAGCATCATCTTCTACCTGACCCACAACTAATATTTTAGTTTTAGGTGTTTTAGGTAAATTAACAACACCTTGCCCTACATTATATTTCCCAATACGTTGTTGAATTAAACGATGTTTTATTTCTTTTGCTGTTTCTAAATCAGATTGCTCAAAATATTGGTTTTGTAAGATCCACTCTAATCGAGATGGATTTTGAGCATTAAAATAAATACCTAAATCATCGACTACTAAAGATAATGGTGCAGTTAGATTTGAACCTAATCCTACTGAACGAATAAAACCATCTTCCATTCTAATAATGGGAATATTATGTTCTTCAGCATAGTCTAATAATTCTTTTTTCCCATTTCCCCAAACTAACAATTTACTTTGTTCAGGTAATACCATCTGTTTTAATTTATTTAAAGAACTAATAAAATATAATCTACAACTGGGGAAATTAAAAAAAGGTTTAATTACTGATTTTTTCCATAAAGAAACATCTACACAATAAAAATCCCCTTTTAATTGTTTTGCCCAATATTTCTCATACACTAAAGAATCAATTACATCAAATATCGTACCCTGTTCCCCTGTGTTTGGGTTGATATAACAACTATATTTTAAATAAGCTGCCGCAAAAAGTACCAATAAAGTGCGGTCATTTTTTGGTGTTTTTTTACCCAAGTTATGATGGCGATCATCAGTTAATCCCCAGCCAGCAAACCAAGGAACACCAAAAGTAATCACTTTTTTACCTAACATCAAGGCTTCAAAACCCATCTGTGATGTTACGCAATAAACCTTTTCCACCGATTTTAATAAAGAAATCGGATTAACATCATTACTCAACAGGTTAATCTTTGGATTATTCAAACCAGTTAAATAGCCCTTTTTTTTACCACAAATTACATCAGGATGTGTCTTTATCCAAATTTCGCAATCAGGATTTTCATCAATAGCAGCCTGTAACATTTGTTGAAAATTATTTTCATCAGCCTGTCCATATTTTACCGCCATATCACCAACGGTTTGATCAATCACTAAAATAATTGGCTTATTTTTATGCTTTGCATTAAATTCAAAATTAGGCACATGGTTATATTTGGACAGTTGATATTGACAAATCAATAGCATTGCTTGCTTTGCATTATCCAAATCTACTTGACTAAACTCAGCATCAAGAATTAATTGCTGTAATCTTGAAGGTCTTGTGGTGTCGTAATAAATTCCTAAATCATCAACAACGAAAGAATAAGATGGATAACCTTGTACACCTAAACCTATTGAACGAAGAAAGCCGTCTTCTAAATATAAAGAATGAATACCTAGTTTCTCAGCAATCTTTTCACGAATGAGGTGCTTTCTTCCCCAAAATAAGCAAGAATTAAGGAATTCATTACCTTTAAGTAATAATGCTAATCGCTTTTTTTGCTTATATAAACCAATGGTAGAAAAAAACATATTATTTTTTGCTCAAAATAACGTTCTGTATCTTAGTTATAAATTGTGACCAAGTAAAATTATTCAACACAAAATCTACTCCAGCTCTTGCTTTTTCTAAGTCCTGTTTAGTTGCACCGTATTTTAATCGAGTAAGTAATTCTACTGCCTCTTCTTCACTATGAACAATATGACAATAATCTCGAAATAATTTTTCCATAGCAATACTTGGTGTAGAAACTAAAATCCCTCCACAAGCCAAAATTTCAACCACGCGGCGTGAAAACATCGTTGGGGAGTCTGTAATCGTATTGACATTAAGTGACACTAAGTAATCACGATAAATATCCGATGTATGGATATAATCCACAGCATTATTTACCATAAAATTAAATTTCTCATTTGGATAACGATACATTTTATTTTTTCGATTTGAATTACGATCAAATACTGTTAATGCCATATTTGCCTTTTGGGCAGCACCAAATAACATTTCTTGGTGATTAAGCCTTTCACTATGAATCGAGTTATTATAACTACCAACAAAATTTGCACTATTATGTTTAAAATGAAAGCCCTGAAAATTATGAATCTTCGGTTGTACAGGAAACATCGCTACATCAACGGTTGTTGATGCAGGAACAATAGATCGATATTTTCTTATACAATTTTCATCAACCGTAAAAATATGATCAAAATGTTTTGCCGAGTCAATAAATCGATCAAAATGTACTGAATCCTCTTTATTCCAAAATACTGTTGGAATACCTTTATCTTTTGCTTTTTCGACTAAACGAAGTAGTTTCTGATTATTTCGTTTAGGGTAGTCTGGATAAGCTGCTATTTTGTATTTCCAGCGATCTTTGTAGCCGTTCCAAGCGGATTCTACAAGGATAAAATCGCAAGAATAAAAACTCCGATTTCTAAAAATAGATGACATTTCATTTATTTTTATGTCATATTCATAACAAAGTGAAGTTCTAGTGATTTCATCCGTTATTATTGATACTTTTATCATTATAGTTCCAATAATTCAAAATTAAGCTTATTCTTTAATTTTTCTTGTGTATCATACAACTCAAACTCATTTATCCTTACTCTACTAGCCTTTCCCCAATTCCAAGGTTCTAAATCTCTTTTAGCATAGAGCGATAATTTTACTGGTAAAAAACCTAAATCCCGATGTTCTTTATCAATATTCATTTGACAATATATATTTCGCTGCGAAGTGTTTACTGATAGTTTTTTTTCATCTTTTTCCAATGAATAAAAAAATCTATCATCTAATTCTTTACTAAAATGTGGGATATTTAATTTAAAACCGACATAAGAACTGTTGTTATTCACCTTTATTTTAAAACATAAATCATACCCATCATTCTTATTTAAAAGATTTTTCTCAATATATATATCAATATATTTTTCACTAGTGTTCAATAACAAATCAGATTCTGAAATCTTGCCATTAGTTACTATGGAGATATCTGTAATGTAGCTATTAACTGGATCACTATTAAATTTGGGAGTTATATTTCTTACAGTTAATCTATGTAACAAATCTTCTTTAACTATATAAGGATTTAATTTTTTAATTTGTGGCTGTATATTTTGATCAAACTTAACTTTTCCTAGCCCAGTATTTTTAACCAAGGGAGAATGAGTATTTGGCAAAATATTGCTTAATATATCATAGGTTCCCAAAACTAGCTTACTAGGGTATATTTTCCCTAAAACATCGATATAGAAATGATCTTCATTATATATAGATGCATCGTAATAATGAGTGACTAATAAGTCAAAATGTTCTTGTGCTAATGGATTGCTAAACCGTATCCCCGACATTTTTATGTTTGTAATACAAAATTTAAATGAATCAAAATGAAAAGAAAATGTCAACCCTTTAAAAAATCGTCCTTTTTCACCATCTTTATTTAATTCATTTATTACTTTTTTAATCCAAGGTGATTCAGCAAAAAACCATTCAAAATCAATATCTGTTTGTGGTAAATGATAAAATAATGAGAACAGAACAAATTCAGCACACTTTGTGCAACTACAACACCATTTTTGATTTTTATCCACAGTACTTTCACACATTACTAATGTTTTATAAAAATCAGAATCATTTTTTGCTAAATAACCAAAACTAGATAATTCGGTTAAATGTTGATTGGCATTAAAAATAGATAATTCTTGCGCAGAAAACTCTGATGTATAAAAATCACTCAATCTTTTAATATGGGCATACTGTGACCTTTCAAATCCGAACTCTAATTGTTCTTTATTTGGAATAAAATAATGACAATATTCATAACTAAAAGTAATATATTGAAATTTATTTAACCACGCCAAAACGCCAAGTGGCGCAAAATAAAGCTCTAAATGATAATTTTTTATAATCCCTCGTACATTGGTTTTAATCTTAATAATCTCCACATCATAATGTTGAGCTATCGGAGATAAAATTAATTCATCACGTCTATCTTCTAATTGTTTCACATTGACGTGAGAATCTGGAATAACAAAAGAGATCAACGTGATATTTTTAATATCCTTATGTTTTTTAAAAACATCCAAGGCACAATAAGAATCTTTACCGCCCCCATATAAAATACCAATATGATCTTGCGATGACGATAATATATTAGATTTTTTTACTTGTTTTTCTGATAAATTTGAAAAATAAACATTTTCTAAATTATGATAAGCAATCCAAAAATCAGCAATATTTTTTGAGATTGGATCTTCAGTAGTAATAATAGCATCTATGGATGAATTAATTAAGCGATTCAATAACAATCCAATGATGGTATTATAATGTACATCTAGCGGAACAGACGAAATATCCAAATCATAGTAATCAACATAAATAGAATTTACGCTATTAGGATGATCATAATCCATATACCAATGAAATGTAACAATATTACCTTTTACAACTGGTCTTTTAATAAAAACAAAATTATTTATCATATTGCTAAACTTCCGTAATTTCTTTAGCCAAACCATTACCTACCAATACACCTTTTTCTGTAAAGAAATTATCTTCTACAACCCAAGTGTGATTGATAGTTTCTTTTGAACGATACACAATAAAATTAAAAGGATCTGTAACATAAGTTCTAATTTTTAATGCTTTGGCTTGTTCTAAAATATTAGAATCTTCACCACGATTCAAATCCCCAAACTTTAATTGATTGAGTGTATTACGGGAGAATACCAATGTCGCTCCTGTTAGAAAGTCTGTCTCAATATGTCTATGCCCCTTGTAACGCACAAAAGTTTTATTTTGGTTTTCAAGGTAAATAAAAATTTCTTTTTTACCTACTATACCATAATCTCCAAATTTAAATGGAATGAGCATATCTTGTAAATAGTTTGGAAAATAGAAATCATCATCGTCAAATTTTGCTACATATTCGCCTTTTGATAACTCAATCCCTTGGTTAAGACGTTTACCTAAAGTGTCATCACTATTATTTTGAATAATTTGTACTGATTGAAACACTTTACCACTTTGTCGCAATTTACGTTCAAGTTCATGAATTTGTTCAGTTGAATAGTCTTGAGCAATAATAATTAATTCAATATTAGGATAAACTTGTTGGCTCACATTCTCTACAATACGATCAATAAAATTCGGACGTTTGCTTGCCATCACAATACTAGCTAATGGCTGAGTATATGAAATATTTTTCCCCAACATATTAGTAATTTGAATGGCTCGGTGTTCATAAGTATGATTTAACATAACTTCTCGATAACCTAAATGAGATAAACGTAACCATTCCCACTCATTCTCTAGTAACCGCTTAGCGATCTTATTCGCTTCTCGGGCATTTTTAGCTACCTGTACAATACCTTTAAATTGTTCATCAATCGCCAATGATGGGGTAGAAATAACAGGTGTACCGCAAGCCAATAATTCATAAACACGGCGAGACATCATCGTTGGCGAATCAGTAATCGTGTTTACATTTAAAAAGATTTTAAATTGCTTATAAACACCTACAATCTCTCTAAATGGCACTGCTGAGCGAATAAATGGATGATATTTACGTGGATACGCATAGCGATTACCTTCAATTTGCGACATGCGATCATAAATTGCCCCTCTAAACTTAATAATAGTTGGTAATAAAGCATCCATTTGTTTTTTACGGTCATCATGACCAACACTATAATAAGAACCTGCAAAACAAATGTTCTCTTGTTTTGCTCTGAATCGATTAGCTGGATTGCAAATATTGATATTTGCAGCAAAAAGAAGAGAATCCACTTTTGCAGTAGGGACATCTCGTTGGTAATCCTTTATTTTATTGCTATCTGTTGTAAAAATAATATCGCACTTAGAGGCTATTGGTAAAAACTTTTCATAGTGCATAGGATCTTCTTTATTCCAAAAAATAATTGGGAACTGACGATCTTTAGCAATATTTAATGCTTTCAATAAATTTTGAGCATTTTGATGTTGTAAGTTGGGCGATGTAAAAGCATATTCCCAAGCACCAAAATTACCTTTCCAACAACTTTCAATCAGAAATCCCAAAGAAGTAGAACCTTTAATTTGAGTTTCAAAACTATTTTTATTCAAAGGAAATAACTTAAATTCACTATCAAATGAAGTATGAGAGATCTCATCTAAAATAGAGATAAATTTAAAGCCATATTGTTTTTTAAACCGCCCATCTACTTTTGGATAGTTGAGAGTACTCATTTGTTGTTTTATAGACGGAATAATTTTTACTTTTTTTTGATCCATAAAATGACGCAATTGCCACAAATCCATTGGCAATGAAAAAAAGTTACCAAAAGACTTTGTTGAGTTAATTAGGATATTACCTAATTTAAATGACAAGGTATTTTCGGCTTTCTCTTTAGCTTGACTTATTTTATCTTTGCTAACCTGAACTTCAATTTCTTTTTTCTTGTATTTGTCAGATAACTCTTTTAACTGTTTTTCTAAAAACGCAATATTTCCTTGATATTTATGGAGATCTTGCTGATAAGCATCTTTCAATAGATTATACTGCTGAGTTTGTGTGTCTAGCCATTCTCTTAACTCTAATTTTAGAGCTTTAATTTCATCCTGCACTACCACAGAATCATTCGCTTGTTCAATAGGTAATTCAACGTGAGGTTTATTTGCCGAAGAAAGTACGACAACATTACGTTTTTTTCTTGCCATTTTATTTCCCTATAATCCCTTTCGTATCCACTATTTGTACATTTTCAGGCAAGGTTAAACCTGTTTTAAACTCTTTATGATCAACCAAAACAACCAATACATCGGCTTGTTTAGTTGCTTCTTGTAAAGTTAAAAGTTTAATACCTTTACTGGATAATTTGACTGGTAATTCATCAATATTTGGCTCAACCGCTAAAATTTGATTTTTAAACTTATCAGCTAATGCTGTGGTAATTTTAATAGCTGGACTTTCACGTAAATCATCAATATCTGGTTTAAAAGCTAAACCTAAGCAAGCAATTTTCACTTGATCTAAGGTTTTATTTGGATTCGCTTGCAACACGTTTAGGACAGCTTGATTTACTTTATCAATAACCCATTGCGGTTTATGATCATTGACTAAACGTGCGGTATGAATTAATTTCGCAAGATCTGGGGTTTTATTTACAATAAACCATGGATCAACTGCAATACAATGTCCACCCACACCGCAACCAGGTTGTAAAATATTGACACGTGGATGACGATTAGCTAACGCAATAAGCTCCCAAACATTGATATTAAGTTTGTCACAAATCAAGGACAATTCATTAGCAAAAGCAATGTTCACATCACGAAAAGAATTTTCGGTAAGTTTACTCATCTCTGCGGTACGAGCATTAGTGACAATGCAATCTGCTTTTACAAAAGTTTTATATAATTCCACCGCACTTTGAGAACATTTTTCAGACAGTCCTCCAACAATACGATCATTTTCAATCAATTCTCGCATGACTTGCCCAGGTAAAACCCGTTCAGGGCAGTGAGCAATACGAATATCGGAATCTGAGCCATGAGTTTGTGGGAAAGTTAAATCAGGACGAGCTTCAGATAACCACTGTGCCATTTGTTCAGTCGCCCCAACAGGAGAGGTAGATTCTAAAATGACTAAGTTGCCCTTTTGTAATACAGGGGCAATCGCGATACATGCCTGTTCAATATAGCTCAAATCAGGTTCATAATTTTTGCCTTTAAATGGTGTTGGTACAGCAATAATAAAAGCATCTGCAGCTTCTGGAACTAAGGTAGCTCGTAATAGATTATTTTCAACAACTTGTTTTACCGCTACATCTAAATCGGGTTCAACAATATGAATTTTTCCTTGGTTAATCGTTTCCACAGCATGTGAATTTACATCAACCCCAATCACTTTTTTACCATGTAATGCAAACATTGTTGCAGTAGGTAATCCAATATAGCCAATCCCTATAACTGAAATTGTATTAAACATTTTTGTACCTATTATCTAAAAATTGAAATGATTTTTTCTACGGCTGTTCCATCTCCATAAGGATTATGTGCCGCTGCCATTTTCTTATATTCTGTTTCATCACTCAGGAGTAAACTCACCATATTAATGATTTTATCCTTTTCTGTTCCTACTAATTTTACTGTGCCAGCAATTACCGCTTCAGGACGCTCGGTTGTATCACGCATAACCAATACTGGCTTACCTAATGACGGAGCTTCTTCTTGAATTCCACCTGAATCCGTTAAAATTAAATAAGATTTACGCATCAAATACACAAAGGCAAAATAGTCTTGTGGTTCAATTAAATAAATATTTGATTTTCCTTTAAGCAAACGATTAACTGGTTCTCGTACATTCGGATTTAGATGTACAGGATAAACGAATTGAACATTAGGATGGATTTCAGATAATTCACTTAATGCCTGACAAATATTTTCAAATCCCTGACCAAAATTTTCTCTCCGATGACCAGTGATCAATACCATCTTACTATCGTTTAAAAAAGAAAATCTTTGCTCAAATTCATTCAATAATCTCGGATTATGATCAATTTTTTTACAGGCTAAAAATAAGGCATCAATAACCGTGTTACCTGTAATATAAATATTTCTGTCAGAAACATTTTCTTTAAGCAAATTATTTTTAGTACATTCTGTCGGAGCAAAATGATATTTGGTAATTGCACCTGCAATTTTACGATTTCCTTCTTCTGGAAAAGGAGAATAGATGTTATTTGTACGTAATCCAGCTTCTATGTGAGCAATATCAATTTGATTATAATAGGCGGCAAGTGAGGTTGCTAAAGTAGTTGCTGTGTCACCATGTACAAAAACTGTAGTTGGCTTATATTCATCAAATACAGGTTGAATTTTAGTTAAGATAGATGAAGTAACAGACGAAAGCGTTTGCGTACCACTCATAATATCTAAATCATAATCAGGTGTAATATCAAATAATTGCAAAACCTGATCCAACATTTGACGATGTTGTGCGGTTACACAAACCTTGAAATTAACATTGTTTTTTTTGAATCCATCGATAAGTGGAGCCATTTTAATCGCCTCTGGTCGTGTACCAAAGACAATGAGTGATTTTGAATTCATTTTTATTTATATCCGTATAAAAAATTATTCTATTTTCTTACATTAAGTAAGCCTATTTGGGAAAGCGGGCAGGATTGTACGCCATTTCATAACATCAAGCAATATCTATCGCTATAATAACTGCAATAAATTTGTGTTATTTTAGGGGGATTACACTGTTTGTATAAAAATACTGCCATTTCTTGAAAATTTTGTCATTTTTGTTTCTTACTATGGAAAACCACCTCAATTTTCAGTAGAATACACGGCACTTTTAAATACTTTAGTGATTTTAATGAAAAAATTTCCATTTATTATTAGCCTATTGGCAATTACTCTGACAGCTTGCAATTCCATGCCCAGTGCTGGACCTAGTGCATCAAAAATTCAAGATATTAACCAAAGTGATAATTCTCAATTAGATAATGTTGATATTGTTGATGTTAATGATAATATCGTTCTTGAACTGTTTAACCGCCAACACAATCAATCTTTTAGCCACTTTAGCCAAGTCGGACGTGATTATTACAGTACAATCAAGGCAGGAGATGCTTTAGATATTATCTTATGGGAAGCTCCCCCTGCAATTTTATTTGGCAGTATGTTAACAACAGGAAGTACTGGATCCGCTCAAACAGTTGCATTGCCTCAACAAGTAGTGAGTGAAAATGGCAAAATTACAGTACCCTTTTTGGGTGGGATTTCTGTGGTTGGGAAAACACCTGAACAAATCCAAAATAACATTGTTGCTCGCTTAAAGCCCTTGGCTCATCAACCTCAAGCTATCGTAAAATTAGCACAGAATAACTCTTCTAATGTTACTATTTTACGACAAGGAAACAGCATTCGCATGCCGTTAACCCCAGTGGGTGAACGTGTTTTAGATGCTGTAGCTGCTGTAGGTGGTGCTAGTGAAAATGCTGAGGATATTTCTGTTCAGTTAATGCGAGGGAATGAAGTGAAAACGATTTCATTAGAAACTTTAGCTGCCAATCCAAATGAAAATATTCCATTGCGTTCTGGCGATGTATTATCTTTAATGAATAATCCGTTAAGTTTCACCGCACTTGGTGCTGTTGGTTCTAACCGACAAGTCAAATTCTCGGCGAAAGGACTGTATTTATCTGAAGCTATTGGTCGAATGGGTGGCTTAATTGATTCACGCTCAGATCCTCGGGGCGTATTTATCTTCCGTTATATTCCGTTTGATGAATTAACCATTAATGATCAAACTCGTTGGCAAGCTCGTGGTTATACTTCAGGCATGGATGTACCAACCGTTTATAGAGTTAATTTGCTTGAACCAAAATCTCTGTTTTGGATACAGCGTTTCCCTGTGAAAAATAAAGATATTTTATATGTATCAAATGCACCGTTAGCTGAATTCCAAAAATTCTTGAGAATCATTTTCTCAATTACCTCGCCAGTAACAAGCACTGCACATAGTGTAAATAGCTTTTAGTAAATAATGGATAGATAGAATGACCGAACAAAAACAAACACCTGCGAGAAAAATAAAAAAACGCAATAAGCTCCTTTGGATTACAGTAATTATTCCAACAATTATTTCGACTATTTATTTTAGTTTGATTGCTTCTGATGTTTATATTTCTGAATCTAGTTTTGTGATACGCTCTTCACAAAATCAAACTTCATTGAGTAATGTAGGATCGATATTGCAGGGGTTTGGTTTTGCACGCTCGCAAGATGATACTTATACTGTTCAGGAATATATGAAATCTCGTAACGCTCTAGAAGAACTGCAAAAAGTTCTACCAATGCGAGATTTTTATGAGCAAAAAGGTGATATTATCAGCCGTTTTAATAGTTTTGGATTATTTCCCGAACAAGAAGCCTTTTATAATTATTTTACGAAAAAAGAAACTGTTTCTATTGATTCTGTATCTGGCATTGCTATATTACATATTCGCAGTTTTAGTGCCGAAGATAGTCAGAAAATCAATGCAGAATTACTCAAACAAGGGGAAGTCATTATTAACCGCTTAAACGAACGAGCAAGAAAAGATACGATTATTTTTTCTGAACAAGCGGTGCGAGAAGCGGAAGAGCGTGTTGAGATTACAGGTGAGGCGTTAAGTAATTATCGTATTAAAAATGGTATTTTTGATGTTAAAGCTCAGTCTGAGGTACAGTTAACCCTTATTTCTAAATTACAAGATGAATTGATTGGTATTCGAACACAATTAGATCAGTTACGAGCGTTAGCCCCTGAAAATCCACAAATTGCGACCTTGCGAACTCGGGAAAAAAGCGTAAAAGCCGAAGTAAATAAACAAATTCAAGAAGTGTTAGGGCAAGGTAAATCTATTGCAAATCAAACAGCAGAATATCAACGTTTAGTGCTAGATAATACCCTAGCTCAACAGCAATTAATGACAGCAATGACATCATTACAAAATTCTAAAAATGAAGCTGATCGCAAGCAATTATATTTAGAAATTATTAATCAACCGAGTAACCCCGATTTAGCACTTGAACCATATCGTTTGTATAATATTCTTGCTACATTCTTTATTGGTCTATTATTATATGGTGTATTGGGCTTACTTTTTGCTAGTGTGCGTGAGCATAGAAACTAATGCGTTATGGAAAAAGAACAACAGTAAAACGTTCTTTCGTGATTCAAGGACGTGTTTTACGTGCATTATTAATGCGTGAAATCATTACCCGTTATGGGCGACGTAATATTGGATTTATGTGGTTATTCGTTGAACCCTTAATGATGACGCTATTAATCACCATACTTTGGAGTGTAGCTCGAGCAAGTAGTTATTCCACTTTAAATATTATTGCTTTTATTATTACAGGTTATCCAATTATGATGATGTGGCGTAATTCATCTAATCGTGCTATTGGAGCGATTTCTGCCAATACAGCATTGCTTTATCACCGTAATGTTCTCGTATTAGACACCCTGTTAGCTCGCATGTTATTAGAAATTTCTGGAGCCACTATTGCTCAAATGAGTTTAATAATATTATTAATTGTTATGGGGCTGATCCCGATGCCGAATGATTTATTCTATATGTTGATGGCTTGGGCATTAATGGCAATGTTTGCTATTGGTTTGGGTCTCATTATTGCCTCCATTGCCCAATATTTTGAGCCATTTGGTAAAATTTGGAGTACACTCTCGTTTATCTCTATACCCCTTTCTGGTGCATTTTTCTTTATTCATAATTTACCAGCTACTGCACAACAATTCTTATTATGGTTTCCGATGATCCACGGTACGGAAATGTTCCGCAAGGGCTATTTCGGTGCAAGCGTTACCACCTATGAAAATCCGTATTATATATTTGTATTTAATCTTATTCTTATTTTTATTGGTCTTATTATGGTGCGTAATTTTAGTAAAGGATTAACCCCGAATGATTAAAGTCGAACACTTAAATAAACGTTATTTAACTAGAAATGGTTGGAAAACAATCCTTAATAATATTAATTTTGAACTCAAAAAAGGGGAAAAAATTGGTATTTTAGGCAGAAATGGTTCTGGTAAATCCACCTTAATTCGTTTATTAAGTGGCGTTGAAGCCCCTACTTCAGGCGAAATTCACAGAGAAATGAGTATTTCATGGCCATTGGCATTTAGCGGAGCATTTCAAGGATCTCTAACGGGTATGGATAATCTACGTTTTATCTGCCGTATTTATGGAGCAGATATTGATTATGTTAAATCTTTTACCGAAGAATTTTCTGAATTAGGCGATTACTTATATGAACCTGTAAAAAAATATTCATCAGGTATGAAAGCACGCTTGGCTTTTGCATTATCTTTATCCGTGGAGTTCGATTGTTATTTAATTGATGAAGTAATTGCTGTAGGAGATTCGCGTTTTTCTTCGAAATGTAAGCAGGAACTTTTTGAAAAACGTAAAGATCGTTCTATTATTTTAGTTTCACATAGCCCATCTGCAATTAAAGAATATTGTGATAATGCTTATGTGTTAGACGATGGATCTTTATATAGTTTTGAGAATATTGATGAAGCATATAAGTTCTATAACAATAACCTACCGCCCAAATAACACAGCCCCCCCCACACTCTGTAACGTTGTGGCATAAATCAAACTCACTGCAAAGCCTATCAATATCAAGCCGAACACTAGTTTTAACCAATCGGAAAATTGATTTTTTAAGGTTGGAGAAAGATACCATTTCCCGACTTTTACCGCAGTTGTTCGGGCATATTGTACCATTAGAGCAAAGCCTGATAAGGTAATTCCTGTGCCGATTGCCATTGCCATGGTTGCCACCATTCCCCAGATATAGAGATCAAGCATATAGGACAAAAATAAAATAAAAATAGCTCCCGTGCAAGGTCGCATACCGATACTTAAAATAATCAGCCATTGGGATTTCAAATTATTCGCTTGAGTAACTTGATCGGCATCTGGCAAATGTTGATGTCCACAACCACAATTTTCATCATGAATATGAGATAAAAAAACTATCGGATTTTGCACCGCACTTTTTAAGTGTAGATTATCAGCTATCGGCTTAATTTGCAGAATTTTTGGCTTACGTTGAGCTTGCCAAATTTTTCTGCCACTTTGCATTAACCATTGTAAGCCTAATAAAAATATCAACGCATACGCCCCACGTTCCAACCAAAGCTGACTTGCTTTAAAGTAGGCTGAAGATAAATTTAATATCACTACCACAATACTGGTCGCCACAATCGCCACCACGCCTTGCATTAAAGAGGACAAAAATGCCAATCGCATACTGGCGAAGATTTTAGATTGATGAATAGAAAGATAGCTGGTAATAATAAATTTACCATGCCCAGGCCCTAAAGCATGAAAAACGCCATAGCCGAAACTGATTAAAATCAAGCTTAACCCTGCATAAATTGGAGCTTGTTTGATTTGATGAAGATTATCAGATAATAACTGATTAAACTCTCGTTGCCATACCACCACTTGTTTAAATAAATAAGGGAATAAAAAGCCGATACCTATAAGCAATAGGCATAATAACAACATTAATCGGAGCTTTTTAGTAGTTATTGACATTGTAAAATGACTTTTTGAGCAAATTGTTTACCTAGCGAAAAGTCGGCTTCTCGTTGGGTTTTATCTAAGGTCCGAGCATATTGTTTGGTTTTCTCATCAACAATTTGATCTACCATCTCACCATGACAATTTGACGGAAGTTGGCTAAAATCCACCGCACTTTTATTATCGTAATACATTGATACATAATAGGTTGGATCATAAATCATTAATACAAATTGATTATCTATTAACTTTTGTGGTTGGGATAAAAAGAAGTCAAAATGATACAAAATTTGATTGCCGACCGCTTTAATATCGTAGTTAGCAGGATGAGAGGTATATTTTACTCGATTACCTTGTTTATCATAGAGATAACTAAAATAATGCTCTGATACCGTGTTTTTAACCATATCATCCACAATGGCTTGTTTTGCTTTGGGATCGTTATGAGCAACTTTCAAATCGTAAAGTAATTCAGCTGAACTGGCTTCATCTAGCAACCATTGCACCGAAAAACCTTTTAACGTGTTATTTTCCACTAATGGCGTGGTTTTCATACCAATAAAAGCATGAGGGTGAGCTTGCACATTTTGCATAAAGGCAAAAAGTGCGGTCAAAAATAAGAAAAATTTTTTCATTTAAGATCTCGCTAATAAATAACGCTCCACCGTATCCACTATTGCTTGTGTCTGCGGATCAATTTCAATATTGACCAAATCCCCTACATTTTTTTTAGCAATAATCGTACGTTCAATCGTTTCAGGAATTAAATTAACGCAAAATTGAGTTTCTTTCACATTACCAATGGTCAAACTGATACCGTCCACAGCAATAAAGCCTTTGGTCAGAATATATTTCATCACATCGTGATTAGGCAATTTAAACCAAATTTGTAAATTATTCTCACTCGGTTTTTGTTCAACAATTTTTGCCGTGCAATAGACGTGTCCCGACAATAAATGCCCGCCTACTTCTGAACCGAATTTCATCGCTCTTTCTATATTGACCTGATCCCCCACTTTAAGTTCACCTAAATTAGTGATCCGTAAAGTTTCCGTCATTAAATCAAAGCTCACGAGATTATTCTCAATTTTAGTAACAGTCAAACAAACACCATTATGTGCAACAGACGCACCTAATTGTAAATCTGCCAGTAATTCATCTGGCATTTTAATAGTATGTGTTCTAAAATTTGTCTTTTCAATGATAGAATGAATAGACGCAACACCTTGCACGATACCTGTAAACATATAAACTCGCTTAACCGCAAAGTGCGGTGAAAAAATTAAATTTTTCCTATTATAAAGGAAACTCGGTCTTTTTATGCAAAAAATTAACAGTTGGCAACAATATCACGAACAAGCAAAAAAATTAATTCAAATCGCTATTCCTATTCTTCTCGCTCAAATCGCCCAAAATTCAATGGGATTAGTGGACACCATTATGGCTGGACGAGTGAGTGCAGCGGATATGGCAGCCATTTCGGTTGGGGCATCTATTTGGTTTCCGTTAGTCCTTTTTGGACAAGGCTTATTGTTAGCCCTACCCCCAACCATTTCCTACTTAAACGGTTCGGGACAACGTTCTGATATTGCTCATCAAGTACGACAAGGTTTGTGGATTATCTTGTTGGTTTGTATTCCATTAGGACTTCTTATTTACCATAGTGATGTGGTGATTCAAGCTATGAATATGGAAGAAAAACTAGCTAATATTACAATAGGTTATCTACACGCCATGTTATTCGGATTGCCTGCTTATTTATTATTAATTAATTTTCGTTGCTTAAATGACGGCGTAGCTAAAACGAAACCTGCTATGGTCATTACCTTTATCGGCTTATTATTGAATATTCCGCTGAACTATATCTTTATTTATGGCAAATTTGGGGTACCAGCCTTTGGTGCGGTAGGTTGTGGCATTGCCACGTCTATTGTTAATTGGGCAATGTGTATAATGATGATCGCTTATAGTCGTCAATCTTATCATTTACGTGATCTCAAAGTGTTTGAGCAACTAATTGAGAAACCTGATTTTTCTACCCTGAAGAAATTGCTTAAACTTGGTTTTCCGATTGCAGTCGCATTATGGGCGGAAGTGGCATTATTTGCGTTGACTTCATTATTTTTATCCCCGCTCGGCACGGATATGGTGGCAAGCCATCAAATTGCGTTAAATACTAGTTCTTTTGTATTTATGTTCCCTATGTCGTTAGGCATGGCAACCACTATTTTAGTTGGGCAACGCTTAGGCGAAAAATCCCCAGAGCAGGCTAAAAAAGTGTCTTATATTGCCATTGCTGTAGGTTTAAATATTACCGTTATTACTGCCTTTGTCACAATCTTCTGGCGTGAACAAATTGCTCAAATTTTCGTAAAGGATCTGCATGTTATCACACTGGCTAGTTCATTGTTAATTGTCGCTTCGCTTTATCAATTCTCTGATACTCTGCAAGTACTGGCGGGTGGCGTATTACGTGGCTATAAAGACACCAAAGCCATTTTATATATCACTATTTTTTGCTATTGGATATTGGCAATGCCCATAGGTTACACGCTTGCCATGACCGATTGGATCATGCCACACTTAGGGGCTATGGGCTTTTGGATTGGTTTTGTAGTCGCCTTAACGGCTGCGGCGGTTTTGTTATTATATCGGATGTGGCGATTACAGGGGCTGTCTGATGAGCTGTTATTATCAAGATTGGAGTTGATTAAATAAGTTGGCTTTGCCCCCCTTCCCCCTTCGGGGACTTCCCCCCACAAGCAGGGGGAAGAAAAGCATCTTCATTCACCACGAGTGAGGAAAAGTATCTTAATTCACCGTAAGTGAGAAAAAGCATCTTCATTCACCGTAAGTGAGAAAAAGCATCTTCATTCACCGCAAGTGAGGAAAAGCATCTTCATTCACCGCAAGTGAGGAAAAGCATCTTCATTCACCACAAGAGGGAAAAAAGTATCTTCATTCACCGCAAATGAGGAAAAAGCATCTTCATTCACCGCAAGACGGGAAAAAGCATCTTTATTCGCCGCAAGTGAGGAAAAGTATCTTTATTCTGCAAGAGAGGAAAAAGCATCTTTATTTACCGCAAGTGAGGAAAAGAAAGAGTCGTTTATTTCTTTCCCCCTGCTTGCGGGGGGAAATGCCCAACGGGCAAAGGGGGGCAAAAATTAAACAATCCCACCTTAAAAAAGCTGTTCAGGGCAATACTCACCATCTAAATAAAAATAAATCTCCTCCAATACATTATTTAAACGATATTTCACATCACCATTATCAAATCTCAGGACAGTAAATCCTTGAGAATTCAAATATCTCGTTCTTTTTGCATCATAAATTAATGCACTATCTTCATAATGTTGAAACCCATCAACTTCAATAATTAATCTAGCAGAATAAGAAAGGAAATCTACAATATAATTTCCCACAATAACTTGTTTCCTAAAATGATGACCTTTAAGGTATCTTAAATTCAACTAATAAACGTAATTTTTGATGAAGTAAAAAAAGCTAAAAACTTTTTTCAGCAAAGAGAAGAAAAAAAATTCTTCCCTTTTGCTGAAATGATAAAAAATGCTCATTTTTGCTCCTCGTCCAAAAATCGCGAAAAATGGAACATTTAAAATCTGAGCAAAGGTACGAAATCGAAGCCTTACTGCAAAAAAATCACACACAAAAAGAAATTGCCGAGTATTTAGGCAAAAGCGAAGCCACTATCAGCAGGGAAATCCGCAGAAATTGCGACCAAAGAAGCGGAAAGTACCGTGCTGAATTGGCTATGAGAAAATGTGCTGACAGGCACAAAAATAAGCGTAAAAAAATCCGCTTTACCGAAGCAATAAAACAAGAGGTAATTAATTTGTTGTCAAAAGATTACAGTCCTGAACAGATTGTTGGCACGATGAAATTAGCGGGCAAAGAAACAATCTCTCACGAGCGAATTTATCAATTTGTTTGGCAAGACAAAAAACAAGGCGGAAAGCTACACAAACACTTTCGGACGAAAGGAAAACGCTATCGGAAGCGAGGCGATTTGAAGGACAAAAGAGGCATTATTACAGGGAAAAAAAACATTTCCGAACGTCCAAAAATCGTTGAAGAACGCACCAGAGTTGGCGATTTTGAGGTTGATTTAGTCATCGGAAAAAACTATAAACAGGCGATTTTAACGATGAACGACAGGGCGAGTGGTTACACATTTATAAGGCTTTTGCAGAGCAAAAAATCGGAGGAAGTGAAGTGTGCAATAATAGAAATATCTATTGAAAATCAGTTAATTATACACACTTTGACTTCGGACAATGGCAAGGAGTTTTCCAGGCATAAGGAAATTTCTGAAGCGTTAAACTTGGATTATTATTTTGCGAATCCGTATCACAGTTGGGAGCGAGGTTCTAACGAGAATTACAACGGACTTTTGCGGCAGTATTTTCCTAAGGATAAGGATTTTAGCCAGATAACTCAGGCGGATTTGGATGTGGTTCAAGACAAATTAAACAACCGTCCGCGAAAAAGATTTGGATTTTTATCACCAAAACAAGTATATTTACAACTAATTAACAGCGACTAAAAAAATTGCATTTATTACTTGAATGTGCGTATTTTTTACGTAAATGAAACCACAAAATACTTTCTTCTTCCGTTAAATTACGCCTTAATCTTTTACTGTTGTTAATCAATGTGCAGGTATTATTCGGACGAATATTTTTCACCATAATTTACTCCATAAAAATAACCATTATGAAATAAATAGATAAAATTCAAAGAATCTATAATTGATTTTGGAATGAAAATCACAAAATTAGTTTGTGTAAATAGGTGGAAACCTTTCCAGCTACTCTCGGCACACAGAAATTCTGACTTTGGCTGCTTTCTTCCGAACCTGACCGAGTAAACCAGACACCATTGCGAAAGACCGAAAAGGTTTCCATTGGATAAGCATCAAATGCTTAGGTCGTGAATTATGCTATAAAGTTAGGGGGATTGCAAATGTTTATAAAAAATAAATCAATACATAAACACGAATAAATCTTATTAAATCTATTGCAATAGATTATCGTTTAATTTATACTCAGCTTTCTTTTTGAACAGTCTAATTTTTAGACTATTTTTATATTTAATTTTGATTAAGGGTAATCTAATGAAATTCAAGTTTAGCTTAATTTACACCGCACTTTTCGCTGGTGTTTCTTTTGGTGCTTATGCTGAAACAAGTCAGCAAACAACCGAACAGCTTGATGCAATTGAAGTTTCTGACAGTCTTCATGAACCAGCAAGCTATCGTTCTTATTCTGTTGCCAGTGACGGTAAATTACAAGACAGCGTCAACTTAGGTTTATTAGGTCGTGCGACTAACTTCACTGCCCCAATTACCGTAGTGAAATACGATGCTAAAGTCATTGATGACACCCAAGCTCGTACTTTGGTGGACGTGATTGCCAAAAAAGATGCGTCCGTGTGGCAATTCGGTGGTGAAACCAACACTTTAACAGGTTTATATTTCCGTGGTTATCAATTAGATGCCCGTCAATTTAGCGTAAACGGCTTGGCTGGAATGTACGGTACACAAGGCACATCAAGCGTGTATGCGGATTCTGTACAATTAATTAAAGGCGGAAATACCGCACTTTCAGGCATGGATCCTGAGGGGGCAACAGCAGGTGCAGTCAATATTGAAACCAAACGTGCTAGTGATCAAGGCAACCGTAAAGTGGGTGTAGGCTATTTTAGCGACAATCGTTTACAAGGTACATTTGACTTAGGTCAACGTTTTGGCGAAGGCAAACAATTTGGTGTGCGTGTGAATGGTAAAATGCGTGAGGGCGATACCCCTCGCACAGGCTACTGGGAAGACAATAAAGAATTTTCTTTAAATGCGGATTATAGTGGCGATAAACTTTATGTGTCTTTCGATAGTTTCTATGCGAAACGTAAAACCGAGGGCGGTCGTGCGCGTATTCAAGATATTCAAAATGCTAAAGCCCGTTTATTTGATGCCTTAGACGGTGAAAATAATCTTCAACCAAGTTGGCAAGCACAAGATACCCGTAGTCAAACCAATATGCTGACCTTTGACTACTATACCGACTATAACTTCCAAATTTCGGGCGGAGTCGGTTATAACGATGCTCGTTATTATGGTAACTTTGCTTCTGCTACCCCATCTACAGATGGTCAATCTTACAATGCGGGACGTTCTCGTATGACCGATCAACGTTTCCAAACCTTAAGCAGTAACTTAGCCGCTCGTGGTGAATTCTCAACAGGTTCAGTAAGCCACAACTGGAGTACCTCATTCGATCACATTGATCGTCGTCGTCAAACCTATCGTGGTACCTCTCAAGCACCAAACCAAAACTTAACCATTTATCCTTATGGAAATGCAGCAGGACAAACTTTAGCCCAACAATTAGCTAACATTCCGCAAGGCAATGTATTTAGTAATGGTTTTGAAGCTAATCCAAACTTAGATGCAACGATCCGTGCAAATAGCCTTGCCCTATCAGATACACTTGGCTTTGCGGAAGATAAATTCCGTGTCACTTTAGGTGGTCGTTTCCAATGGACATCTTATAAAGATAATATCAAACAAGCGAAAGGTGATGCACATCGCTTTAGTCCAATGTTTATGGTGTCTTACTTACCTAACCCTGACCTCGTGTTCTACGGTAACTATATGGAAGATTTAGAACCTGCGGACATTAAAACCGATGATAGTGGTAATACAACAATGTCAAAACCACGTGTTAGCCGTCAATTAGAATTAGGCGTACGTAAAAACTGGGGTGATGTCGTAACTTCATTTAACGTATTCCAAGTTCGCCGTGAAGGTTACTGGCGTGGTAATGCCACAAGAGGTACTGACTTTAATACATCAGGTGCATCGGCTGGGGATTCTCAAGGTATCGAACGCAACCGTGGTATTGAATTTAATATCTACGCTAATTTGTTAGATAAAACTGTGCGTCCAAGTTTAGGTATTATGTACTTACAATCTAAAGTGAAAGATTATCCAAACTATGCAGATAATTTAGTCAATGGTTATCAAGTGGCAAATCCACGTTGGGTGGGTAAAGCAGGGATTGAATGGGATACACCATTTATCCAAGGTTTAACTTTAAGCACCAATATACAACACTTTGGCAAATCTTACCAAGATACGCAAAAAACTTACGCTTTCCCATCATACACCTTAGTAGATGCTGGAGCAAAATACCATACCAAGTTGGGTAACGGTCACGCTATCACTGTGAGAGCTCAAGTCGAAAACTTATTCAACAAAGCCTATTGGCAAGTACAACGTGGTCAATACGACCGTAGCTTCGCCGTGTTAGGTATGCCAAGAACGTATTGGACAACGGTTGAATATTCATTCTAATTTACATTTTGACTTATTCACAAGGGGCGGATAAACTGCCCCTTTTGTTGCATGGCAAATAACATTGTCTTGTTTTTAAATAAATGTCAAATTGACAGTAATACAAAGTATTATATAATACATAGTATGTCACCAAGAGAGTATAAATGTACACTATCGTTGAAACCGAAATATTTAAATCCAAAGTAGATCGCATTTGGACTCGTGATGAGCGACTGGAATTTTTGAGTTTTTTATCAAATAATCCGCTTATAGGTGACGTGATACCCAAATCGGCAGGATTAAGAAAAGTGCGTTGGCAGGCTAATGGACACGGAAAACGTGGAGGCGCAAGAGTAATTTATTTTAATCTGCTTGATGATGGTCTGATTGTTGCTCTTGATATTTATACGAAAAATGAAAAAGAAAATTTATCTCAACAAGAAATGAAACACTTGAAAGGAATAAAAAATGAACAATAATATTAGCCAAACATTACAACAAAAAAGCCAAAATTGGAATATCGAAACGATGGTGAATGCTGTCATTGCTGATGATCCTGAGATGGAACAGTTGCGTGAAAGCTTGACACAGGCTTTATCCGAAGTGAAACGAGGGAAATATGCTCGTCAGACGGAAATTGCCATCTCCCCCATTGTGGAAACTCGCACCAAAGTAGGACTTTCCCAACATAAATTTGCTGAAAAATTGGGGATTTCTGTGAATACATTACGCTCATGGGAACAAGGGCTACGCCGTCCGAGTGGTGCGGCTGCAACGTTGTTATCTTTATTGAATAAGCACCCAGAACTCGTATTAGATTTACACTAATCAATTTCTAAAAATATTTTATGAACTGGCAAACAGAATTAAATAACAGTTTTAGTTGGCTTCTCACCACTCTCTTTTGGTTAAATTTAGGATTATTTTGCACCGCACTTTTATTGCGGAAAACCGCCTTTGGAAAAAAATTCTGGTTGATCACAAAGCCTTGCATACAAAATAGCAACCAGTTCAAAATGATGAGTTTGATACTGTTGCTCCTCATTTTTATCCTATTAGAAGTTCGTATTAGCGTACTCAACTCTTTCTTTTACAACGGATTATATAGCTCATTACAAGACAAAAAAGCCGATGCTTTCTGGTTTTTTGCCTTGTTAAACGCCATGCTGGTAGGTTTTAAAATTATCCATTCCATTTTGAATTATCTCGTCCGTCAAGTATTTGAAATTCGTTGGCTGGAAAAAATGAACGAAGAAATGCTCCATCGCTGGTTACAATATAAAAACTACTATCGAATTAAATATGAAAAAAATTTACCCGATAATATCGACCAACGTATTGAACAAGATGCTCGCGAATTTATTACAGGAACAGTAGAACTGTTAGACGGCATGATCGGATCAATCGTAGCGATTATTGAGTTTACCGTCATTTTGTGGGGACTATCTGGCTTACTTCCCTTATTTGGCATTGAAATTCCCAAAGGAACCGTATTTTTTATTTATACTTTTATTATCCTCGCCACGGCAATGTCCGTATGGATTGGTTATCCGTTAATCAAATTAAATTATGCCAAAGAAAAATACGCTGGGGATTATCGTTATTCCTTAATTCGGGTACGCGATAATGCAGAAAGTATCGCATTCTATGACGGCGAAACACAGGAATATTCCCATTTAAAAGCCAAATTTAACCAAATTATTCAAAACCGTTGGACGATAGTTCGCCGTATGTTGGGTTTAGATGGCTTTAATACGGGTGTTACTCAATTTGCCATGATTTTACCTTTAATGCTACAAGCCCCTCGCTTTTTTGCAGGGCTTGCCACCTTAGGCGATATGCACCAAACCGTGCAAGCCTTTAACCGTTTAATGCGTGCATTGTCATTTTTCCGTTTATTTTATGAACAATTCACCCTGTATCAAGCACGCTTAAACCGTTTGTATGATTTTATGTTTACCTTAGATCAGCTTGATAAACAACAGATTATTCAACCAATAGAATGTGGTTTAGGCATTAAATTAAAAGATTTCGGTTTAAAAGATCAGCACGGCGAAGTCTTGTTACAACAAGTCAATTTAGAGCTTAATGCAGGTGATGCACTGTTAATTCAAGGACCGTCTGGAGCGGGTAAAACCACTTTATTGAAAGCCATTGCAGGGATCTATCCCTTTGAAACTTTTGGTTATTGCGAACGCCCTTGTAATGCCAATGTACTGTTTTTACCGCAACGCCCTTATATGCCACAAGGCACATTACGTCAGGCAATTTGTTATCCGAATATAGATCCTCACCATGCTGATTTAGAGCTATATATGGAAAAATGCCGTCTACGCAATTATATTCATGCATTGGATCAAGAAAACGACTGGCAAGCTACCCTTTCCCCTGGGGAATTACAACGGGTGGCATTTATTCGTATTTTCCTGACCAAGCCGAACATTGTGTTTTTAGATGAAACCACCTCCGCCCTTGATGAGCCGACCGAATATATTCTGTACCGCAAAATTCGTGAAAAACTACCGAATATGATTGTGTTAAGTATTGGACATCGTGGTACACTACACCAATTTCATAATAAGGTGTTTGATTTGGGGTTATGCCGAATTTGATGATATTCTGCAATAGCCCCCCTCAGTCCTGCGGACAGCTCCCCCCGCAAGCAGGGGGAGCGAAAATTTCTCATATATCCTTCCCCTTACTTGCAGGGAGAAATACCAGATGGACGAAGAGACAAAGAGTTGTCATTCTCTTGAAATGACAAAAAAGAAGCGATTTCCTTCCCCCTGCTTGCGTGGGGAAGTGCCCAAAGGGCGAAGGGGGGCAACCCCACCAATTTATTTAAAACAGGAAGCTCTTATGACAGAACAAACCTTTATCCTAGGCAAAGATGCTGCCCTTGAAGACAGTATCGCAAAATTTCAACAAAAATTAACCGCACTTGGTTTCAATATTGAAGAAGCCTCTTGGCTTAATCCTGTGCCGAATGTGTGGTCGGTGCATATTCGAGATCGTGATTGTCCACAATGTTTTTCTAACGGCAAAGGTGCGAGCCAAAAAGCCGCATTGGCATCAGCGTTAGGCGAATATTTTGAACGTCTTTCCACGAACTATTTCTTTGCGGATTATTATTTAGGACAAGATATTGCCAACGGCGAGTTCGTTCATTACCCAACTGAAAAATGGTTTGAAATTGATGATGAGGATTTATTGCCAGAAGGCATTTTAGATGATTATTTGCTCGGTTATTACGATCCTGAGGGAGAATTAACCCCTGAATTATTAGTGGATCTGCAATCAGATAATTATGATCGTGGTATCGTAGCGATGCCTTATATTCGTCAATCGGATCAACAAACCGTGTATATTCCGCAAAGCATTATTGCTAATCTGTATGTATCCAACGGTATGTCGGCAGGTAACACTAAGAATGAAGCTCGTGTACAAGGCTTATCGGAAGTCTTCGAACGTTATGTAAAAAATCGCATTATTGCAGAAGCCATTAGTTTACCGAAAATCCCAACGGAAGTGATTGCTCAATATCCGACTATTCAAGCCTCTATTGAAAAATTAGAACAGGAAGGTTTTCCGATTTTAGCCTACGATGCTTCATTAGGGGGAAAATACCCTGTCATTTGTGTGATTCTGCTTAATCCTAACAATGGTACTTGTTTTGCTTCCTTTGGGGCTCACCCAAATTTCCAAGTGGCATTTGAGCGGACGGTGACGGAATTGTTGCAAGGGCGTAGCTTAAAAGATTTAGACGTGTTTACTCCCCCGTCTTTTAATAATGATGATGTAGCAGAACATGCCAATTTAGAAACGCACTTTATTGATTCGAGCGGTTTAATTTCGTGGGATTTATTTAAACAACAAGCGGATTATCCGTTTGTGCATTGGGATTTTTCGGGTAGCACAGAACAAGAATATCATAATCTAATGTCTATCTTTAATGCGGACGGCAAAGAAGTTTATATTATGGATTACAATCATTTAGATGTGTATGCTTGCCGTATTATCGTGCCGTCAATGTCGGATATTTACCCTGTGGACGATTTAATATACGCTAATAATAATATGGGTATGGACTGGCGTGAAATCCTGTTAGATTTACCGCACTTCCACCACGATGCAGATACTTATCAAGAATTATTGGACGAATTAGACGAGCAAGGCATTGATGACGCTACCCGTGTGCGTGAATTTATCGGTATTGTGCCACCACCAAAATCAGGTTGGACGACCTTACGTGTGGGTGAATTAAAATCAATGCTTTATCTCGCTTTAGGTGATTTGGAATTGGCATTAGACTGGGCGAATTGGGCATACAATATGAACAGCTCCGTGTTCACACCAGAACGTGCCAACTACTATCGTTGCTTAATCAGCAGTATAGAGTTATTCCTTGATGAAGATCGTGAACCTGAACAATATCGGGAAGTGTTTGAGAAAATGTACGGTAAAAGTACGGTGGATTTTGCGTGGAAAGCGGTAAATGGTGGTAATCCGTTCTATGATTTATTGGCAGATGATGAACATTTACAAAAATTTGCAGCACATCAAAAATTACTTGCTGCTTATGCTAAATTACAAAAAGCTAAAAAAGAAAATTGGAAGTAAATAGGAGAAAAAATGGCATTTAGTTCCTTATTTACCTTACTCGATGATATTGCATCGGTATTAGATGATGTAGCGTTAATGACCAAAGTCGCAGCCAAGAAAACGGTTGGAGTGATCAGCGATGATCTAACCTTAAACGCTAACCAAGTAAGCGGAAAAGACATTGCGGCGAGTCGAGAATTGCCGATCGTGTGGTCGGTGGCAAAAGGATCACTATGGAATAAATTTATTCTGATTCCCATAGCCTTATTATTTGCTATATATTTACCCTCATTTATTAATATTCTGTTAATGATCGGCGGTGCTTATTTATGCTTTGAAGGCATGGAAAAATTAGTCCATAAATTTTTGCATAAAAATCATAATGATTTAGACCGCACTTTAGAAACTAGTAATAGCAACAATAGTAATGAAACAGATAGAATCAGAGGTGCAATTAAAACGGATTTTATTCTCTCCGCAGAAATAATCATTATTGCCTTAGGTTCAATTCAAGAAGCTGAATTATTACCTAAAATATTGACATTATTAGCAGTAGGTATTGGCATTACGGTTTTTGTATATGGATTAGTTGCTTTCATCGTAAAATTAGATGATATTGGTTTGTGGTTAATCCAGAAAGAAAACACCGTAGCACAGCAAATTGGTAAGTTTTTACTGTTTTTTATGCCTTGGTTTATGAAATCCTTATCAGTGATTGGAGTGATCGCCATGTTTTTAGTGGGCGGTGGGATTTTTGTGCATTATTTACCCGTATTACACCACTTTATTGAAAGCCTACAAATTAATAGTTATTTTTCTTTTTTAGTTGATTTATTCATTGGTATTCTAATCGGTGCTATTAGTTGTGCAATTTTATTACCTTTAATTGCGTTATTTAGTAAAAATTCCGTTCAAAGCGAGTAAATTAACTTAAATAAAAAACCCTTTGACTTATTCTCAAAGGGCTTTTTTATTCACAACATCTAATTACAAAGCAGAAACATTTAGACTTGAACCGCCAACAATGCGAACTCGAGTACCTGCTTTAGTTAACTTCTCATCGTATTTTTGCACAACAACGATTTCGTTACCATCATCTTTCTTAATAGTAATTTCTAAAGAGTCAACCTGAGTTGCTTTTTCTTCGACCTTGCTACCGATTACAGCACCAGCAACCGCACCAACCGCACTTGCTAACACTTGACCTCTACCGCCACCAATAGTAGAACCAGCAACACCGCCAAGCACACCACCACCTACTGTACCAAGCACACCTTGATTATCTGCTTGAATTTTAACAGAACGAGCAGAAACGATAGTACCATAGCTAATTGAACGTGCTTCTTTTGATTGATTTCCTGAATACACATCACCACTATAGATATCTGTATTAGCACAACCCGTCACGCCGACAACGGTAAGAATTGCTAATGCTAATGTAATTTTTTTCATGTTAATTAACCTTTATTTATAGAACGATACCAACTCTTGATACCCAAGAACGTGATTCAGAGCGAGAAATATTATCTACTCTATCTTCATATACTCGGATGCAAGAACCAGTCACTATATCTGAATCATATTGTACTACTTCTGTAACTGTTTCAGCTACCTCTTGATGCTTATTACCTTCACAGTTATCCTTTCTTACAGTTAATTTTAAGTCATCACCTGCATATTGACTAGATAAGATAGTTCCTTTGTAAGAATTATCATCAAATTTGCTTGAACAAGCAGATAATCCCAGTGCAAATATTGCTAATGCTAAAGTAAATTTTTTCATTCACCAAACCTCAATAATATTCTTAATGTTATAGGGATGAACCTTAATGCACACGGAATTCTCACTTTTATCAGCAAAACTTACGGCGATTGATGGATTTGGTAATCGTTCACCATCAACTTTTGGTACACTCACTTTAACACTAAGCGTTGTTAATTTGTTCCATAAAAAATTTTTTTCAAGACGGCTTAACCATTGTGAAACACTTTCATCTTCCTCAAATGGTATAACAATCTCAATATGTTCCCACGATTCCAATGGATAACATTTATTTTTAGGAAACGGTAATTCGACAATATCCACTGATTTCCCTAATAATATTAACGGTTCATTTAATTGTATTAAATAAATTCTCCTGTCGTTAACAATATTGTCGCTTAGAATTGTACCGAACTTCATTAATAACGCCAACCAATTTTTAACATTTTTATCACTATTTACTCGTACTGCCAGATGATCAATTTCATATTTCATTAAATCTATCCCCATCACTTGAGCTAGCTGACTAATTTTTTGTTGAAAATGTTCAAATTCAGCCAATGTGGTCAGATCAGAGTAGGAAAATAAAGCAGAAGACATAGTTAGCACCTCTAAATAAGAGTAAAACATAAACAATTTGCCATAATATAACAATTATGGCTAAGATAATATACAAATTTACCTTATAATACTTGAACTTACTAAAAGACAGATGTAAGG
Organism: Lonepinella sp. MS14436; assembly: GCF_042470565.1. GTDB lineage: Bacteria > Pseudomonadota > Gammaproteobacteria > Enterobacterales > Pasteurellaceae > Lonepinella. Next base: position 1,198,387 of record NZ_CP170385.1, on the reverse strand, counting down.
TATATCGTCTTAAAATTTTACTATTTTTTATTATTGGAGAATATTATGAAAATTATTTTACTAGGTGCACCAGGTGCAGGGAAAGGAACACAAGCTCAATTTATTATGAATAAATTCGGTATTCCACAAATTTCGACTGGCGATATGTTACGAGCAGCCATTAAAGCTGGTACAGATTTAGGTAAACAAGCTAAAACCTTAATGGACGCTGGTCAATTAGTACCAGATGATTTAATTATTGCTTTAGTAAAAAATCGTGTTGCACAAAAAGACTGTGAAAAAGGTTTCCTATTAGACGGTTTCCCTCGCACTATTCCACAAGCCGATGCGTTAAAATCGGTCGGTATTAGTATTGATTATGTTTTAGAATTTGATGTGCCAGATGAGGTGATCGTTGAACGGATGAGTGGTCGCCGTGTTCACCAAGCCTCAGGTCGAACTTATCACGTGGTTTATAACCCGCCAAAAGTAGAGGGAAAAGATGACATTACGGGTGAAGATTTAATTATCCGTGCAGATGATAAACCAGAAACGGTATTAGACCGTTTAAAGGTCTATCACAACACTACTAAACCATTAGTGGATTACTACCAAGCAGAAGCAAAATCTAGCGATACTAAATACTTCCGTTTAGACGGTACTAAAAAAGTAGAAGAAGTGAGTGCGGAATTAGATAAAATCTTATCTTAATCGACAATATAAAAAGAGTGCAGATCAATCAATTTTGCACTCTTTTTTATGCTAATAATGGCTCTTGATTATTATTTTTATTCAAACCATGGGATATAGTTAACAAGGAATATATTATGTTCAAACGCTTATCAGGTCCAATCTATCCTCTTTTTATCTTTTTTATTGTCAATTTAATACTGTTATCTATCAGCCGATTAGGGCTTTCCTTATGGCAAAGTGAACGTATTGGCGAGTTTAGTAACTGGGTTCAACTTTTCTTAAATGGTATTCGAATTGACATCTCTGCTCTATGTTGGTTATTTTCACCATTAATCATCTTAAGCATATTCTTTACGGGTAAAAATAAATTTGGGCAATTCATCCAAAGTGTGATAAAAATTGGCTTAGTCATAGAAAGTACATTCCTGCTCTTTATGGAATTTGCAACCCCTGCTTTTATCAATACTTATGATCTTCGTCCTAATCGTTTATTTGTAGAATACTTGGTCAACCCCAAAGAAGTGTTCACCATGTTATGGAATGGACACTTAGCGGCATTAATTTCTGCCCCAATTTTAACCGCACTTTGTGCTTTTTTATTCTGGAAACTAGCAAATAACGCCTTTAAAAATATCATTTATCCTAAATGGCACAATCAATTAATCACTCGACCACTCGTCTTTTTATTAATTGGTGGTATCACCTTTTTAGGTGCAAGATCTAGTTTAGAACACCGCGGCATTAATCCTGCGATGGTAGCTTTCTCACCCGATCCTTTAGTTAATTCGTTGGTATTAAGCTCTGGCTATTCTCTACTCTTTGCAATTCAACAAATGAAAGATGAAGGCAATGCAGCGGAAATTTACGGAAAAATGCCGTTAGATGAAGTGATTAGTACCTTAAAAGCCGTGCGTAATCGTCCTGAATCTGACTATATTTCAACAGAATTACCAACCCTAAGTCAAAATCAAGCCAGTTATCAAGGTAAACCAAAAAACTTGGTGATTATCTTGGAAGAAAGTTTAGGGGCACAATTTATCGGTACGTTAGGCGGAAAACCACTTTCACCGAAAATTGATGAACTCGCCAAACAAGGTTGGTTATTTGAAAATCTGTATGCCACGGGTACACGTTCAGTGCGTGGAATTGAAGCCGTCACCGCAGGATTTACGCCAACCCCAGCTCGTTCTGTAGTGAAATTACCAGGTAGTCAGCAAGGCTTTTTCACTATCGCTGAATTATTAAGTAAACAAGGCTATCACACATCCTTTATTTACGGCGGTGAAAAACATTTTGATAATATGGCGAGCTTTTTCTATGGCAACGGTTTCCAGCAAATTATTGATGAAAAAGATTATGTTAATCCACATTTTACCGCTACTTGGGGCGTAAGTGATGAAGATTTGTTTAATAAAGCCAACGACACCTTTAATCAATTACATCAACAAGGCAAACCATTCTTTAGCTTAGTGTTTACCTCAAGCAATCACGATCCTTTTGAATTTCCAGTGGGTAAAATTGACTTGTATGAACAACCACAAGCCACCAGAAATAATGCTGCCAAATATGCAGATTTTGCCACAGGGTTGTTCTTTGATTTAGCCAAACAATCCGATTATTGGAATGATACGATTTTCTTAATCATTGCTGATCACGATTCTCGTGTAGGCGGAGCGGCGTTAGTGCCAGTGCAACATTTCCATATTCCAGCGTTAATTTTAGGTAAGGATATTGAAGCAAGACGTGATCCTCGCTTAGTCAGCCAAATTGATATGCCGACTACACTTTTATCACTAATTGGTATCAGTGCTAATTATCCGATGCTAGGCTACGATCTCACTCGTCCAGAAGATCCCAATCGTGCTTTAATGCAATACGACAAAACCTTTGGTTATATGCGAATGCAAAATAATCAGTTAGAAACTGTGATTTTACAACAAGGCAAACCAGCAGAAAGTTATGTTTATTCACCAGACAGCAAAACATTAACTGCTATTGAGGGTAATGATGAAATGAAAAAACAAGCGTTAGCCTATTCCCTGTGGGGAAGCTATGCTTATAAACAACGTTTGTATCAACTTGGAGATAGTAAGAAGTAAAAATATATGAGATCAATACCCTGCACTAGTTCAGGGTATTGATCATTATGATTGTTTGGTATTTTCCACCACACTAAATACCAAAAAACAACTCACTAACAACACTAATGCTGTCACCGCCCCTTGTTCCCCTCGATAACTGCCTAACTGTTGATACAATAAATAAGGTAAAGAACTAAAATCTTGATTGCCAAATAACGCTATGGCAGTGAAATCGCCCAAAGACAAACAACTTGCCAAAGCAAACGCATATTTCACTGGTTGGCTCAAGGCTTGCCATTCGATCAATTTAAAACGAGTCCAGCCAGTAATCCCTAACGATTGACAAAGGCGTTCGTAGTAGGTCAAGTTATTTTGCATTGGCACTGCCAAAATGCGGATAACAAAAGGTAAAGCCAGCACAGCGTTGCATAAAATAATCAACACAAATAATTGTACGGTGGAAAATTGCCAGTCTTTTAGCCACAAAAATAAACCCGTGGCTAACATTAACATTGGCACCGCCAGAATAACCATCGTGATATTAATAATAGCGTTTGACATTCGGTGTAGCCCTTGCCAATGTAACCGACGTGATGCTAATAATAAACCGACCGCCAACATCAACGCCAGCAAGGCTGATAATGGGGCAATCGTAAAGGAATATGCCATTGCTTGCCATAAGGCAGATTGTTGCCAAACAGAAAAAATGGCGTTGGAAAAGACCGCACTTAGCAAGGTGTTTAACAGGGGTAAGAGTAGAAAAATAGATAATAGAATTAAACAAAAAACTTGTTCAATTTTCACCGCAGTTGATTGTTTGGCGAACCAGCAAACCGATTGATTTAGTTGACTTTCTGATGTACGACCTAACACACTACTTAACGCAAATAACACAAAAAAACAGACAAATTGCAAAGTCGCAAATTGAGCGGATTTAGCTAAATCAAAATCAAATACAATAGCTTGATAGATCGCCACTTCCAAAGTCGTGTATTTGGGTCCACCGCCCAGTACCAGTACAATCGCAAAACTGGTAAAGCAAAGCATAAAAATCAGCACAAAAGTAGGTAAAATCTGCTGACGTAAATAAGGTAATTCAATCCAACGAACAAACTGCCAACCACGAATGCCTAATTGAGCGGATAATTGATGCTGTTGGACAGGAATAGCCTGATAGACTTGTAAAAACATTCGCATTGCAAGGGGGATATTGAAGAAAAGATGAGCAATTAAAATACCGCTTAAACCATAAATATCAGGTCGCCAAGCTATGCCCAACCTTGCACATAGTTGAGCTAACCAACCTGATGCCCCATACACACCTAAAATACCGAACACCGCCACTAAAGACGGCAATACAAAGGTCAGCGAGAAAATTCGCAATAGCCAAGATTTCCCCCAAAAAGATTGATAAAAAAACGCTCGAGCAAACAACCAACCGAAGAATACCGATAACAATGCCGATAAGCCAGCTTGCCAAAAGCTAAAATATACGACTTGCCGAACATAGCTATTTTGCACTAAAGCATGCCATAGTCCTTGCCATAAATGACCATCTGAATTTTCATTCCCGAAGCTAAATACGGCAAATAAACTATTGATATATAGGCTAAATAACAAACCCAACACCAATAGCCCAGCCACATAATGTCGCCATTTTAACTGGCGACCTATTTGTTTATATTGAGCAAAAATAGACGGCAATCCTATTGACTTAACACCGCTTGCCATTTTTCCGTCCAGCTTTTGATATTTTCATTGCTTACTTTTTCTGTATCTAAAGCTTGAACATTAAACTGATGAGCTTTTAACGCATCAAAGTGCGGTTCAATTTTTGCTGAACTCACAGAAAGCATGACATTTTTGGGAATCAGCACCTGTTGAGCTTGCGGACTTACCATAAATTGGATAAATTTATCGGCACATTCATTCACCTGTGGTTTATTAATTTTAGCAATGGTATCCACTTGATAAACTGCACCATCGGTAAAATCCGTGGCAACATATTGATCAGTTTTATCTTTCAATAAATGATAAATCGGTGATGTGCTATGGCTAAACACAAGATCCGATTCCCCTTTCAAAAATGCCCCGTAAGTTTCAGTCCAACCCTTGCCAACGGTAACTGTATGTTTGGCTAAGGTTTTCCATGCTTGCTCGGTTTGTTGTTGAGGATAAGCTAAGTTTAACCACACCAAAAAACCACGTCCCATACTGCTAGTGCGTGGATCTTGATAAATCACACGTAAATCTTGGCGTTCAACTAATTCTTTTAAGGTTTTTGGCGGATTGGTTAATTTGGTTTTATCATAAATAAACGCAAATTGTCCAAATTCATAAGGAATGAAAGTTTGATCTTGCCATTCAAAAGGCAAGGAAAGTGCGGTTAAATCCACCTGAGTTTTGGCGAACAATCCACTTTGGTAAGCTGCTTCTTTTTGGAAATTATCCAACCCAATAACAACGTCGGCAACGGTTTTTTTACCCTCTAAACGTAAACGGTTAAACATGGTATTGCGATTATCAAATACTTGATAACTCACTGCACATTGTGAATTAGCTTGTTCAAATAATTGTTTCACTTCATTGCCTGGTCCCCAGTCTGCACCAAAAAATTCTTCGGTATAAATATTGACAGTCTGCGGAGCTGCAAACACAGCGGTTGAAATAGTGGAAAGTGCGGTGAAAAAAGAAAGTGTTTTTAATTTAGACATAAAAAATCCTTTAATTGATGAGTATTCGTACTCTATTAAAGGAATTCAAGTGCGGTCAAAATTGACAAAATTTTTTGACCTTTCTCAAATCCCTACGCTGATATTAATCGGTTCAGGTTCTACGGGTATTTTCTCAGCCTTTATAAAGCACCCCGATGAGAACAGCTTTAGTTTAATCTTTTTTACGCCAAATTTGCAACTAATTAAATTTGTTTTTTTGCCACAATCGCCCTGTGCCATCTAAGGATGAATAAAATAATTCTCTTAATCATATTCCGATAATTAAACACGCTCTAACTTTGCCAAATGAGCAATCAGCCATTTAATTCCTTGCCCTTGGAAAGCAATTTGTAATCGAGTATTGTGATCTGCCCCTTCCACATTAATAATCGTTCCTTGCCCAAATTTAGCATGGCGAACTTTCTGCCCTTTTTTCCAATCGCTGTCGTCATGACATAAAATTTGGCTATTTTGCACCGCACTTTTAGACACAACTTGTTGATTATAGGCTCGTGTCACCGTACCACGTAATCGCACCGATTGAATACATTGTTCAGGTAATTCATTAATAAAGCGAGAGGGAATATGGCGTTCTTCTTTACCATATAAACGGCGACTTTCTGCATAGCAAATCGTCAGTTTTTGTTTCGCTCGGGTAATCCCAACATAAGCCAAACGGCGTTCTTCTTCTAATCGCCCTGGTTCTTCTAGGGACATAAAACTTGGGAAAATCCCTTCTTCTACGCCCACCATAAAAACTCTTGGAAATTCTAATCCTTTGGCGGAATGTAAAGTCATCATCTGCACGCAAGCCTGATGTGGACTGGCTTGTTCTTCCCCTGCTTCCAAAGACGCATGGGTTAAAAAAGCGGTTAAATCTGACATATCTTCCGCTTCGTCAGGTTTAATAAATTCTCGTGTGGCAGAAACCAGTTCTTCCAAGTTTTCAATCCGAACTTCGCCTTTTTCCCCTTTTTCTTGTTCATACATTTTGTATAAGCCCGAATGTTTAATCACAAAATCTGTCTGAGCAAATAAAGGCATTTCAACGGTTTCTTGGGTAAGCGAATTGATTAATTCTACAAAACGCAATAATGCGGTTGCCGCACGTCCTGCCAATTTATTATCGCTGATCGCCACTTGTGTCGCTTGCCATAAGGTAATTTGTCGCTCACGAGTCAGTTGACGCAACACCTCTAAGGTTCTATCACCAATCCCTCTGGTTGGGGTATTAATCACTCGTTCAAAAGCCGCATCATCATGTGGATTATTAACCAATCGCAGATAAGCCAACGCATCTTTAATTTCTTGTCGTTCAAAGAATCGCATTCCGCCATAAATACGATAAGGAATTTGAGCTCGAATAAGGGCTTCTTCTAATACCCGAGATTGACTATTACTACGATATAACACCGCACAATCTTGTAAATTCCCCCCATCTTCTAACCAAATTTTAATCTGTGATGACACAAACAAGGCTTCATCAAGCTCATTAAACGCCGCATAAATGCCAACAGGTTCACCTTGATCGCCTTGCGTCCAAAGGTTTTTACCCAATCGATCGCTATTATTGGCAATCAATTCATTGGCGGACTGCAAAATATTACCCGTGGAACGATAATTTTGTTCTAAACGAATGGTTTGAGCTTGTGCAAAATCCTCTAAGAAATGTTGGATATTTTCAACTTGAGCACCACGCCAACCATAAATAGATTGATCGTCATCACCAACGATCATCACATTACCTGTTTTACCCGCTAATAGCTTAATCCACGCATATTGAATTTTGTTGGTATCTTGGAATTCGTCCACCAGAATTTGACTAAAACGGCGTTGATAACTTTGTAAAATAAATGGATTTTTGGCAAATAATTCATAGGCACGTAATAAAATTTCGGCAAAATCCACCAAGCCAGAACGATCACAAGTTTCTTGATAAATCTGATAAATACGAATCCATTCTTTTTCGTGACGATTATTCATATCTTCAATTTGATGTGGACGTAATCCCTCATCTTTTTGATGGTTGATATACCAACAGGCTTGTTTTGGAGGGAAATTTTTTTCATCATAGTTATGTAATTTTAATAAACGTTTAACCAGACGAAGCTGATCTTCACTATCCAAAATTTGAAAATCCTGAGGTAACTTGGCATCCGCATAATGGGAACGCAATAAACGATGAGCAATACTGTGAAAGGTACCAACCCACATAGCAAATAAACTTTGTTCGGAATGTTGCATTAAGGTTTGTTGAATCCGATGACGCATTTCCGCCGCTGCTTTATTAGTGAAAGTGACCGCCATAATGTTTCCAGCAGAAATCCCCTCCACTGCCACCAACCAAGCAATCCGATGCGTTAATACACGGGTTTTTCCACTCCCCGCCCCTGCTAATACTAAATAATTGCCCAGTTTTGCCGTAACAGCTTCACGCTGTTTATCATTTAAACCATCAAGTAATTCTGAAATATCTGCCATAATTATTAATTTAATCTGTTTTTATTTACAGTAAATTATAGCCATTTTTTAGACGTAAAACAATGAGAATTTTAACTATCCTGTTATTTACAAATGAAGCATTAAGTATTATAGTGCATTGCGTTAGTCGGGGTGCTAGTGTACCAGCTGAGAACATACCCGTGAACCTGATACAGTTAACGCTGACGTAGGAAACTAACGGAAGAAAAAATTCACCTGAATTAGTTCTTTTCTGTTTAAGGTAAATTCCTTTTAGGTGTTAGCTTATTTTACTCATCAAATATAAGGAATAAGTTAATGAAAACCTGCTTTATATCCCATTTATCTCGTTTTTCCAAAGGTCGAAAAACTTCTCTAAAAATCACCGCACTTTGTGGTTTATTAACCGTTTTATTTAGCCCCAATGCCATCGCCGAAGGTAAATTGACAGTGTACTGTAGTGTGCAAAACGTTACTTGTGAAAAAGTGACGCAACATTTTGCCGAAAAATACAATGTGGAAACTCAATTTGTGCGTAACAGTACAGGAACGATTCTTGGCAAAATTAAAAGCGAGAAAAGTAATCCACAAGCCGATGTTTGGTACGGCGGCACCTTAGAACCTCATTTACAAGCAGTAGATCAAGGTTTACTTGAATCCTATCGCTCCCCATTACAAAAAGACATCATGCCAAGATTTAATCAATTAATGCAACAACGAGGTGATTTTATTTCTATTATTTATTTAATGGAATTAGGCATTGGTGTCAACACGGAAAAACTCGCCAAACTTGGTATTCCCGAACCAAAATGCTTTAAAGATTTACTGGATCCTGCGTTTAAAGATCAAATTCAATATGCGGATCCTCGGGTATCTGGCACGGGTTACTCTTTTTTAACCACCTTGATTGAATTATTTGGTGAGCAACAAGCCTTCGACTATTTAAAAAAATTACACAACAACGTAGCACAATACAGCAAAAGCGGTTTAGCCACGGGTAATTTGGCAACGGGTGAAGTCGCGGTGGACATTAGTTTTATGCACAGTTATGTGCGAGAACAAGAGAAAGGTTCACCCGTAAAAGGGATTTTACCCTGTGAGGGCATTGGTTACACCTTAGGGGCAACCAGTATTATTAAAGGTGCGAGAAATTTAGATAATGCTAAATTATTTATTGATTATCTACTTAGCCCTGAAGCCCAAGAAATTCCTTGGCGAGAAGCTGATTCCTATCAGCTCCCAACCAATATCCATGCTCAACCCGCACCAAAAGCGAGTGATCCGACAAAATTAAAATTTATTGATATTGATTTTATTCGCTTCGGTTCAAATGAAGAAAGTAAACGGTTATTAGAAAAATGGTTTGAAGCTACCAAAGCCGATAACTAACATGAGATTAGCCTGTTTTAATTGGCTTTAAACAGGCTAAAACTCACCTAAAATTAACCGCACTTCGCCACTATAAATGGTCGCTCGCCCTGTTCGTGCAAAACCGATCAGGGTGAGATCACAATCTTCCGCCATTTTCACCGCAAGATCGGTACTGGCAGAAATCGCTATCAGCATTTCAATACCACAAGTTACGGTTTTTTGTACCATTTCATAGCTGGCTCGACTGGTCACTAACACCAAGCCTTGTGGTTTACCCGCTTTGGCGTGCCAACCTAACAATTTATCCAATGCAACGTGTCGTCCCACATCTTCCCGAATAGCCAGCAAATCGCCTTGTGGATCGAAAAAAGCCGCGGCATGAGTTGAGCCTGTTTGTTTACCTAAAATTTGAGCATTTTGAATTTGCGTTAAACAGTCATCTAATCGGTTTAAATCAAAGGTCAAAGTGCGGTGTAATTTCGCCAATTTTTTAGTAACTTGGCTTAATTGTTCCGAACCACAAATCCCGCACCCTGTCCTGCCAGTCAATGTGCGGCGAAGTTCTTTTAATCGAACAAAACAGCGAGTCGCCAGTTCAATTTGCACTTCAATACCTTGGCAACTGGTGATAATATCAATGCCATAAATATCACTTGGTTGATCAATAATGCCTTCGGTTAAAGAAAAGCCATAAGCAAAATCTTCAAGCTCCATTGGGGTACACATCATCACGGTGTGAGAAATGCCGTTATAGACTAAAGCAACTGGGGTTTCTACCGCTAAACAATCCATCTGTTGTCGAATATCCAACTGTTGAGTTGGGGATTTTTTAACCGTATTAATGGTACGTCTTTGGTATGGAGGAAATGAAAACGTTTGCGACATATTGCGTATCCATCGGCAAATTGAGTTGGGGAAATTTTACCTTTTAATGCTTTAAACTGCAAATTGTGACATAAGCTGAAAATTGCCTAATACTCACATACAGTGTTAGGAATGTAACGCCACACCGTGACTAAACGATACAAGATGCGGAGCATCGTTACCATGCCTAACCCTGTACGCCAGCACAGGTTATAGCTATTTAATTGATAACTATTCTTATTTCATTGATTTATGAGATAATTTAATTTGTTTTTTGTGATCTGCGTCAAAATAATTTTCTTGTATAAGGTAGATTTAGCCCTGTGATTGTTGTATTCTATACAGTGATTTTTAACTTTTTATTAACAATCAACGGCAATATAAATCATTTTATAATTTTTTAAACTTAACCAATTTTCTACCTATATTTCCAAATTTTTTTGGATAAGGATTATCTATGCAGATCTCAAGACGTAAGTTCTTTAAAGTCTGTGCAGGTGGTATGGCGGGATCGTCAGTGGCGGCGTTAGGCTTAATGCCAACCACTGCTTTAGCGGCACCTCGTGAATATAAACTTTTACGAGCCAAAGAAACACGCCAAACCTGTACTTATTGCGCGGTCGGCTGTGGTATGTTGATGTATAGCCTCGGTGATGGTGCAATGAATGCTCGTGGGAAACTCACTCATGTTGAGGGGGATCCTGATCACCCTGTGAGTCGTGGTGCATTATGCCCGAAAGGAGCTGGTGTATTAGACTATGTCAACAGTCCAAACCGTTTACAATACCCTGAATATCGCGCCCCAGGTTCCGACAAATGGGAACGCCTTTCTTGGCATGAGGCTATTCATAAAGTCGCTCGTTTACTCAAAGATGACCGTGATGCCAACTGGCAATCCACTAATGAAGTGGGAACGCCTGTCAATCGCTGGACAACCACAGGAATGTTAGCCGCTTCGGCTGCCAGCAATGAAACCTGTATGCTGACCCATAAATGGGGACGAGCATTAGGAATGTTGGTATTAGACAACCAAGCGAGTACCTGACACGGACCAACGGTAGCAAGTCTTGCTCCAACATTTGGTCGCGGTGCCATGACCAACCACTGGGTTGATATGAAAAATGCTGATGTCGTTATCGTGATGGGCGGTAATGCCGCTGAAGCACACCCTGTAGGTTTCCGCTGGGTTATTGAAGCGAAAAAACACAATAAAGCCAAATTAATGGTGGTCGATCCACGCTTTAACCGTACGGCAGCCGTAGCAGATTTTTATACGCCTATTCGTTCTGGTACAGATATTACGTTGTTATTAGGTGTGATTAAGTATTTGTTAGATCACGATAAGATCCAACACGAATATGTTAAACATTACACTAACGCCAGTTTCTTGATTAATGAAGGATTTGGGTTTGAAGATGGTTTATTTACGGGCTATGATGAAGAAAAACGTAGCTATGATAAATCCACTTGGTCCTATCAATTAGATGAAAACGGGCAACCAAAACGGGATATGACCTTACAAGATCCGCGTTGTGTGATTAATTTGTTGAAAAAACACGTGGAACGTTATACCCCTGAAATGGTAGAACGGATCTGTGGCACAAAACAAACAGCGTTCTATGAATTTGCTGAAACCATTGCATCAACAGCCGCACCTGATCGTGCAGCATCGTTCTTGTATGCCTTAGGTTGGACACAACATACTGTGGGTACACAAAACATTCGTTCCATGGCGATGATCCAATTATTATTAGGCAATATTGGGGTATCTGGTGGTGGCGTGAATGCGTTACGTGGACACTCGAATGTTCAGGGTTCTACTGATATGGGCTTGTTCCCAACCATGTTACCTGGTTATATTCCATTACCAACCGAAAATGATGTGAGCCTTGAAGCCTTTTTAAATCGGATTACACCAAAAGCCACGGTTGAAGGGCAAGTCAACTATTGGCAAAATACACCGAAATTTATGGTGAGTATGCTGAAAGCATTTTATGGCGAAAATGCGACTAAAGACAATGAATTTGGCTATCACAATTTGCCAAAACAATACAAAAAGAAACTGGATCACTTGCAATTCATTGATTTAATGGATCAAGGCAAAATTAATGGCTATATCTGTCAAGGTTATAATCCATTAGCCTCTTATCCTGATAAGAATAAGATTTCAAGTGCGTTGCGAAAATTGAAATTTTTGATTATTTGTGACCCATTGGCGACAGATACTTCTGAGTTCTGGAATTTCCATGGTGAATTTAATGATGTCAATCCTGCCGATATTCAAACCGAAGTGATTCGCTTGCCAACCATTTGTTTCGCCGAAGAAGATGGTTCGATTGCTAACTCTGCACGTTGGTTACAATGGCACTGGAAAGCGGCTGAACCACCAAAAGAAGCCAAGCCCGATGTGGATATTTTATCTGAAATCCGTGAAGTGATGTTGGAAATGTATCATAAAGAAGGTGGTCCTTCCATTGATACCATTGAAGCAATGACGTGGAATTACGCCAATCCGTTAGAGCCGAGAGCTGACGAATTAGCCAAAGAAAATAATGGCTATGCGTTGGAAGATCTGTATGATGCACAAGGTAATCTGATTGCGAAAAAAGGCGATCTATTATCTAGCTTTGCTCAATTGCGTGATGACGGTTCCACTTCATCTGTGATTTGGATTTACACAGGGCAATGGACACCAAAAGGCAATATGATGGCAAATCGGGACAATAGTGATCCGTCTGGCTTAGGTAACACCCTCGGTTGGACATTTGCATGGCCTCTCAACCGCCGTATTGTGTATAACCGTGCTTCGGCGGATTTGGCAGGAAATCCGTGGAATCCGAAACGCCCGTTAGTTAAATGGAACGGCAAAAACTGGAATTACATTGATATTGCCGATTTCGGTACGGCTCCACCAAATAGTAATGTGTCGCCATTTATTATGCAACCAGAAGGGGTGAGCCGTTTATTCTCCCTAGATAAGATTGTAGAGGGTCCATTCCCAGAACATTACGAACCTATTGAAACGCCTATTGGTACTAATCCACTTCACCCGAATGTGGTGTCTAACCCTGTGGCACGTATTTTGGAAAATGATAAGGCAAGTTTTGGTCATGCCAATGAATTCCCTTATGTGGGAACCACTTACCGATTAACGGAACATTTCCACTTCTGGACTAAACAATCCATGTTAAATATGATTGTGCAACCTGAACCTTTTGTGGAAATCAGTGAAGATTTGGCGGCAGAAAAAGGACTTAAACAAGGCGATACCGTGAAAGTTAGTTCAAAACGTGGCTTTATCAAAACTAAAGTGGTGGTCACTAAACGAGTTAAATCCCTTGATGTGGACGGTAAGAAAATCCATACGGTAGGTATTCCAATTCATGGTGGTTTCTCTACTGTAGGAAAAAAATCATTCTTAATCAACACGTTAACCAGTCGTGTGGGTGATGCAAATACGCAGACTCCAGAATATAAAACGTTCCTTGTGAACATTGAGAAAGTCGCTTAGGGGGCAATATGACAGTACAAGAACAAACTATTGTAAAAAGCTCTGCGACATCTTTTGTTACTCCACCACCGCATGCTCGCTCGCATGTAGTGGAAGTGGCAAAACTGATTGATGTCACCACCTGCATCGGTTGTAAAGCCTGTCAGGTTGGCTGTTCCGAATGGAATGATATTCGTACCACTCCACAAGAATGTGTAGGTGTATATGATAACCCTATCGATCTCAATGCGGAACAATGGACAGTGATGCGATTCCAAGAAGTGGAAGAAAACGATCGCTTAGAATGGTTGATCCGTAAAGACGGCTGTATGCACTGCACCGAACCAGGTTGCTTAAAAGCCTGTCCGTCGCCAGGGGCGATTATCAAATACTCCAACGGGATTGTGGATTTCCAATCAGATAAATGTATCGGCTGCGGTTATTGTATCGCAGGCTGTCCGTTCAATATTCCAAGAATGAACCCGAAAGACAATCGTGTCTATAAATGTACCCTTTGTGTAGATCGGGTCAATGTCGGACAAGAACCCGCTTGTGTGAAAACCTGTCCAACAGGAGCAATTCGCTTTGGTTCGAAAGAAGAAATGTTGCATTATGGCGAAGAACGAGTGAAAGAACTCAAATCTCGTGGTTATGAAAATGCAGGCATTTACGATCCTGAGGGAGTTGGTGGTACACACGTTATCTATGTGTTGCACCATGCGGATAAACCTGAACTGTATTCTGGCTTACCAAAAAATCCAAGTGTGGATCTTTCTGTGGAACTTTGGAAAGACTTGCTCAAACCAGTTGCTGCGGTAGCTATGGGTGGCTTGTTGCTGGCTGAAGTCGCTCACTATGTGAGTGTGGGTCCAAACGTAGAAGAAGATGTTGACGATCATTTTGAGAAATTTGAACAAGAAGATCGTGAAATCGCTGAACGTAAAGCTCAGAAAAAACGTGAAAAGGAAGAAAAGAAAGCCCAAAAACAACGGGAAAAAGAACAGAAAAAAGCCAGTAAGGGGGATAAATAATGAGTGAACATCAAAAACTGACGGAAATTACGCAAGATACGCGGATTATTCGTCACAAAGCCCCTGCTCGTGTGGCTCACTGGTTGCTAGTGATCTGCTTTTTTACCACAGGTTTATCAGGCTTAGCCTTTTTCTTCCCTGATTTTGCGTGGTTGACTTACATTCTTGGTACACCTGCTATCGCTCGTGCGGTGCATCCGTTTACGGGAATTTTAATGTTTATCGCCTTTATCATTATGGTGCTGACCTATTGGCACCATAATATTCCAGAGAAAAATGACATTCGCTGGTTAAAAGGCACTAAACAGGTGTTGCTTGGTCACGAACACGATGTGGCATACAACGGGAAATACAATCTCGGGCAGAAAATGTTGTTCTGGACCTTGATTTTAGCCATGTTCACCCTATTAATTACGGGAATCATTATGTGGCGACAATATTTCAGTCACAATTTCCCAATTCCTGTTATTCGTATTGCGATTTTACTTCATTCTGCCAGTGCCTTTGCCTTATTTACAGGAATTATGGTACACATGTATATGGCATTTTGGGTAAAAGGCTCAATTCGTGGCATGGTGGAAGGTTGGGTAACCGTACGTTGGGCGAAAAAACATCACCCGAAATGGTTTAAAGAAGAAGTGTTACCTGAATTAGAAAAAGAAATTGAAGCCAATAAAAAGGCAAGTGAGCTTGAAAAAATGGATGGTCAGGCAAAATAATTCAACTAAAATTCCTAAAAACCAAAAAGTGCGGTAAAATTAACCGCACTTTTCATTATATGAGTATATTATGGCAATAAAAATTCTCCCTGAAAATGAAATTAAGCAAGTGGCAAACTCTTATCAACAGCCACCCTTATTATTTACCAATGTCAAAAATCTTTATGAACGCCGAGCAAAACGCTTACGTGATTTAGCAAAAGATCACCCTTTTGCTAACTATCTTGAATTTGCCGCCAACATCGCAGAAGCTCAATTATTAATTTTACAAGAAAACCCGCTGATTAAACCTGAAATTGACTTTAGTGAAATTCAACCTTTAAACATCAAAAACTGGCAACGTAGTTCACAATGGCGTGATTATTTAGCGACTCTACTCTGTGAAATCCGATCCATCGCTAACGAACAAATGCTCGGTACTATTGATAGCCTAGAAAAAGCATCAAGTAGTGAATTAGAACAATTTGCTAATCAATTATTAGCACAAGATTATGCACATGTCAGTAGCGATAAAGCGGTCTTTATTTGGGCGGCATTGTCACTATATTGGGTGCAACTAACCCAATATATACCTCACTCTGCTCATCAAGAAAGTGGTGAAGGGTTACATCACTGCCCTGTTTGTCAATCCGTTCCAGTGTCTAGTGTCATTCACTTTGGAGCAGAACAGGGCTTACGTTATTTACATTGCTCCCTTTGTGAAAGTGAATGGAATGTTGTGCGAGCAAAATGTACCAACTGTGACCAATCAAAAGAACTGGAGTATTGGTTACTCGACAGCGAACAATCCGCTGTCCGTGCGGAAAGCTGTGGCGAATGTCATAGTTATTTAAAAATCTTATATCAAGAAAAAGATCCCTATGTGGAAGCCGTAGCAGATGACTTAGCCAGTATTTTTCTTGATATTGAAATGGAAGAAAAAGGCTTTGCCCGTAGTGGGTTAAATCCATTTATCTTTCCTACGGAATAATTTTAATCACATTTAAGGAAACCCCACCATGACATATAAAGTCGTTGCATTTGATTTAGACGGTACCTTGTTAAACAGTAAAGGGCAAATTTTACCAAGTAGCAAAAAAGCTATTGCTGAAATTCGTCAAAAAGGGATTAAAGTCGTGATCGTAACAGGTCGCCATCACACTGCGGTAAAACCCTATTATCACGAATTACAATTAGACACGCCGATTGTTTGTTGTAACGGTACTTATATCTATCACCCTGCAACTGACGAAGTTGAATTAGCTAATCCACTTTCAGCCAGTCAATGTGACACCGTATTAAAAATTGCCGAGCAATATCAGTTAGATTTATTGATGTATAGCCGTAACACAATGAACTATCAGAAACTCAATGCTCACATGACAAAATTCACCCAATGGGCGGCAAGTTGCCCCGCAGATGTTCGCCCTGATGTACGTCAAGTGAGTAATTTTGAAGAAATCTTCCATAATCCAACTGAACAAATTTGGAAATTTGTGATCAGCTCACAGAATCGCCAAGATATGGAAAGTGCGGTGGAAAATCTGCCCGTTTCTGAATTTAGCTGCGAATGGTCTTGGATTGATCGTGTAGATATTGCCAATAATGGTAACAGTAAAGGCGGTAAATTAGTCGATTTATTAACACAATGGCAAGTTTCCCCTGAACAAGTTATTGCATTCGGCGATAATCATAACGATACCAGTATGCTAACTGCCGTAGGTTATGGCGTAGCAATGGGAAATGCCGAAGAAGAAGTAAAAACACAAGCAAAATTTGTCACCACTGATAATGATGGTGATGGTATTGCACAAGTATTAGAGCGTTTACTTTAACTTTTAGAAGTGTTGTTTACACCGTTTTCAACATAAAACCTAAACTAACAAAGGAGAACAATATGAAATTATTTAAATTAACTGCCATTGCAATGACATCAATGTTTATTTTATCGGGGTGTACTCATGATAGTAATAAACATGATGAAATGATTTTACAAGAACAGGCTACCTTAGGCATTAACTGGATACAACAATCTGGAGAATACCAAGCCCTTGCTCACCAAGCCTTTAATCTTGCTAAAGTCGCGTTTGACAATGCTAAAGTTACCAAAGGCAAGAAAAAAGCGGTTGTGGTAGATTTAGATGAAACAATGGTAGATAACAGTGCTTATGCAGGTTGGCAGATCAAAAATCATAAAGCCTTTGACAGCGAAAGTTGGACCCGTTGGGTCAATGCTCGCCAAACTCAAGCTATTGCTGGTGCGGTAGAGTTTAATAACTATGTAAATAGTCATAAAGGCACGATGTTTTATGTATCCAACCGCAAAGATAGCAATGAAAAAATAGGCACCATTGATAATATGAATAAATTAGGCTTCAACGGTGTAAACGAACAAACCTTATTGCTTAAAAAAGATAAATCTAACAAATCTACTCGTTTCGCTGATATTGAAAAACAAGGCTATGAAATAGTACTTTATATCGGGGATAACTTAAATGATTTTGGCGATGAACCTTACCATAAATCCAATGAACAACGTCGTGCCTTTGTACAACAAAACAAAGAAAAATTTGGCAAAAAATTCATTGTATTACCTAATCCAAATTATGGTGACTGGGAAAGTGGTATGGATAAAAACTACTACAAAGGTGATGCTAAAAGCCGTATAGATATTCGTCATAATGCAATTAAGGCTTGGGACGGAAAATAATTTTTACAGCAATTATTTTCCCCTCGCCCGTAAACGAGCGAGGGGAAAAGATAGAAAAATATAACTAATTGATTTTTAATCCAAAGATTACCAATTCCCCTTATTGCTCATATAATTATATCCATAACTATAACCAAGATTGACCTCTCTTTGAATATTATTAAGAATACAGCCATTAATTTTCAAACCCGCTTGATTAAAGCGATTGATAGTCAGATCTAACTCACCTAATTTAGTCTGTCTGTAGCCCACAATCAATAAGTTCATCGTGCAATATTGTGCAATCAATAAACTATCAGTTACCGCTAATACTGGTGGCGTATCAATAATAATACGATCATACTGGCTACTGAGCTGCTCTAATAATTTACCTAAACGTGCTGAACCAATCAGCTCAGATGGGTTATTTGAAAATTTACCACGTGGTAAGAAATATAAATTATCTATTGATGTTTTCACAATAATGTCATCAAGCGATGCTGTACCTGCTAAATATTGTGCTAAACCATTATCAAGTTTGTGATTAAAATATTTATGTAAATACCCTCGTCTTAAATCTGCATCAATTATAAGAGTGCGTTTATTATCTTGTGCTAATAATGTGCCTAAATTCACAGTAACAAACGATTTACCAACTTCAGGTGAAGAACTTAAAATCGAAATAATGCAGTTCTCCGTATTCATTAAATTAAAATGTAACGTAGTACGGATACTTTTCAAACTTTCAATCGCCATATCCTGATTATGCGTAACCGCTAAAATTGGAATAGACTTGTATTTTCTTAATACTTTGGCACGCTTTTCTTGCACTGATGAATGTGGAATAGTTGCATATACTGGTAAATTTACATGTTGTTCAATTTCTTCTGATGAACGAATTCCTGAGCGTAACATGGTTTTAGCCAGCGCAAATAAAACACCTAACGCTCCACCTGCAAAAGCGGATAATAAAATGGTCAACATACGTTTTGGTTTAATGTGTTGTTCTGGAATTACCGCTTGGTCGATAATACGAACCGTACCAATTTCTCCCACTTGAGCAATTTTTAATTTTTGGTATGAATCTAAAAGGTTAGTATATAGTTTAGTATTGACTTCCACATCACGATAAAGTTGTAAATATTGGCGTTGTAAATCAGGTACCCCTTTGAGTGCAGAATTTAATTCATTGATTTTGCTATTTACGGAGCGAATTTGTGCCTCTACTTCACGCATTGCTGGGTGTTCTTTGGTATATTTCGCCGATAATTCCGCACGTTTTTGTTCCAACATTAATTTAGTGGTTTCTAAATTGATACTTTGTTCAAGGTATAATTCCGCTTCTTTTTGAATATCAACCGTATTGTGTTTTATCCGAAAATCATTATAACGACGTTCCACATTATCTAAATCTGCTTTTAATTCTGGTAGCTGTCCTTCTAAGAACTTCAGTGTTTGTGTACTTTCAGCAGAGTGTCGTTCGATATTTTGTTTTTTATACACGGTCAAAATATGATTTAACACTTTAACCAAATGGTACTGGTCTTCACCTTGATAATTTAATTGCAATACGCCTGTTTGTTTACCTTTCTCAGCGACCGAGTAGCTTAGGTTTAAATAATTCACTGCTGCATCAAGCGACATTTTTTTAATCGTATATCGTGCATCAAAATTATCTTGAGTTGCCACATCTAAATGCCATTCGCTACTATTTGATACACCCTTTGTTTGATTAATAATACCTTCAAACACGGTCTGATTGGAGTTTTCATCAATCAAACGAAATTGTTCACCCTGCAATTCAAGAATAAGTGCATTATTCTCAAATGATGCGGGTACAACAAAATGACTCAGGGTGAAACGTTTATCTTCATCAATAAAAGTAACCGAATCCTGTTGATATTCCACACGACTGCGATTTGATGAAGTCATACGGTTAAATAAAGTGTCGTTTTTATTGGAAATCAATACATCTAAATGTAAATCTTTGATAACTTTACCTAAAACCATACGTGATTTTAAGATTTCAATTTCTGCTTGAGCAACGGAAGATTGATTAAATACATCGGATAGATCACCGAACAGTGCGGCAGTTCCACCTTTCTTATCCTCTACTTGTACCATTGCATTCACTGCATAAGTGTTTGGTGTAGTGCGTAAATATACAAAGCCTATTAACAATGCGACTAAAGTAAATAAGCCAATTAACTTCCATTGCGATAACAAAGAGAATAGTATCTCTTTTAGATCTATCGTATCATTCTCTTCAATATGTTGTTTACTCATTATTCTTACTCTTAAAATTAAAGATACTTAACCCAGTCATCAACACAATCTTGAATAAGCTGGCAGGTATTATAAAAAAATTGTTGATCTTGTTGGAAGGGATCAGCAATATCCATATTGTGCCAGTGTCCTAAACGAAATACTTTTCCTTTTGTGAACGGCCAGTTCTGTTCAATATATTTTTGCTGTTGTAAATCCATCACTAAAACCAAATCGGCTTTTATTAGATGTTCCCTATTTAATTTTTGTGCCACGTGAGCGTGCATATCAATGCTTAAACGATCCATACTTAGAATGGCTCTTTCATCCGCTGGATAACCTGTTAAACCAGCAATACCTGCCGATGAAATATGCAAATCAGGGCGTACCCGTTTAAATAAATATTCACTCATTGGACTGCGGCAAATATTCCCCGTACAAACGACCAAAATTTGGTTAAACATATAGATTATCCTTATTTTGAGAAGTTATAAACAGTATTTGAGAATGGAAGAATTTGATTCACAATACGTTGCCAACGGGTTAATCCTGTTGCGTCAATATAAACAATATCATTACGTTGCATCGTAAATTGATTGGCTAAACCAAAATTACCAATATTGGATAAATCCATTACATAAATTTCAGTTTCTTGGTGATTTTGATTACTACGCAACACATAAACCCCTTTAGCACTTGCACTAGTCATGTCTATCCCTGCACTTTCGCCTAATACATCGCTTAACGTCATACCCTCTTCACGCAAATTATAAGCCTGACTTTTATTTGCCTCACCCATCACATAAATTTTTTGGCTATCTTTTTCACCAACATATAATGTGTCATTAGGTTTGAGTAATAAATTATGTAATGAATAACCAGATTTCTCCAAACTGATTGGATTAAGAGTATAACTCACACCATCACGAATTAATGTGATTGTACTTGGATCACCTAAATCATTTAAGCCACCCGCCAAACCTAGTGCGGCATAAACACTCACTGGTTGATT
This sequence comes from Lonepinella sp. MS14436, assembly GCF_042470565.1. Lineage (GTDB taxonomy): Bacteria > Pseudomonadota > Gammaproteobacteria > Enterobacterales > Pasteurellaceae > Lonepinella. The sequence goes on along the minus strand of NZ_CP170385.1, from coordinate 1,177,040 downwards.
GCCTAGTGGAAATTGACCTATTTGAGCCACATTCCCTTGAACAGAATAGTGCGATCCTTCATAAGATAATACGCGTACAATCGGATCAGGCTGTTTCAAATAGCGTGAAAATTGACTCCGCAACCCTTGGGTAATTTGTTCTACGCTTTTCCCTGCAGCTTGATAACGCCCAACGAGAGGTAATTCAATATAACCATCAGCACCAATCTGATAGCCACTTGCCTTGACAGAAATATCACTATTAACCTGTTGTGTTGCTGGTGGCGTAATTTCAGGATATGCCCACATTTGAATAGACAATACATCATAAGGTTGTAAATAATATGTTGTCGTTTGATTATGCTGAAACAAATGAAGCACTTTTTTCTGTTGTGCATTTTGTTGAGCATTATTCTGCTGACTAAGACTAGCAATATTTTCCTGAGTAATAGGAACAATATTTACCTGACTACCTTGATCCGTTCGGTAACTTCCTGCGGAAGGTAGATTATGAGATTGTAACCCAGAGCAACTGGTCAGAGCTAAACATAAGCCCCCAAAGAATAAATAAGATTTCACTAAACTTCCCTTTTACCTAATTAACATACATCCGACTAATATTATATTGAAAAAAAATGGATAATACAATTAACAATAATCGTTTAGATCATCTAAAACAGGGATTTTTCTTTTTACCAATAACTTTCTCCTATTCCCTATTTCTCTCAATATGCTAAAATCCTGTCTGTTTACTTTTTATCTTACTCGAGTGATTTTATGCTACCCCGTTTGAAAGATATTCCTCAACTCAATCCTATTGTGGTTGACTATTTAAAGGATTTACAAGCTCAATCTTTTACAGGCGATATAGCTTCTAACTATGCGGATCGTTTGAGTCTTGCAACCGATAACAGTATTTATCAACTGTTACCGCAAGCTATTTTATTCCCCAAATCCGTTGTAGATGTGGTGCGTTTAACTAAATTAGCCCAACAAGAAAAATACCAAGCACTCACGTTCACGCCTCGCGGTGGTGGTACGGGGACGAATGGGCAATCGCTCAATAACAATATCATTGTCGATCTTTCCCGTCACATGACAGGTATTTTAGAACTCAACGTAGAACAACGCTGGGTGCGTGTGCAAGCAGGTGTAGTGAAAGATCAGCTGAATCAATATCTTAAACCTTACGGTTTATTTTTTGCCCCTGAACTCTCTACCAGTAACCGTGCCACGCTAGGCGGTATGATTAACACTGATGCCTCGGGGCAAGGATCGTTGCAATATGGCAAAACCTCAGATCACGTTTTGGGCTTGCGTGCAGTGTTGATAAATGGTGAAATTTTAGACACAAGTGCGGTGAAAACCGATGGATTTTTGGCAAATTTACCTGACAATCTGTCCGTACTCGGTCGTCAATTACATCAGGAAATTTTTAGCCGTTGCCAAGCAAAACGCCAAACCATTATGCAGGATTTACCCCAACTGAACCGTTTTCTCACGGGTTACGATCTCAAAAATGTATTTAATCAAGATGAAAGCGAATTTAATCTCACCCGCATTTTAACAGGCTCGGAAGGATCACTGGCGTTTATTTGTGAAGCTGTCTTAGATTTAACCCCAATTCCACAATATCGCACACTGATTAATGTGAAATACCGTTCCTTTAATTCCGCCTTGCGTAATGCCCCCTTTATGGTGAAAGCCAATGCGTTGTCAGTGGAAACCGTGGACAGCAAGGTATTGGGTTTAGCAAAAGAAGATATTGTGTGGCATTCGGTCAAAGATTTGCTCACCGAAGAAGACGACAATCCGATTTTAGGCTTGAATATCGTGGAATATGCAGGCAATAATCAAAGCAAAATTCAGCAATTTGTCACCGCACTTTGCAGCCAATTAGATAATAAAATTGCCCATCAGGAAGACGATATTATCGGTTATCAAGTGACCAACGATTTGGCTTCTATTGAACGCATTTATGCCATGCGGAAAAAAGCGGTCGGTTTATTAGGTAATGCCAAAGGTTGGGCAAAACCGATTCCTTTTGTAGAAGATACTTGTGTTCCGCCTGAAAATTTAGCCGATTATATTTTGGAATTTCGTGCCTTACTCGACAGCCACAATTTGCAATATGGTATGTTTGGACACGTTGATGCTGGGGTGCTACACGTTCGTCCCGCATTGGATTTAACCGATAAAGCACAAGTCAAATTATTCAAGGAAATTTCCGACCAAGTGGCAGAAATGACGCGAAAATACGGCGGTTTAATTTGGGGTGAACACGGTAAGGGCATTCGTTCTTATTATGGTGAAAAATTTTTCACGCCTGAATTATGGCAAGAACTGCGTTATGTGAAATTTTTATTCGACCCTAAAAACCGCCTAAACCCAGGGAAAATCTGCACTCCATTACATTCACAAGATGAACTGTATGGTTTGTTGTCACCAATGCGAGCCGATCAGGATCGTCAAATTCCGATTAAAATGCGAGAAGAATTTTCAGGTGCCATGAATTGCAATGGTAATGGTTTATGCTTTAATTTTGATGTGCATAGCATTATGTGTCCGTCCATGAAAGTCAGCAAAAATCGTATATTCTCACCGAAAGGGCGTGCCGCTATGGTGCGTGAATGGCTACGTTTAATGGCAAATGAGCAGGTGCAAGCTGAACAATTAGATTTTAAAAAATCACATATCAAACTATCTGAATTTGTGCAAAAAATTCGCCATACATTCAAGCAAAAGCAGGAATACGATTTTTCCCATGAAGTAAAATTTGCGATGGATAGCTGTTTAGCTTGTAAAGCCTGTGCCAGCCAATGCCCAATTAAAATTGACGTGCCAAGTTTCCGAGCTAAATTTTTCTATTTTTATCATCAACGCTATTTGCGTCCACCGAAAGATTATGTGGTAGCAAATTTAGAAGTAGTTGCTCCGTATATGGCAAAAGTACCACGGTTTTTTAATTTTTTCACTAAGTTAAAACCTGTACAAACGATGGTGGAAAAAACCTTAGGAATGACCGATTTACCGTTGCTCTCGCAACCAAATTTACAGCAGCAATTAGTCGAAATCGGTTATCAAGGACAGTCACTCGAACAGCTTGAAAGTCTATCGGAAGTAGATAAAGCCAATCTGGTGTTAATTGTACAAGATCCTTATACGTCCTACTATGATGCCAAAGTGGTTCGTGATTTTGTCGCACTTTGCCAAAAACTTGGCTACCAAGCGGTGTTATTGCCGTTTAAACCGAATGGCAAGGCTCAACATATAAAAGGCTTTTTAGGGCAATTTGCTCGCACGGCGAAAAATCAAGCGGAAATGTTAAACCGAATGGCAAAATTAGGCGTGCCATTGGTCGGCGTGGATCCTGCTATTGTGCTGTCTTATCGTGATGAATATAAAGAAGTATTAGGCAAAGAAAGGGGCGATTTTCATGTACTTACCGCTCACGAATGGCTAATCTCACAATTAAACTCAGAAAATATTCAAAGTGCGGTGAAAAATTTACAACATTCTAGCCAGACTTTAAACCAACAAAAAACAGAACAACAAAACTGGCAATTATTTCCACACTGCACCGAAACCACCTTTATGCCAACCAGCCCTAAACAATGGCAACAGATTTTTGCGACCTTTGGCGAAACCCTACAAGTACAAAATGTCGGTTGCTGTGGTATGGCGGGGGTATTTGGGCATGATGTAAAAAATCAAACCATGTCAAAAGATATTTATGATGTTTCTTGGGGAGAAAAATTACAAGGTAAAAATCCTGAACGTTGTTTAGCCACGGGCTATTCTTGCCGTAGTCAAGTGAAGCGTTTTGAGAAATTTAAACCTAAACACCCCGTTCAAGCATTATTAACATTATTTAAATAGGAAACTTAATGAACATTTGGAAACGTGAATTTACGCTAGATGATCTTAATCAGGCTTGCCATGATTGTGCGGTACATCATCTTGGCATTGAATTTAGTGCGAAAGGCGATGATTGGTTAGAAGCTACCATGCCAATCAATGAAAAAACCATACAACCAGTCGGTATTTTACATGGTGGTATTTCTGCTGCCCTTGCAGAAACCGTGGGATCAGCCGCAGGACATTGTTGCACCGAGGAAACTCAAGCAGTAGTAGGGGCTGAAATTAATGCGAGCCATTTACGCCCAGTCTATAAAGGCTCTGTTGTTACTGCTCGAGCGACTGCCGTAAAAATTGGACGTACATTGCATATTTGGCACATTGATATTCGCAATGAAGAAAATAAACTCTGTTGTGTTTCTCGTTTAACCCTTTCGGTAATTAATACTAATGAATAAAAAAATAGGTGTTATTCTTGCCAATTTAGGCACGCCCAATGCAGCGACACCCGAAGCGATTAGACCTTATTTACGTCAATTTCTCAGTGATCCACGTGTGGTGAATTTACCAAAATGGCGTTGGCTTCCGCTACTCAATTTTATTATTTTGCCTATTCGTGCTAAACGTATTGCAAAAACTTATCAATCCATTTGGACAGAACAAGGCTCTCCCCTACTGGCTATCAGTAAACAACAACAACAGGCATTACAACATCATTTTGAACAGCAAAATCAAAATGTTATAGTCGAACTTGGCATGACTTATGGTGAGCCTAGCATTGAAAGTGCGGTGCAAAAATTAATAAATTTACATATAAACAAAATCATCGTACTACCACTTTATCCACAATATAGTAGTACGACTACCGCACCTGTATTTGATGCTTTTGCTAAAGCATTAAAAAATCATCGCCACATTGTGCCTTTTGAATTTATTCATTCCTATCATTTGGACGAAAATTACATCATGGCATTGGTGAACACTATCCAAGCTAAAATGCAACAAGACGAATTCTTGCTATTTTCTTATCACGGTATTCCGCTACGTTATGAAAAAATGGGAGATTATTATCGTGAACATTGCCGCCAAACAACCTTGGCTGTCGTGGATAAACTTGGCTTAGTAGAAACCCAATGGAACATGACGTTTCAGTCACGTTTTGGCAAAGAAGAATGGCTACAACCTTACACCGATCAATTTATTCGAACAGCAGCGAAAAATGGCATTGAAAAATTAGCCGTGATTTGCCCTGGATTTTCAACCGACTGTTTGGAAACATTAGAAGAAATTAATGAAGAAAATCGAGCATATTTTTTACAAAATGGGGGCAAAAGTTATCAATATATTCCTGCATTAAATGCGGAACCATTGCATATTGAAATGATGGCTCGATTGATTGAAGAACGGATTTAATTTGACGCTAACCTAATAAAAAATCGGTTATAATTATGCGATGTAATTATAACCGATTTTTTATAGCACACGACGCGATTGAGTATAAGTTCTTGCCCAATAATCTTCGCTCAAAGAACTAATAGTAACACCTTGGCTAGAACTGGAGTGCATAAATCTGCCATTCCCCATATACACACCCACATGACGGTTTTTACGGAAGAAAACTAAATCGCCCTGTTTCAATTCATTTTTCTGAATACGTTTGCCCACATATTTCTGCTCTGATGTAGAACGTGGTAAATCCATACCAAAGGCGGTGGCAAAAGTTTCTTGCATAAAAGCAGAACAATCAATGCCATTACGCCCTGTACCACCCATACGATAACGTGTCCCAACCCATTTATTATAAACCTGCGTTAGCTGCTTATATGCCGCAGAATTATTCGTTTTTAAATCATTCCCTAAAATGGTTAACTGCATATCATCTTGCTGTTCGGTTATACTGGTATGTTTTCTCAATGTACCCGATGTATTTGAACAGGCAGCCAGTATCAACGCACTGACTATAATTAGTATCTTTTTTAACATTGTTATTATCTACATATAAAATCAAAATTGCTCAAGATCCTACCTTACTTTAAAACTAATTTCCAGTTTTTATGCACTATTTATGCACTTTTCATGATCATTATTTCATCTTCATGCAAGATTTCTCATAAAAAAGTGAATTTTATTCAAAAAAACACCGCACTTTAAACAAAGTGCGGTGTGATTCTGATTATTTTTTGTTATAAAAACAATTATTTTTTCTTCGCTTTAGCATTTGGTAAGTCGGTAATTGAACCTTCAAATACTTCAGCAGCCAAACCAACAGATTCGTGTAAAGTTGGGTGAGCATGGATAGTGAGTGCAATATCTTCAGCATCACAACCCATTTCAATCGCTAAACCAATTTCACCTAACAACTCACCAGCATTGGTTCCAACGATTGCCCCACCTAAAATACGATGCGTTTCTTTGTCGAAAATTAACTTAGTCATGCCCTCTGCACAGTCTGAGGCGATCGCACGACCTGAGGCTGCCCAAGGGAAGTTAGCCACTTCATAGCTGATATTCTCGGCTTTACATTCTTTTTCGGTTTTACCAACCCATGCTACTTCAGGTTCAGTATAAGCAATAGATGGAATCACTTTTGGATCGAAATAATGTTTTTTACCTGCAATCACTTCAGCGGCAACATGACCTTCATGCACCCCTTTGTGTGCCAACATTGGTTGACCCACCACATCACCAATCGCATAAATATGTGATACATTGGTACGCATTTGTTTATCGGTACGGATAAAACCACGCTCATCAACCTCAACACCTGCTAAGTCAGCATCAATCAATTTTCCATTTGGCGTACGACCGATAGCTACTAACACAGCATCATAAATGCGAGTTTCACTGCCTGATTTACCCTCCATAGAAACATGAATACCATCATCTTTGGCTTCAACTGCGGTTACTTTGGTTTCAAGTAATAATTTGAATTTTTTCTCAATTTGTTTGGTGTAAATCTTAACAATATCTTTATCCGCTGCAGGAATAACTTGATCAAACATTTCCACCACATCAATTTCGGAACCTAAAGCACTATATACCGTCCCCATTTCCAAACCAATGATACCGCCACCCATGATTAACAAGCGTTTTGGTACTTCACGTAATGCTAGTGCATCAGTAGAATCCCATACTCGAGGATCCTCATGAGGAATAAATGGCAGTTGAATTGGACGTGACCCTACTGCAATAATGGCATTATCAAATTTAATGGTAGTTGGATTGCCCTCACGATCTTTTGAAACTAAGGTATGGCTATCGGTAAATCTAGCCCAGCCCTCAACAACTGTTACTTTACGCATTTTTGCCATGCCAGCTAAACCACCAGTTAAACGGCTAATCACACCGTCTTTACCTGCACGTACTTGGTCTAAATCAATGGTTGGCTCGCCAAAAGAAACGCCGTGATGTTCAACGTGTTTCGCATCTTCAATCACTTTAGCAACGTGTAATAAGGCTTTAGATGGAATACAACCTACGTTTAAACACACCCCACCTAAGGTTGAATAACGTTCAACAAGAACGGTTTCTAAACCTAAGTCAGCACAACGGAAAGCGGCTGAATAACCAGCAGGACCAGCACCTAAAACCACAACTTGTGTTTTAATTTCTTTACTCATTTGTTCTCCTTATTTCCAAAAGTGCGGTGAAAAAGACCGCACTTTTCGGATATTAATCATTACATTGCCAAACGGCGTAGATCGGCTAATACGCCACCAATAAAACTAATGAATCTTGCACCATCAGCACCATCAATCACACGGTGATCGAAAGATAAAGATAATGGTAACATTAAGCGTGGAGCGAACTCTTTGCCATTCCAGACTGGTGCCATTTCTGATTTAGATACTCCTAAAATCGCTACTTCAGGTGCATTCACAATCGGTGCAAAATGGGTGGTACCCAAGCCACCGATACTTGAAATCGTAAAACAACCACCTTGCATATCAGAAGCAGTCAACTTACCTGCACGGGCTTTTTTCGATACTTCCATGAGTTCACGGGAAAGTTCGATAATGCCTTTTTTGTTCACATCTTTAAACACTGGCACAACTAAGCCGTTTGGTGTATCTACTGCCACACCGATGTTGACATATTTTTTCAAGGTTAAACGTTGACCGTCTTCGGAAATGGAGCTGTTAAAACGTGGATAGGCTTCCAACGCTTTGGCTGCTGCTTTCATAATGAATACCACAGGGGTAATTTTCACGTCTAATTTTTGTTTTTCAGCCAGTTTGTTTTGTTCTTTACGGAAATCTTCTAAATCAGTAATATCCGCACGGTCGAAGTGAGTTACGTGTGGAATCATCACCCAGTTACGGTGTAAGTTTGCCCCTGAAATCTTGTTAATACGTGTTAATTCAACCTCTTCCACTTCACCAAATTTGCTGAAGTCCACTTTCGGCCAAGGTAATAAGCCTAAACCTGCACCATTTGCGACACCAGAACTTGCCGCTGCCCCACTTTCAAGTGCAGTAATGGCAGCTTTCACATAGGCTTGAACGTCTTCTTTTAAGATACGACCTTTACGACCAGTGCCTTTCACTTTATCCAAATTCACACCAAACTCACGAGCCAAACGGCGAACCACTGGGGTTGCATGAGCAAAGGTTGTACTTGCAGTAACTGCTTCTTGGTTAGCAGCTGGGGCAGTAGTTGGAGCTGGGGCAGATGCTGCTTTTGGTGCTTCAGCTTTTGGAGCATCAGCAACTGGAGTGGCTTGTGCTTGGGATTGAGCAGGTGCAGAACCTGATTCAAATTTCATGATTAATTTGCCAGTCGTTACTTTGTCGCCTACGGCAATCAAAATTTCTTTCACCACGCCAGCGATTGGTGCAGGTACTTCCATGGAGGCTTTGTCGCCTTCTACGTTGATAATGGATTGATCCACTTCTACGCTATCGCCTACTTTGACCATGATTTCGGTCACGTTGACTTCATCAGAACCAATATCTGGCACATTTACATCGACTACAGCAGAAGCTGTTGGTGCAGCGGCTGGTGCTGGTGCGGCTTCAGCTTTTGGTGCTTCGGCAGCTGGTGCAGCACCTGCAGCTTCTAATTCAAGCATTGGCGTACCAGTCGAAACCTTATCACCCACTTTGACTAACACTGCTTTAACTACGCCTGCTTCTGGTGCAGGCACTTCCATGGAGGCTTTGTCGCCTTCTACATTGATAATGGATTGATCCACGGCAATGGTATCGCCCACATTCACCATCACTTCGGTTACCGTGACTTCATCGCTTCCAATATCGGGGATTTGAATTTGTTTTGACATTTTTTATTCCTTTTCTGTGCTTGCGGCTAAAATTCAAAAAATTACCCTTTTTTCACCGCACTTTAAAACCATTTCTAATTAATTCATCAATGTGGGAAATATTTTCCCACATTAATATAATGATTTAATTAAGCGTATAACGGATTCACACGTTCAGTTTTTAAACCGTATTTCTCAATCGCTTGTGCAACCACTTTCGCTTCAACTGTACCTTCTTTGGCTAATTGTGCTAATGCAGCGACCACTACATAATACTCGTTCACTTCAAAGTGTTCACGCAAGTTTTCACGACCATCTGAACGACCAAAACCGTCAGTACCTAACACGTGATAATGCTTGCTTGGAACATAAGCACGAATTTGCTCTGCATAAAGTTTCATATAGTCAGTAGAAGCTACGGTTGGTAAATCGGCTAACACTTGAGCCACATAAGGTACACGTGGTGTTTCAGTTGGATGTAATAAATTCCAACGTACTGCATCGGCACCCTCACGACCTAATTCATTGAATGATGGCGCACTGAACACATCGGCTGTTACGCCATAGTCATTGGCTAAGATTTGAGCCGCTGCACGAACGTGACGCATAATTGCACCTGAACTTAGCAACTGAACATGACCTTTGCCTTTTCCTTGTACTGTTTCAAATTTATATAACCCTTTACGAATACCTTCTTCCGCACCTGCTGGCATAGCTGGTTGTTCAGTCACTTCATTTAAGGTGGTGATGTAATAGAACACGTTTTCTTGTTTTTCACCATACATACGGTTAATACCGTCTTGGATAATCACGGCGACTTCAAAAGCAAATGCAGGATCGTAGGTCACACAGTTTGGAATCACACCCGCTTGAATATGGCTATGACCATCTTCATGTTGTAAGCCCTCACCGTTTAAGGTTGTACGACCTGATGTACCGCCGATCATAAAGCCACGGGCTAATTGGTCGCCAGCTAACCACATCATATCGCCCACACGTTGGAAACCGAACATGGAGTAATACACAAAGAATGGAATCATCGGTAAGTTATTCACAGAATAAGAGGTCGCTGCAGCTACCCAAGAGGCGGTTGCACCTAATTCGTTAATACCCTCTTGTAATACTTGACCATCGGTGGCTTCACGATAGTAAGCCACTAAATCACGATCTGATGGCACATAGTTTTGACCTTCTGGGCTGTAAATACCGATTTGGCGGAATAACCCCTCCATACCAAAGGTACGAGCTTCGTCTGCAATAATTGGCACAATAGTTTTGCCGATATTTTTGTCTTTTAATAAGGTGTTTAACACACGGCTAAATGCCATGGTAGTGGAAATGCCACGTGGTTGTTCCTCTAACAATGCTTGGAATTCAGACAAGGCAGGCACTTTATATTCAACATCAAATTTTTGACGACGAGCTGGCACATAACCATTTAAGGCTTTACGATGATGATGAATATAGTTGTATTCTTCTGAATCTTCGGCAAATTTAATGTATTCTAATTTTTCAACTTGCTCATCGGTTAATGGTAAATGGAAATGATCACGGAAACCTTTAAGGCTGTCTAATGACATTTTTTTAGACTGGTGAGCGGTATTTTTACTTTCTGCTTCTGGGATTTTATAACCTTTCACCATGTGAGATAAAATCACCACTGGTTTATCAGATTTTTGTGCTTTTTCAAAAGCAGCATACATTTTTTCACTATCGTGACCACCACGGCGTAATGCCCAAATTTCATCATCTGTCCAGTCAGCCACTAATGCAGCAGTTTCAGGATAACGACCAAAGAAGTGTTCACGTACATAAGCACCATTTTTTGATTTGAAAGTTAAGTAGTCACCGTCAACCACTTCCATCATTAATTGGGTTAATTTGCCTGAAGTATCTTTGGCGAATAATTTATCCCAACCGCTACCCCATAATACTTTAATCACTTCCCAGCCTGCACCGCTGAATAAACCCTCAAGTTCTTGTACAATTTTACCGTTACCATGAACTGGACCATCTAAACGTTGAAGATTACAGCTAATTATAAAAATTAAGTTATCTAATTTTTCACGAGCCGCAACAGTAATTGCCCCTTTAGACTCAATTTCGTCCATTTCACCATCGCCTAAAAACGCATAGACTTTCTGGTTAGAAGTATCTTTTAGCTTACGGTTATGGAGATATTTTAAGAAACGAGCACTATAAATAGCATTGACAGGACCTAACCCCATTGAAACTGTTGAGAACTGCCAAAAATCAGGCATAAGTTTCGGGTGAGGATAAGATGATAAACCATCTACAAAGGCTTCTTGACGGAAGTTATCCATTTGTGCTTCGGTTAAACGCCCCTCCACAAACGCACGAGCGTAAATACCTGGTGCTGCATGACCTTGAGAGAAAATTAAGTCCCCACCATCTTTTTCAGTGGCAGCTTTAAAGAAATGGTTATAACAAACTTCATACATTGACGCGGCAGATTGGAATGTCGAAATATGACCACCTAAATCTAAATCTTTTTTCTGGCTACGTAATACCATTGCAATGGCATTCCAACGTACTGCAGAACGAATACGACGTTCAATATCTTTGTTACCTGGATAAGGTGGTTGTTCAGATACAGGAATGGTATTTACATAAGCTGTTGTTACACCAGCTGGTAAAGGCACGGCTTGGCTGCGTGCGTGTTGCATAATTTGCTCAACGATGAACTGAGCACGCTCTGTCCCTTCTTCACGAATAATTGAATCAATAGCCAATAGCCAATCTTGTGTTTCGATTGGATCTACGTCATTCTTCACGATTTCTGACATCGTCTCTTCCTTATTTAGATGTTAATAAAATTATGTTTAGCCCATTGCTAAACGGCGAGTTGATAACTGAATCTTAAAATTCTTGCTTAGATAATGAGGAATACTCGTCTAATTAAAAAATTTTTTAAATTTTATTAGATTTTTTTAATCAAGCATAGTCATATTTCACTAAATTTTAACATTATTTAATCTAAATATCACGAAATAAGTAAAATATTGACCGCACTTTAACTGCATTTGTAATAAAAATCACCGCCTCTAAAGGCGGTGATTCAGACTGCTGATTTCTTATTTAACAACTTCGGTAAGTAGTTTCTGATAATCAACCAACGCATTCGATGTAATATCACTAATACGCTGATTACTGGTTAAAGTCATGGCAACTTTCATTTCTTTTTTGAAAATATCTAACATATTTTCTACTCCAGCACGACCTGCCGCACCAAGTGCATAAACAAAAGAACGTCCGAGCATAGTGGCATCTGCCCCTAAGGCAATCATTCTCACCACATCTAAACCATTACGAATCCCTGAATCGGCAAGGATTTTAATATCTCCTTTAACCGCATCAGCAATCGGTGGTAAGGCACGGGCTGAAGAAAGCACACCGTCCAACTGGCGACCACCGTGGTTAGATACCACGATACCGTCAGCCCCAAAACGTACTGCATCTTTTGCATCTTCTGGATCTAAGATCCCTTTAATCACCATTGGACCGTCCCAGAAATCTCGAATCCATTCCAAATCTTTCCAAGAAATTGACGGGTCAAAGTTTTGAGTTAACCAACCGATGTAATCATCTAAATTGATTGGTTTACCCATATAAGTGGATACATTGCCTAAGGTATGAGGTTTACCATTGATCCCTACGTCCCATGCCCAAAATGGATGAGTGATACCTTGCAATATACGACGAATTTCTTTATAAGGTCCACTCATTCCTGAGTGCATATCACGATAACGGGCCCCAGGGGTTGGCATATCCACAGTAAACACCAGTGTTGAACAACCTGCTGCTTTAGCACGTTCCAAGGCATTTTTCATAAAGCCACGATCTTTCAATACATAAAGTTGGAACCACATTGGGCGTTTAATAGCTGGAGCTACTTCTTCAATCGGACAAATAGAAACTGTTGATAAAGTAAACGGAATCCCTTTATTATCTGCTGCTTGAGCCGCTTGCACCTCTCCACGACGGGCATTCATACCTAATGCACCTACTGGGGCTAACGCCACTGGCATGGAAAGTTTTTCACCAAAAAGTTCAATTTCCGTGTCCAAATTTGACATATCTTTTAATACACGTTGTCTTAACGCAATATCAGCTAAATCCGTTACGTTACGTTCTAATGTACGTTCCGCATAAGAACCGCCGTCCGCATAATGGAACATAAATGGGGGAACTTTACGTCTTGCTGCTTCACGATAGTCATTTGCTGATGAAATAATCATATTTTTTTACCTCTCTTAAAATTATTATTTTTATTAAATTGAATAGAATATTGGCACTATAAAAGTGGCTGCGATAGCCGCAATTACACCATAAATTAACATAGGAATAGCCGTTTTCTTCAAGATCTCACCTTCTTGGTTTTGCAAATTCACAATGGTACTCACCGCAATGATGTTATTCACACAAATCATATTCCCCATGGCACCACCCACAGATTGTAAGGCTAAGATAAGTGAAACATTTAAGCCTGCTAATTCTGCGGTAGATATTTGTACACCACCAAAGGTCAAGTTAGATACGGTATTTGAACCTGAGAAAAATGCACCGATAGCCCCTAAATAGGCGGAGAAATAAGTCCAAGACTCACCTGCTACACTGGCAAAGCCCGTACCGATAATTTTCACCATGGAATTATCACCGCCCATGGTCATTAATTTTACCATCACCAAGGCACCAAACATTGCCCAGAATGGTCGAATACCTTGTTTAATACTACGCATAGCAATTTGATGTACGGATTTGACACTCAAACGATAAATGAAAAACGTCAACAAAGAAACAACACCAAACGGAATTAAGGCTGGCACATAAAGCAAACGATAGTTATCTGAAACCCCTGTTCCAAAAATATTGCTTAATGAGAAAACTAAGCCTTTGGTAATCGCAAAATCACCAAGATAACCCCATGAAGCATTAATCCATGGTGTTTTATCTTGAATCATGGCATTAAATGGTAACTGTGGTAAACGAGTAATGATCAAAAGCGTAATTAACAATAAGGTCGGAGATAAGGCTTTAAATACTTCTGCTTTAGTCACCGTAGCAGCCTGTTCCGCACCTTCCGTTTTAGCTAAACCAATACCAAAATTTGCGACCGTAATTGAAATTAATAAACCGATTGCACCACCCACTAATGATGGGAATTCATAGTTAAACTGAGCTAATAGTACATAAGGCACAACACAAGAAAGAATACTAATGTAAACGAAAACAATGTTACGTTTGACATCTTTCCATTCTACTACAAATAATAAAGCTATAATCGGAATAACCAACGCCGCAACAGAGTGCATTAAAGCAGTCATTCCACCAATTTCAAGAATCTGTTCAGCAGGTAAATTGAGGGGAGAAAGCCCAAACCATGTTGGTGTTCCTACCGCACCAAAAGATACAGGTACAGAGTTCATTGCCAACGCTAAACAAGCCACACGGAATGGTTTAAAACCAAGTCCAATTAAGATTGGTGCAGCAATCGCTGGTGGTGTTCCCCAGCCACTGGCACCCTCAAGCATAAAGGCAAATGCCCATGCGATAATCATTAATTGTGCAATTGGGTTTGGGTTAATATTGGCTAACCATTTTCGTAAGGTATTAATCGCCCCTGAATCTTCCAATGTTCGGTGGAAAAGGATTGCACCAAAAATAACGGTAATTGGCACTAAAGTAGAAAGATAACCAGATACAACATTGGCATTCACCAACACTAAATCGGCATCAAAATAGAAGACTTTAATTAAATAAACTAATACTGCAACAATAGGAAGTGCAATATAAGATGGCACAGGATTGCGTTTAACCATTAAATAAATTAAAAGCACAATGGGAAAAATACTTAAAAATAACGCCATAAAAAAACCTCTTTAAGATATAACAAATCAGACCACTTATTGTAAATAATTATCAACATAAAAATAGAGGAAAGTATCAATTTTGTGATCTGTGTTACATTTTTGTAATCTAAATGTTTATTATATGTTCAGAAACCTCATGAGATTTAATATTTTGAATAAAAAACAACAAAAAAACCCGCAACTAAACTGCGGGCTTTAGTAAAGTGATTTTATAAAATTATTTTTTTAATACAAGGACAACTGATTCACCAGCAACTACATCACCAACTTTTTTACTGATATTACTGATTTCGTCCATATTAGAAATAACTACTGGAGTTAATATAGATTTTGCTTTTTGCTCTAATAATTCAAGATCAAATTCAATAACTGTGTCACCACGTTTGACTTCTTGACCTTCTTTTGCTACACGAGTAAAACCCTCACCTTTTAATTCAACGGTATCAATACCAAAGTGAACAAATAATTCAATTCCCTCTTTGGATTCCATTGAGAAAGCATGGTTAGTTTCAAAAATCTTGCCTATCACGCCATCTACAGGTGCAACAATTTTATTACCATTTGGGCGAATTGCTATACCGTCACCAACAATTTTCTCAGAGAAAACCACATCTGGCACATCTTCAATATTCACAATTTCACCTGAAAGTGGTGCATAGATTTCTACTTCAACAGCTTTACTTTCTTTAGCACCAAATAATTTATCAAAAAATCCCATTTTTATTCTCTCTCCTACTATATGAACAAAAATTTTGCGTATTCTAACGCAAAATTTTTGGGTTGTATCTAGTTAAATTGATTTTCTTGCAAAAAATCGTTGACTAATTGTTCAATTTCAACCGCAGTTGGCACTTGCAATGCTTTTTCTGCTAGTGCTTTGGCATCTTGATAATTGACATTCCTAATAATTTTCTTAATAGCAGGAACGGAAATAGCACTCATACTAAATTCGTCTAAGCCCATACCCAACAATAAAATTGTAGCACGTTCATCGCCTGCTAATTCACCACACATTCCTGTCCATTTACCTTCGGCATGTGAAGCATCGATCACTTGTTTAATTAAACCTAATACTGATGGCGACATTGGGTTATATAAATGAGAAATCATTTCATTACCACGGTCAACCGCTAAGGTATATTGGGTTAAGTCGTTCGTACCAATACTAAAGAAATCTACTTCTTTAGCTAAGAATTTTGCATTTACTGCTGCTGATGGAGTTTCCACCATAACGCCGATTTGAATATTTTCATCAAAGGCTTTACCCTCATTGCGTAGCTCTTGTTTCAACGTTGCAATCACGGATTTTAATTCACGAATTTCTTCCACAGAAATAATCATCGGGAACATCATTGCTAATTTACCAAAAGCAGACGCTCTTAACACTGCACGTAATTGAGCATGTAAAATTTCACGACGCTCCATGGCAATTCGAATCGCACGCCAGCCTAAGAATGGATTCATTTCTTTTGGTAAATTCATATATGGCAATTCTTTGTCACCACCAATATCCATAGTACGTAATACCACAAGACGACCATTCATTGCTTCAACAACTTCTTTATAAGCAATAAATTGTTCTTCTTCACTTGGTAATTGATCACGATCCATAAATAAGAATTCGGTACGATACAAACCAACGCCTTCCGCACCGTTACGATCGGCACCTTCACAATCACGAATTGTCCCAATATTTGCTACCACATCAACACGATGACCGTCTAATGTCATAGCTGGTAAATCTTTTAATTTAGCTAACTCTGCTTTTTCAGCTGCTAATTTTTCTTGTGCTGATTTTAACGCATCTATTTCAGCTTGAGTTGGATTGACTAATACTTGATTATTGACTGCATCTAATACTAAGAAATCACCCGTATTGACTAATTCAGTTACATTATTTGTCCCTACAATCGCTGGTAATTCCAAAGAACGAGCCATAATTGAGGTATGTGAAGTACGACCGCCAATATCGGTAATAAAACCTAACACTTTATCTAAATTTAACTGTGCTGTTTCAGATGGAGTTAAATCATAAGCAACCAAAATCACTTCTTCATTAATATCACCTAAATCAACAATTTTCATGCCTAGAATGTTTTTAATCAAACGATTACCAATATCACGAATATCGCCTGCACGTTCTTTTAAATATTCATCATCGATTTCAGATAACATGGTCACTTGCTGATCGATAATTTTACTTGTAGCAACTGCTGCGTTCACTTTATTAGAACGCAGGTAATCTATAATTTCTTCTTCTAATTCTTCATCTTCTAAAATCATTAAATGACCTTCAAAGATTGCAGCCTTGTCTTCACCTAACGACTTGAATGCACGATCACGAATAGAACTAAGTTGCTCAACTGCGGCGGTACGTCCTTGATAAAAACGAGCAATTTCATTATCAATTTGCTCATCTGTAATTTTGTGCATATCAAGCACAATTTTTTCTTCTTTAAGAACGAGAGCTTTACCGAAAACGATACCTGGAGAGGCTGGAATTCCTGAAATCATAAATTTACCCTTTGACTGAAGTGGAACGACAATGAAATTATAGCCATAACACTATATTTTTATTATCAAAATACCTTGATAAAAATGTATATGGCTAAACAAAAATTATTCTAAAGTAGGTATTAATGCAACTAAATGCTCTACAGCAGCTTGTTCATCTTCACCTTCAGCAGAAATAGTAATTACTGTACCTTGGGTTAAGCCTAAGGTTTGCAATTTAAATAAACTTTTCGCACTTGCACTTTTACCTGCAGAAGTAACAGTAATATCAGAACCAAACCCTTTTGCTTCTTTTACAAATTGTGCAGCTGGGCGTGTGTGTAAACCGCTTGGAGCGGTAATTTCAACGTCTTTTGAGTACATGGATGTTTCCTCTTTTTTTGATTTATTTAAATGAAATCTTACACTATTATTACGTAATTTTAATAATCAATACCTTATTCTAAGCGATTAATGCAATTGGATCACGTTAAAATTCACAAAAATCCAAAAATAGTCAGAAAATTGACTAATTAATAATCACCACTTAACAGATTATTAACTTTATCTTTATTGTAATCGATCCAATCCAGCTCTTAAATCTGAGATAAGTTCATCCACCGCTTCAAAACCAATATGCAAACGAATTAACGTTCCCGATAAAGTGCGGTCAATATTTGGACGAATTTTCGCAATATCTTCAGGCTGATTATATAAAATTAAACTTTCGAATCCACCCCAAGAATACGCCATGGTAAATAGTTCAAAATGATCCATAAAGGCAGACAACTGTTGAGCGTTTAATTTTTGCTTTAATTCAAAAGAAAATAAACCTGCTGATCCCGTAAAATCACGTTTAAAAAATTCGTATCCCAAACAACTTGGTAAGGCTGGGTGATATACTGCTTTCACTTCAGGTTGTTCCGCCAACCATTTTGCTATTTTGATACTACTTTCTTCGTGCTGTTTAAAACGCACTGCCAACGAACGAATTCCACGTGCTGTCGTATAAGCACTATCAGCATCCACCATTTGTCCCATTAAATAGGAATTTTCACGCAACTGATCCCAACAACGGGCATTTGCTACAGCAGTACCGATCATCACATCCGAATGTCCAACAAGATATTTAGTACCCGCTTGAATAGAAATGTCCACTCCATGCTCAAGGGCTTTAAATAGAATCCCACCGCCCCATGTATTATCTAGCATAATCACCACATCAGGATTCACCGTTCTCACTGCTTGTACAATAGATGGCACATCTGGCACTTCCATTGTCAATGAACTTGGTGTTTCAAGAAAAACTACGCTAGTATTCGGACGCATTAAATCAGCAATTTTTGCACCGCAGATTGGATCATAAAATGTCGTTTCAACCCCTATTTTGTTCAGAATTTGATGACAAAAATCTTGACTCGGTTCATAGGCTGCTCCCGACATCAGAATATGGTCACCAGTTTTTACAAAGGCTAAAATACTATTGGTAATAGCCGCTGCTCCACAAGGATAAAGATAACAACCTGCCCCACCTTCCATTTCACACATCAAATCTTGCAAAGCAAAATGGGTCAATGTACCACGACGACCATAAAATAACGCCTGTTTAGCACGATTAATAGTCGCTTGTTTTTTGTCGGCAAGAGTATCAAAAACTAGAGAAGATGCCCGTTGAATAACAGGATTCACAGCACCTTGCGTAACCCGTTTATTTCGTCCTGAATGTACTAATTTTGTGGCTAATGAATATTCTTTTGTCATATTATCTTCCTTAATTATAATTCAGCCAACATGCCTAACACCATTTGTGATGATATTTTTGCAGCTAAAGGTAAAAATTCCTCAAAAGATATACTGGCTTGCCCATCACCTGCATCAGAAATGGCTCGCACCACCACAAAAGGCACTGCAAAACTATGGCAAACTTGAGCTATCGCGGTGGCTTCCATTTCTACTGCAACAACCTGCGGGAAATCTGATTTAATTTTTTGTAATGGTTCGCCCCCAGCAATAAAACTATCTCCCGAGCAAATTAGCCCACGTTTTACGCTATTTCCCTGCTGTTGAGCAATTTTTTCTGCAAGTGCGGTCAATTTCTCATCAGAAATAAAAGTCGGCGGACAAGCTGGTAATTGCCCTTTGACATAACCAAATGCCGTCACATCTGCATCGTGATAGGCTGTTTCGGTGGAAATCACAATATCCCCAACTTTTAACCCCTGAGCAACGCCACCTGCCGATCCCGTGTTGATCACTACATCAGGTTTTGCCAGTTGTAACAAGGCAGTTGTCGCTATTGCAGCAGCCACTTTGCCAATACCAGATTGCACCAACACTACCGCTTTATCAGCAATTTTTCCTTCAAAAATCACCGCACTTGCGACTTTGGTTTCTGTTTTTTCTGTCATTAACCCTAACAGAATTTCCACTTCTTGTGCCATTGCACCGACAATACCAATTTTCATTTATTTATCTTGTTGTTCCATGATTAATTTATTCACTAAATAATCTAACACCGCAAAAGTGTAATCATCATTATAAAGCGTGCTAATGGTTAATACATATTTACCGTTTATCACCACAAAGGGATAGGTAAACACTCCATATTTTTCCGTTCGAGCAATCGCAGAATTGACTAATTTTGTTGTTGAATTAGCATAAAAAATCCTATCAAATTGTTTTTCATCTACTTTATTTTGTTGTAACCAAGTCAATAAATTTTCTAATTTAGCTAATTCTAAATAACGCGTTGCATCAATGGTTTCAAACAAAAGCAAATCGGAAACATCATCACGTTCCATTTGTTTTAGGCTGTAAAACACCTGAGCAGAATAATGTGCATTTGCAGTAGCAATCGGATATTCTTCATAGCTCACTTTATCTGAATTAAGCTCTTGATAAAGCACCAAAATATCTTGCACATTAACACAGGTTCGGCAATCGTAATCAAAAAAAGATTGAATGAGTACCCGACCTTTTTCTAACTGCATATTCACTGGTGTGCTGTATGAAAAATAATCCTTACCATCTTGAAATGGTTGTTCATTTTCTTGTACAGTTATTTCGGCTGTATCATTTTGTTGTTCACTTTCTCTCGCTGCCGATTGATTATCCGCCCAAGTCATACTACTCAATAACAACAAAAACAATATAGATAAATATTTCATAAGGTTACACTAACATTACTGGTTCAATATAATCCACTAATAATTGAATATTACGATTACCACGAAATTCATTAATATCTAGTTTATATACTAATCTCGCCTGTTTAATTGACTTATCAGGATAATAACGAGTATCTACATTAAAAGCAATGGCATCAATCAGTTGTCCGCCCTGTTTAGGCTCTAATAACATTTTTAAATGGCGTTCGCCCACTAAACGTTGTTGTAAAATTTTAAATTCGCCGTCAAATACGGGTTCAGGAAAAGATTGTCCCCAAGGTCCTGCCTGTTTTAACATTTCGGCGGTTTGAATGGTTAATAATGGAGCAGATAATTCGCCGTCCGTCCACAACATGCCTTGCAGTTCATCATTGCCTAAGCACTCAGTTACCACATCATTAAAACTGCGTTGAAATTGTTCAAATAATTCCGCCCGAATACTTAATCCTGCTGCCATAGCATGACCACCAAATTTTAAAATCATCTCTGGATGACGTTGATGCACACGTTCCAATAAATCTCGTATATGCAAACCCTCCACCGAACGAGCAGAACCTTTCAGCACCGCATCACCATCTTGAGCAAATGCCACAATCGGACGGTGAAACTGATCTTTAATACGAGAAGCGACAATCCCTAATACGCCCTGATGCCAATCTGATTGATAAAGTGCTACCCCCAATGGTAATTGTTGCTCACGATTAAGTGCGGTCAATTTTCGGCAAATTTCTAGGGCTTCTAATTTCATGCCTTGCTCAATTTCTTTACGTGTTTGGTTTAATTCATCTAATTCTAAAGCTAACGCTCTCGCCTGCTCCATGGTTTCTGTCAGCAACAGTTCCACTCCAATCGACATATTATCCAAGCGACCCGCTGCATTCAGACGCGGGGCAATGGAAAAACCCAAATCACTGGCAGTTAATTGATGAATATTTTTATTTGCGACTTCCACCAAAGCTCGAATACCGCAACAACAATGCTCGGCTCGAATACGTAACAATCCTTGATAAGCCAAAATTCGGTTATTTTGATCTAACGGCACCACATCCGCAATCGTTCCTAAAGCGACCAAATCCAATAAATCGGTAAAATTCGGTTGGGTTTGACTATCAAATACGCCCATTTCACGTAATTTAGCCCGTAATGCCAACATCACATAAAAGGTTACACCCACACCAGCCAACGCTTTAGACGGAAAATCACAGCCGACTAAATTAGGGTTTACAATGGCATCTGCATTCGGTAATTGTTCAGCGGGCAAATGGTGATCGGTAATCACTACACGTACCGAATTTTGTTTCAAATAATCCACGCCCTCTAAGGAAGAAATACCGTTATCCACCGTAATCAACACCTCAACCCCTTGTGCTAGTGCCATTTCGGCAATAGATACACTCAAACCATAGCCCTGTTCAAAACGGTTCGGGATCAAATAATTCACATCGGTAAAGCCTAACTGACGTAATGCCGTTACCGCTAAAGCCGTACTAGTTGCACCGTCCGCATCAAAATCCCCAACAATCACAATTTTTTTATCTCGAGAATCTGCCAATAATTGCACCGCAGTTTGCATGCCTAATAATAAATGCGGTGATAACATGGACGACAAAGTGCGGTCTAATTGTTGTGAATTTTGAATATGACGAGAACGATATAAACGATCTAATAAAGGGTTATCACAAACAGGCGAACCTATTGGTATGGATCTTCTTTGAATGATTTTATTCACGGGAATATTGTTATTATTAATTAATCATTGTAGGGTGCATTCATACGTTGCACCCTAATCGTTATTGCTTATTTATTTAATTCAGCTAGCAATGCTTTCGGATCCAAATAACCGCCAATAATTTCACCATTTTCAGTCAAAATTGCTGGCGTACCTTGTACTCCAAATGCCACACCTAATTTATAATGTTTTGCCACAATATTCGGTGCTTTCAAGTGTTTTGGTAAATTACCTTGCTCCGCATCATTTAACGCTTGAACTTTATCTTGAGCAGTAAAAATCGCTTCCATTTGTTGAGCAGTTTGATCATTACTCGCCACCCCACGACGAGGAAAAGCTAAATAACGTACAGTTATCCCTTGTTCGTTATAGTCTTTGATCTGTTCGTGTAATTTATGGCAATAATAACAGCTAATATCCATAAATATGGTTACTACATGCTTTTCATTTTTTGCAGGGTAAACAATCATTTCATTTTTATAATTTTCTAAGGTAGTCATCAAGGACTTCGCTGCAACATCTACAGGACCTTTATCAGTTAATTCATATAATTTACCGTGCAAAACATATTTTGCATCATCACTCACATACAAAATACCTTCTTCTGTATTAGCGGTTTTTAACCCTTGAATCGGCGAATCTTTAACTTCAACCTGTTGCATACCCATTTTAGTTAACTTAGCAATAATCGCTTTATCATCAGCCATAGCATAAAAGGCGAACAATGCGAGAAAAACTGCGGTGAAAAATTTGTACATTTTTACTGTCCATCATCATAATCAAAAAACTGGTTTGCTAGTTTAGCATAACTTTCCGTTGAATTTAACTATTTAACCAATAACAGATTTCACCCAAACACTACACAACTGCTGGTAAATAGACTATAATTCACGGCTCACAGAATTTAAGAAATCATGTTATGTTTGAAATTAACCCAATAAAAAATAAAATTACCGATCTCGCCGAGCGTACTAACGTCCTTCGGGGGTATCTTTGACTTTGCCACCAAAGTCGAACGTTTAGAAGAAGTCAATGCCGAATTGGAACAGCCTGAAGTCTGGAATGAACCTGAAAAAGCCCAAGCCTTAGGCAAAGAACGATCTGCCCTTGAATTAGTGGTCAATACCATTAAAAAACTCGATCAAGGCTTAGAAGACGTGGACGGTTTGCTTGAATTAGCGATTGAGGGCGAAGATGAACAAACCTTTAATGAAGCCGTTGCAG
Organism: Lonepinella sp. MS14436; assembly: GCF_042470565.1. Lineage (GTDB taxonomy): Bacteria > Pseudomonadota > Gammaproteobacteria > Enterobacterales > Pasteurellaceae > Lonepinella. The sequence continues at coordinate 1,153,439 of NZ_CP170385.1, read as the reverse complement.
AACTTGATGAATTAGAACAACAGTTAGCTAAACTTGAATTTCAACGTATGTTCAGCGGTCAACATGATGCTTGTGATTGCTATGTAGATTTACAAGCAGGTTCAGGTGGAACAGAAGCACAAGACTGGACAGAAATGCTATTACGAATGTATTTACGTTGGGCGGAATCGAAAGGCTTTAAGACCGAATTAATGGAAGTTTCCGATGGTGATGTGGCAGGTCTGAAATCAGCGACTATTAAAGTATCAGGTGAATATGCCTTTGGTTGGCTTCGCACCGAAACAGGGATTCACCGTTTAGTACGCAAAAGCCCGTTTGATAGCAATAATCGCCGTCATACCTCTTTTGCGGCTGCCTTTATCTACCCTGAAATTGATGATGATATTGATATTGACATCAATCCAGCGGATTTACGCATTGATGTGTATCGTGCCTCGGGAGCAGGTGGTCAGCACGTGAATAAAACCGAAAGTGCGGTGCGAATTACCCATATTCCAAGCGGTATTGTGGTGCAATGTCAAAACGACCGTTCGCAACACAAAAACAAAGATCAATGTATGAAACAGCTCAAAGCCAAGCTGTATGAAATGGAAATGATGAAGAAAAATGCTGATAAACAAGCCTTAGAAGAAAGCAAATCCGACATTGGCTGGGGCAGTCAGATTCGTTCCTATGTATTAGATGATAGTCGGATTAAAGATTTACGCACTGGCGTGGAAAATCGCAATACCCAAGCGGTGCTTGACGGCGATTTAGATCGTTTTATTGAAGCAAGCCTAAAGGCTGGCTTATAAATTTTAATTATTAGAAAGGTACCAATATGTCAGAACAACAAACAACAGAACTGGATTTTCATGGTGAAATGGCAGTCCGTCGTGAGAAATTAAAAGCATTACGAGCAAAAGGCAATGCGTTCCCTAACACATTCCGCCGTGATGCGTTAGCACAAGATTTACATGATAAACACGATAGTACAGATGGCGAAGCATTAAAAGCGGAAGACATTCAAGTTGCCGTAGCAGGTCGTATTATGACTCGCCGTGCAATGGGCAAAGCAACATTTATCACCTTGCAAGATATGAGCGGCAAAATTCAGCTTTATGTATCACGTGATAATTTACCCGAAGGTGTTTACAAAGAGGATGTAGGACATTGGGATTTAGGCGATATTGTCGGTGTAAAAGGGACATTATTTAAAACCAAAACCAATGAATTAACCGTTAAAGCCCATGAAGTGCAATTATTAACCAAGGCATTACGTCCATTACCCGATAAATTCCATGGTTTGAGCGATCAAGAAATCCGCTATCGTCAACGTTATTTAGATTTAATTGCGAACGAAGATTCTCGCCGCACGTTTATTATTCGTTCTAAAGTCATTTCAGGTATGCGTGAATTTTTCCTGAGTAAAGGCTTTATTGAAGTGGAAACCCCAATGTTGCAAGTGATCCCTGGCGGTGCGGCAGCACGTCCATTTGTAACCCATCACAATGCCTTAGACATTGATATGTACTTGCGTATTGCCCCTGAGTTGTATTTAAAACGCTTAGTAGTGGGCGGTTTTGAACGGGTGTTTGAATTGAACCGTAACTTCCGTAATGAGGGCGTTTCTGTGCGGCATAACCCTGAATTTACCATGATTGAATATTATCAAGCATACGCAGACTATCACGATTTAATGGATAACACCGAAGAATTGCTACGCAAATTAGCCCTTGATATTCTGGGTACGACGATTGTGCCTTACGGCGAATACGAATTTGATTTCGGCAAGCCATTTGAGCGTATTACCATGCACGATGCAGTGCTTAAATACGGTGCGGATAAAGGCATTGTAAAAGACGATCTTTATGATCTCGATCGTGCTAAAGCTGTTGCCAAAAAACTGGGTATTGAAGTACAAAAATCTTGGGGCTTAGGTTCTATCGTTAATGCGATTTTTGAAGAAGTGGCAGAACATCACTTAATTCAGCCAACATTCTTAATGGCTCACCCAGCGGAAATCTCACCATTGGCACGCCGTAATGATGACAATCCTGAAGTGACCGATCGTTTTGAACTCTTTATTGGTGGTCGTGAAATTGGTAATGGCTTCTCCGAACTTAACGATGCGGAAGATCAAGCGGAACGCTTTGATGCCCAAGTTGCAGCGAAAGATGCAGGTGATGATGAAGCGATGTTTAAAGATGATGACTTCGTGGTTGCCCTTGAACACGGTTTACCACCAACGGCAGGTGAGGGATTAGGTATTGACCGTTTGGCTATGCTATTTGCTAACGCAGCATCGATTCGTGATGTGATTCTATTCCCAGCGATGAAGCAGAAATAATCTGAAAAAAAGGTAAAATTTAACCGCACTTTAAAATAAATCAAAGTGCGGTTTTTTTTCGCTTATTTTAGCCTAGACAAACACACCTACGCTATAATAACTACGCTAATAACATCAATTATGCTGATTTTTGCTCTTTGAGATCTTCAGCTTGACAAACTGCCGCCGTAAAAAGTACATCAGTTGATGAATTTAATGCCGTTTCGGCAGAATCTTGCAATACACCAATAATAAAGCCTACTGCAATCACTTGAGCAGCAATATCCGCAGAAATACCAAATAAGCTACAAGCTAACGGAATTAATAATAAAGAACCGCCAGCCACACCAGATGCTCCACAAGCACAAATAGCAGAAACAAGGCTTAACAAAATTGCCGAAGGAATAGAAACTTGAATACCTAAGGTATTCACTGCTGCTAAGGTTAAAATGGTAATAGTAATGGCAGCACCACCCATATTAATGGTCGCCCCTAACGGAATCGATACTGAATAGGTTTCTTCATCAAGACTTAAGCGTTTCGCTAATTCCATATTCACAGGTATATTCGCAGCAGAACTACGGGTAAAGAAAGCTGTTAGACCACTTACTCGTACACATTCCCATACTAATGGATATGGGTTACGGCGAATTTTCCAATACACAATAATAGGATTCATCACGAAAGCAACGAAGAACATTGAGCCTAATAATACGACAAGTAAATAAACATAGTTACCTAAAGCAGATAAGCCTTTATCACCCAAGGTTTCTGTCACTAATCCGAATACCCCAAATGGAGCCAATCCAATAACTAAATGCACAATTTTAGATACCGCTTCGGAAATATCATTAAATACATTTTTGGTACTTTCAGAAGCATGACGCAATACTAAACCTAGTGCAATCGCCCAAGCTAAAATACCAATAAAATTAGCATTCGATAAAGCCGCAATAGGATTATCAAAGATATTTAACACTACGGTAGTTAATACTTCACTAATCGATCCTGGAGGGCTTAATTCATTTGCTACAGCACGCAGAGGGATCGTTAAAGGGAACATAAAACTTGCAATAACGGCTGTTACCGCAGCTAAAAACGTCCCCAAAATATAAAGATAAATAATAGATTTCATATTGCTTTTTGAGCCTACTTGACGATTTGCAATAGCAGAAACCACTAATACAAACACAAGAATAGGTGCAACAGCACGCAATGCTTTAACAAAAATTGTTCCTAATACGCCGAATTTAGCTGCCAATTCAGGTGAAATCACGGCAAGCAAAATACCGAGAACTAAACCAATAGAAATTCGTTTTACTAAACTTCCTTGGAATAATAATGAAAATAAACGTGAACTATTCATAAGTAAATCACAAAATTATGCAAGCGTTTGCTTGCGGGTTAATCACACAGATCTTAACGATCCAATAGGGGAATTAAAGATAGCTGAAATTTAACTCAAAAGAAATAATAAAAATATAAGATTCTGCCTTTTTATAAAAATTTATATGAAAATTTAAAAAAAATCTAAATTTCCACTTGACCAACTGTTCTGAAATACAGTAACATACACCTGTTCAAAAAAACAAGTTTAAATTTTTACAGGGTAATTATTATGAATAACGCTATCAACAATGCTCACTACAACAATACAAATGCTATGATCGCCAATGATTTTTCTTACCATCCGATTCCATATTTTGAAGATCGACAAGCTATGACGAAAAATTATAGTCGAAAACTCGATCTTAATTTATATTGCATTAAACGCCCACAGCAAACTTGTTTTATTCGTGTCACTAATCCAGATATGTTGGCTTGGGGAATTGAGCAAAATGATATGTTAGTTGTAGAAAAGAATGATAGTTTATCTTTGGGGGATTTAATTGTTCTCGAAATTGAACAACAGATGGAAGTGTATGAATTTGTAAATCACAATAATGGTGAATTTATTTTCTTTCCATTGAGTTCAAAAGCTCATCATATTAAGACCCATAATTGGGGAGAATTACCCATTATTGGAACGGTAACAAATACCATTCATCAAATAAAACCGCGTAAAGATACAATAAAATTCGCAGCATAATACAACTATAATACAATAAAGCTATAGCCATTAAAGATTTTCCATATCTAGTGGTTATTGCTTTTCATATCTAGGCTCACAACAATGAGCTTATCGCAAGCCAGCAAATAGATTTTACTGTAAATATTCTCAAAGTGCGGTATAATTTTCACCATTTTTGTAACAAATCAATTAAACCATAATAATGAATACAACATACTGCCAACATCTTGCTAATGAACAAGCCACTTGCCAATTTGGCGAAAAATTAGTTAAATTAATTTACAATATCACCGATAAAAATGGATTTATTATCTATTTAAACGGTGATTTAGGGGCAGGAAAAACGACTTTAAGCCGTGGTATGATTCAAGGTTTAGGACACCAAGGCAATGTAAAAAGCCCAACCTATACTTTAGTCGAAGAATATCATTTGGCAGACCGACACATTTATCATTTTGATCTGTACCGCCTTAATGATCCTGAAGAACTGGAATTTATGGGGATTCGGGATTATTTTACCCCCCATTCTATTTGTTTAATTGAATGGGCAGAAAAAGGCGAAGGCATATTAAATTCAGCAGATTTATTGATTAATATGAGCTATGATAATAACGCTCGAAATATTGAATTAATAGCTAACAGCTCGCTTGGATCAGAAATTATTAAACAATTACAATAAGACAATTTAACTCAATGAAACATATTTTACTGTTAATTTTAACCGCACTTTTTTCTTCCGTATCCTTTGCTGAAGTTTGGACGATTGCTATTGACCCTGGACACGGAGGCAAAGATCCTGGAGCAATAGGACGAAATTTACATATTTACGAAAAAAATGTCACTATCTCTATTGCTCGTGAACTTAAAGCGTTACTGGATAAAGACCCTAATTTTCGTGGCGTACTAACACGCAATGGCGATTATTATATTAGCGTGTCATCTCGTTCAGAAATTGCCCGCCGAAATAAAGCAAATTATTTAGTTTCTATTCATGCGGATTCCTCCGTCAACCCTAGCTTACGAGGTGCCTCGGTGTGGGTGCTATCCAATCGCCGTGCCAATGATGAAATGGGGCAATGGTTAGAAGATCACGAAAAACAATCAGAATTACTTGGTGGGGCAGGTAAAGTGCTATCTCACAGCAAAGAAGCCTATCTCAATCAAACGGTGCTAGATCTCCAATTTGGGCATAGTCAACGAGTTGGCTATGAATTAGGTAACACTATTTTACAAAACTTCTCTAAAATCACTCAACTTAGCCGTAGTCGCCCACAACATGCTAGTCTTGGCGTATTACGTTCCCCTGATATTCCTTCGGTTTTAGTAGAAACAGGATTTTTATCCAATACCGAAGAAGAAGCTAAACTCAGTAGCCTTTCCTATCGCAGACGTATTGCCCATATTATTTATCAAGGCTTAGTAGATTATCGTCGTCGTAACGGTGGATTGGATGTAAACACAAAAGTAACTTATAAAGAAACAGGGAAAGCAAATACACCAGATAACGTAACCAACAGCCCGAAAAACAACAAAAATGAGCTGAAAGACAGTGGTATTCGTCATAAAGTTAAATCAGGTGAAACATTAAACGGTTTAGCTCAAAAATATGAAGTGAAATCGGAAGATATTATTAAATTAAATAATCTAAAACGCAAAAAACTGTGGACTGGTGAAACCATCAAAATTCCAGATAACAATAAAAAAATGGCTAAATCATTTGAAAATCCTAAACAGGACAATAAAGCCAATAGTGCGAAAAGCAATAATGCTAAAACCAATAATGCCAAGACCAAAGATACTAAGGAAAAAAGTAAAGAAATTCCAAAATATCATACCATTGAAAAGGATCAAACTATTTACGCCGTAGGACGTTTATATGGTATTTCACCTAATAAAATATTGAAACTCAATCCTAAGTTAAAAGACGGCAAAGCATTGGTTGGACAAAAAATCCAAATTAGAGAATAGAAAAACAGGGTAACATAATGGCAATTCACATTCTACCACCACAACTGGCTAACCAAATCGCAGCGGGCGAAGTGGTTGAACGTCCTGCATCAGTGGTGAAAGAATTAGTGGAAAATAGCCTTGATGCGGGAGCAGATCGCATTCAAATTGATATTGAAAACGGCGGTGCCACCCTGATTCGGATTCGAGATAATGGTATCGGTATTGCCAAAGATGAACTAGCTCTTGCTTTAGCTCGCCATGCTACCAGCAAAATTACTTGCCTTGAAGATTTAGAAGCGATCCTTAGTCTTGGCTTTCGTGGTGAGGCACTCGCTAGTATTAGCTCAGTATCTCGTTTAACCCTTACTTCTCGAACCACTGAACAAAAGGAAGCTTGGCAAGTATATGTGCAAGGTCGAGAGCAACAAAGCACTATTACGCCTGCCTCTCACACAGTTGGCACAACTGTTGAAGTGGCAAATTTATTTTTTAACACTCCTGCTCGTCGCAAATTCTTGCGTTCTGACAAAACCGAATTTAACCATATTGATGAAGTGATTCGTCGTATTGCTCTCGCCAAATCACAAATTACTTTTACGCTCACCCACAACGGTAAAATTGTCCGTCAATATAAAAGTGCGGTGGAAAATTCGCAAATTTTAAAACGGGTATCTGCGATTTGTGGCGATGACTTTGTACAACAAGCCCTACAAATTAACTGGAAACACGATGATTTACATTTATCTGGTTGGGTTGCCACGCCACAGTTTACTCGTCCACAAAATGATTTAAGTTATTGTTATATTAATGGTCGAATGGTGAAAGATAAGGTCATCACTCACGCCATTCGGCAGGCTTATGCAGAATATTTAGCAACAGAGCAATACCCTGCTTTTGTGCTATTTTTGGATCTTAATCCTAATGAAGTAGATGTCAATGTTCACCCTACAAAACACGAGGTGCGTTTTCATCAGGCTCGTTTAATTCACGATTTTATTTATCAAGGGGTGAGTAATGCCTTGTTATCCGCACAACAATTAGATTTTCATTCGGATCAGAACGCTCCATCACCACTTCAAGTTCAAGAACCACAAGCAGATTATCGCCCTACTATTAAACCGAATCGCCAAGCCGCAGGGGAAAATGTATTCGTCCATTCTACAACAGCAAGTACGGCAAGCAAAAAATCGCTTTATTCTACACCGCACTTTACACCACGTTTTGAATCAGCCACCCCAAATAAAACGGAGCAACGGTTATACGGTGAATTAATTCAAACCGATAAACATAAAACAGAAAACACCACAACCATAGCAACCGACTTGCAACTCGCCCCAACCAATGTATTGCGAGCTTTGTCGCTGGTTGAAAATAAGGCACTGTTATTACAACAAAATAACGACTTTTATCTATTACCATTGGATCATTTGCAACAACAATGTATTGAACTGGCACTGACCGAACCAAATACAGCAAAACAACCCTTATTAATTCCGCTTGTTTTTCGTTTAGATTCACAACAGCAATCACAATGGCAACAACAAAAAGCACATTTTGCCCAAATTGGTTTTGAGTTCGTAGAAAACTTGGCTCAACACCGTATTACCTTGAATAGCGTACCACAATGTTTACGTCAGCAAAATTTGCAAAAAATCGTGATGTCTTTACTTAATCTAAATGCAGAAAAAAATGATGATTTTTGCACCGCACTATTAAACTTACTGGAATTTAATGAAATCACCACCTTTGCTAGTGCGGTGAATTTATTACAAGAAGTGGAACGGTTGACAAAAAATCCTAATCCATTGTCATCACTATTAATTAAACTGGATTTCTCCTCCTATTTGCATTAAGGAAAAATGTAGCAATGCCAAATAAACCAACCGCCATTTTTCTGATGGGTCCCACCGCATCAGGTAAAACTAATTTAGCCATTCGCTTATATCAAACCTTGCCTGTGGAAATTATTAGCGTGGATAGTGCCTTGATTTATAAGGGAATGGATATTGGCACGGCGAAACCCAGTGCCGAAGAATTAGCCCAAGCTCCACACCGTTTAATTGATATTCTCGATCCCGCAGAAAGCTATTCTGCCATGAATTTCCGTATTGATGCGTTACGAGAAATGGCTGAAATTACTGCTAAAGGCAAAATTCCCTTACTGGTAGGTGGTACAATGTTGTATTACAAAGCCCTACTGGAAGGGCTTTCCCCCTTACCTAATGCAGATGAAAGCGTGCGTACAGACATTGAACACAAAGCGGAAAAAATGGGTTGGGCAACTTTACATCAAGAATTAGCTCAAATCGATCCTGTATCAGCAAACAGGATTAATCCAAATGATAGCCAACGCATTAGCCGTGCATTGGAAGTATTTTATCTCACGGGAAAAACCCTCACCGAACTTACTGAACAAAAAGGTGATACACTCCCCTATCATATTTTGCAATTTGCTATTGCCCCCGAAAATCGACAAGTGTTACATCAACATATTGAGCAGCGTTTTCACAAAATGATTGACCAAGGCTTTCAAGCCGAAGTAGAGAAATTATATGCTCGCCCAGATTTACATATTAATTTGCCGTCTATTCGTTGTGTGGGTTATCGTCAAATGTGGGAACATTTGCGTGGTGATTATAATTTAGATGAAGCTATTTATCGGGGTATTTGTGCCACAAGACAACTTGCTAAACGACAAATTACATGGTTACGTGGTTGGAAAACGCCAATTCAGTGGCTAGATAGCCTACAAAATGAACAAAATCTTAAAAAGGTGCAACAAGCCTTTGATCTTGCTATGCAAACTTGATATAGTGAAATAGTTAGTCAAAACGTGCTAACATATAACAATAATAAGAAGGAAAATAAAATGGCAAAAGGGCAATCATTACAAGATCCTTACTTGAACGCACTCCGTCGTGAGCGTATTCCAGTATCAATTTATTTAGTCAATGGTATCAAATTACAAGGACAAATTGAGTCTTTCGACCAATTTGTGATTTTGTTAAAAAATACAGTTAATCAAATGGTTTATAAACACGCTATTTCAACAGTTGTGCCAGCTCGTTCAGTGTCGCATCATAATAATCCTCAGCAGACACAACACCAGCCAACGACACAACCTACGGATACAGTTGATCCTGTTGTTGCCTAATTACGGCATAGAAATGGCATAATATTGACATCTATTCATATTACAGAAATTAAAAATGTGGTAGAAAATCCAACAATTTCTACCGCATTTTCTGATTTCGTTTATTCTCAAACAAACACTACTCCAGATCGTGCTATCATTGTTCACGTCTTTTTTTCGCAGAATAAAAACCTTGATGATCTCAATGAATTTCAACTACTAGCTAAATCCGCCCAAGTGGATATTGTCCAACTAATTACTACGGCTCGCTCTACACCACAAGCTAAATATTTTGTAGGTCAAGGCAAAGCGGAAGAAATTGCACAAGCTGTGCAATTACACAATGCCGATGTGATTTTAGTCAACCATCAGCTCACACCTGCACAAACTCGAAATTTAGAAAGCCTATGCCATTGTCGTGTAGTGGATCGAACGGGGCTAATTTTAGATATTTTTGCTCAACGAGCCAGATCACATGAGGGCAAATTGCAAGTCGAACTGGCTCAACTGAAACATCTTGCTACTCGCTTAGTTCGCCGTAAAACAGGTTTAGACCAACAAAAAGGGGCGGTTGGCTTGCGAGGACCAGGGGAAACTCAATTAGAAACCGATCGCCGTTTAATCAAAGTGCGAATTGCTCAATTACAAAATCGCCTAGAAAAAGTGGCAAAACAGCGTAATCAAAATCGCCAAACTCGCCAAAAAGCTGATATTCCCACAATTTCTTTGGTAGGCTATACCAATGCAGGAAAATCAACACTATTTAATCAAATAACCCAAGCGAATGTATATGTTGCGGATCAACTCTTTGCCACTCTTGATCCGACTTTACGTCGCTTATCCATTCAAGATGTCGGCACCACTATTTTAGCGGATACAGTCGGCTTTGTGCGTGATTTACCTCACGATTTAGTTTCTGCCTTTAAATCCACTTTACAAGAAACCACCGATGCCAGCTTATTACTACACGTTGTGGACAGTGCCGACACTCGCAAATTGGACAATATTCAAGCGGTCAATGATGTTTTACAAGAAATCAAGGCTGATAATGTACCAACCTTATTGGTTTATAATAAAATTGATCAGCTAGAAAATGTGTCAGCACATATTGAATATAATGACGAAAACCAACCTGTTGCAGTTTATCTTTCAGCACAATCTGGCATTGGTATTGATTTATTACTGGACGCTATTCGCCAACGCTTAAAAAATACTATCTTATCACTCAATATCACACTATCCTCCCAACAAGGCAAAATCCGCCATGCCTTTTATCAACTGAATTGTGTTCGACACGAGCAAATAAATGACATCGGGGAATATCAACTTCAAATTGAAATTGATCAAATAGAATGGTTGAAATTGGTGAAGAAGTTCGCAGACTTAAAAACTTTCAACTGTTAATTAGACGGCATGACTTATTTTCCGATCCCATAAGTTTTCAACTTATTTGCAATCGCTGTATGTGATAGCCCCAATCTGGTAGCAAGTTTTCGGGTACTCGGATATTTTTTGTAAAATTCACTTAACACCTGATGTTCGAAATTTGCCATAATTTGATCGAGCGTTTGATGGCTAAATTGATCCAGTGAAAAAGTTCTGTTCTCAACTGGCTGGGTAGGTTTGTCGGGTAAATTTAATCCTTGTATATTCAGTTGATGATTTTCGGCAAGTGAACAGGCACGATACAGGGCGTTATATAATTCTCGCACATTGCCTGACCAATTATAGTGCTGTAAGTAAGTAATAAAATCAGGCGTAAACTGCGGTGCAGAAATATTGAGATTTTGGCTGATTTGCTGGATAAATAATTGGGTGAGCGGTTTAATGTCCTGTTGGCGTTCTCGTAATGGCGGAACATCAAGGGTGAGTACGTTTAAACGATGAAATAAATCGCTCCGCACTTTGCCTTGTTGCACCGCATATTGCAAGGATTGTAGAGCGGTACAAATCACTCGCACATCCGCATAATGCTCTTGTTCTTCGCCCACTCGGCGGAATGTGCCATCGGTGAGAAAACGCAATAATTTGGCTTGTAAGGGTAAAGATAATTCAGCCACACTGTCTAATAATACTGTGCCACCGTCTGCATATTCAAAAAAACCAATACTAGTTTTATCCCCTTTAGCTTGCCCGAACATTTCACTTTCTGCATCTTCGCTCGGCAAACCAGCACAATTTACCGCAATAAATTTATTCGCTTTACGCTTACTAGCTTGATGGCAGGCTTTAGCGATTAAATCTTTCCCTGTTCCCGTTTCACCTTGAATTAACAAGGGAGCATTAAGCAAAGCAAATTTTTTGGCTTTAGCTACTAAAGCCTGCATTTTGTCGCTATGAGCCACAATATCAGCAAAGGTTGGCATAAAGTGCGGTGTATTTTCGGTCATTTTTGCTTTCTCTTAACAAATTTCGATGGCCAAAATGTAAAACAAAAAGGCGAAATCGTCAATTAATCTTTACAATCTTTCCTGTTGTTTGATTTTACTGGAGGTCAAGATAGTCGATTTTAAATGGCTTAATATTTCTCTATGAATGTGGCTCAAACGTGGTTTTTCCTGTTTTTGGAATGCTAACGGTCGGCAAAATTCCATCGTTTTAATGCCTAAACGAGCTGTCAATAAACCTGCCCCAATACCTTGTCCAACCCGTGCCGATAATTTTGCCATCATATCCTGTGAAAGCCAGTCCATCCCAACTTCTTGAATAAGTTCCGTTGCTCCTGTCAATGCCATATTCATCAACACTAATTTCATTAAACGTAAACGGCTAAAATAACCAAGTTCAATGCCATATAAACGAGCAATTTGATTAATCAAGCGAATATTCCGCCATGCCATAAAAAAGGTATCCACTACGGCTAACGGACTCACTGCAATCACCACAGCACTTTCTATGGCATTTTTAGTAATCAGTTGTTTCGCTTTTTTATCAAAGGGTTGCATTACTGTTTGACTAAATAAAAAGCCCACTTCTTGAGCATTATGGCTTTCTGAAATTTGTTTTTGCCATTGAATAATAGTAGGCTGTTGTGGATCAAGTTGCATTGATTCAGCGACTTTTAAACAAAATGCCTGACATTCTTCATTAGAAAAATCTTCACTAAATTGCACCGCACTTTTTGCATTTTGTCGCTGTAAATTAGCACTTTGTTGCTGCATTAACAAATGTTGACGTAAATTCCGCAGGCGTAAAAATTCTTTAGCAATAGCAGTTAAACCAAGTCCCACCACAAAAAAGCTGACTAACGCAAATACAAAATAAATCCATTGATGTTGTTGCCAAGTGTCCACTACCCATTGAATAGATTGTGCCACTGTAGCAATCAGCAATAAGCCAAACACTGCCATTAAAACTCGAAGCCACCAGTTAGGCTTTGCTCCAATCGCTTGTTCAAATTTGTCATCCAGTAATTCTCCCTCTAAAGGGTCATTATCTATTTCAATATTTCCATCAGTTTGACTAAATTCTTGCTTTGATTGGAAAGTTTGTACGGATTCTGGAGATTGAATATCGTCAAAAATGATTTTATCGTTCATTATGTATTTCCTAATCTAATTTATCACCAAGTAAAAACTGCAACACCGTATCCATACGTAAGTGCGGTATGTTTTCGCCTTGTTCTAAAGGTTGCGGTTCAAACTGGTCAAATTCAAATTTATTGGTTTGCCAAAATTCTTCATTTGGCACTTTCATCGGCACAGAACCAGGAAAAACTGTAACCTGTTGCAAATCACTAGAACGTACTCCTTGAATAGCTTTGAATTTCTGCCCGTTCTGCGTCACACTCACCTGTTTGGTAGCTCGAATAGAGGCAATCGCACTGTATTCTGTTTCAATCCCCTCAAATTCCACATAACTACCGCCTTTTTGCACTAAATGTCGCATTAAACTCATTAAATTTGGAAGTTGATCGCTGGTAATATGATCTGCTTTGGTAGCAATAAACATTAGTTTATCAATGCGTGGTGAAAATAATCGGCTTAACAAATGGCGTTTACCATAATGGAAATTTTTGAACAGTTGGGTTAAGCCCTCTTGCATATCATCAAAGGCTTGACGGCTATGATTTAATGGCGTTAAGCAATCGGCTAAAATCACTTGACGATCAAAATTCGCAAAATAATCCTGATAGAATTTTTTCACAATTTTATTGCGATAATACTCATAACGCTTTTCTAACACCGCAAAATAACTGTTTGAACTCGCATTATTTTTCAACTGTTTCCATTGTTCATTAGTAAGCTGTAATAATGGAAAAAACTGTAATGCTGGTGCTCCCTCCAATTCTGCGGGTAACACAAATCGTCCTGGTTGAATAAAATGTAAACCTTGTGCTTTACAGGCTTGTAAATAATCGGTGTAATCCTGTGCTAATTCAGCTAAAACATCTTCATTTGCCACCGCAGTTAAATCTAATTTTTTAGCCTTATCTAACCAAATTTGAGCTAAATGCTGTTTTTTCTGATTAAATAGTTGTGCCAATTCTAGCGACCATTGTTGATAATTTAATCCTAATAAAGGTAAATCAAGTAACCATTCACCAGGGTAATCAAAAATATCAATATAAAGCGTACCTGTTTCTTTTAAATAGCTCATTAAGCCACTTTGACGTTGATAACGAATAGCTAACCGAGTTTCACTCACACCCCGTGTAGATTGTGGAAAGTGCGGTGGTTTTTGCATTAATTCTGCTAAATTACGCTCATATTCAAAACGTGGCACACTTAAATCCTGTTGAGCAATACGTTTCACCCCTAAAATTCGATGATGACGAGCAGCATCAAATAATGGCAGATGAGCATTATCTACTCGATTAATATGTAACAACTGATTGATAAAGCTAGTAATGAAAGCTGTTTTACCACTTTGACTTAACCCTGTAACGGCGATACGCAAACTGCGATCTAAACCGCGGTCAATAAATTGATTGATTTCTTTTTGTAAGGTATTGAACATTTTATTTTTAATCTCGGCATAAATCCTATAAAATTAAACTAATTTATCACGAATAACTTAATTTATGCTTAATATATTTCGTTTCCATATCGTTCATTTTCTAATGTTGCTTTGGCTGTTTGGTACAACGCAAATAGCGTTCTCAGCCCCCAAAATCCCTGAAATTATATCAGAAAATGGATTAATTTACTGTACTAATGCCAGTGGATTTTCCTTTAATCCACAAACCGCAGATGCTGGCACCAACATGAATGTGGTAACAGAACAAATCTATAATAAATTGTTTGAACCCCATAATAATAGTGCCAAAGTCGAACCGTCCCTAGCACAATCCTATACGATTTCAACGGACGGCAAATTTATTACCATTCATTTGCGTAAAGGCGTGCAATTTCATCATACCCCATGGTTCACACCTACACGTAATCTGAATGCAGATGATGTGGTATTTTCATTAAATCGTGTACTTGGGCATAATACCGCATTACCTGAATTTGCCACAAATGATAATGAAAAAGTAAAACGTCAGTATCAGATTTTCCACGAATTAGCCAAAAAATCTCGTTTCCCCTATTTTGAGAGCGTAAAATTAAGCCAGAAGATTAAGCAAGTAGAAAGCGTTGATCCTTACACTGTAAAAATCGAATTATTTGCTCCTGATGCTTCCGTGTTATCGCATTTAGCCAGCCAATATGCAGTGATTTTATCACAAGAATACGCCTTACAACTTAATGCAGATGATAACCTTAGCCAACTCGATGAACTACCTGTAGGCACTGGAGCTTATCAAGTTAAAGATTATTTCCGTAGTCAATATATTCGCTTACAACGTAATTCGCATTACTGGAGCAAAAAACCGTCTATTCCGCATATTGTGATCGATCTTTCCACTGATAGAATGGGACGTTTAGCAAAATTTTTCAATAATGAATGCCAAATTGCTAGTTTTCCCGAACCCAGCCAATTAGGTTTATTAAAAAATAACGGTGAACATTTTCAAATGACCATGACTGACGGAATGAATTTATCTTACCTTGCCTTTAATTTCTTACGTCCAAGCATGCAAGATGTTGAAACTCGCCGAGCCATTGCTCAAGCCATCAACCGTGAACGGATTATTAAACATATCTATTATGATACAGCCACTATTGCTAATCGGATTATCCCTCCCGTATCTTGGGCATCCAGTAATAGTCTGCATGGTTTTAAATATAACTATGATCCCGAGCAAGCGAAGACCGTACTTCAAGATAAAAATCTCAAACTTGAGATGTGGGTTGTCGATCAAGAACAGGTGTACAATCCATCGCCAATAAAAATGGCGGAAATGATTAAATCAGATTTAGCCAAAGTCGGCGTGAAAGTAAAAGTGCGGTCCGTTTCACGTAACTTTTTGATGAAAAATCTGAATAACAAAACCGAAGATTACGATTTGATTTTAAGCGGCTGGCTTACCAGTAGCTTAGATCCAGATAGCTTTTTACGCCCAATTTTAAGTTGTAATACCACCAATGAAATTACTAATTTATCTAACTGGTGTTCACCTAAATTTGATAATCTGTTAGATTTAGCCTTGATCAGCAATAATACTGAATTACGTGCTGCTGATTACTATTCAGCACAACAAGAAATATTAACGGAATTACCCATTTTTCCAATTTCAAATGTGAAACGCTTATTAATCTCTAATGCTAAAATACGAGGAATTGAAGTTACGCCTTTTGGTAATATCTACTTTGAAAAATTATCCATAAGGGGACATAAATAATGATTTACGCTTTCTGTCGCCGTATTTTTCTGATTTTTATTAATTTATTTTTATTGTCAGTGGTAAGTTATAGCATTTTTATGCGTGACCCCTCAAATAGTTCATTTTCTGAACCGCACTTTTTTTCAGGCTATTTCAGTTATATAGGAAACTTGCTAAAAGGCGATTTAGGGATTACTTATAACGGTGGGGATTCACTCAATTCTGTTATTTTCAGCGTTTTTCCACCGACTTTAGAGCTTTGTTTCTTCGCTATTTTCCTTGCTTTCTTATTTGGTGTACCTGTTGGCATTAGTGGTGCATTTAATAAAAAGCATATTTGTGGCAAAACCATCAACGCTTTATCTTCTTTCGGTGTATCAGTGCCAGTATTTTGGATCGCACCAATTTTGCTCTATTTTACTGCGGTTTATCGTTGGGAAATCTCTGCGGTAGGACAATATAATGTGTTATACGAAATTCCATCTATTACTGGCTTTGCTGCTATTGATGTGTGGTTTATGGATGTACCTTATCGCATTAAAGTGATTCAAAATGTGTTCCAACATTTAGCCTTACCGACTTTAGTATTAGCTATTTCACCCACTATGGAAATCACCAAATTAGTGCAACAACGTACCGAATGGATTTTATCCCAAAATTATGTAAAATTTTCTATGACCAAAGGATGGTCAAATTTCACTATTTTACGCCGTTATGTATTTCGTAATACACTACCAGTATTAATTCCAGAAATACCCCGTTTAATCACCTTTACACTGGCATTATCAATGTTAATCGAAACCACATTCGCTTGGCCTGGTATCGGGCGTTGGTTAATTCTAGCCATGAATCAACAAGACTATAATAGCATTGCTGTGGGTGTGATTATTATCGGCTTATTTATCATTACCGTGAATATTCTGGCTGATTTTGGTTTATTTTTACTCGACCCTTTCGGCAAAAAAGGATGGTTAAATAATGCTAGATAAAGAACCCTATGAATTTCGTGAAAACGATACATTAAACCAAATTTGGTTACTGTTCCGCAAAAATCGTGTTGCCTTATTTAGTTTCTATGCCACAGTTGCCTTATTACTCATTGCCATTTTTGCCCCTTGGTTAGCACCATATAGCAGCGATATGCAATTTTTAGGCGAAGAATTAACCCCTCCATCTTGGAATAGTGCAGGGAAAGTGATCTATTTCTTCGGTACAGACGATCTTGGACGAGATTTATTTAGCCGTTTGCTCAATGGTGTCACCTATACCTTTGGTGCCAGTGTCATTGTAGTATTTTTTGCTTCACTATTAGGCGGAATCTTAGGAATTATGGCAGGGATGTCAAAAGGATTAAAATCTCGTATGTTAGGGCATTTTTTAGATGCGTTTTTGTCAATTCCAATTTTATTGATTAGTATTGTCATTGCAACCTTAATGGAACCCAGTTTGCCAAACGCCATGCTCGCCATTTTTTTGGCTTTATTACCGCACTTTATCCATGAAATTTATCAAGCAATACGTCAAGAATTGAAAAAAGAATATGTATTGGCGTTACGTTTAGAGGGAGTATCGAATTTGGAGTTACTCAAAGAAACCATTTTACCCAATATCTGCGTACGTTATATTCAAGAAATTATTCGTTCCTTTTCCGTCACATTAATGGAAATTAGTGCATTAAGTTTTATCGCCTTAGGGGCTCAACGTCCGACACCAGAATGGGGAGCGATGATTCGAGATAGTTTAGAATTAGTGTATCTCGCCCCTTGGACCGTAATTTTACCTGGCATTGCCATAATTCTTTCCTTACTGGTGGTCGTGGTGTTTGGTAACGGCTTATGCAAAACTATTAACAAATATTATGAATAGGGACAAACAATGGCATTATTAGATATTCGTAATCTTTGTATTGAAATTCCAACCTCACAAGGGCGAATTAAGCTGGTAGATAACGTCAATTTAACCCTTAATGATGGGGAAATTTGCGGTTTAGTGGGAGAAACGGGATCAGGCAAAAGCCTAATTGCAAAAGTCATTTGCAATGCAATTAAAGATGACTGGATTATTACGGCTGACCGTTTTCGTTTTGATGATGTGGAATTACTCAAACTACGTCCTTACCAACGGCGTAAACTGGTGGGCAAAGCGATCTCCATGATTTATCAACAACCGCTCACTTATCTTGATCCGAGTCGTAAAATAGGCAAACAAATTATTCAAAATATTCCATCTTGGACATTTAAAGGACGTTGGTGGAAATGGTTTGGCTGGAAAAAACGCCGTGCCGTTGAACTGTTACATCGTGTTGGGATCAAAGAACATAAAGACATTATGAACAGCTACCCAAAAGAGATCACCGAAGGGGAAGGACAAAAAGTGATGATCGCTATTGCGGTAGCGAATCAACCTCGCTTATTAATCGCTGATGAACCGACTAACTCACTGGAACCTACCACTCAGTTGCAAATCTTTCGTTTGCTGTCGAGTATGAATAAAAATAATGGCATGACGATTTTATTAGCCAGCAATGATATTGCGGAAATTAGCGAATGGTGTGATAGTTTCACTATGTTATATTGTGGGCAAAATACCGAAATGGGACCAAAAGAAAGCGTATTGGAAAACCCGTTTCACCCTTATACTGCCTCATTATTGCACGCTACCCCAGATTTTAGTCAGCCCTTGCCGTTAAAAAGCCGTTTGAGTACTTTACGTGGCAGTGTGCCATTATTAGAACACATGCCGATGGGCTGTCGCTTAGGACCACGTTGTCCATTTGCACAAAAAGATTGTGTCAATAAACCGCCATTACGTCGAATTAGACAACATGAATTTGCTTGCCACCATCCGCTTAATTTACGTGAAAACGGTGCTATCAAAGAAACCGCCAGTCCGTTAGTATTAAATGTGGATATTCCAATGCAAAATAATGATGAATAAAATAAAATGGAAAAAAAATGACCGCACTTTTAGAAGTTAACGATTTATCAAAAACCTTTAAAGATCACCAAGGGTTATTTGGAGCTGATACTTTTCACGCTGTACAAGACGTGAGTTTTAACCTTGAACGCAAAAAAACTTTAGCAATTATCGGTAATAACGGTTCAGGCAAATCAACTCTCGCTAAAATGATTGTAGGTATCACTCGTCCCACATCAGGGGAAATTCTATTAGACGGCAAGCCACTGACCTTTGGTGACTATCAATATCGTTCAAAACGTATCCGAATGCTCATGCAGGATCCGAATTTAGCCTTTAATCCACGCTTAAATATCGGGCAAATTTTAGACACACCATTAAAATTAAGCACCAATTTAAATGAACTACAACGTAATGAAAAAATCTTCGAAACTTTACGCTTAGTAGGGCTTTATCCCGATCATACTAATGTAAAAATCAATACTCTTTCAGCCAGCCAAAAACAACGTATTGCCATGGCTCAAGCTCTGATTCTTGAACCACAAATTATTATTGCAGATGACACTATAGGTACATTAGATGCCTCGGTTAAAACACAGTTGACTAATTTGATGTTAAATGTACAAGAACGTCGTGCTGTTTCTTATATTTATGTAAGCCAGAATTTGGGGTTTGTTAAACATATTGCGGATCAGGTGTTAGTTATGGAAAAGGGGGTTGTTGCGGAATATGGCGAAACTCGCAGCGTATTTAGCCACCCGAAAAGTGATATTACCAAACGGTTGGTGGAAAGCTATTTTAAGCATGTGTTGGATGATAGGGCTTGGGAAAGAACGTGGTGATGTGGAATACCCTACATCTCACCCCCAAATAGCCCCAGCGGGGCATCACTATGCCTAACCATGTACGCTAGTGCATGGTGATATATACCCCGCACTCACGTGCGGGGTTAAGCATGGTAACGATGCTCCGCATCTTGATATAACCTAGCCCCGTGTACCAGTGCGGAAAAACAAAAAACCCGAACTCAACGTTCGGGTCTTTCAAAAATTTGACTAATCTATTGATTAGAAGAATACGCGTAAACCTACACCATAAACATTGTCTTTTTTGTATGTTGGTTCTGCATTTCTTTCATATTTTTTAGTACGTTGGTGAGCATACTCAACATAAGTCAACACGTTTTTGTGCAATTTATAATCAACACCCACTAAATATTGGTGTTCAATATCGTTATATCTTTTTTCAAGGCGTTCCCATTGTACATATACACGAGATGGGTCTGTTACTTGGTAACTTGCTTGAACTAAAGAATAACGTGCTTTCGTACCACCACGGTTATCATCATACTTGTTATGATTTTGACCATAGTTCAAACCTACATTTAATGGTCCATAAGTATAACCAGCGTGTAATAACCATTGACGGTTTTTTCTCGTTGTTGATGTAGTTGTTTTATCATCATAGTTACGTTGAATATAGGTTGCAGCTAAATCAAGTGCTTGATGATCAGCTATAGCAAGATTATAAAATGCTGCTGCGGAATAACCATTTTTTAACTCTTCAGTAGTAGTTCGTGTTACACGATCTTTACTACTATCACCAAAGATGTAATCTAAACCAAAACTAAAACCGCCCCATTCGGCTGAACGGAATTTAACCACTTTTTTATCGCTGGTTTCAAATGGACTTAACGCCGCACTATTATAGTTAGCATTATCACCAAGTACATCGTCAGCATTTAAAAGTTGACGACCAAAACTCAACGCACCAACATCTTGGTGTTTTAATCCACCGTATAAATATTTAGTTGTTGGATCACTAAAGGTATTCTTAGCTTTATTTGCTTTTTTCTCATCGTCATTGGTACCGTTATTTTCATCAAAACGTAATTCATAACCAGCAAAACCAGATAAACCATTACCTAAATCTTGGCTTGCTTTAAGAATTACACGGGAACCATCATTCACTAAATCACCACGTTGATCATCACCTAAACGACCTAAGAACATACGGAATGAACCGCTTAATTCAACTTTTGTGCCATCTTGTTCATAAACTGTGGCAGCGTTTGCTGTGCTTACTGCTGTAGCGGCTGTTGCAGCCACTGCTAATGCTACTAATGTTTTTTTCATAGTATTTTCCTTCTTGTATCAGGATTATTGTTATATCAACTAAGATTTGAACTTTCTAAATTTGAAGATGTCAAATCTTGCTTTTTTAAAGCAACACCATATTGCCAAAGAATAAAATTCTCGTCAATCAGAAAAAACAGAATTTTCCATAAAAAATGACAAAGATCACACTTTTTTACGAAAAATGACTATTTTATATACAAAAACAGTATTTATCACACTCCATTCTCAGAAAAAATAAACTCAAATAGCGTGAAAAATGATTACTCACTAAATCGGAAAATGACACGCAAACCTAAATCTTTTATATTTTCAAACCGCACTTTAAGATGATGTAATTCTGCAATGCGTTTTACAATAGATAAACCTAATCCACTACCCTTTTCATTTTGCCCTGCTGGGCGATAAAAACGCTGACCTAATTTATCTAAATCGGCTTGATTAACACCACCACCATTATCTTCAATATAAATTGCCGTTTTTTCTAACCGCACTTTTACTTGGCTATTTTCTGGACAATATTTAATTGCATTATCCAACACATTTCGCAACATTAAAGACAATAATAATGTTTGCCCTTGCTGTTGTACTGGAATACTGTGAACATCAAAAAGTAACTCAATTTGCTTTCTTTGAGCTGAAAAATACAGTTCGCTTATCACTGAACTGATTAATTTTTGCCAATCAATAATTTCTATCTCATCTAATTGTTGTAGATTATCCAAACGAGATAAGGTTAATAATTGTTCTATTACCTGTGTAGCACGATCAATGCCTTGAGTGAGATTATTTAAGGCTTCATCTCTTAATTTAGCATCATCTCCCACCATTTGTGCAATTTCTGCTTGAATCCGTAAACCAGCTAAAGGGCTGCGTAATTCATGTGCGGCATCTGAAGTAAAACGGCGTTCACGCACTAACATAGTGGAAGTGCGGTCAAAAAATCCGTTTAATCCCCGTACTAAAGGCAAAATTTCATCAGGTAAATTTTTAGTATCAAAATGTCGATGCTCATCGGGTGAACGTTGTCGCATTTGCTGTCCCACATGATTTATATTTTTTAATTCTCGCCCGATCAGTAAAATCATTAGTCCGATTAATAATGGCAAGCCAGCAATCCATACCCACATTTGCTTAAACACCATATCATTAATCAGGCTACCACGATATTTAAGTTGCTGTCCTACCGCCACAATTAAGCTACGATCTTCTGACGGTAACCAAAAAATTCGCCATTTATCATCACCACCAGCCAAATTGGTCACCGAAAATCCCCGAGTAGGTGCAAAAATAAAGTTTTCCCCTTTTGCATCATCGCCCAATAGTAATTCGCCGTTACGAGTAAACACGGCAAATGCCAAGGCATCATCATCATAATGGGCTTTACGTTTATGATAAGGTCGGAATCCCCCTCGCATTTGGCGTTCAATTAAAATTTGGTGTAAATTAGATGTTGCCAACCGCTTTGCCAATAAAATCTGTTGAGCATCAAACAATTCATTCACTTCCTTACGAGCTTCAAACCACGCAATGCTAGTAGATATGCCCCATATTATTAAAGCAGTTAAAGACAAAATGGAAATTAAACGTAGGCGTAAACTATTCTTTGGTAGTAATTTCATCATTTTTTCCTAAGGCGTAACCTACACCATGTACGGTACGAATAAATTGTTTACCTAATTTTTTACGTAAATTATACATGTGTACTTCAAGGGCATTACTACTCACATCATCGTCCCAACTATATAATTTTTCTTCAATAAAGGTGCGACTGAGTACCCGTTTTTGATTGAGCATAAACAACTCGAGTAACTTATATTCTCGCGTAGTCAACGAAATTTCTTGTTCATTTAAAAAGACTTGGTGATTGGTCGGATCAAACTTCACTGCTCCATATTCCATAATCGGATTAGCTTGTCCATAACGACGGCGAATTAATGCTTGCAAACGTGCCACCACTTCAGCTAAGGCAAAGGGTTTACATAAATAATCATCTGCCCCACGTTGCAAACCAGTAACCCGTTCATTTAAAGTATCACGTGCGGTTAAAATTAAAATGGGTACATCTTGATTATCCGCTCGCCATTGCTGCAAAATATCCAAACCATCCATTTTGGGCAAGGTCAAATCTAATACGACCGCATCATAATCCGCTGATTTAATCGCCTCAAAACCTGTTTTGCCGTCAGTAAACCAATCCACTAAAAAGCCCGATTTGGTTAAGCCAATATTTAACCCATTGCCGATTAAGGGATCATCTTCAATCACTAAAATTCGCATAAATTACACCGCAGTTTGTTGTTAATTTCTGTTGTTAGCATAACAAAAAAGCGACCTGAATGTCGCTTTTTATAGAAAATTATTCCGCTTTATCGGCTGGCTTACCTGACGGCTTGCCTTCTGGTCTTGCTCTCACTTTTTCTACCACAAAGGCTTCCACTTCGGTTTTGCCCCAAGATTTTTCCACTTCTGCCACGATCTTGACTTTATCTTCTGGACTAATAAATCCACGCATGGCTTTACGATCAATCTCTAAGGTCAATTCGCCTGAGCTATCTTTAAATACGAAGTCGTTTTTACCCACTTGTTTAACAATATGACCAATTAAGATAATTGGCTGATCATCTTGCCATTTTGCCGCATCTGCCACTTGTGTGGTTTTAGTCGGCATAAATCCACCGTGCATTGGTTCTGGACGTTCATCATTAGGGCGATTTTCAGCCATTCTATTGCCACGATCTGCACCTTGCCCACGATTCTCTGGTGATCTTGCTTTTGCTTGAACAACCACAGGCTCTAAGGTTTCTTGTGATTCTGGTGCGGTTTCTGCTTGTACAAGGCTTGCCCCAGCTAAAATAGATAAACCCAATAATGTGGCTAAACTCGTTTTCTTCATTGCATTTTTTTTCATCATAATTTCCTTTCTAAAATAAGGTTAATCATCCAAAGCACGGCTCTACAGCATCACTTTGTTGAAAAAGATTAAAGCAAATAAGTATTAAGAAAAAATGAAGAAAGGGGTAAATAATTTAAATTTCCAGCCGAAACCAAAACAACAAGGGTAAAACAATCAAAAAAAGCACCGCACTTAATGACACCGCTAATTTAAATTGCCAATGTTGCGTCTTATGCTGAAAATGTTGCATACCTAAATGCACACCGATAAACCCACCAATAAAACAAAGGGTAAAGAATACCAATTCTTCAATTCGCCATTGTTTATTTTTGGCACGTTTTTTATCTTCTCGCATTAAAAAATAAGCGGTGATATTCACCACCGCTAGATAGGTTAAAAAGAAATAAAGCATACTTAATTCAACACAAACTCAATCCGACCACCCAACGCATTCGCATAACGCGAAAGTGTATCCAAAGTTGGGTGAACCAAGCCACGCTCTAAACGGCTCACGTTTTGCATTTTCATCCCCGTTTTTTCAGCAATATCTTTTTGCGTGAGATTTTGAGCTTCTCGTTGTGCTTTTAAGCTAGCCATAAGTTTCTCCTGTTCTTCTAGCCGTTTGTATTCAGCTACAAATTCAGGATCTTGCATTAATTTATGACGTAATTCTTCTAAAGTGACAAATTCTAAATTTTCATTCTTATCCATTTAATTTCTCCTTAATTTCATTCATACGAGAAAGGGCTAGTTGAATACTTTGCTGTGGTGTTTTCTGTGTTTTTTTATGTAAAACATGAATAACATAAATCTGCTTATTCTTTTCAAAAAAGAAAAAGCTGCGTGAAATCCCATCCAAACTACTAATCCTCAACTCTTTCAATCCATCTTTTATATGACGAACTTTCGGCTCTTTTAGCTCAAATCCTAACAATGCTAATTCTTCTATTGCTTTAAATGTTGCAGCTTGCAGATTGGGTGGCATTTTTTTCAATTCTTTCAATGCCAATTTAGTTATTGTTAAATCAAACATACATGATCCAATACATCAATTATGATGAGTTTACGCTTTAAAAAAAATAATTCAAGTAAAAAAAGCGGTGATATTCACCACCGCTAAATAGATTAATAAAAAATAAATCATCTTTATTTTTACAATGCAAATAATCCTAATGCAGCACCGCAAGCTAACGAAATAAGGGATAACACCCAAAGACGTGGCGCACAGAATTTCAACATATCTTTAATTTCAACACCCGCTAAACCACAAGCTAAGAATGTAGTCGCCGCATGTGGCGTAACAAGTACACCATAGTTTTTAGAAATTAACATTGCCATAGCCATATCGTGACCGCTGACACCAAATTGTTGTCCTACACCTATTGCCAACGGTACTAAGCCGAAGAAATAAGAATCAGTACCTAATAGCATACCAATCGGTAAACCTAACACACCAAACACATCTTGCAAGTGTCCACCAATCGCATTCGGCACAAGCCCAATCAATAGTGCTGCCATATTATCCATCATTTTTGTACCACTTAGCACACCTAAGAAAATACCTGATGCTAATAAGATCATTGGCATGGTTAAAGCTGTATCAGCGTGAACTTTAATCGCTTTTGCCTGTGCTTTTGAGCCTGGGAAGTTGACAATCAATGCCACGGCTAAACCAAACATAAACGCACCATATAATGGAATTTTAGTAAAGCAAAGTAAACCAATCACTACAACGGTTAATAACGCATTGAACCATAATAATTTAGGACGTTTCATTGCCTCTAAATCGGCTTTGCTCACATTGCCATCTACTGGAACGAGAGATTCATCAAGCTCTGCTGCTTTACCCGTTGGATTAAGTCCTGCTCCACGGCGTTTTTCCACTAATCCCATATAACCTGCGAAAATAACCAAGATAATTAATCCGACAATTTGCAATGGAATTAATTGTTGCCATAATTCATTCACGTCTGCATTTAACACCACGCCAGTACGAGCCACTGGACCGCCCCAAGGGACAAGGTTCATAATACTCATTGCAGCACCAATAATACAAAGCAGCACTACTGGTCGTATATGTAATTTTTTATACACTGGCAACATAGCTGGAACGGTAATTAATAAAGTTGATGCCAATGCACCATCTAGGTGGGCAATTACCGCAATCAATGATGTTGAAATAGTCACCAACATAATATTGTTACCCGCTTTTTTCGCTAACCAGTTTACCATCGGATCAAATAATCCGACATCTCCCATTAAAGAGAAGTAAACAATAGAGAAAATAAACAACACAGCGGTTGACCATGTTTTTGAAACACCATCTTTGATAAAACCAAAAATTTCAACGGGTGTAAAACCGCAAATAAGTGCAGCAATAATTGGCACGATAACAAAAATCGGCACTGGATGTGTTTTAGATTGAATCAATGCCCAAACAATGATAACAATCATTAAGATACCAACGATACCTAAAAACATATAAAGGATTCTCCTTAATATTGAAATAAAATAACGGATAAGAGTTCATAAGGATATAAATGATAAGATTATTGAAGCATTTAACACACAACAACCCTATTATAACACTGCACAACTGAACAGCTATATCATGATACTGTATTTGCTATAGAACATCAACGAAGTAATTTGATATTAATCAATAAAAAGTAGAAATTTGGGCTGATTTATCCGAGTTCATTTATCCATAAATAAAATAAGCGGTGATTTTCCCTCACCGCTTAAAATGAATAAAAAGCTAATTATTTTTCATAAACGGGTAAACGTTTACAAATTTCTAAAACTTTCGCTTTAGTGGCTTGAATCACTGCTTCTTCGTTATCTTTGCCAATGGCATCTAACACATCACACATCCAACCAGCTAACTCAACCACATCTTTTTCAGTAAAACCACGGCGAGTCACAGATGGTGTACCTACACGAATACCAGAAGTTACAAACGGTTTTTGTGGATCATTTGGCACGGCGTTTTTGTTGACCGTGATATTGGCACGACCTAATGCGGCATCCGCTGCTTTACCCGTTAAACCTTGTTTTACAAAACTAACAAGGAATAAATGGTTTTCCGTACCGTTAGATACCACATCATAACCACGAGCTTTAAACACTTCCACCATGGCTTTGGCATTTTTCACTACATTTTGTTGATAGACTTTGTATTCTGGTTCAAGTGCCTCTTTAAAACAGACGGCTTTTGCTGCAATGATATGCACTAATGGACCACCTTGACCCGCAGGGAATACCGCGGATTGGAATTTTTTGTACATTTCTTCATCACCAGAAGAAGACAAAATCAAGCCACCACGTGGACCACCTAAGGTTTTATGCGTTGTTGTGGTAACAACGTGGGCGTGTGGTAATGGATTTGGATAAACGCCAGCTGCAATTAAGCCAGCCACATGTGCCATATCTACGAATAAATACGCACCCACTTCGTCTGCGATTTCACGCATTTTTGCCCAGTCCACCACTTGGCTATAAGCAGAGAAACCGGCTACGATCATTTTTGGTTTGCACTCAAGGGCTTTTTGACGCACATCTGCATAGTCGATTAAACCGTCTGCGGTGATACCGTATAACACGGAATTGTAGATCTTGCCCGAAAAGCTCACTTTCGCACCATGGGTTAAGTGACCACCATGGGCTAAGTCCATGCCTAAAATCGTATCACCTGGTTTAATTAACGCCATATATACTGCTGCATTAGCTTGTGAACCTGAGTGCGGTTGCACATTGACATAATCCGCCCCAAATAATTGTTTGGCACGATCAATAGCTAATTGCTCAACAATATCCGCATATTCACAACCACCGTAATAACGTTTTCCTGGATAACCTTCCGCATATTTATTGGTAAATTGTGAGCCTTGTGCTTCCATAACTAATGGGCTGGCATAGTTTTCTGATGCAATCAATTCAATATGTTCTTCTTGACGACGGTTTTCATCTTGAATGGCTTGCCATAAAATGGGATCGTAATTTTCAATGGTGACAGATTTTCTAAACATAGATTTGTCCTTTTAAATAAAGTTGGTAGGTAAATTTCATGATAGTTTACCCTGTTTTTGACTAAAATTTAATTGTTAATTATTCCACTTTTGAATGAATTATTTTCATCTTTATTTTTTAGCGATAATGGTTGCCCCTTCTGTAAAGCTATAACCATAGCCATAACCAAAACTAGCCCCTCCCGTCACTTTTTCTGTTTCGCTCAATAATCTTCTTTCACTTTTTATACCTTGAGCTTGATAATGATAATTATAATTTCCTGAAACAATAGGTAAAATAGATACGATTTCATAACCATCATTATTCAAACTAACTACGGCTTCTTCAATATCTTTAGAAAAACGCTTACCATCAATTTCACAATCAGACCAACCTGTTTGCTCCCAACGTTTTTCTGTGGTCAGAATATCTTTTTCCCCACCAAATAAACCTTTTTTCTTTTCACCTGTTGGAACTTTAATTTCTACGTATTTTCCCACTGGTTTAAAATGGGCTTTAACATAAACAACTTTAGTCATAACTAACCTACTTATTTATTTTGTTCTCTCGCCACCGCCCGATAGCCAATATCACGGCGATAAAAACGCCCCGTCCAATTCACTTGTTCGGCTAATTGCAAGGCTTTTTGTTGGGCTTCAAACACGCTATTACCTAAGGCTGTCACACAAAGTACTCGTCCGCCATTAGTAACCAGCTTGCCGTCT
The DNA here is from genome assembly GCF_042470565.1 of Lonepinella sp. MS14436. Taxonomy (GTDB): domain Bacteria; phylum Pseudomonadota; class Gammaproteobacteria; order Enterobacterales; family Pasteurellaceae; genus Lonepinella. Next base: position 1,124,588 of record NZ_CP170385.1, on the reverse strand, counting down.
TTTTCCGCCACACCAGCCAAGAACACTTTTTCATCTGCTTTACTTTCTGTTGGTAAACCGTGAATTTCATCATTCTTACGGTAATCTGCTGGGTAGCCTTCTGCTGCCAACACAATGCCTAAAGCTGGTTTCGGATCCCATTGTGATTTCACCTGATCTAACTTGCCCTGACAGGCTTTCAAACAAAGCTCAACTAAATCTGATTGCAAACGCATCATAATCGGTTGGGTTTCAGGATCACCAAAACGGCAGTTAAATTCGATCACTTTCGGCTGACCGTTTTTATCAATCATTAAACCTGCATATAAAAAGCCTTTATATACATTATTTTCCGCTGCCATGCCACGTACAGTTGGATAAATAATTTGTTCCATGACTCGGCGATGAATTTCAGCTGTTACCACAGGTGCAGGCGAATACGCTCCCATTCCGCCCGTGTTCAGCCCTTGATCATTTTCACCGACACGTTTATGGTCTTGACTGGTCGCCATTGGTTCAACGTGTTCACCGTCCACCATGACAATAAAACTGGCTTCTTCACCGTCCAGAAATTCTTCCACCACTACTCGGCTACCCGCTTCACCAAAGGCATTGCCTGCTAACATATCACGCACTGCATCTTCGGCTTCTGTCAACGTCATTGCCACAATCACGCCTTTGCCAGCCGCTAAACCATCTGCTTTAATCACAATCGGTGCACCTTTTGCACGAATATAGGCAAGGGCTGGCTCAATTTCCGTGAAGTTTTGATATTCTGCCGTTGGAATCTTGTGACGTGCTAAAAAATCTTTAGTAAAGGCTTTCGAGCCTTCCAGTTGAGCGGCAGATTGACGAGGTCCAAAAATGGTTAAACCTGCTTGTTCAAAGGCATCTACCACACCAACGACTAACGGGGCTTCAGGACCCACGATAGTTAAACCGATTTGGTTATCTTGTGCAAATTTGACTAAAGCAGGTACATCGGTCGCAGAAATAGCCACATTTTGCACCGTAGTTTCACGTGCTGTTCCTGCGTTTCCAGGGGCGACAAAGACTTTGGTTGCGAGGGGAGATTGGGCAGCTTTCCAAGCGAGGGCGTGTTCGCGACCGCCATTTCCAATAATAAGAATGTTCATTAATAGTTTTCCTTTTTTATGACTAATTATGTTTATCTATTTTTTACAATCGGGTTTCGCCGATGGCGACTTACTTTTTCTTTGCTTGTGCAAAGCAAAAGTAAGCAAAAAGAAAGCACACCCCAACTTTGCCTTGTTCCCTGAAAATATTTTAATTTGCTTAACGGAAAATGGCTGAACTCGCTTCGCTCAGACAGACGCCATTTTCCTACAAATTAAAACATTTTCAGGCGGCAAACATGGGGACCCCATTTTATTTTCAATACCTAGCACTTATTTCAGGCTCATTGCCTAAATAGCCCATAATTTGGATTTGATTTAAGCTCAACATAGTCATCTCCTTTATTGTGTAGATTTATACCTAATTATCATGCCCTGTTGGATTTATTTCTAAATTACAACCCAGAGGATTTCCTGCAATATCAAGTATCCCTTGCATTGGTAATCCTGTAGCTGGATTGATCCCCTGATTACAACCTATCGGATTTCCTGCGGTGTCAAACATCCCTTGCATCGGTAATCCAGTAGCAGGATTTATTTCCCCATGTTCAAATTCAGAATTTGATTCCACAGAATCAGTTTTATCACCATAATTTGATTTATCGTCAAATAGTGATTTGATAAATTGTAATAGTTTCATTAATGTCCTCCTTCGTACTAGGTTAAGCATGGTAACGCTACTCCGTAGCTTAAGATAAAATCTCAATTTCTTCACCGCACTTTTCTTAACGCTCGATCAAAAATTGGGGCCCCGTCTGAACCGCCTGAGCGTTTTGGTATTTTTAGCTAAATTTTGCATGTCTGAGCGTAGCGAGTTCAAAATTTAGCGTTAAGAAAATACCAAATAAGCAAAGAAAAGCGGTGAAGTCGGGGTGTGCTTTTCTTTGCCTACTTTCTTTTGCACAAGCAAAAGAAAGTATGGTCGCCCATCGGGCGAAACCGATTTCCAATTAATGACGGAAATGTCGCATCTTAGTCAACACCATCACCATCCCATGTTCATCCGCCGCATCAATCACCTCTTGATCCCGCATTGAACCACCGGGGTGAATCACACATTCAATGCCTACTTTTGCCGCTGCATCAATACCATCACGGAACGGGAAGAACGCATCAGATGCCATTACACAACCTGCCACGTTCAAGCCCTCATCTTGTGCTTTAATGCCTGCAATTTTGGCTGAATAAACTCGGCTCATTTGCCCTGCACCGATACCGATAGTTTGGTTATCTTTGGCATAAACAATGGCGTTAGATTTGACGAATTTCGCCACTTTCCAGCAGAACAATAAATCCTGTAATTCTTTTTCTGTCGGTTTACGTTTGCTGACCACTTCTAAATCATCAATGCCCACCATACCTAAATCTGCGTCTTGCACCAACAAACCGCCGTTCACCCGTTTAAAATCTAAACGTTGTTGGGTTTGACTAAACTCGCCACATGCCAATAAACGCACGTTTTTCTTCGTCTTAACCACATCAATGGCTCCTTGCGACACTTTTGGTGCAATAATCACTTCCACAAATTGACGCTCTACAATCGCTTTCGCAGTTTGTTCATCTAACTCACGATTAAAGGCAATAATCCCACCAAAGGCAGAAGTCGGATCCGTTTGATAAGCCCGATCGTAGGCTGTCAAAATATTCTCGCCCAATGCCACACCACAAGGGTTAGCGTGTTTTACGATCACACAAGCAGGTTCAGCAAAGGATTTGACACATTCAAGAGCTGCGTCTGTATCTGCAATATTGTTATAAGAAAGGGCTTTGCCTTGTAGTTGTTTGGCGGTGGAAACGCTGGCTTCTTTAACATCTTGTTCCACATAAAATGCGGCATTTTGGTGGCTGTTTTCACCATAACGCATGGTTTGTTTGCGTACAAAATTCAAATTTAAGGTACGTGGAAATTGACCACAAACCGCATTTTCATCTTCTTCGTCCGCTTTAAAATAAGGCTTCACTAATTTACCGAAATAATTGGCAATCATGCTGTCATATTGGGCGGTATGTTCAAAGGCTTTAATCGCTAAATCAAAACGCGTTTCTAAGGTTAAACTATTTTGGTGTTTATCCATTTCGGCAAGAATGGCATTAAAATCTTGATTATTTACCACTATCGCCACATCTTTATGGTTTTTCGCCGCAGATCGCACCATGGTTGGTCCACCAATATCAATATTTTCTACCGCATCAGCTAACGTGCAATCAGGTTTAGCCACCGTTTGAGCAAAAGGATAAAGATTTACCACCACCATATCAATAGGATCAATGCCATGCTGTTGCATGATACCATCATCTGTGCCACGACGACCTAAAATGCCACCATGCACTTTCGGATGTAAGGTTTTCACTCGCCCATCCATCATTTCTGGAAAGCCAGTATAATCAGACACTTCGGTTACAGCTAACCCATTGTCTGCTAACAATTTAGCTGTGCCACCTGTTGATAATAATTTCACCCCACGTTGCACTAGACCCTGTGCAAATTCCACGATACCGTTTTTATCTGAAACGCTTAATAACGCCTGACGAATAGGACGATTTGATTGCATTGAAATGTTCCTTTGAAAGTAAATAAAAAATCAGTGTGCATTATAATGCAAACGGTTGCATTTATGTAGTGAATATATAAAAAAGCCTGTATTATATCTCAATACAGGCTTGCAATCTTTCACACTGACGCAAAGTGCGGTTATTTTTCGTTACGTTTATTATCCAACGCAAAAGCACCTGGACCTTGGAAAAAAATATACAAAAAAAGAAAACAATTCAATACGGCTACTTCACCCTTATTCGTTAAAGGAAAAAATAAATTATCCGCTGGAATTGCATGTACGTGGAAATACGCTACCGCCATCATACCCGAAAGCAAAAATGCCACGGGACGAGTAAACCAACCTAAAAGCAATAGGATACCACCCACAATTTCTAAAATACCACCTATGCCATACAACGAAAATACTGGGACAGCACCATTACCACCCGTCATTGACATCGGAAATTCAAAATATTTTGCCGTGCCATGTAATAAAAACATATAGGCTGCCATAATACGCAACAATCCCAACACGTAAGGGGAATATTTATTTAATGAGTTCATACTACCTTCCTTTTTTAACAATAAAATCAATATTTAATATCGTATTATAAACACGATAATAAGATTATACCTATTTCTTTTCGTTAATAAATAGAAATTTTGTTAAAAAATATTTTCCAAATTATTAATAATTGAGTTTTACCAACCACTGATGAAACGCTTCTGCTGGCATGGTTAAAAACTGGAGATTTTTGCACCGCGGTTTTCAGATCAGGATATGCCTTTAAATCAATGATTTTTTCTTCTGGTGGATAGCATAATCCTTTGGTACAGCCCTGATAAGTCACGGTTAATTTGCTATTATCGGTGATTTCTAAAATCGGCAAAAGCACCGTTAAATCGTTGCAAAACATTTCCGTTTCGCCCATAAATTCATCTTGATGAAGCTCCCCTTGAGGAAATTGTAATTTACCGATCTTGCCATGTTCTACTGTTGTAGTGATTTCTTGCTTATATAAACAATAGCCATTGGCAATCGCCCAATGTAACTCAATTTGTTGGTTTTTAGCTTGAACAGAAAATTGAAAAGCCTGATCCGCAGGCAAAAAAACTGGCTCGCTGTCAAATACCCCAGCATGAGCGGTAAATGTTGCCAAAAGTGCGGTGAAAATTAGGGTAAAAAAAATAAAAAGTTTCCGCATTATTGCTCCGTAATAAATTTTTCTCTTAATTGATGCAACTGATCTCGCACCGCTGCTGCTTGTTCAAATTCTAGATCTTGTGCCAATTTATACATTTGCTGTTCCAGTTTTTTGATTTCTTTTTGTAGTGCTTTTGGATCTTTTGCCAAATACTGTGCTTGCGGTTCTGCAATCCGATTGCCTTTTGATTTGCTTTTCGCTTTGTTGTTTGCTCCCTGCCCAATATCCAACAATTCGCCCACTTTTTTGTTTAACGCTTGTGGAATAATGCCACGTTCTTCGTTGTACTTCATTTGTTTTTCACGGCGGCGATTGGTTTCATCAATAGCTTTTTGCATAGAATTTGTGATGCGATCCGCATATAAAATCGCTTTACCTTTAAGATTTCGTGCTGCACGCCCAATGGTTTGAATCAACGAACGTTCAGAACGTAAAAAGCCCTCTTTATCCGCATCTAAAATCGCCACTAATGACACTTCAGGAATATCCAAGCCCTCTCGTAATAAGTTAATTCCTACCAGTACATCAAATTCACCCAAGCGTAAATCACGCAGAATTTCTACACGTTCAACCGTATCAATATCCGAGTGTAAATAACGCACACGGACACCATGTTCTTCCAGATAATCGGTCAAATCTTCTGCCATACGTTTGGTTAATGTCGTCACTAGCACACGCTCATTCAGATCTGCACGTATTCGAGCTTCGGAAAGTAAATCATCTACTTGAATCGATACGGGGCGAATTTCAATTTCAGGATCCAGCAAGCCTGTTGGTCGCACCACTTGATCGATAATTTCTGTCCCCGATTTTTCTAATTCGTACGGTCCTGGGGTAGCGGACACATAAATGGTCTGCGGTGCTAATCGCTCAAATTCTTCAAAACGCAACGGACGATTATCTAAGGCAGACGGCAAGCGAAAACCATATTCAACAAGGGTTTCTTTGCGTGAACGGTCGCCCCGATACATACCACCAATTTGTGGAACAGTAACATGGCTTTCATCAATCACCAATAAAGCATCGGACGGCATATAATCAAACAAGGTCGGTGGTGGTTCTCCCTCTTTTCGTCCTGATAAATAACGGGAGTAATTTTCTATGCCAGAACAATAACCAAGCTCATTCATCATTTCAATATCAAATTGGGTACGTTGGCTAATTCGTTGTTCTTCTAACAGTTTGTTTTCTTTAATAAATTGCTCACGGCGTTGAACTAATTCTGCTTTGATCTTTTCAATGGCATCTAAAATCCGTTCTCGCGGGGTAACATAGTGGGTTTTCGGATACACCGTAAAACGTGGCACTGCCCCGAAGTTCGTACCAGTAAGCGGATCAAATAGGCTTAAACGCTCAATTTCTTCATCAAATAATTCAATGCGAACCGCTTTATCATCAGATTCTGCAGGAAAAATATCAATTATTTCTCCGCGTACACGGAACGTTCCCCGCTGAAAAGCCTGATCATTGCGAGTATATTGCAGTTCTGCCAATTTGGCTAAAATTTGCCGTTGATCAATAATTGCACCTGTTTGTAGGTGCAACATCATTTTTAAATAGCTATCAGGATCGCCCAACCCATAAATGGCAGAAACAGAGGCAACCACAATCGTATCTCGCCGCTCTAAAAAAGATTTGGTAGCAGAAAGTCGCATTTGTTCAATTTGATCATTAATTGAGGCATCTTTTTCAATAAAGGTGTCGCTACTCGGCACATAGGCTTCGGGTTGATAATAATCATAATAAGACACGAAATATTCCACCGCATTTTCAGGGAAAAAGGCTTTCATTTCTGCATAAAGTTGTGCTGCAAGGGTTTTATTGGGTGCCAACACCATGGCTGGGCGATTGAGTTGAGCAATCACGTTAGCAATGGTAAAAGTTTTGCCCGATCCCGTTACCCCAAGTAAGGTTTGATGTGCAAGACCATCGTTTAAATTTTCGGCTAATCTTGCAATAGCGGTTGGTTGATCACCTGAAGGTTTAAATTCTGAATGTAAAATAAAAGGTTTACTATTAAGTTTAGTTGCCATTTTTGCTACTGATCATTTATAAAGTGCGGTGCATTTTATCACATTTTTACAACAAAATCAGGCTGAAAAAATTTAAGTTTTACACAGACTTATATTTGTCAAGTAGAATACCCTATAATTTCTTAAAAATTTTTTTACATCATGACTAGATTTTAATTAACTTATTGATTTTCATATTAATGTTATTTTACGAACAATCCATAACGGAACAGCTTTCAGGCTAGATATAGCCTAGCTTTCACGAATTTTTCAAAAATTAATTCACAGAGTTATCCACAGCTTTTGTGGATAGAAAAAAGAACAAGTTTTATGCGTTTTAATACTTGACAAGTGAACTCAAGATCTTTATCATTCGCCACCAATCTTGATTGATTCAGAATTATTCCTCCTTAGTTCAGTCGGTAGAACGGTGGACTGTTAATCCATATGTCGCAGGTTCGAGTCCCGCAGGAGGAGCCATTTCCTTTTGGTGAGCTTTTATTTATCTCCTTTGATAAAAGTTCCTATTAAGCCAGAAGTTTTAGCCCAAATTTCTTTGGGCTTTTATTTTTTCTATTTTATTTTTTTCCAAGCCATATCTCTATTTTCTTTAATCCGATATAATACCGACTTTTATTTGATATTGGAAATTTGTATGCTTTTACCCTGTTTAGCTATTATTATCGGATTAATCCTATTAGTTTGGTCAGCGGATCGCTTTGTAGATGGTGCAGCTGCTACTGCACGTCATTTTGGTATGCCCCCACTTTTAATTGGTATTGTTATCATCGGATTTGGTACGTCCGCTCCTGAAATGGTGGTTTCTGCTATATCCGCTGTTGACGGTAGCCCAGGCATTGCATTAGGTAATGCTTATGGTTCTAATATTACCAATATTGCACTTATTTTAGGACTAACTGCCTTAATTAAGCCTGTTTTAGTACATTCACAAGTGCTTAAACAAGATCTGCCACTACTCATTTTTGTTACTGCTATTTCTGCCTATCTGCTCTATGATATGCAAATCTCTCGCCTTGACGCATTAATTTTAATCGCTATTCTGGCAATCTATATGACATGCACAATTTGGCAAGGTTTACGTAATAAAAACAATGTATTACCTGAAGAATTACAACACCAAAAATATATGTCTTTAAGTAAAGCCCTTTTCTGGTTATTGGTCGGTCTAATTCTACTTATGGCAAGTTCACAATTATTAGTTTGGGGAGCCGTTGAAATCGCACATTATTTTGGTGTGAGTGATTTAGTGATCGGTTTAACCATTGTGGCAGTTGGTACATCTCTACCAGAATTAGCATCATCTATCGTGGCTGCTCGTAAAGGCGAAGTGGATTTAGCGGTAGGCAATATTATTGGTTCAAATTTATTTAATACCTTAGCAGTGGTAGGTATTGCTGGCGTAATCCACCCAATGCAAGTGGAAAGTGCGGTGCTTTCGCGTGATGTTTTGATTATGTCCGCTCTCACGGTTGCTTTATTTATCTTTGGCTATTCGTTTAAACAACAAAACGGACATATTGGGCGGTTTAAAGGATTGTTATTATTGATTAGTTATATTGCCTACAATACTTACTTATTTTACACCGCAGTTTAAATTCCATTTCCCCTGTAAAAACAGGGGATTTTTTAGCCTAATCGTTCTAATAAAAGCTGTTCTAATTGATTTCTCTCTTGTTCATTCAACGCCTTATTGTGTTGATTTACCAACATAAAAAAGTCTTCCGCTTTAGCCCCCACGGTGCTAATTTTGGCATTGATAATATTTAATTTTAACTCATTAAATACCTGACTTACTTCTGCCAGTAAGCCTGCTTTATCCAAGGCAAATAATTCCATCTCAGTATGATTAGCTTTTTTCACATCTAAAAAACGCACATCAGTTTTAACCTGAAAATGGGTCAATTTAGGATTGCTTAGAATAGACAATTTCGGTAATTTATCAGAATGTAACACGGTCATTATGTTTTTTTCCAAGTCACGGCGGCGATCAAATTTCAGTAAATTGCCATTTAATTCCGTCACGATAAAGGTATCCATAGCATAACCATCAATACTCGTGCTAATTTTTGCATTGTGAATACTTAATTTCTTTGCCCCAATGGTTGCTACGACTTTATAAAATAAATTCGCCTGATCCTGACAATACACAAAAACTTGCGTTCCTCCCTCTGAAAAACGGTTACTGATTTTAACTAACGGCTGTTGACTGATATTTTCCAATAACTCAATATGCCACACCAATTCTTTCGGCGTATGGCGTAAGAAATAATCATCTGAACAACGTTGCCACAAAGCATTAATTTGCTTAAGATTCGGTTGAGCTATCATCGCCAATGCTTGCTCACGGTGTTCTGCAATGGCTTTTTGATTATCTAACAACTGATCCATACCCTGATAGAATTGTTTTAACGTAGATTGATATAAAGTGCCAAACAATGCTCGTTTCCAACTGTTCCACAGAGTTTGATTAGTGGCACAAATATCTGCCACGGTTAAACACATCAATAAATCTAACCGCACTTTATTTTGTACTTCTTCGGCAAATGCCATCACCACTTTTGGATCGTAAATATCTCGACGTTGTGCCACGGTTGACATTAATAAATGCCGTTTGACTAACCATGCCATAGTATCAATTTCTCGCTTATCAAAACCATGTTGCATAGCAAATTGTCGCACATCTACTGCCCCTAACTCGGCGTGATCGCCACCTCGTCCTTTCGCTATGTCATGGAATAAGGCACTAATATATAACAATGTACGGTCAGCAATGGCTGGGAATACCTCACTACAAATAGGATAGTCATTTTGACTTTCCGTTTGCAAGAAACTTTCCAGCTTTAACAACACTCGCATAGTGTGTTCATCTACGGTATAAACATGAAATAAGTCAAATTGCATTAACCCTTCAATACCTTGCCATAGCGGAATATAAGCAGTTAGTACGCCATATCTGTGCATCGGCACAATAGCTCGGTTAATAGCATTAGGTTGTGAAAATAAACGTAAAAATTTTTCCCGAGCCAGAGGAATATCACTCAAACTTAGCGTCCGTTGGCTTAGGGCAATTTGTAATTGACGTAGCGTAGTGGAATGAATTTCTGCTTGTGTTTGCTGAGTGAGATGATAAAACAAATCTAAAATTGTTTCGGGCTGACGGATAAAACAATCTTCCTCTACAAGGCAAATAGCGTTATTTTGTAATAGAAAATGCGAATCCAATAAAATATTAGCATTTTGCACCGCACTTTTTTCCGCTAAAAAATGCTCACGATAATGTTTGGCGAGAATATCACTTAAACAAGAAATGGTTTGCAAAGCCTGAAAAAAGCATTTCATCAGTTGCTCAACGCCAGCATTGCCATTACCTTGATAACCCAATAATTCCGCTACTTTCACTTGGCGATCAAACAATAAACGATTATCGTAGCGTTTTAAAATCAGATGCAAAGCAAAACGTACTTTAAACAAAAATTGTTGATTGAGTTTTAATAGCTCATATTCTTCGGGATAAATAAAGCCAGCTTGTAGAATTTCTTGCAAGGTAATCGCATTGGAGTGGCGTAATGCAATCCAATAAATCAAATGCAAATCACGCAAACCACCAGGGCTGTATTTTATGTCTGGTTCAAGATTATAGCTAGTATTATTATAGCGTTGATAACGTTGATCTTTTTCTTCTAGTTTAGCCTTAAAAAAGGTTTCTCTTGACCAAAAGTCAGGTTGTTGTAAAAGTGCGGTTAATTTTATGAAATTTTCTTGTTTACCACATAAATAACGGCTTTCAAGTAAATTCGTAGCAATAGAAATATCTGCTCGCCCCTCGCTATTACATTCTGCTAAAGTGCGAACACTCGCCCCTACATCAAATCCGCAGTCCCATAAAAATTGAATAAAATCGGTGATCTTTCGTTCGATTTCTGGCTCATTTTCCTGTTCACTTAAAATCAGAAAATCTAAGTCAGACAAGGGAAACATTTCTTTACGTCCATAACCGCCCACTGCAATTAAGGTTAATGCCGTTTGATCGAGCTGAAAATGCTGCCATAATTGACAAAGTAACTGATCACAAAATAAAGTGCGGTGCGAAATCAGTGAATTTACATCACTTTGAGCAAAATTCGCAAGCTCTTGTTGCTTAAGATCTTCTTTTTGCTGTTTAATATCGGTTGGGGTGAGGTTGAAAAGCATAGACATATTTTCTTATTGCCCCTACATAAAATTGGAATATTACTGATTCACCATAATCCGAGCAATCCGCCCTGCTTTTTCTTCTTCTTCACGAATGGTCATCACTTCACAACCATTATCAGTCACCACAATTTGGTGTTCATATTGAGCGGAATGGCTACGATCCTTAGTTTTTACTGTCCAACCATCGCCCATTAAGCGAACATCTTTTTTGCCTGCGTTAATCATCGGTTCAATAGTAAACACCATGCCTTTTTGCAACACTACACCGCCATCATCTGCATAATAATGCAATACTTGCGGTTCGCTGTGGAATTGATCACCAATACCGTGACCACAATATTCACGCACCACGCTAAAGCCTTGTGATTCAGTATATTTTTGTACGGCTCGCCCAATTTCATTTAAACGAATACCTGGTTTTACCACTCGTAAACCTACATAAAGGGCTTCTTGAGCCGCCTCCACTAACTTATGGCTACGAATATTAGTTTCACCCACAATATACATTTTGGAGTTATCACCATAATAACCGTCTTTAATCACTGTCACATCGATATTTAAAATATCACCATTTTTCAGAATTTTGTCATCACTTGGAATACCATGACAAACCACTTCATTGAGTGAAATACAGGTAGCTTTTGGGAATCCGTGATAATTCAAACAAGCTGGAATAACTTTTTGGACATTAATCATATAATCATGGCAAATACGATCTAATTCACCCGTACTCACCCCTGCTTTAATATGTGGCTCAATCATCACTAAAATATCAGCAGCTAATTTACAGGCTTCACGTAATTTTACAATTTCTTGTTCTGTTCTTAATGGAATAGCCATTTTATCTCTCTTTATCTAAAAAATACCAAAATATCGTTTATATAATAGCACTAAACCTGATTGAAATAAAAATATCCTTGAATGAATTAGTCGGTTATTAGATAATGGCAAAAAATTTTTATTGTGGGAAAGTGTGATGTCAGATATTTCAGTACCAATTAATTTTACCGATGCTGCGGCAAACAAAGTCAAGGCATTGATTACCGATGAAGAAAATTTAGCACTAAAATTACGTGTATATATTACAGGTGGCGGTTGTAGTGGTTTCCAATATGGCTTTACCTTTGATGAGAAAGTCAATGATGGCGATCTCACCGTAGAAAATTCAGGTGTACAATTAGTGGTAGATCCAATGAGTTTACAATATTTAATCGGTGGTACGATTGATTATATTGAAGGCTTAGAAGGTTCTCGTTTTGTAGTACAAAATCCTAACGCATCAAGCACTTGTGGTTGTGGCTCGTCATTTAGTATCTAATCATCTTTTTTAAATCCATGGATTTCCAATTTACTTATTATCAAGGCAATGTGATCGCAAAATGTTCAATGGAACATTTTGCGGTGGCAAACTGGTTTAATGCGGAAATTCCAAATAATTCTCAATTAACTTTCACCGCACTTTCACTAATTCAACAAGCGAAATCCTTTACTGCCGAACAGGAAACGCAACTCATAGGCAAAGAATATAGCTTATTTATCAATGGGGAGGAAGTGATGATTCGTGCTAATAATTTATCAATAAATCATGAGAATGAAGAGCTAGAACAGGATTTCCATTATTATGATGAAGAAAGTATGGCGTTTTTAGGATTAGAAGATTTTGAGCGGTTTTTAACATCTTATCTTGAATTTGTGAGATAACTGAGCTGACATTAGAGCCTATACCAAAATTTGTGTAAATACCTGTTTCTGAGATAATAACCAAAAACAGGTATTTTCATTATGAATGAACAACAAATTAAATTATTAGCGAATGAATTAGCTAAAAACCTCAAAACGCCAGAAGATCTCAATCAGCTTTCTCGCGTGCTGAAAAAAATCACCGTGGAAGCCGCTCTCAATACTGAGCTTACAGAACATCTTGGTTATAAGAAAAATCAGCCAAGAAAGGCTAAAAATAGCCGAAATGGTTATAGTCAAAAAACCTTGCTCACCGATGAGGGAGATATTGAACTTAACATTCCCCGAGATCGTGAAAGCACCTTTGAACCCCAAATTATTAAGAAAAATCAAACTCGCATTACGGGTATGGATGAGCAAATCATTGCCTTATATGCCAAAGGGTTAAGTAATCAAGAGATTGTTGATTCGTTTAAGGAATTTTATGATGCCGATGTTTCATCTAGCCTAATTTCTCGGGTGACTGATTCAGTCAAAGAACGCATTATTGAGTGGCAAAATGAACCCCTTAATGCGGTGTATGCCATTGTTTATTTGGATTGTATCGTGGTGAAAGTTCGCCAAGACGGACGCATTATCAATAAAGCCGTGTTTGTCGCTCTTGGTGTGAATCTGGACGGACGCAAAGAGCTGTTAGGGCTGTGGATTGCCGAAAATGAAGGGTCAAAATTTTGGTTAAACGTACTAACCGAGCTTAAAAATCGTGGCGTACAGGATATTCTGATTGCTTGCATTGATGGTTTAAAAGGCTTTCCTGAAGCGATTAATACTGTTTTTCCTGAAACGAAAATTCAGCTTTGTATCGTGCATATGGTTCGTAATAGTTTGAAATATGTCACTTGGAAAGATTACAAAGCCGTGACAGGGGATTTAAAGCTGATTTATCAAGCACCTACGGAACAGGTAGCCCTACAGGCACTGGCTAATTTTGAGCAAAAATGGCAAGCAAAATACCCATTAATCGCCAAAAGCTGGCAGACTCATTGGGCGAATTTAGCCACGATTTTCAGCTATCCTGACGATATTCGCAAGGCAATTTACACGACAAATGCGATAGAATCGTTAAATAGCGTGATTCGACGAGTGATTAAAAAACGAAATGTCTTCCCGACAGACGAATCCGTGATTAAAATAGTCTGGCTTGCGATTAAAGATGCGTCTAAAAAATGGTCAATGCCAATCCGAAATTGGCGAGCAGCATTGAACCATTTTGTGCTAGAATTTGGTGATCGCTTAAATGATCACCTTTAAGTGAAATTGGTGTTTACACAAAATATGGGATAGGCTCTGACATGGGCGTATGCTATACACCCCAAGCCTAATCTATTACTTTACGCCTACTTTACAAACGGATTATTCAATTTTTCCTGACCAATGGTCGTATGTGGACCATGCCCAGGTAGTACTAACATATCATCAGGCAATTTATACATTTTTTGCTTAATTGAATTAATCAAATCTGTATGATTTCCACCAAGTAAATCTGTACGACCAATACCTTGTTTGAATAACACATCGCCAGTAAATGCAATTCCCTCTTTGTGTTCAATAAAACCAATATGCCCAGGTGCATGACCAGGTAAATGTAGGATCTCAAATTCAAACCCCGCAATTTTTAAAATTTCCCCCTCGTTGTCTAACCAACGATCGGGTTCAAAAGCATCAATTTCAAATACGCCAAACTGACGGGATTGTTGTGGTAAAGCCGCAAATAAAATCTTATCCAAGGAATTTGATCCAATAATTTCTACATTAAAATGCTGTTTTAACTTGGTTGCCGCACCAACATGATCTAAATGTCCATGAGTGATTAAAATACCTTGCAGATCTAAACCATTTTGTTCAATACGCTTAATTAATTTTGGGGCTTCACCACCAGGATCAATAATGGCAGCTTTCTTCTCATCATTCCAAATAATTGAACAATTTTGCTGAAATGCAGTAACAGGGATAATATCAATATTCATTTTTGCAACCTTAAATAAAAACAACAAAACCGCCAAACTGCGGTTCTGTTTCTGAGAATTTTAATTTTTTACGAGCCATGCCAAGTCCGCACAGGACCAGTATCCACATGGACAAAATTACTTCTTGGATAATAACCCACGCCACCATTATTTAAACGTTCCGCACTCGCTTTTACTTTAGCTAATGGCACACCTTCAATACGAAAATCTACCGCTTGACCTTTAATATGATAGCTATTTGATGCTACACCACGAGAATGCCTACGCAAATTATTATTTGTTGCCTGCGTACGATAACCTGAAATAATTTGAATTTCAGTATTACGCAACCCTAACCCACCTTGAATATTATATAATTTAGTGAACAAATTAGGATCCATTGAACGAGCTCGGTTTAAGTGCCAATCACGCATAAACCAATTTAACTTTTGTAACTTGATATTAGAGAACCCTTTACTTTCAGAAAATTCTGAGCTAAATATTTCTCCAGTATTAATATTTCTTAAACGCAAAATTCGTGGTTTTGGTGTGGAAACTACCGCTAGTACGGAGTTAGGAGATAATGTAGCCGCTCCCAGTACGATTCCACCTAAAGCTAACCACTTGCGGCGACTATGGTTAATTTCTGTCATTTTTAATTCTCTATTTTTGTATATATGATTGTTAATTAGAGTAGTATTACTCTCTTTAGTTCAAAAAGCATAGGGTAAATACAGCTTTTTCCCTATAACTATTTAAAGATATTTCCGTATGGTATTCCAGTTAATATAACTTGGTGCAGCATTTAGCCTATCATAACCATAAATATCTGGCAGTGTTTGCACTTTTCCATTTTCAACCCAAGTCGTTACATAATATAAATACACAGGGTTATTTGATTGAATCTGTACTGATGTGGTTTTCTTACTTGCCAACACAGTTTGTTTTTTATCCATTGACCAACCAGCTTCTTTTAACAATATACTAGCCAAATCATCAGATTTAGCCACTCGCACACAGCCTGAACTCAATGCTCTTGATGTTTTGTTAAATAAACTATGATTCGGGGTATCGTGCAAGTAAATTGCATCTGAGCTTGGCATATTAAACTTAAAACGCCCTAATGCACTATCGTCCCCTGCCTTTTGGCGAATCCGAAACGGCACTGATTTACTGTTCACATATTGCGACCAGTTTACACTATGGGCATTGATTTTATTTCCTCTACTATCAAAAATTTCTAAACTTGAACGTTCTGCATAGCTAGGATCACGAGCCAATTTAGGCACAATATCTTTGACCAAAATCGTATTTGGTACATTCCAAGGTGGATTCACTACCACATTGCTTAATTTACTATACATCACAGGGGTTTTGCGTGCTTCTTTACCCACGATAACACGAGAATTTAACACTAATTTACCGTCACGATAATAATTTAATTGATAACTCGGAATATTCACAAAAAGACCATTCTCAAAGCTCGGAATAATACGTAAACGTTGAGCATTCAGTGCTAATTTATATAATTCAGCACTTGATTGTTTCTTATCTGTGGCAAGATCACTTGATATACGCTGTAAGGTTTCCTGATATAACTTATTGCTTGATGATAATTTATTCACGAAAGCTAAACTTTCATTATTTTCCACCGCAGTTAACCAATTAACAATTAACTCATCAGAGGGTTTATCGACTTTATAGTTATTTTGTGAATATAACCAACTTTGTGCTGATGAAGACACATTATTGGTGTAATACATATAACCTAAAAAAGCATCTGTTAATAAAATATCATGTTGAATATTTTCAACTGGTGTTGAGCTGATAGCATCTAAGGATGTAGCCATGTTACGAGAAATTCCACTCGCCACTAAAGCCGCATATTCATGTAAAAATTTCTTTTTAGCATCCTCATCTTGCCAAATCGGTGCGAATTCTCTCATCGCATAAATCTTCGCTAATGTAGAATTAAACTGAACAGGCTGATTCTTCATTAACTCCGTTAATTTAAGTTCTGCTTGTTGCTGTTTTTCTAATTCAATACGCTTTTGCTCTGCTGCTTTCGCTTCTGCAATTTGCTGATTAGCCTGCTCCACATTGATGCTTTCTTTCCGATCTACATTAGTATCCGAATTAAAATAATCCGATACTGTACAACTCGCACATAAACCAGAAATTAAGATCAACAATGGTGCAAACTTAAAACGTTGCGTTTTTACTTTCATTCAAAATCCTTAAACTCAATCAAAATACACCGCACTTTCATACTTTTATCACCCTAATTTAACCTAAAATGCAGTCTTTTCTGTTTTTTCTTTAACATATTGAGAATTATTTTCTACTGGTTTAGATGTTTCTTTATTTGTATTTTCAACATTAAATTTAACCAAATCGGCTGCCATTTTTTCAGTTTCTTTTAAGAAGAAATCGGGAGCTTCATAATCTTTTGGTAAATCATCAATATTTTTTAAAGCTTTTTTACCTTCTCTGGCAAACCTTGCATTCAAATCTTTTAAACGTCTTGCATCATCTTTATCATGTTCCGCTTTACGTTCCTGATAATTTAATGACAAGAATTTACGCTCACGACGTTCATCACGAATTTTCAGATCTTCATTTAATGCTATAAATTCTGGATCTTTGGCAATACGTTGCAAATGTTTTTCATTTAAAACTGCCACCACACGGCGAGCATTATCCACTTCGGAATAAGTCGCTGCTGGAATTTTATCCCATGGTAATGCGTTATCTTCTTTTTCTTCACCATTTTCTTTAGTATCAATAATTTCTGGATATTTAATGTCCGCTGCAACCCCTTTCAACTGGGTGCTTCCACCATCAATACGATAAAATTTCTGAATTGTATATTGAATAAAACCTAACGGTTCTTGGCTTAAATCATATACAAAATTCAATGAACGACTTTGTTGCACTGTCCCTTTACCAAAGGTATTTTGCCCTACAATAATAGCACGGTTATAATCTTGCATAGCAGCAGAGAAAATTTCCGAAGCTGATGCACTATAACGGTTAATCATAACCAATAATGGACCTGAGTAAACTTGTGCATTATCTGGATCTTCGTGTACGCGAATACGATTATAAGCATCACGCACCTGAACAACAGGACCATCTGAAATAAATAATCCGCTTAATTCAACCGCTTCTGTTAACGCACCACCGCCATTTTCACGTAAATCAATAATTAATGATGTCGCTTTTTTGCTTTTCATCTCGGTTAATAATTTACGCACATCCGCAGTCAATCCGATATAAAAGGTTGGAATTTTAATTACCGCAACATTTTCACCATTGACTTTTGTTACAGTTAATTTGGCTGCACTATCTTCAATCCGTACTTTATCACGTACTAAGGTAATAATTTTATTTTTTCCGCCTTTTGCCGGCTCAATTTCTAAACGGACTTTACTGCCTTTTTTACCTTTAATCTTATCAACTACATCTTCTAAACGCCAACCAACCACATCTTCAATCTTACCTTTTTCTTGACCCACACCAATGATTTTATCACCTGCTTTTAATTTTTTACTACGAGCAGCTGGAGCCCCAGGTACAAGAGATTGAATGATAGTAATATCATCTTCTTGACGCAATGTTGCACCAATACCTTCTAATGATAAATTCATACTTTCATTAAAACTTTTGGCTACACGTGGCGATAAATAGCTAGTATGTGGATCAATTTCTCGAGCAAACGCATTCAAATAAAGCTGAGTAATATCATCCGCTTTAGTTTGAGTTAAACGGCGAATAGCTAAATTATAACGTTTAACTAATGTTTTCTTAATTTCTGACCATTTTTTATCTTTGAGTTTAAGCTCAATAATGTCATTTTTAACTCGTTGTTCCCATAATTTATTCGCATCTTCCGCAGTTTTTGCAAAAGGGGCTTTTTTACGATCGATTTCAATCTGCTCACTGGTAGTTAAATTAGGCTCTTTGTCTAATAAGGATAACGCATAAGCATAACGTTCATAACGACGCTGTGTCATCAAATCATACATAGCAAAGGCAATATCTAATTTACCCTCATTTAACTCATCATCTAATTGATTTGCGTATTTTTCCCGCAGTTCATCAATATCCGATTGAATGAATAAATTATGACTATAATCCAAAAGATCCACATAGCGATCAAAAATCTTTTGCGAAAATCCATCATCTAATTGAAATTTACGATAATGTGATTGGGTTAAACGTGTTGTTACACGTTTTGTTGCCAATGAATTTTCTTCGGTCGCTTGTGGTAATTTAATATCACTTGATTTAATACTTGGTGCAACTGCATTGACTGCTCCAGAAAAAAATACTGTTGCAAGCAAAGCTGAAATATAATTCGTTCTGATAAACTTCATTTTGACTTTCCTAACAAAAGAAAAACATCACTTAGCTTAACTAAGGATGTACAAATGCCGTAATTCATCTTCTGATGACTACGGCATTAAGATTTTATTATGCAAATAAACGATTGGTCGCCACATTCATTACTAAGCCATTATTTAATTGAACACGAGCAGAATCTTTAACGATCTCTAAAACAACCACATTTTTTACACTCTCACCCATTTTCATTTTAACCTGACCGCCTTGTTTTAAATTATCATGAGAAGCTGTCGTTAATGCTAACCTAGGTTTACTTTGACGAGGAATCGCTGTTTTTTTGTTGAATATCGTTGTTTTTTGTTTTGGCTTACGAGCAGGGCGTTTTTTCATTTTCTCTTTTGCTTCTGCTTGCTCTGCCGCACGTTTTTCTGCCACTTTTGCTTTCGCCTCAGCTAACTGCTGTTGAGCATGTTCAACATGTTGTTGTTCTAGCAAACCTGCTGGATTACCCTGTAAATCTACACGTTCTACACCTAAACGACAACCATACAAATAACGCCAGTTAGATGTGTATTGACGTAACGCATAACGTAATTGTGTTTTGCTCACATTTTCATCATCAGCTAATGCTTCACATAAATCTTGGAACAAACCTATTTTTAATGGTTTTGCTTCACCTTCTACACTAAAACAAAGGGGAAATTTCTCAGCTAAATAGGCAATAATTTCCTTGTTTGAACGTTTTACCGCTGTCACTTGAGTTTCTTGTTGGCTAACTGGCTGTGCATCTATTTGTGCTATTTGTTCTGTTGTCATATATAAAATCTTAGAATAAAAAATATGTTGCATTTTACCGCATTTTAGCAAATATACGCAATCATTTATGGATAAAATTTCAGGCGTAATAAATTTTCAATGTTCATTCGCACAAAAATATTGACAATTTTTGACTAAACCGATATTTCTATACTATTCAATTTTTAATTTACTTTTTTGGAGAACATTTTATGTCACATTTATCTATAGCCAAATTCGGTGGAACCAGTGTCGCAAATTATCCTGCAATGGTGGCTTGTGCTAATATCGTTATCGCTGATCCTAATACTCGAGTCGTAGTCTTGTCTGCTTCGGCTGGTATCACTAATTTATTAGTTGCATTAGCTAATGGTGTTGATAGCACACAACGTGAAAAATTGATCGGTGAAATCCGTCAAATTCAAGAAAATATTTTAACCTCCCTACAAGACGATTCCCTAGTTCGACCTGAAATTGAACGCCTATTACACAATATTGAATCCCTCTCGGAAGCAGCCAGTCTTGCAACATCCCCAGCTTTAACTGATGAATTAATCAGCCATGGGGAAATGATGTCAACTCACATTTTTGTGGAAGTCTTACGAGAATTAAATACTCAATCTACGTGGATTGACGTTCGTTCGGTTGTAGCAACAAATAGCCACTTCGGTAAAGCTGCACCAGATGATGAATTAACCAAGAAAAATAGTGACAATATTTTAAAACCATTAATTAATCGTGGTGAATTAGTCATTACACAAGGTTTTATAGGCAGAGATCCTGAGGGTAAAACCACTACTCTAGGTCGTGGTGGTTCCGACTATTCCGCCGCCTTAATTGCTGAGGTATTAAATGCGAAAGATGTTTTAATTTGGACAGATGTCGCTGGCATTTATACAACCGATCCTCGCATTGTGCCTAATGCTCAACGCATTGATACCATGAGCTTTGCCGAAGCCGCTGAAATGGCAACTTTTGGAGCAAAAGTATTACATCCAGCCACCTTATTACCTGCCGTACGAAGCAATATCCCTGTCTATGTTGGTTCAAGTAAAGCTCCACAAGATGGCGGCACTTGGGTAACTCGAGATCCACAACCACGCCCAACATTCCGAGCCATTGCATTACGTCGTGATCAAACTTTATTGACTCTTTCAAGCCTTAATATGCTCCACGCTCAGGGATTCTTAGCCAATGTATTCAATATATTAGCCAAATACAAAATTTCTGTGGATACAATCACAACTTCAGAAGTCAGTATTGCATTAACCCTAGATAAAACTGGTTCTGCTTCATCTGGGGCAGATTTACTTTCGAATGATTTACTTGCCGAATTGAGTGAAGTCTGTACAGTTAAAGTAGATACAGGATTATCTTTAGTTGCACTTATCGGAAATGACCTACACATTGCTTCTGGTGTAGCAAAACGTGTATTCACCGCCTTAGAACAATATAATGTAAGAATGATTAGCTATGGTGCAAGCACTAATAACATTTGTACATTAGTACCTAGCCAACAAGCAGATGATGTGGTGCGAGCATTGCATAAAGAGTTGTTTGAGTAGTTTTAC
The DNA here is from genome assembly GCF_042470565.1 of Lonepinella sp. MS14436. Lineage (GTDB taxonomy): Bacteria > Pseudomonadota > Gammaproteobacteria > Enterobacterales > Pasteurellaceae > Lonepinella. The sequence continues at coordinate 1,103,106 of NZ_CP170385.1, read as the reverse complement.
TCAGTACGAATAAACATAAAGAGTTGGTTATATCAACTCTTTATGTTTGCTATTAGTGTACTTATTGTTTATCGCTTGCCACCAATCTTGATTATCCAAATACCACTCCACTGTTTTACGCAAGCCAGTTTCAAAGGTTTCTAGCGGTGTCCAGCCAAGTTTTTGCTTCATTTTGGTTGCATCAATGGCATAACGTTTATCGTGTCCAGGGCGGTCTTGCACAAAGGTGATCAGCTCACGGAATGAGCGAATTTGTGCAAAGTGCGGTGCAAATTTGGCGAGTTTCTCGCTGCCTTTTAGGCTATCCAAAATATCGCAAATGGTTTCCACCACTGTTAAGTTGGTTTTCTCATTGTGTCCGCCGATATTGTAGCTTTCGCCGATTTCGCCTTGGCTCAACACCAAATGCAAGGCTCGGGCGTGATCTTCCACAAACAACCAATCCCGAATTTGATCGCCTTTGCCATAAATCGGCAACGGCTTGCCGTGAATGGCGTTTAAAATCACGAGTGGAATGAGTTTTTCAGGGAAATGGAAAGGACCGTAGTTGTTAGAGCAGTTGGTCAAGACCACTGGCAAACCATAGGAACGATGCCATGCTCGCACCAAATGATCGCTTGACGCTTTGGACGCAGAATACGGGCTACTCGGGGCATAGGGCGTGGTTTCGGTGAACAAATCGTCCGTGCCGTGCAAATCACCAAACACTTCATCGGTTGAGATATGGTGAAAACGAAACGTCGCTTTTTTCTCGCCACTCAAACCGTTGTAATAATGGCGAGCGACTTCCAAAAGCGTATAAGTGCCGATAATATTCGTTTCAATAAAGGCTGCTGGTCTATCAATAGAACGATCCACATGGCTTTCAGCAGCTAAGTGCATCACTGCATCGGGTTGATGCTCCGCAAATACACGCTCAAGAGCGACTTGATTGCAAATATCCACTTGCTCAAAGGCATAGCGAGGGTTGTTGGAAACGCTTTTAATTGAGTTTAAATTGCCAGCGTAGGTAAGTTTATCTACATTGATTACGCTGTCGTTTGTGTTGTTAATAATATGGCGAACCACTGCCGAACCGATAAAGCCTGCACCGCCTGTTAAGAGAATTTTCATTTTGTATTTACCTTTATAAAACTCAATTCTCAATATTATCACTACACAAATCTAATTGGAATACTTCTCTTGCCACACCAAATCACAAATCCCATCTACAGGATTAAAACTTGCTGGAAATGTCAATAACAATTCTCTTACTAATTTTACATCCGCATTTATACAAGCATTTTTTAATTCGATCAACAATAAATTTAGTTCATGCCAATCAAGCATTATTTCTTTTGCCGTCATAATACGTGGGTGAGAACTTTTTGACACATTATCGCCAATCAACAATTCTTCATAAAGTTTTTCCCCAGGGCGTAATCCTGTAATTCTGATTTCAATACCATTAGGATTTTCAACCGATTTTTCTTTCATTCCCATGAGCGAAATCATTCGTTTGGCTAAATCAATGATTTTCACCGACTCTCCCATATCCAATACAAACACATCACCACCAACGCCCATTGCTCCCGCTTGAATGACTAATTGGCTAGCTTCTGGAATCGTCATAAAATAACGTGTGATTTCAGGATGCGTTAAGGTAACAGGACCACCTTGCTCAATTTGTTTTCTAAACAACGGTACAACCGATCCTGAAGAACCTAGCACATTACCAAATCGCACCATACAAAAACGTGTTATAGATTGTTTTTGTGCTTGTGCTTGTAAAATCAGTTCCGCAATACGTTTAGTTGTACCCATTACATTAGTTGGACGAACTGCTTTATCAGTTGAAATCAAAATAAAACTTTCAACGCCAGTTTCAATAGCAGATAACGCACAATTTAACGTACCGAAAATATTATTTTTCACACCCTCAATCATATTATATTCAACTAAAGGAACATGTTTATAAGCTGCTGCGTGATAAAGCGTATTGATACGAAACGCGGTCATCACATTCACTAAATGCTCTTTATTTTGAATTGTGCCTAAAATCGGAATAAGCTGAATATCTAACTGCTTTTGCTTAATTACTTCTCGAAGTTCAGCTTCAATGGCGTACAAACTAAATTCATTGAGTTCAAATAATACTAACTTTTTCGGACGTTGATTGATAATTTGACGACTCAATTCTGAACCAATAGAACCTCCCGCCCCTGTTACCATTACATTTTTATCCACAATATTGGCTTTTAATAAATCGTTAATCGGTTTAACAGGATCTCGCCCTAATAAATCATCAATCGATACTTTATTTAAAGTAGATAATTTTGCCTTACCTGTAATCAACTCTTCCATTCCTGGAATAGACAATACTTCGCAAGGAAGTGCGGTTAAATTTTCGATAATTTCTCGGCGACGACTCATTGATACACTTGGAATAGCTAATAAAATTTGTTTTACATTGTATTGAGCAATTAGCTTTTCTAAGTTCGCAGGTGAGTAAACCGTAATTCCGTACAGAATTAATTTATGTAATTTATGATTATCATCAACAAATGCCGCGACAAAATAACCGTTCATTTGGTTTAAAGTAGTTAATAATTGACGACCTGAATCACCTGCACCATAGATAATTACAGAGATACGAGAATCTCGTTCAATATTTAAAATTGTTCTGAAAAATAGTCTGGAACCAACAATCAACAAGACTAAAATCATAAAATAAATGACAGGTACGGTACGAGGAATTGTTACTTGAAGAAAATAAGCACCTAATAAAACCGCCGAGAGTGAAATCGTTGTTCCAATTAACACTGTTTTTAGAATCTTAATTGTCACAAAACGTAAAATCGCTCGATATAATCCCAGTCTGATAAACGTAATTAGACTAACAAAAATAACAAAACTAAGGACTATCCAATGATTAGATTCGTATATTGGTTGACTACTATCATAACGAATCCCTAATGAACCAAAATAAGCGATACTAATAAAAACAATATCCATAATTATGGTAATAAGTCTTTTTACCATTCTTGGCAAATTAATTAAATACTCAAACATTTTTGTTCCTAAATCTATTTCAAGCGATCCACACGCTTTTCCCTAAATTTATTTCATGTGATCGCCTGCATCCCTTGCTAAACCTATTTCATCCGATCGCCCGCGTCTTTCCCTAAATCTATTTAACGCGATCGCCTGAACCCTTTCCTAAAACAGTGACAATAATATAATTAAAATATTTCTTCAATGTGAGGTTTTGAATCATATTTTGATCCGTTTCTGCTAACAGCTCGGGAGTGGACATGTCAATTTCATTAATTTGAGCTAACCCTGTAATACCAGGGCGTACTAAATATACACCGCGTTTCTCACGTTCTTGTATCAATTCTGGCTGATTAAACAAATTCGGACGCGGTCCTACAAAACTCATATCCCCTAGTAATACATTCACCAGCTGTGGTAATTCATCTAACTTTGTACGGCGTAAAAATGCACCAAACTTGGTAATAGAAGAAGTACTGGCTAAATGTGATGCTACCGATGCAGTATCTTTATGCATAGTACGGAATTTATAAAGTGTAAATGGCTTTTTATCTTTACCCACACGCTCTTGTATAAAAATCGGTGAGCCTGTATCAAACAGACCTATAATATACAATATAAGCATCACTGGGGAAAGACAGACCAGTCCTAATAATGAAAATGAGAAGTCAAAAAATCTTGTCATTGTGGGTTATTCCTACTTTGGTTCAATAAAATCTGAAATATTTATATTTCTGCGTTACTCTAAATAAATGGTATTTTTTTCAAATCGCTCTTTTGCTTCTACTAATGCTTGATGTAAACGTTTTTCTAGTTGTGCCTTAGGGGGTAACTCCGTCCAATATTCTGCAACTAAAATACCATCTTTATGCATTTGTAATAGTTCTACTTGCTCTCTGCTACTTTCGGCACAAAGGATCAAACCTATCGGTGCTTCTTCAAATTCTTGACGTTCGTATTTATTAAGCCAATTAAGATAAAGCTCCATTTGCCCTTTATCTTTAGCTTTAAATTTACCTAGTTTTAATTCTACCGCAACTAATCTTCTTAATTTACGATGAAAGAACAACAAATCAAGGTAAAAATCTTCTCCGTCAATAATCATTCGTTTTTGGCGTTCAATAAAAGTAAATCCATTACCAAGTTCCAAAATAAAACACTCTAGTTCTCGTAAAATCGCATCTTCAAGATCTTTTTCTAGATAATCGTTCTCTGACTACAAACTAAATTGGCATAGAAAAATTTTGCTTCTTTTGTTTTTAACGGTAATAACTCAACACAGTGCGACCAACTTAATTTAGTACAAAAAGGTTGAATCTCACTAAAATCAGGAAATTGCTCTGAAAATTGCATCATACGCCGAACGTTTCGTAAGGAAAAATTGCGACCAAATCTTTCAGTCAATTGTGTCGATACTGTCGACACAATTTGTTTGCCATAAGCAGCCCGCTCTTGATTCAATATTTCACTATTGATACGCTGACCAATTTGCCAAAAAAGTCTAATTAATGAATAATTTGCATAATTCACAACGCTATTTTGAGAATGCTAAATCAATTCAGAAAGTTCATCTACAAGTGTTTTTTCTATTATCATCACTTAACTTCCAGCACTACTTGCTTTAAAACTTAAAATCGTTTTTTCCAATCCTTCTGTTGCCGTAACGGGTAACTTTTCAATGCCTAAGGCTTGCTTAATTTTTTTATTACTCACCACATAACTTTCCGTTAATTTTTTCAATCTTTCTGAATTAAGTGGTAACGGTAATATATCCCCAAATTTTACCAAAGTTTTAATTATCCCTGTCGGTATAAACCATAGCTTAGGTTTTTTATCCAATGTTTTTGAAATTAATGTAATCAGCTCATTAGTTGATAAAGTTTCATCATCTGCAAAATGATACACTCCCGATGCTAAATTATCTTTCAATAACATCTGCCCAATCAAAAAATTCAGATTATCAATGCTTAGAAAAGAGCGTTGATTATGAAAACTTGCCAAAAACCAAGGAATACCTTTTTCAACCACTTTATATAATAAATTGAGATTACCTTTATTGCCTGCACCGTGAATCATACAAGGACGAATGATAAACAAACGTTTTCCAATAGGTAAAGTTTGGCTTAATAAAAACTGTTCAGCTTCAAACTTAGATTTACCATAAGCGGTTAATGGATTAGGTGTTATGTTTTCATCTACCACATTATCAGCTGTATCTGCTACCGCTTTTACGGAACTAAAATAAAAGAAATCCCGAATATTAGACTGCAAAAATTGTTCAAATAATGCGATAGTCAGATCTCGATTAACCTTGAAATACTCAGCTTCATCACTGGTATTTTTTGTATCGTGTGCTTTACCAGCCAAATGAATAATGGCATCCGCATCTTGGTCTAGATCTTTCTTCCAGTTCTCACTACGCAACGAAAGTGCGGTGATTTTATAAGGACTTTTTGCAAAATATTGTGTTAAGTTTTGACCAACAAAACCTGACGCACCTGTAATTTGGATAATCATTTATTTAACCTTAGAATACCTTAAATTTTCTTAATAATTGCAATGATTTTACCCACAGCCGTAGATTCTGAGTAATACTGTTGCAATATTGCTCGTGGTGAGTTTAAGTTATACTGATGATCTAATAAAACAATCTCATCTAATAATTGAGCAATCTCTGATGTATCTTTGGGATCAATCGTCCAGCCTGTTTTATGACGATTTACCATATCTGCCACTTCACTACGCTGATCCAAAATTGCCAACACAGGTTTATCTGCTGCCATTGAAAAATAAGTTTTACTTGGCACACCTAAGCCAAGCATACCTTCTGCCAAAGTAACTAAAGCAATGTCCCCAGTATTTAGTCCAAGCGATTTATTACTTTGTCCTATTGAGCCGTAGTAATGCACATTAGGGTTATTCATATTACTAATTTTGTTTTTTAATTGCTCAACGTACGCACCCTCACCCACAAATAAAAATTTAGCTTTGTCATTATGTTTCATCAGCGGTACAGCATCTAAAATCGTATCAATACCTTGCATACGCCCAATATTACCAAAATAATAAAAAATCGTATCTGGCGAATGTTCCCAACCAATATTTTTTAGCAGGTCATTATCACTTCGTTTCTGTACTAAAATATCCGATTCATCTATCCAATTTTGTACAATATCTATATTGTCTTTATTGGTTTTAGATGAAACTAATTCCTGCATATCTTTACCAATCACGATAACTCTATCGGGTTTAGCATATACTCGATCAAATATCTTTTTCAGAATTTTATAAAAGAATTGATCACTTTTTAAAATTCTAGCGGGTACTAAGTTTTCAGGAAATACATCATGAACCAACAAGATCCATTTGAAACCGATCATTTTTTGTAATACCGCAATAACAACTAACAGAAAAGTCGGTGTAGTAGCAGAAAAAACAATATCGTTTTTGCTTACATTACTAAATATTTTACTTAGAAATGCAAAAGATAACATTACTTCAAATAATGCTCTTTTAATTAGACTACCCCTGTTTTTCTTAATCGGGGGACGAACATAAATAGCATTATCTTGTTTAGGAATATTCCCATCTTCTGTAACAATAAGTTTTAAATTCAACTCATCATCTTTACTTAAAGCATTACATAACTTCTCAAATAAATAGCCAGTGGTATTTTGAGTAGAATGATAATATTCGGTAACTACATATACTGTCTTTTTCATAGAAAATCTTAATATTTTTTCCAAATCACACGGTTAACATAGTCAGTATAACTTAAAATAATACGAGCGACTTTTTCACTCACATTTGGCATACTGTAATCTTCAACTAAGCGTAATGAACGCACTTCATCACGTTGTTGGTGATCTAAAATAGACAACCCTTGCAACACACGTTCTGCGGTTAAACCGACCATCATTACGGCAGCTTCTTCCATTCCTTCAGGACGTTCGTGTGCTTGACGTAAATTTAATGCTGGGAAATTCAAAATAGAAGATTCTTCATTGATTGTACCACTATCAGACAATGTTGCTTTGGCGGAAAGTTGTAAGCGATTATAATCACTAAAACCCAATGGTTTAAGTAATTGTACTAATGGATTAAATTCAACATTTAATGCTTCAATTCTTTTGCGTGTACGTGGATGCGTAGAAACAATGACAGGAAGTTGATATTTTTCCGCTACGGCATTTAACATATCCACTAACTCTAAGAAATTTTTATCCGAATTAATATTTTCTTCACGATGAGCGCTCACCACGAAATATTGATGCTCTACTAATCCTAATTTACTCAAAATATCGGAAGCATTAATTTTGTTTCTATAAAAATTAAGCACTTCAAACATTGGACTACCTGTTTTAATCACTAAATCAGGTGGCAAATTTTCAGCAATTAAATAATCACGAGCAATCGTGCTATAAGTTAAATTAATATCCGCCGTATGATCGACAATTCGGCGATTAATTTCTTCTGGTACACGCATATCAAAACAGCGATTCCCTGCTTCCATGTGGAATGTTGGAATTTTACGGCGTTTGGCTGGTAACACAGACATACAACTATTGGTATCGCCTAAAACTAATAATGCTTCAGGTTGGACTTCTTCTAGCACTTTATCTACTGCAATAATCACATTGCCAATAGTTTCTGCCCCTGTTGCACCCGCTGCATTTAAGAAATAATCAGGCTTACGAATCCCTAAATCCGTAAAGAAAATTTCATTTAGTTCATAATCATAGTTTTGACCAGTATGTACTAAAATATGTTCAAAATATTGATCGCACACTGCCATTACTCGAGATAAACGAATAATTTCAGGGCGAGTTCCAACTACTGTCATTAATTTTAATTTTTTCATAAAACACTCATTTATTATTAAACGGTTAAAGGCATCACATAGGTATCTGGTTTTTCACGGTCAAATATTTCATTTGCCCATAACATCACCACCATTTCATCATCGCCAATATTAGTAATATCGTGAGTCCACCCAGGAACGGTTTCCACAATACGTGGTTCATCACCAGTGGTTTCTAACTGATAATATTCACCCGTAATCAAATGCTTAAATTTGAATAAAGCCTTACCCTTAATCACCAGAAATTTTTCTGTTTTAGTATGATGATAATGTCCACCACGTGTAATTCCAGGGTGAGCGGTAAAATAAGAAAACTGCCCTGCTGTTGGGGTTTTCAACATTTCAACAAATACACCTCTCTGATCGCCATATTTAGGCACGGCATAATCAAATTGTTTTGGCGATAAAAAACTTAAATAGGTTGAATATAATGCACGTTTTAAACCAACACCAACTTCATCAGTAATTAAGGTCTTTCTGGAATTTTTAAAATCCTGCAATGTTTGTGCTAATTGACCGACACTAATTTGATATTCAGGTTCTACACCAAAGATTTGAGAATTCGGTTTGTATGTACCTTGAATAATATACCAAAAGGTTTCCACCACATCATCAATATACACTAAACGGATATTCGCATTTTCATCGTGAATTTCTATCGGCAAATCATTGGCAACGTTATAACAAAAAGTCGCCACTGCCGAATTATAATTCGGTCTAGACCACTTACCAAACACATTGGCTAAACGACAAATGTAAACAGGATTCCCTTGGGTTTGGTGTAAATCAATTAATGTTTGCTCACCCGCTAATTTACTTTGACCATAAGCATTATCACGTTCTGCCTGAATTGAAGATGAAATAATAACAGGTGTTTTCAAATGATGTGCTTTAAGAATAGAGCAAATCTTATCCGTCAATCCAACATTGCCATCAATAAATTCTTGTTCATTTTGCGGACGATTAACCCCAGCAAGATGGACGATCCAATCGGCAATTTTAACCTTTTCTTCTAACTCTTGAATAGTGGATTCTTTACTATATTTCAGAATCTCAACATCTTGTTTTTCTACCAAAAATTGGATTAAGTTTTTAGCAATAAAACCATTTGAGCCTGTAACCAATATTTTCATTATTAAGCCTCTGGGGAAATATATTCGCCATCAATATAGGAACGAATAAATGCTAATTTTAATAGCAGTTGTTTCATTCCCTCTACATCTAATTGCTCGGTGTTATCTGAATTATAATCTACAAATTCTTTAATTTTCACATCACCATTTTCAACATATTTGCCGTAATTTAAATCACGTTGATCGGCTGGTACTCTAAAATAATCCCCTTGATCGATCGCACAAGCTCGTTCTTCTCGGCTTAACAATGCTTCAAACGCTTTTTCACCGTGGCGAGTACCAATAATATCAATCGGATGATTAGGCACATTTAATAGTTCCGTAATCGCTTTCGCTAAGGTTTCAATCGTTGCAGCTGGTGCTTTTTGCACAAAAATATCGCCATTTTCACCATTTGTAAACGCATAAAGCACCAAATCTACCGCATCATCTAAGGTCATCATAAAACGAGTCATACTCGGATCGGTAATGGTAAATGGTTTATTGGCACGAATTTGATCGACAAACAACGGAATCACCGAACCACGCGATGCCATTACATTACCATAACGTGTACAACAAATCGTTGTGCCTGTACCTTCTAAATTGCGAGATTTCGCCACAATCACTTTTTCCATCATTGCTTTAGAAATCCCCATTGCATTGATAGGATAAACGGCTTTATCGGTGCTTAAACAAACGATACGTTTTACTTTATTTTGAATCGCTGCTTCTAGCACATTTTCTGTACCCAACACATTGGTTTTCACCGCTTCTAATGGATAAAATTCACAAGACGGCACTTGTTTTAATGCAGCTGCGTGATAAATATAATCAACACCACGTGTGGCATTTAATATACTATTATAATCACGCACATCACCAATATAGAATTTCAATTTTGGCGAGTTGTATTTTTTACGCATATCGTCTTGTTTTTTCTCATCGCGACTAAAAATGCGAATTTCACCGATATCAGTGGCTAAAAAACGTCTTAATACAGCATTCCCAAATGAACCTGTACCGCCTGTGATTAATAAAGTTTTATCTTTGAACATAAATCTAATCTCTCTATTTGGTTAAATAACGTCTGATAATGGAAAAATATTTCTCCGCTCTACGACTAGCATTAGAAAAATTCATCGCATAATGTTGAGCTTCCTTGAGTTGCTCAGAATATAATTTTTCATTCATATTGGCATAGTATTCATAAATAACTTTAGCAATAGAATCTGCATCATTTGGATCAAAATAGCTCGCATAATCCTTGCAAATATCTCGCACAAAGGCACGATCTGAGGCAAATAATTTTTTCTGCATCACCATTGTTTCTAGCGGTGTTGCAGAAAAACACTCCAATAAACTTGGGAAAATCATTGCATCCATCTCTTGATAAAAATATGGACACTGTACTACATCTAATGACCCCACGTTATAAATACTCTGCCTAAAATCAGCATCTCTTGCCTGCCATTCTTGTTCATTTAGCGTTACATAAAATGACACTTGCATTTTATATTTTTGCAATAAAATTTCTTTAACTCTCGGTAAAATTCCAATGTTTTTATGTGGATAATCTCTACCTAAAAAACCAATCTTAATTGTGTCTTCAACGTTTAATTGATTTAGAATCGGGATGGCTCGCCATTTTTCAGCTTCATAATAGATATTTGAAACAGTGTTATAAGCAATTTCTATCTTATCTGCTGTTTGAATATGCTGGGCAATCAATCTCTGCTTTACGTGTTCTAATTCAACAACCAAACAATCAGCTCGCTTAAAAAAAAGTTTCTGAAGGAAAAATTTTAATTTATTTTTTATGGTATTAGACCAATTCAGTAATTTATAAACATCATTATTTGGATAAATTATCCAAGGTTGAGCAAATCCAACAATACTAATGCCTTTTATAGGGTAATAACAAGGACCAAAAACAGTAAAGACTATATCAAACTCATCAAAAAAATGTTTATTAGAGAGTACGCCTTTTAAACCAAAAGTATCTACCACTTTATAATTATTTAAGGCTTTTTTCTGCTCTGGCAGCAAGTTTTTATCTACATCACTAGAAGCCCAAACAGATAAATCAAAATCAGTGATATTCATTTTTCCCAACTCAGATAAAAACGAACTAGCGACTTGAATCGCTCCGCCATAATGTAAATTTGTTGCATTTATCAGTATTTTTTTCATCTCAAATTACCCATTCTTTTGGCTATAAGATATGACACCACGCCTGCCATAGCAACACTGGTTGATGATAACAAATCTCCTCGTTGCATAAAGAAAAACCAAGCACAGCAGAATATTCCGAAACCGTAATCTAATGAATTCGTACTTTTTAATAAGCTGGTATCTATTTTTTTCATCATATAACCCAATGCAATTGAAAAAGCAATCATTCCGACCGCACCAAAATTAACATAGCCTTCTGCAAAATAAGGCATAGAAATATTGTTAAATGAAAATCCATATTTTTCAGCCATTGCATAACCACTACCAAAAGGTTTATCAGCCCACATAGTTCGTGGCACAAAAAATGTAAAAGGTGCAAGTAGCTGATAGCCATAGGTTATAAATTCTAGCTTTATAGCACTCATTAAATTTTGATAAGCATCAAAATGCCCTTCTTTCAGAAAATCTAAGTCACTTAATAAGCTTATCCCGTTATTACTATCAAAATATCTAAACTGGTTAAGAAATGGAAATACAATAAATAAGGATACAATTAGAGTCCCAAGCATTGCTAACGAACGTTGAAAATATGGAATAAGCAATACCAATATAGGAATATAAATATAAGCCACAAAAAATCTAGGAATACCTAATGGAAATGCACAAAACAAAACTAATATTAGAATTAAAAATTTACCTATACCTTTGCTATCTATAAATAATAACAGCAAGAACATAGGAAGAAACCTTGCTAAATTAACTATTACATTCCATAATGGATTGCCTTTTTCCAAAGTAGTTACATCATCATCCGAAAAACCCCTAAATATTAGGTTCATTATATTCCAATCTTTATCATAAAAAACGATAAATGAACATATCAAACATAAAACAAATGATATACCATATAATAAATATAGCGAAGTGTCTTTTTCATATTTCAAATTTATATATTTTTGATTACTATCTTTTGTAAATTTATATGACAAAAACAACACTATATACGAGATTATTAATAATATATTGGTCCAAAGATAATCATCTTTATCAAAAATAAAACTGACCCAAATATGTATATTTTCACTATATTGTAGCCAACCTGCAATACCGAAAAAAATAAAGTAAAATAAAAAAACAAAACCTATCGTATTCACTCGAGATTTCATAGTAAATAAAAGCAATGTTAATATTACAAAATTAGACAATAAGAAAGAAATACCAACATAATCAAATGAAAAATCATAAAATACACCGATAACAAAAACAAACAACAACAATAATATATAAAAAATTATATTTACTTTATGGATTCTCATCTAGTATTCTCTTTTCTGTTTTTTATAATACAAATGCTTCTACACTATGATTAGGGATTCTTTTTTCTTCTGGCGGTAATTGCATATAATCACCAAAAACACAAGTTAGCCATTCATCATAACCTTTGGGTGATTGATATTTTTTACCTTCAAAAGAAACTTCTATAAACTCATCAAAAACGTTCGGGCTAGTTAGCTCTTTTAAACCATAGCCCCAAGTAATATTTCCTTTAAAGCGAGCTGGTTTACTATTTTCTTCCCGAATAATCTGATCCATTTTCTCAAAAATAGAGCGATAACTCACAAAACTCAGCCCCCATTTTAATAACGCTCTTATAGGAAGTGACTTATCTCTTTTTTTCCAATATGCCAACAAACTAACCGCTTTAAAATTCCGCAGTCTTATCAGTAGAGAAATTTTATTCACCACTTTTCTTTCATCGGCTGATGAAATGCTATCAACAGGGAAAACATCAATGTTAATACCATATTTCTCTTCTTTATTGAGTAATTCTTCACGTATTAAAGTATCTTTCAAGCAGACTTTCACAAAAGGAAAAATAGAATCCTTATTCACCCGATTAGAATAAAGATAATATTGTCCTTTTTCCTTAGAATATAGCTCAATAAACCGCTCATAATCCTCACGCAACATGGCAATATCAATATCATCATCCCAAGGAATATAGCCTTGATGACGGACAGCACCTAATAATGTTCCACCCATTAGAAAATATTGGATACTATGTTTTTTACAAAAAGCAGCAACTTCATCTAAAATCTGAATCTGGTATTTTCTTAATTCTTCAATAGTGATTTTTTTCACTGTTTAGTTCCTTTTTACATCTATAACTTGCCCTGTAATCTTTGATAGCAAGGTTTTAATCGTATATAAAGCCACTTCATCAGCCGTTAATAAGGTATCCTCTGGCTCCTGTCCAAAACTTTTTACTCGCATTGGTGTTTTAGTTCGTTCAGGATTAATGCAATTTACTCTAATGCCATATTCATTCCACTCTTCACTCAATGCTTGCACCAAGTTCACAATCGCTGCTTTACAAGAAGAATAAATGCTATACATCATTCGTCCACGTGTATAAGAGCTTGATGTAAATTGCAACAACATTCCTTTACTTTGCTTTAAGTAGTCCATTGCTTCTTTTGAAACAATTATTGCCCCCATATAATTTACATGAATACTACGAGCAATATCATCATAACTCATACTATCTAAAGGTTGCTGATCTAAAATAGCGGCTGTATTGATGACGTAGTCTATTTTGCCATTGTGTAAAAAAGCAATTTCAAGAGCTTGTTTTACGCTTTCAGCATCAGTAATATCCACACCCTCTCGGCGACTTACTGCATAAACTTTTGCCCCTAGCTCTTTTGCCATAACAACAATTGCTTCACCAATGCCTTCTGTTCCACCAAAAATGACCATGACTTTATTGTTTAAACAATTTGTCGCTAATGATTCTTTTTTAAATGATGAAGATTTTAATTGGAATAACTTATCCAATAAGAAAATATCTTCTTTATAAGTTAGTTTTAAGTTAAATTGCTCACCTTTTACCACATAAATTTTTTCATCTGGCAAGTACTTTTTAACCACACCGCAATCATCAGTAGTAATAAAATTTGGATCTTTTAGTGCTATTTCATAGGCTTTTTTAATTACCCCGAGTGAAAAGGCTTGTGGGGTTTGTCCATTTTGTAACTTATTACGATTAGGAATACTTTCTATAAATTTATTTTCAACTTGAATGACTGTATCCGTTGTTGGAATGGCTACATCAACCGCACCATAAGTATTTAAGGCAGAAATGCAATCATTGATAATTCTATCTGTAACTAAGGGGCGTACTGAATCGTGAAAAATTAAATTCACATTTTCATCATCACTATATGCGTTAATGGCACTTAAACTTGAATGATAACGCTCTTCACCACCACACAATATTTTTTTAACCTTTTTTAGTTGATTTTCAATAACCAATTCTTCTATTTCACGGATAAAATTGGCGTGTGAAACAATTGCAATCTCATCAATATTGGGATTTTTTTCAAATACTTCCAAAGTATGTTCAATAACGCTTTTACCCGCCACTTTTAGAAATTGTTTTGGGATTGCAGTCCCTAATCGCTGACCTGTCCCGCCAGCTAAAATAACCGCTACATTTTTCATCATAGACCCTCATTTTTAGTAAAATAAAATAACCCACTACATCTTGACACTAAAATCACGCTTTCTGTAGCAATAATCATTAATAATACATTTTTTGCTGTAATCGCATTGTTTAAATACAATACAAATAAGCCCATTAGGTGAATTACAGCACCAAACATCACCGTATAATTGGCAAAATGAACTTTCTTAACTGCAGAAAATCCTGGATAGCCGATAATCACGGAAAAAAATGAAATACATAATAAAATCAAAAATAGTTGGAAAATTCCACCTGCCTGCCTAAAACTTTCACCAAAAACTAATGCCATAATATCATCAGCAAATATTCCAACTACATAACAGCCCACAATCACAGGGATAATTAAAGCTAAAACCACTTTTAGCAAAAATTTTAAATTTCCTGTGCGAGTCAAATGTGGAAATAATACTTGCGAAACAATTCCAGCAACACCTGTTCCTGCTCCATATAATTTTTCGGCTGAACCATATAACCCTGCTACACTACTGCCTTGAAAATAGCCCAATATCAAGACATTGGCTGCGGTATAAACCGAAACTGCCACTCTTGAGAAAAAAAATGAGAAACTATATTTTAACTCTTGCCACATACCTTTTATATTAGGCATGCCTATACTGTAATTTTCTTTATGAATACAAAATAAATAAATCACACTAATCAATAATTGACTAATAAAAAAGCAAAACAAGGCAAGGTTGATACTTTTATAAAATAAGAAAAATACAAACAATATTGCGACATAACCCACTTTGGCAATCATATTTGCAATGGTAATGTACTTCATTTTCTCAATACCTTGAAAAAACCATACACAATGAAGAGATTGAGCAAAAATAATGGCAACAATCAATACAATACTTATAATATTCAAGGATGATGTTGGTGTGAGTAAATTAAACACGATATAAAATACAGCAATCACATTTGCTAACACAGCAAAAGTGAGTTTTAGCGTAAAAACATTGGCGATATATTGTTTAATATAGTTTTTATCTTCTTTATGTTGAACAACGTTATGCGTTGCAGATAAATTAAAACCAAAATCTGTTAGAATATAAGCCAAAGTACAAATAGAAAATAGCACCATTAAACTACCAAACTGCTCTAAGCCTAAGCCTTTGGCAAGCAAAGGCCAAGCTAGTAATGGTACAAGATAGTTGGCAACTTGTACTAAAACTAGTGCAATAAAGTTTTTAAACATAGAGTGCTGTAGTAAATGCTTCATACAAAACTGATATCTAAACTACAAATGAATATTCGCCTAGATCAGATACTTTTGGTAGTATCACTTCGGCTTTTGATGTCCATTGTTCTTTTGCAGTAAACATATATATTCCTGCAATTACGGTGAAAGCACGCGTGGATACTACAATCCACAACATCTTCTTCCACAAGACGTTAGATAACTCGATCGAGTCAATCTGATGATTACCCTTAGTTAAATCATTCATAAATTTTCATCCCAAACTTCATATTTTCCAGCGTTATCGCTTAAAAATACTACAAATCCTAGTGTAATGGCTTTATTGTACCAAAATAACTACATTCAACTAATTACCAAAATACCACCCTTAATAAAAAATGGCTAGCACTATAGCCAAGAATCTTAAATGGTCTATCCAGTTGTATTTAATGACATCTAATAAGATCCTTCGCTTTTCAATGCCACATTCACAGATCTTCTACAAATAATCTTTAATTTATTTTGCATTATCGCTCAATCTCTAAAATGGTTACGTTTTTCAATCACCAAGCATTTTTTGCCACGCTTTGTGGCTTCATAAGCGAAAATTGAACCAAATAAGCCTGCTCCAACAATTAAATAATTATACCTATTCATTTATTCCCTCAAATCTCCAACGGGCAATCATTCGAGTAAACATATATTCTAAACTTATACTCGAATTACGACCCAATTTTCTAATCTTATTACCATCTATTTACCACCTCTCTTAAAACCATAAAGCTGTTCATCCTCTTCTAAAGAAAATATTGCCTTAGCAAGATAAAAATCTTCTTGAGTAGTAATTTTGATATTTTCAGATCCACATTCTACAATTGATACTTCTATTTCAGGAAAATAGTTCCTCACAATTGAACAAGAGTCAACGAATGAAAAATTATTTTCAACTTCAGCAAGTCTATGAGATTCTTTTAATAATTTAACATTAAATGTCTGTGGAGATCTTGCCATATAAGAAGTCTCTCGCGGAAGTACACCTATAATTTTTTCATTCTGTACTGACACCAAAGTTTCTTTGGCTTTAACACAGGTTATAGCAATTTGATTCTCACTGGCAACTTTTATATTCTCTTTAATTAAAGATTCGCTAATAAATGGTCTTACACCATCGTGTACCAGTACTATACCATCATCAATTTCTAATAATCCATTTCTTATTGATTCTTGTCCCGTGTCCCCTCCTGACACTATCTTTTTTACCTTTTTAATATGGTAATAATCTAATAACTCTTGTAAGTAGCTTTCCCATCTTTTCAGAATAACAACAATAACAGAATCAATATCATCAATTTTTTCAAAGACTTCTAGCGTATGGATAATAACTGGCTTCCCATAAATCTTCAAAAATTGCTTTGGCAGCACTTTTGAATTCATTCGAGAACCTGTACCTCCAGCAAAAATAAGAGCACAGTTCATTAATTTCTCCTAAACATTATTTAAAATAAAACTCAATTAATTAACTAAAACACAACAAAACCCTACCTAAAAATGAATAAAATAATAAAGAATAAAAATGAAACATACAAAATTCTGTTGTTGGAATAGATAGCTGCTAGGATAGAAAAATAGATAGAAAAATATCTAGGAATTAAATAAATATTCAAGAGGGAATTTACAATCGTACCTAACATCACCTAATAACATAAATCTTGTTCCTTTTTAGCGGAATTAACATTTGGATCCCAATCAAATGTGTAGCAATCAACTAATTTATCAGCCTTAAACACCTAAAGTGCGATGTGTTTTGGAGCTTTTTTCGTGTTTCAAACTGAGCGTAATACACACGCACAGACACATCAAACAAATAGCCTAGCTCAGTAGTAGCGAGTTTCACCGCTTCAATTTTAAACTCAGGGCTAAATGTTCTTTTTCTTCTTTTGCTCATAATTTCCCCTCATTAAGTGTTGTTATTTTACCACTTATCGAGGACTGTTGGACTAGTGTACCACTACAATTTTCAGTTATCCAGAAAATATTCGTAAGGCGATTTATATGACAAGAACTATTTTGTACTAGAATTTAGTCATCTCTTAAATGATTACCTTTAAGTGAAATTGGCATTTACACAAAAATGTGGGGCAGGCTCATTGGTGAACAGCTTATGAGATTTATTTTGATAGGGCGTTACACTTAGTTTGACGATTCAAGTTTACAAATATGCAATGCCCACCTAACTCTACAACATTCTGTATCTTTGAGCCACATAAACACAATACAACATTTCTACACAGGCAGAAATTGCCATTGCGATTGGAATAACCAAAATATGTTTATACAATAACAAACCTAACGCCATACTTATCCATAGGGATAAAAAAGCATAAAGTTGATTTTTCGTTACAAAAAAGGACTTTTTTTGAGCCAAAAACACAAAGTTAATATAACAACTCACAACCAACCAAGTTGCTACAGTTATACTCAAAATTACACTCGGAATATAGGCTTCAGGTAATTGACCATTTCCTAAAACATAAACAATTTTATCACCGAACAAGAGCATTAAAACAATTACAAATAAGCCCATAGGAAATTCGATCTTAATTAATTTTTTTATTTTATCAGCAGATAATTCATTAATCAGTTTTGGAAAAAGAGCAGTGTTTAATTGTATAAATATCGTTCTTGGAACAATGACTATTTTCTGAGCTAAGTCATAAATCGCCACTTCTCTCATACTAAAAAATGCTCCTAATATCCAAACAACCCCCTGATCTTTAATTGTTGCAATAATATTGGTTAAAAAAAATGGCGTACTTTCTTTGAGTAAAGGCTGTACTGCACTTGGCGATTGAAATTGTAGTTTTATTTTTTCAACCTTAATTAAAGCAAAAAAAGCAACCAATGCAGATAACAACACCTCTAAACTCATTATCCACGCAAACGCATTGAGATCATTTTTTTCTTTCACTAGAAAATAAATAAATGGAAGACATAGTATTTTTAGCAAACACTGAAATATTACCATTACTTTCATTCGCTGTATGGCTTGATAATACCACACTGGCAAAAATAGCGATGATAAAACTTGTAAATAGACAATCCATAAAATATCTTGATGTTGCTCAATCGTCCCCGACAAAAATAAGCTCACAATATAAAAAACAATCGTGGAAAAAATTAACAAATAAATCTTAGCAAAAAAAACTTTAGAAAATATAAGTTGTTTTTTCTGAATATCATTTCTATTTTCGGAAACTTCTTTTAATGCAGGCAAATCAAAGCCAAACGCAATAAAAACAGTGAAAACCGTTACAATAGAAAATGCAAAAACATACACTCCATACTGTTCAACTCCTATTTTTGAAATGACATAAGGATAGATTAATAGCAAGAAAAAGGATTTAAAGAAATACAAAACAGTCATAAAAATATAATTTTCGATAACCTTTTTATATTCACTTAAAAGTGATTTTATTTTTGCAATATTCATGATTACACTGTTCTAGGATTTTAAATTTACTTAGTTAAATTCTAGGAATAACCCTACATAGTCTAAGCCGTAATTCGTGCTATGCCACATATCTCTGCTAATGCTTTCAACCGACTATCAGATTTTGCTACATAAGGGTTGCTAGTATCCCAAGCATAACCTGCCAAAATCGAAGAAATCATGGCTCGAATTTCTGGGTTGGCATTTTTGGCATACACCACATCTTGGAAAGATCCGTCATACCAGCCATTAACATAAGTACGAAACGCATTGACCCCCACCATTAATGGTTCGGTAAATTCTTTTTGCCAGTTAATTTGTTCACCTGCTAATTGTCGCACAATTAATGGTGCTGCCAAACGTGCGGAATGAAGCGCAATGGTTACTCCTGATGAAAAGACGGGATCAAGAAATTCTGCAGCATTGCCTAATAAAGCAAAATTTTTACCGTGCAGGCTTTTCACATTTGCCGAATAACCTTTGATATTGAGATAAGGAAAATCGGTTTCCCATTTGGCATTAACCAACAAACGTTTTAACACGGGCGAATCCAACGCAAATTGCTTCAATACAGATTCACTTTCTCCCGTTAATTTTTCTGGCAATCCCACCACACCAATGGAACAGCGATTATCCGCAAAGGGAATTAACCAAAGCCAGATATCCCGATGTTCAGGGTGAGTAGTGATTAAAATTTTATTACGATCATAAGTCGGATCGGAAATATTGTCTTCAATATGGGTAAAATGTGCAATTCGCATTGGCAAGTTAGAGGGAATATCTAAATTAAATAAACGTGGTAACACACGCCCATAACCACTTGCATCTAACACGAAACGAGCTTCTACTTGATAATGTTCAGATTGATCGGTATTCACCGTTAAAATCACGCTATCATTGTGATTATCCACTGCTTCAACCGAATGCCCATAACGCACTACAGCACCTTTTTTCATCACTTCATCAGCTAAAATTTTATCAAAAATCGCCCGTCTTACTTGTAAGGTTGTGCCAGGTCCTGAGGTGAATTTTTGGTTAAAGTCAAAATAAGCATAACGCTCGCCCCAGCTAAAGGCTGCACCATTTTTAAATTGAAACGTTGGTTCTGCTCGCACCGCATCAGCCAGTCCTGCCTGTTCGAGAATATCCATGGCATAGGATAATAAACTCTCACCGATCACAAAACGTGGAAAATGCTGTTTTTCCAATAGCAACACGCTTAATCCTTGTTGTCTTAACAATGCAGCAGATACTGTACCTGATGGACCTGCACCAATAATCACGACATCAAATTTTTCCATAATATTTATTCCCTATCTTAAAAATCTAAACGTTAATAATAAACTGCATAATAAACCAATACTGACGCTCAATCCGAATGATGCTACCGCTGGTGTACTGCTTAAACAAAGTAATATAAATGAAATCAGCGTTGTGGTTGCCGCTAACGTCACCGCAATACGTTTATGTAAAATACTTTCTTGCACCGTTTGCATATACGCTGTGTAATCAATACTAATAGTTGACACCAACAACAAACCAAACATTGTAAATAGCGTAATAGGCAAATTTAGACAAGCAAAAATAGCAATCGTGAAAATCACCGATGTAATCGGAATAACTAACATTTTAGCACTACGCTTAACGCCAAAAAAGCGTATTAATAGCAAACTTGCTAAAACAAATGAAAGTAATTTAAGCCATGCGGCTTGATTGCGAGTTTGTTGAAAAGATTGATTTAAATGAGTACGTTTATCTTGCCAAAAAATATGTTGGTTATCGGCTAACAGAGCAATTTGATCAGAGTTTTTTAATCCTGAAAGTTTAATAATTGAGGCGACATGCTTTTCAGTAAAACGCCCTAAATAAAGACTTCGCCAACCTTCGCCTAATTGCATAGAAAGTGCTTGTTCAAGAGAAATCGGTTTAAAAGCATGAATTTCTTGCTGAATTAAATCAAAAGGCACACCAAATTGATCTAAAAGTGCGGTATTTTTTGCTGAAATTTTTTCAGTGAGTCGAGAAATAAAATCTTGTTGCTCGGAAAATGGCATTATCCATTGGCTTATAGATTGAAATTTTTCAATATTACCTTGTATTTTTTGTTGTGCTAACTGTTCTGATAATTGCTTATCTAATGCCAATAATTGCTCGGTATTTTCTGCTTGCAATAAAAAGTATTGGCTATTCAATTCAATGCCTGTAATTTCACTGATTTTTTGTGCTTGTTGAATCAAATCCATGGGTAATGCCACCCATTGACGAATATCATCTCGCCATTGACTGCGGTATAAACCGATAACCGTCAACACAATTAATAGCATCGCCAACCCTTTTTCCATGGAAAAATAGTATTCTTTTAACCGCACTATGGATAAATAACGGGATAAAAAACGGAAGAAAGAAAATGACGAAATAAGCGAAGTAGGTTGGTAATATTTAAAGAATAAGGGTAAATAACACTGTGTACAAAGCATCGCACAGATTAATGCTACGCTAGAAAATAGTGAAGTTTGTTTTAAGATAGGTAAATGAGTAAATCCCAACAATCCATAGCCAAGCAAAGTAATCAATAAGGTTAGCCCGAATGTTAAGGTTAATCCTTGCATCTGTTTTTGTGGTTGCCAAGGAAAAACAAAAAGTGATGAAGCAAACCAATGCAAGGGAAAATCAATCAATACCCCAACTAAACTTGTGCCAATGACTAAAGTTAAAATATGAATTTGCCCGAAAAATTGCACGGTCGCCACAATACCACAGAGCATACCGACAATAATCGGCAAAAATAAACTGAATATTCGCCACGTTCTAAATACACTGAATAACAATAGCAAGGTTAAACCCATGCCTAAACTTGCCATTAAAGTACTTTCCGTGCTAGCTTGCTGTTTAGCCTGAGCAGAAAAAATGGCAGCCCCTGTCATATAAAATTGTCCCTTTTGTTGCAAAACCTGTTGTTGACTTTGTTGCAACAAGGGTAACAAATTCTGATCTGGCGAAATAAAATTTTGTGGTGATAATTCAGCTCTAATCACGACCCAAGTGAAATCGCCTTGCGTACGATATAACATTCCAGTTTGCATATCCCATTGTAATTGACTTAACTGTTGTGACTGAGCTAATACAAATCGCCCCAATCCTAGCCAATCTTGCGATAAAGGAAGTAAGTTAGTTTGATGAAAAGGATTAACGATCTGTTCCGTATATTGCTGAAAATATTGTTCGGGCGTATTGAGTAACTGATCCCTGATATTCGATGGCAATACCGCTAATTTTAATTGCTGTATTTCCTGTTTAAGTTGATTTAAATCAGGTTGAATTTTATGAATAACCTTTTGGAAAATAGTGCTAGTTTGCCAAGTTTGGCTAATCTGTTCAGCTAACCTAAAGGCATTTTCTCCGGAATGATGACCGATTACCGCAATAATTTGCTGATTGAATTGACTTTCTTGCTGGCTATCCGCCCATTGCTGAATAGGTTGCCATTGGCTTTCTTGTGGTAATAGGCTATGTAAATCTGTGTCTAACCATTTTTCAGATTGCCATTGTTGCATAAATAACCAAAGCATACCGACTAAAATCGCTAAAAAAAGCCAGCGAAACCACTTTATTAATTTGGTTTGATAAAGAACATAAAGTGCGGTGCCTTTTTTAAGCATTTTTATATCTCTAATAGCTTATTGCAATGATTGTTGTGCAAAATTTGATAAAGGTTGATTTTGTAATAGTTGGTTAAACTGAATTTCCGTACGATCACCTTGTTTTTCATCTAAACGGATATGTTGCACATTGTCATTCCCCGTAATCACGATTTGCGTAAAAATCTGCTGCATTAACAAGCTACTCGGTTTAAGTGTTAACGTCCAATTCTCGGCTTGCCCCGTTAAAGCCATATCAAATTGTGATTGCAAAGCAGATAAATTGCCTGAAAGCAAACCTAGAAATAAACCGATCTGTTCCGATTGCCCTAATTTATTTTGAGTAACCCATTCACCATTTAAATATTGGCTAATGCCTTGTGGTGTAATACGTAATTGACTGCTGAACGGCTGTTGCATTTGCCATAACAAGCCACGGTTTTTAACCAAGCAAAATTCACCTGTGGCAATAATGGGTTTAGGTAACGCATTTAAAAAACGTTGTTGCTCAAATTGACCTTGTACATTATCAGGCTTTTGCAATAACGCCACTAAGTCAGCTTGTGAAAACGCTAAAGCCAAAGGTGAAAATAGGCTAAACAAGAAAAGTAAAAGCGTCTTTTTCATTTTTATTCCTTTTTATTTCTTATTCCTTGGGACAAAACCCGCTATATTGCTCAATGGCAGCACGCCACGATGATGGCGTTTGAAATTGCATTTCTTTGCTTGCAATCTCAACCGCCACTTGTGTTGTACTGGCAGTAGTGAGCTTTTGCCCTGTTTGAGCATCAAAAAAGGTATAATCAATGCGTAAACAGGTTTCATATTCCACCACGCCCAACTCCACTCGAATTTTTTGACGAAAAAAAGTCGGTTTAATGTATTTCACATTAAGCTGAACAACTGGCCAAGCATAGCCTTGCTCTCGCATAATATGATAATGGTAGTGAATATCTTCTAAAAAGGCACAACGTGCTAATTCTAAATATTTCACATAATGACCATGCCACATAATATCCATTGAATCCACATCAAAAAAAGCGATGTCGTATTCAGAGCTATGTTTAGCATAATAATGAGATTTGCGTTTCATTTAGCCTGCTTACGTTTTTAATTACTTAACAATATCACCTTTAAGTGCCACACCTGAAATTAAATGACCTGCATGGCATTCAAATTCTGTCGCACTGGAATAAACGTTTTTCTTGTAGTAGCTGACTAAATTAGTCACTTTAGTTGCTCCCATAGAAACTGCTCTGTCTTGGAATTGTTTCACTGCTGATAAGAATGCCCATTGACAAGCCTCTACGTCCGTTTTATTGGCTGCATTAGTTTTTTTGTTAGTAACTAAATCTTTGGCTAATACCGTACCTTTGGCTGATTTAGCAAAATAAAGTTTAACATTTGAATTGAGTGTTTTCTTTGCTGCTGCAGAATTTAATGCCTCATTGATAGAAAGATGATGTGTTGTATCACGTACGGAACAAGCTGCAAGCACCAACGCTGCAATGGTAATTGAGATTAATTTAAATTTCATAATAACTCCTTGTTATGATTGATAAGAATTCGTTTTTTTCGCCCAAAAATCGTAAAAATTAAACCACATTAACGGATTTTGAACGCATTGTTGTGCAAGTAAATCTGCATAATCTTGCATAGATGTTGCAATTCTTTGTTGGCGAAGTTTACCTGCCCCCGTTAAATTGCAATGAAATTTGCGTAAAATTAAATGATATTGACCGCACTTTTTTACACAAAAAACAGTATTTATGGGGGTTTTTAATAGACTTGCTAGCAGCCAAGCTCCCTGAGGAAATTCTGCTTCTTTACCTAAAAAATTCACTGGCAAAGTTTTATATCCTTTGACAGGAATACGATCCCCAGCCAATGCAATCCATTCGCCACGATCAATACATTGTTGTAATTCCAACATTTTAGCCGCGTCAAGATTTTCCACTTGAATTAAACATAAATCATCTGCTCCCGCTTGTATTAAAGCTCGATTAAATTCTTCTGCATGGTGACTATGTACTAATATATTTAACTTAAAATGACGGTGATGACCTTGATTTACCAATGCACGACAAATTTCTACATTACCGAAATGAGAGCAAATAAGCAACTGCCCTCGCTGATTTTTTTGTTCCATTTCAGCATAAAGATTATCAGGATCATCTATAATCAAATCGGTATAACGAATTTTTCTCTGCCAAACAGAAAAACAATCCGTAATCGATTCGCCAAATGCTAAAAATTGCCGAAATACTGCCCATTTTGGTAACTTAACGTATGGGAAAGTGCGGTGTAAATATTGTTGATATTGGCAAATATATCCTCGCATTTTTTTGCTTGTTGCCCAGAAATACACCACCACCCAAAAAGTAATCAAACGAATTAACCAAAGTGGGCAATATTTTACAATTACTCTTGTTAAAGTTAAGAAAAAACGGTTCCCTCGTTCTTGTTGTTTCGCCCAATGTGATGCTTTCACTGTCATGACATTTTTCCTGTGAACAATCGAGCCAACATAGTAAAAAATAAACGAGCGTGCATTTTGCTAATCCGTATATTATCCGCCCAGCCTTGAAAATGAGAAATGCCACCTAGTTCATATTTTACTGGTGTTTCAACCCAGTAAAAGGGAATTTTTCGCCAATGGCTATACACTAAAATTTCGCTATCAAATTCCATTCGATCACCTAATTTGGTACTTTGTAAAATCGGTATAATTTGAGCCAAAGGATACACTCGAAAACCACACATACCGTCTTTAATATCCAAAGAAAGGGTATTCACTGCCAACCAAAAGTTAGTAATTTTACGACCATATAAACGAGATTTTGGGGCATCATCACCATAAACAGGTAATCCACAAATAAGTGCGGTAGAATTTTGTTGAGATTTTTCAATGAGTTTTATCACATCAGTTAAATCGTGCTGACCGTCTGCATCTACTTGCAAGGCATGGCTAAAGCCTTGGTCAAAAGCAAGCTGTAATCCAGTTTTTAGTGCTGCTCCCTTACCTTTATTTTCAGGGTGATAAACAATTTCTACATTTTGTTGCACAAGATGAGAAATGGTGATTTTGTGTTGCTCACTTGAGCCATCATCAACCACCATAATAGGCAAATCATAACTCTTTAATTTCTCAATAACTTTGGGTAAAGTATCAGAATGGTTATAATGGGGAATAATCACCACAGGCTTAAAACTCATCTACAGGCTCCATACAGATTTTTTCAAAATCAATGCGTTTAATTTTAGATTGACTATTGCGTGGCAGTCTATCGCTGAATCGCCAAAAACGTGGTAAAGCTAATTTTTCTTGTGATTGGGCTAAATACTGTTTTAATTGATTAATCAATAATTTTCGATCCGCTAAAAGTTGCTGTTTTCCCATCGCACTTAATGCAATCCACGCCACTGGACGTTGGTACTCTGGGTGTAAACCTAGATAACAATCTTCCACCCATAGATGTTTGAGTAGATCTTGTTCGATTTTCACTAAAGAAATGCGTTTATCACCTAATTTAACAATTCTATCCGCTCGTCCAAGCAGATTAAATTTGCCTTGTTCAATTTCCACTATATCTTTAGTCTGTTCCCTAGCATCAATCCACGGCGATTGCACCCAAAGCTCACCTTGTTCATTTTGCCCAATTTCTACCCCTAAAAAAGGCTTCCAAAAGGAGTGTCCACAACGTAATGCAATTCCCCCTGTTTCACTACTACCATAAATTTCAGTAACAGGAAATCCCACTTTATTTTGTACAGATTGAGCAGTATTTTCAGGTAATGCCCCACCAGAAGAAAAAATCCCAACAAATTGCGATTTAATCGGATCTAAAATGGCTAAATTCATATTATTAAGCAAGGTTGGACTAGTTACCCATACGACTTTTTCATATTGATGTGTTTCTGCCACCAAGGTTTCTGGGTAAAGATGCTGTTTTGTACCCAATTGCCAACCCATAATTAACGGAAAAAATACCCGAAAGGTTAAACCATAAAGATGTTGTACACTTACAGATCCCAATACTGTAACTTGAGATCCTCTTTCAAACGGTAACATTTGGGATAACGCATAAACCTCTTTATACAGTTGACTGGCTGTACGTGGAATAATTTGAGCATTGCCTGTACTACCAGAAGTTTTTAATAAAATCGGCGTAATAT
The DNA here is from genome assembly GCF_042470565.1 of Lonepinella sp. MS14436. Taxonomy (GTDB): domain Bacteria; phylum Pseudomonadota; class Gammaproteobacteria; order Enterobacterales; family Pasteurellaceae; genus Lonepinella. Next base: position 1,075,912 of record NZ_CP170385.1, on the reverse strand, counting down.
TATCGGCATCTAAATAAGGAACAGAATCTACCCTATTCTCTCTGATTTGTTCACTAATAAACTGACCAAGATTGGTTTCCGTAATAAACAAATCTGCGTTAGCTTCAACCCAATGTTGATTTTCTGCCAATAAATTAGGTGGTAATAAAACAGTTATATTTGTCTTTAAACAAGCCAATAAAACACAGGTAAATTGGTAAGTATCTTCAATCCATAAACCAACGGATTGAATATTTTGAGCTTTCAATTTTTGTTCAATATGCTGACATTGTTGTCGCATTTGCGAAGAAATAAAAAACATATTGCCTTACTCTTTTTCCTTTTGTAAAAACTGACGGACCAACCATTCACCGATCATAACCACTGCCATTAAAATATACGATATTACACCACTATAAATCGCCCATAGATCGAAGCGTTGATAGGTAATAAAGGCGGTACATAAACCAATATTTAAACTAAATACTGCACACCACAGTATCGTAACTTTTCTGGTATAACTAATAGCCTTAGTAGGTAAATCAGGTGTTTTTAAACGTGCCAAACGTTCCACCACAGTTTGCTTTTGCCATAAACTGCTAGCAAAAATTATCAGTAAAAAAACATTAATTAGCACAGGATACCAATAAAGTGTATCCAAACGGCGAAAAGCGGTGATACCAACAAATAGCAACATCATCAACAACGAAAAATATCGCATTGGCTGACGTTCATAAATCGCTCTTGCTCCCCATAACAACGCAAAAAGTGCGGGGAAAAAAAACAAAATATTTATCTGACCATGTTTATGTTGCCATAACCAAAGTAATGGATAGCTTATACTCACTAAAGTAAGTAATAAATTAATCAGTCTTTTCATTGAAAAATTAACAAACCGCTACCACAAATTTCGCCCATTGTTTTTAACTGAAACGCAAGGCGATTTTTTTCTTCAGACCATTCTAGTTGCAGTGTAAATTGATCTTCAGGGCGCAAAAATTTCTGAAACTTCAGTTTATCAATACGTACTAATTTTTTCATTTTCAACGCTGACCAAAGCTGATAACTTTTATCCATTACCCATTGTACTTCCACTACACCTGGTACTAGCGGAAAATGACTAAAATGCCCGTCAAAATAACGTAAATTATGAGGTACTTTGCCAATCAGCAGATAGCCATCTTCTAGTGTTTTTTGCTCAAGCCAAAGGGGATTGAGTGGCTTATTTAAATTAGACATTAACCGAGCTACTTAATTTTTTTACTGCATCAATCACATCTTGCACAGTACGTACATTACGGAAATCTTCCGCCTGTAATTTATAGCCAGTTTGGCGTTTAATATAATCAATCAAATCAATAGCATCAATGCTATCAATTTCTAAATCTTGATATAAATGGGTTTCTGGCTTAATTTGTTCTTCATCAATTTCAAACAAAGATACCAATGCCTTGGTTAAAATATCTTTAATTTCTTGTTCTGTCATGCTTTACCCCTGTTTTGAGCGAATAAAAGCAGCGAGTGTAGCAACGCTTTTAAAATGTTCTCTTAACTGCTGTTGCTCACTTTCTAATTGTAAGCCAAATTTTTTCTGAATGGCTAAACCCAGCTCTAAAGCATCAACTGAGTCTAAACCTAAACCATCATCACTAAATAATGGCAGGTCATCATCAATATCTTCCTCTGCTACTTCTTCTAGTGCAAGGCTATCAATAATTAATTGTTTAATCTGTTGTTCTAGTTCCATTTTCAGTCCTTGTTTGAGTATTAAAATAATCTTCTAAATAGGCATTTAAACGCCGTGAAGCAATCGGTAACGGCTTTTCTGCCAACCATTTTTGCGGATCAATATCTTCGCCTACCATCAATTTATAACCAATCTTGGTCGGGGGAATTTTATACCAAGGTTGTCCTTTTTTAAAATTCATTGGTGACATTGTTATGCAAACAGGCGTAATAATTTTCGCACTCCGCAAACCAATAGACACTGCTCCACGATGTAATTTCACTACACCATCCCAACCTGTGCGAGTACCTTCGGGGAATAACAACAATGCTTGTTGTTGGAGTATCTCATGACATTGCTCCAATAATTCTTCCGATTCGGTATTCGGTAAAAAACCGCATGCTTTGATCGGGCTAGTCATAGCTGGGTTGGCTAATAAGTCCTTTTTGACAATACAATTTAACTCAGGTTTTTGGCTAAAAATTAACACCACATCAAGCAATGACGGATGATTAGCCAAAATCAGTTGCCCTTGTTGCCCCAAGCGTTCAAAACCTTGATATTCAACGGACAATATGCCCGTTCTAACCAAATAGCCCACGAATACACGCCAAGTGGTGCTGACAATTTTACGTCCTTTTAATTGCGTTTCAAGGGAATTATGCGGATAATTCCTGACATATTTGTATAATATTAATTTAAACAAAACGCCTACTACGCCAAACAGAATAAAACCAAGAGCCGTGGCAATAAAACGGCGTAACCAATCTAATTTTTTTGCCATAGCCATTGCCCATTACCACTCGCTGATGTTTGCCAACTACGATGACCTAAGAAATGTTGTTGTACCCAAGTTAAACTGCTGTCTAATCTATTTTCTTGCATTTTTTGCACCGCACTTTGTGCTTGTCGTATTAAGCTAAACTGTTTTCCCTGTTCAACCACAAGTGCCAACGCATAACCAAATGGCGGACGAATGACAGGTTTAACCGTATATTCATCATGTAATGGCGTTTCAACCACCACGACTAGCACTTTTTCTGCCCCATCATTGAGCATTAAATAGGCTTCTAATAAGGCGGTTTCTAAATTATCTTGTTGTGCTGCAATGGCTGTACATTCTTGTTTAACTTGACGCATTTCCGACCATTGCCCGATTAAAGCATTATGTACTGAAAGACTAAACGATGTAGGCGAAATATCCCCCTCAGTTAAAAGGGATTGCCAAAGAGCAAAACTGCGGTTCATTTCACTATTTTGTGAAGCGTAAACCACAGGCAAATGTGGATCATTTTGAGTGAGTTCCCAACTGGCAGAAAAGAAAAGTCGTGCCGATTCACTGAGGCGACGACGTTTTAACGGAGGCAAAAAATCTAGTTTAGGAGAGGAGATAGACCACTGTTTAGCTTCTTGTAAAAAAGCCATTTCGTCCAATTGCCAAGCGTGAGAGGGTACATCCCGATCAGCGACAAAGTGCCAATCAACCACACTGAAAGAAAAATGACAAATCCTTTCTGACATACCTTTCTCTCACCCCAAAGATAATGATTAATTAATAATTCTTGAATAATTCATTAATGATACGATCTGTCTGACCTTGTACACCGCTGACTTTGACAAATTCTTTCTCATTGCCACGCTGTTTATAGGAGACTTCACCTAAAGCGGTACGACTACCATTATTCACTTCAGATAAACGCACTTTCGCTCTTAAAATAAGATTATTTTCTTCTCTGAGGCTATACGCTAGCACATATTTACAATTTGCAGATGGGTTAACGCTCACTTCCGCAGTAAACCCTTTTTTCTGTAGGCTATTTGCTAAATATTGTCCAATATTTGCAATCGCTGGCTTGTTCAAATCTTTTACACAAATATGTTTAATATCTGCTTGTTTAGCCACTGGCTCACTATTGGTAACAGAAGATGAACAGCTTGCTAATGCCAATGTACTTGCCATGATGACATATAATGTTTTTTTCATTTCAATTCTCCTTAATTTACTTTTACAGATAATTTAGCATAGATTTTATTTCTTTGCTATGCTTGCCAACGCTTAAAAATCAATGACGTATTCACACCGCCAAAGGCAAAATTATTATTCATCACATAATCCGTTTGAATATATTTTCCGTCACCTTGAATGTAATCTAATTTACCACAGCGTTCATCAATATTATCCAGATTAATAGTCGGTGCAAACCAACCATCACGCATCATTTCAATAGAAAACCAAGATTCTAACGCACCACAAGCTCCAAGTGTATGCCCTAGATAACTTTTTTGTGAACTCAGTGGAATATGCCCGAATACAGCTTCGGTTGCTAAGGTTTCTGCAATATCACCTTGCTCTGTAGCAGTACCATGCCCGCTCACGTAACCAATTTGCTGAGGTGATAATTGAGCATCTTTTAACGCCAGTTCCATACAGCGTTGCATGGTTTCCTTTTGCGGACGAGTAACATGGCTACCGTCACTATTTGCCCCATAACCGACTACTTCGGCAATAATATTCGCCCCACGAGCGATAGCATGTTCTAATTCTTCTAACACAAAAATACCCGCACCCTCACCGATCACTAGACCATCTCGATCCTTATCATAAGGGCGTGGCGTTAATTTAGGATTATCGCAATTCCGACTCGCCGCATAAAGGCTATCAAATACATAGACTTCGGATGGGCAAAATTCTTCGCCACCACCCGCTAACATCATTGGAATTAGCCCATATTTAATTGATTCATAAGCATAACCAATAGCTTGGCTACCCGAAGAACAAGCACTTGAAGTAGGAATAATCCGTCCCGTTAAACCAAAAAAGATTCCGATATTAGCGGCAGTAGTATGCGGCATCATACGAACATAAGTATTGGCATTAAAACCATCGGATTTTCCTGTCATAAGCAATTCGGCGGCATCTTTTATATCGTTAGTTGAGCCTGTTGATGAGCCACAAGCAACACCCATTCGTCCATCTTTTAACCATGGTAGAATGACACCATGATCATCAAGCAAATTTGCATTGGCTAAAGCTCGCTCGCTGGCATCTACCACAAATTGTGATACACGTCCAAGACTACGTAATTGTTTTCTATTCCAATGTTTAGGTGGCTGATAATGCTGAATTTCAGCCCCAAGTCGTGCTTCTAATTCAGGATAACGTTCTACCCAATCTTGCTTGGTTACCACTGCATTCTGCTTACGCTGAAAAGCCGATTTAATACTTTGCCAATCGTTACCTAATGCGGTTAAACCACCAATCCCTGTAACTACTACTCGTTTCATTTATTATTCCTTTCGCTGCTCATCATCTAACAAAGCCCACCATTCACCGCTATCACTTGACGTGTAATATAACTGGCTTGCTCGTTCATTAAAAATTGTACGGTATGAGCAATTTCATCAGGATTGCCCATGCGTCCCATAGGAATGGCTTTTAAGATCTCATCAACTGGCAAATTTTCATCTAACATATCCGTATCAATCAAGCCAGGGGCAACACAATTTACGGTAATTTTACGTTTGGCTAATTCTACCGCAAGGGCTTTTGCTGCTCCAATAATGCCTGCCTTGGAAGCACTATAATTGACTTGCCCACGATTACCAATTAAACCTGAAACAGAGGTAATGCAAACAATTCTTCCGTCTTTACGACGGCGGATCATTGGCATGATGATCGGGTGCAGTACATTATAAAAGCCATCTAAATTGGTTCGTAAGACCTGATCCCAATCTTTATCAGTAAAGGCAGGAAAAGCATTATCTCGGGTTAACCCTGCATTTAATACTACGCCATAATAGGCACCAAATTGTTCCACATCTGCGGTTAATTTTTCCTTGGTTTCAAGGCGATTGGCGACATCAAACTGCAATATTCGGGCATTTTGTCCAAGCTCACGAATACGTTCTGCCACCGCTTCTGCTTCATCAATTCGGCTACGGCAATGCACGATAATATCATAGCCTTGTTCTGCTAAATTCAATGCAATGGCTTTACCAATGCCACGGCTCGATCCTGTAATTAATACACTTTTTGTCATATTATACGACTTCCTTTTCATCATAAGGACTAAATACGTTCAACGCCCCTTCCATTAATACTTGATGATTTGATAAATCAATCAGTTGGCAATCAAATACGCCAAATCCCATGCTATCTTGTAGGGATAATTTCACTTGTATTTGCAAGGGTTGGTTAATGGGTAAAGCATCACAATAAATAGATAATTTACGAGAACCCAGTAAATAACCTAAACGTACTTGTTCCCCTTTTTGTAATGCCATACAACCTGCCCAAGCTGCAATGCCTTGGGCTAAAATTTCTAAGCCAACAAAGCTAGCTACTTTGCTTTGTGTAACAAATATATTATCCGATTTTACGACTGTTTCTGCGGTTAAAAAATCTGCTCCAAAAGCAGTCACACAATCCAGCAATGCCATTTCACCACTTTGTGGAATTAAGGGGGCGACATTATTAATTGGACAGGTTAAATCAATCATGGCATTCTCCTAAAATTAACACCGCATTATTTCCACCAAAAGCAAAAGAACTGCTTGCTCCGATACGTTTTTCCTTTTGCCAATGACTGTTCTTATCAGTCAGATAAATATTAGCCATAGTTGGATCGGGCTGATTATCCCATAATTGAGCAGGTAATACACCATTCGGATTGATCTTTCGACTAATCGTTGCCCATAAAATTGCTGCCTCCACGGCACCTGCTGCACCTAAGGTATGCCCTGTATAAGGTTTAGTGCTAGTGCAAGGTAATTGTTCTCCAAATACATTCACGACTGCCAAGGCTTCCATTTGATCATTATGATTCGTACCTGTCCCATGTAAATTAATCCAACCTACTTGATCGGCATTTAATTCTGCTTTCCTTAAAGCGTGCTGAAACGCAGAAATTGCCCCATTTCCTGTAGGATCGGGAGATGACATGTGATGAGCATCACTGCTTGAGCCATAACCCAAAAGTTCCACATAATCATCTTGGTCATCTATCAGAAGTGGTGTTTTACTCATCAAAAATACAGCAGATCCCTCGCCAATATTAATCCCCTGTCGATTCGCAGAAAACGGGTTAGTTTGCTGTTCGGACAATACTGAAAGGGAATGGAAACCGCTAACTGTTAATAGCGAAAGAGTATCTACGCCACCACAAATCACCGCATCACAAAGATCCGCTTGCAACAAGCGAGCAGCACTGATTAATGCCCTTGCCCCTGAAGTACAAGCGGTGGAAATACCATAGGTCAGACCTTGCAAATCATAAACTGCCGCAATAAAATCCGCTGGGGCTGAAAATAAACATTGTTGTTGATTAAAATCTTTCTCTTGCCAGTTTTGATTGTGAACAAAAGACTGAAATACTGGAATATTTTCATCAGCACCAGTGGTAGAAGAACCCATTACCACGGCAATCCGTTGTTTACCAAATTGACTAATCGCTTGCTGAATTTGTGACTCAATTTGTTGCAAACTATGCCATAACAACTGATTATTACGACTATAATGAATAGGATCAAGATGATCAGGGAATGCCCGTAAAGGAATAGCCACTTCGCCTAAATAATACGGTTTCGCTTGAATTTGATGCTGACTAAACACATGATTCGTTTGTTTTAAAGGTGATTTTTCCGCCAAAAGTGCGGTGAAATTTTGCCTAATTCCATCACCTAAACAGGTTGTAATAGCTGGGGACATTAAATAAAGTTTATTCATGATGATCCCCTTGTGAAATCTCACTAATCCGCCAATAGGAATTATCATCTAACAGGATTCGGAAACTATTTTGATTAGGCTGAACCAGCCAAATTGGATGATTACCTAACCAGTAGATCTTATGATTGTGATCAATTTTAACCTGACTAAATTTAAATACTGATGTTGTCGGATTTAATTCTGTTGCCAACGCAGAAAACAGTTTCTCCGCTTGTTTATTCGGCATAATAAAACCGTCATTTTGCCAACCGTTCTCCGTTAGAACTACTCTAGCCAATGGTGCTCCTAAAATATCTGTCTGCACCCAACGCCATTGTGTTGGGTTAAATTGTATAGATAATAAACTTTGCTGTTTAAGCGTTACATTGACATTTTCTAATAATAACGGATTTCGTATGATGTTAGAGAAATCAGTAGAATGATTAAATTGTTCAATTTTAAATACACGAATGTTTTCTTTTTGAACAGGAAGTTGCTGCACTTGTAACGAAGTGCAACTGGTTATAAAAAAAACGAAAATAAAGAAAAAATATTTTTTCATCTCAGCAATATATTTATTAAAATTATTCGCCAGATCTTAACATATAATCTACAAAGTGCGGTGATTTTTAACAAAAAAATAAAGCCAGTCAACTGACTGACTGGCTTATAATGGTGGAAACTATCGCCATGCTTTAAACTGATTAATCAATCCATTAGTTGAACTATCATGACTTACTACTTTTTCACTATCTTTTAATTCAGGTAAAATGCGATTTGCTAGCTGTTTACCTAACTCAACACCCCATTGATCGAAGCTGAAAATATTAAAAATAACACCCTGTACGAAAATTTTGTGTTCATACATCGCAATTAAAGCCCCTAAGGTGAACGGTGTGATTTTTTGTACTAAAATTGAGTTAGTTGGTTTGTTACCTGTAAATACTTTAAATGGCACGATGTCTTTCACATCGTCCAAATTCTTACCTGCCTTGACAAATTCTGCTTCTACTTCTTGTTTAGTTTTACCAAAAGCAAGTGCTTCTGTTTGTGCAAAGAAGTTAGAGAGTAATTTCTCATGGTGATCCGCTAATGGATTATGGGTTTGGGCAGGTGCAATAAAATCACAAGGAATTAAACTGGTGCCTTGATGAATTAATTGATAGAACGCATGTTGACCATTGGTACCTGGTTCACCCCAAATAATCGGTCCAGTTTGGTAATTGGTGATCTCTTTGCCATCACGTCCGACATACTTACCATTGGATTCCATATTGCCTTGTTGGAAATAAGCTGCAAAACGGTGTAAATATTGGTCGTAAGGTAAAATCGCTTCGGTTTGTGCGCCTAAGAAACTGGTATTCCACAAGCCGACTAAAGCTAATGTGGTAGGGATATTTTGCTCAATCGGGGCAGTGCGGAAATGTTTATCCATTTCATGAGCGCCCGATAATAAGGCTTCAAAGTTTTCAAAACCAATCGATAAAGCAATAGATAAACCGATCGCTGACCATAAGGAATAACGACCACCAACCCAGTCCCAGAAGCCAAACATATTGTCAGTGTCAATACCAAATTTCGCTACATCTGTTGCATTGGTAGAAAGTGCGGCGAAATGTTTTGCAATGTGTTTTTCATCTTTAGCTTGAGCCAAGAACCAGTCACGAGCCGATCCTGCATTGGTCATGGTTTCTTGGGTAGTGAATGTTTTAGAGGCTATTAAGAAAAGTGTGGTTTCTGGGTTCACTTTTTTCAAAGTTTCTGCAATATGCGTGCCGTCCACGTTAGACACAAAGTGCATAGTTAAATGATTTTTATACGGGCGTAACGCTTCCGTGACCATATAAGGACCAAGATCTGAACCGCCGATCCCGATATTCACCACATCCGTAATGGCTTTGCCAGTATAACCTTTCCATTCACCTGAAATGACACGTTGGCAGAAACCTTTCATTTTAGCAAGGACTTCGTTGACATCTGGCATGACATCTTTGCCGTCCACCAAAACAGGTTGGTTTGAACGGTTACGCAAAGCGGTGTGCAATACGGCACGATCTTCGGTACGGTTAATTTTCTCACCCGTAAACATCGCTTCAATCGCCGTTGCAAGCGAACATTCTTGCGCTAATTGACGTAATAATTTCAAGGTATCTTGATTAATATTGTTTTTAGAATAATCCACTAAGATTTCATGGTTAAACGTTAATGAATAATCTGCAAAGCGGTTTGGCTCTTGTGCAAAAAGTTGTTGAATGGTGGTTTTAGCAAAGGTCGCTTTGTGCTGCTCTAAGGCTTTCCACGCAGCTGTGGAGGTTGGATTAATGTTTTTCATTGTATTTCCTTTTATTTATAGGGATATACCCTGTTGAATCATAAAACTGCGGTTAAAAATAACAAAATTTTTCGTTTTTTACATGCTCATTTTACAAACTAATTTAATCGACATATTCTGTTAACACTCGTGGCGTGAGTTTGGTCATTAATTCATAGCTTAATATACCTGTTATGCTGGCGATTTCTTCAATCGGTAATTCACGTCCCCATAAAATCACTTCGTCACCTACTTGATCTTGACAATCTGCACCAAGATCCACCGTCACCATATCCATGGAAACACGTCCCACAATTGGCACTCGGCGACCGTTAATAAATACTGGGGTTCCCACTGGAATATTACGCGGATAACCATCACCATAACCAATCGCTATCACACCGATTTTGGTGTCTTTCTCACTCACCCAAATACCACCATAGCCGACAGGTTCACCCGCTTGATGGGTTCGCACTGCAATCAATGAAGATGTTAAGGTCATCACAGGTTTTAAACCGTAAATTTCTGCTGGGGTATTGGTTGGTGAAACACCATACATAATAATCCCAGGGCGAATCCAGTCTAAATGTGATTGTTGCCAAAATAAAATACCGCCAGAAGCTGCAATACTACGTTCACCTTGTTTATTTTGCGTGGCTTGTAAAAAACGCTGTAATTGTAATTCAGTATAACCACAGTCTAACTCGTCAGCTCGGCTAAAATGACTGACAAAACCGATTTCTGGTTGCACACTAGCACATTGTTGTAATTCATTATAATAATAATCTACTTCATTCAGATGCACACCAAGGCGGTGCATACCTGTATCAATTTTTAACCAGACTTTAATTGGATTTGGCAAATTTGCTTGCTGCAAGGCGGCTAATTGTTGCTGACTATGTACCACCGTTTGAATATTATTCACCGCAATAATCGGCAAATCCGTAGCGGAAAAAAAACCTTCTAATAATAAAATTGGTTTAATAATACCATTAGAACGTAAGGTTAAGGCTTCTTCCAAGCGAGCTACACCAAAGCCATCTACGGTTTCTTCTACAGCTTGGGCAACAAATTCAACACCATGTCCATAAGCGTTCGCTTTTACCACTGCAATGACTTTACTGTGCGGTGCTTTTTGCTTAATTTTTTGAATATTATGTTTCAGTGCGACTGAACTAATTTTTACGGTTGCTGGTTTCATTTTTTCTTCTTATTGTTTCGGCAGTTATTATTCATCATCTAATTGATATCCTGCATTATCAAAACGCGAATATTGCCCCTGAAAAGTCAACGGAATACGCCCTATTGGACCATTACGATGTTTACCAATAATAATCTCTGCCTTATTGTGATTGTCTGGATCATCTTTATTATATACTTCATCACGATAAATAAACATAATCAAATCTGCATCTTGCTCAATAGAACCAGATTCACGTAAATCTGAATTCAATGGCCGTTTATTTGGACGACTTTCCAAAGTACGATTAAGCTGTGCTAATGCCATGACGGGTACTTCTAATTCTTTAGCTAATGCTTTAAGAGAACGAGAAATTTCAGCAATTTCTAAGGTTCGATTATTATCAAACCCTGGGGCACGCATTAATTGTAAATAATCCACCATAATTAAGCTCAAACCGCCATTTTCACGATACATACGTCTGGCACGAGAACGTAATTCAGTCGGAGTTAAGCCTGCCGAATCATCAATATACATGTTCGGTTTTTTGGTAAAAAGTCCCATAGTTGCAGAAATATTCGCCCAATCATGATCCAATTCAATTTTCCCTGTCATAATTGATTTCAGATTTACTCTTGATAAGGATGCCAAAGAACGCATCATAATGGTTTCTGCTGGCATCTCTAAACTGAAAACCAACACAGGTTTTTCACTTGCTAATGCCACACTCTCACAAATATTCATGGCGAATGTTGTCTTCCCCATAGACGGACGTGCCGCAACAATAATCAAATCAGAAGCCTGTAATCCTGATGTCATTCTATCTAAATCAATAAATCCTGTAGATACGCCTGTTAAGCCGTGGTTATCCATAGCTTTTAACATTTCAATACGATCAATAGTACGACCTAAAATAGACAGCACATTTTCAGGACCTTCTTTTTCTGATGTACGTTTTTCCGCAATTTGAAAAACTTCTCGTTCCGCCTGATCTAAAATATCCTTAACATCTTTCCCCTTTGGAGTATAAGCTAACTGTGCAATATTATTGCTTACACCAATTAATTCACGCAAAATCGCTTTTTCTCGTACGATTTCAGCATAAGCATTAATATTTGCCACACTAGGTGTATTTTTAGACAATTCCGCTAAATAGGCGAAGCCCCCCACTTCATCAATCACACCTTTATCTTTTAAACTTTTATCCAAGGTAATCAAATCAATCGGAATATTCTGACGAGCCAGTTTTTCCATTTCACGAAAAATCAAACGATGTGCCGCAGTATAAAAATCATCCGCCACCACACGTTCAATCACATTCTCCCAATGCTGATTATTCAACATTACCGCACCTAACACAGCTTGCTCTGCTTCAATAGAATGCGGCGGAATATTCGCTTGGTCTAATGGTTGCTCACGCACGGGCGTTGGTTTCTTAGCCATAAAATCTATCTCAATATTATAAATATCTGTTTTATATGATATACCAAATTACCATTATTTTTAAGGGAAAAGTGCGGTATAAATTTTTGAATTTTTTATTGAGTTGGAAAAATAGAAAAATTTGGAGAATTATTCCTTTGTCACCCTTAATACTCCATCATCTAACAATAAATTAGGAATACTTGGTACTTTAATCAGTTACGTGGCGGTTTAATATATTTAGGTATTTCTCATTTTATGATAAACGCCCGTCCAATTGGCTTATGTGATTTACAAAAACTTAATTAAGGTGTATTATCCCACATTTAATTAGTGGTAATTATTGTAAAGTTAACGATGATCTGTAGTATTAGCTAATACATTTTCAACGGAATAAAGAATAAAATGAGTATATTATCTGATTTTAAATTATCTATAAGTAATCACCATCTATGGCGTACTCTTGCTTGGTATGACATTCTTGGGCGTTATCGCCGTTCAACTCTTGGACCATTATGGATTACCATTAGTATGGCGGTCACAGTTGGAGCAATGGGACCTTTGTATGGGTCATTGTTTAATTTTGATCCCTCAGATTTTATCCCACATCTTGCTTTGGGCTTGATTTTTTGGGCAATGTTTTCAACGTGCATCAATGAATCGGCCTACACTTTCGCAGAGTCTGCGCATTATATGAAGCAATCCTATGTGCCTGCACCAGTATTTGTATTAAGAATAATTTATCGTCAGCTTATTGTGTTTTTGCACAATTTCGCTCTTTATCCAATCATTATGCTGTTGCTTTGGAAACCAATAACATTAGATATTTTATGGTTTTTTCCTGCGTTTTTATTAGTGGTAGCAAACTTATTTTTTATTACGTTATTAGTTTCTATTTTTTGTGGGCGTTATCGAGATATGGCACAAATGCTCATTAGCATTATGTCATTATTGTTTTTTATTACACCGATTATTTGGCGAATGGAACAGCTCCCTGAAGAACGTCGAGCATTAGTGGATTGGAATATTTTTGCAACGTACCTTGATTTAGTCCGAAAACCATTACTTGGTTTAACACCAGATGTTCACCAATGGATAACTGGACTAATAAGCTTAGCAGTACTCGCCGTATTTTCACTATTTGTATATGCGAAAACGAAAAATCGCATTACCTATTGGTTATAGGATTGGATATGCATATTAAGTTAAATGATGTTTCAGTTAGATTTCCAATTTATGATGCTAAGCAACGCTCTTTTAAGCAGACATTGCTGAACGCTGCAACAGGTGGAAAAATTATTCAAAATAACAAAATCACTGAAATTGAAGCATTAAAAAACATCAATTTGGATATTAAACAAGGTGATCGCGTTGCTCTTATTGGACATAATGGTTCGGGTAAAACGACCTTATTGCGTGTATTGTCAGGCGTTTATGCGCCGACATCAGGAAAAATTGAAATTCAAGGCAAAATCACAAGTCTTTTAGATTCTATGCTCGGTATGGATGGGGAAGCATCAGGTTTAGAAAATATTACCTTGCGTGGTTTATTTTTAGGTCTAAAGCCGAAAGAAACAGCCAAATTAGTCGATGAAATTGTTGAATTTAGTGAACTGGGTGATTTCATTAACATGCCTGTGCGCACCTATTCCAGCGGTATGGTGTTACGTTTAGCATTTTCCATTTCAACCGTAATCAATCCAGAAATTTTGTTGATGGACGAATGGATGAGTACGGGCGATGAAAATTTCCGTGCTAAGGCTGAAAAACGCTTAAATGAATTTGTGGATCGCGCAGGGATTTTAGTAATGGCGACACATGATTATGAATTGGCTAAACGAGTTTGTAATAATCACATTCATTTGGAGCATGGAGTGATTGTTTCAGGCTAAATTACAATGGTGAGCAACGGATAAAACAATGATAATAACCATATGTTTTGAAAAGGTTAAATAAAAGTGTTGGGATTACTAGAGTGCATTTTTGAATCTAAGCAACGACTATGCATTGATAGGTTGAGATGGAAAATGGTTTTATGAATACGGATTCTGGAGCTAGGCTGAATTTTACTTTAGAAATTGGTCGAGGGGTTGCAGCAATACTTGTAGTATTTCATCACTTATTGATTAACCCTTTAATAGCACATCACTATTCATTTTTAGGCTCAAAACCTATATCAAAGATTGGTGATTTCGCTGTTTGTTTTTTCTTTGCGTTAAGTGGATATGTGTTAACTTTATCTATAAATAGAAAAGATAAAGGCGCATTGACTTTTTTGAAGGAAAGAGTGCTAAGGATATATCCAGAATATATATTGTGGACTTTATTTGCATATATATATTATAAAATAAGCAATGGGTTGTTAATTGATATTAATTTTGAACCAAGCTCATTCATAGAGTGGTTTTCTACACTTACGTTAATTCCACCATTATTTAACAGTGAAAATTTTGCAATGTTATTAAGTGTTGCGTGGAGTTTAGTCTATGAAATGTACTTTTATATAGTCTTTGCATTATGTATCTTTTTTATAAAAGATAAGATTAAGATATCTGTTGTGTTAACTGTACTTTTTTTTGTGTTACATTATTTGTTACATGCTAATTTTAAAATAGAAAGATATGATTGGGTTTATATTCCTTATGTAATCTCTGACTTTCATTCATTATCTTTTTCTTTAGGGTGTATTATATTTTATCTAAAACCTTTAAGTTTTAGAACAAATTTAGTTCCTAGTGCAATAATAGTGTTTTTACTGTTTGTTTTGTTTATTTCTAGAGAATTATTTGATATCGAGTATAATTTTGTATTTTTTTCCATAATTATTCTATATATATCCTTGTCTATCAAAATTCATTTGAATAAAAGCAGTTTTTTTGTTTTTTTGGGAGGGGCTAGCTATACAATTTATTTGACGCATGTTTGGTTTTCGAAAGTGGCTTACAAGTTTTCGTACAATGAGAACTATATTTACTTATTGATAACTAATATAGTGGCAATATTCTTGGGATGTTTTTTGTATACGTATGTTAGCAAGCCAATATATAGGGTTATAAAGAATCAATTTTAATTAATAGGATAAACTAATGAAAAAAAATATTAGTCTAAGTATTGTTATACCAGCCTACAATGTTTCTGAATATTTAGAAGAAACGGTTTTATCTATCTATAATCAGAAAAATATAGAAGATGATATCAATCTCGAAGTCATCATTGTCAATGATGGCTCAACAGATGGAACACGATACTTACTTAACCAGTTACAGAAAAACTATCCTAAGTTGATCATCATCAATCAAGAAAATCAGGGGTTATCTGCTGCAAGAAACAATGGTGTACAATCCGCAACATCCGATTATATTTTGTTTTTAGATGGTGATGATCTCCTTACTAGAAATTCATTGCAACACGTATTCAATGTATTAAAAGACACTGAGACTGACTGTCTGATTGTTGATTACAATTGGTATTGGAGTAAAAAAGATTTTCATAAAAATTGCACTTATTCCTTAGACGCGAAAAAGTTAATTTCGGGAAGTTATAATATTATTAATGCAGTTTATGAATCAAGACAGTTTTATGCTTGGAGACATATTTTTAAAAGAGATATTGTTATAAAACATCCATTTCCTGTAGGGCAGAACTATGAAGATGTATCAACAGTTCCATTATTGGCTTATGAATGTAAAAATGTTTATTATTACCCTTTAGCTGTTATAAATTATAGACAGCGAGATGGTAGTATAATGAAAGTTAAAAATTACAAAAATATACGAGATTTTTCAAGTTCATTGGCTAGAAATACAGAGTTTTTTAAAAATAGTTTATCGTTGGATGATTTGGAAAAAATAAAAGTTAGCCATTCTTTAACTGCAGCTTATATTTTTACTTGGGTGTGTGGTGACACTTTGTCGAATAAGGAATTAGATACTGCAAGATTATATGATGAATTTATTGGTAATTTTAATTCTAGCAACCTTATTCCAATGGATAGATTAAAATTGGAAATGAAAAAAATAGACCCTAAAAACTGGAGAAAATTTCATATGTTCTATAACTATGAAAAAGCATTTCATTTGGCTCATTCAATGAAGTACAAATTTAACCGAATTTATTGTTGGTTAAATAAGATAAGACAATTTATTTATAAAACATAATTTTATTGTGAGTATGATTTCTACTATAGCATTACATTATCACTATAAAAATCTCCTATTGAAGATAAAAATGCTAAGCTTATTATAAATTTCAATAGTTTCGATGATATCAATATAATCATCTTAATAATTTTTCAATTCGCATTGGTAAAGATTAAGTGTATGAGAGAATGAAAAATTTTTTATTAGTCGGCGCAGGTTTCTCCAATGCCGTTATCGCCCGTGAATTAGCCGAACAAGGCTACCAAGTAACTGTGATTGATCAACGTAACCATGTGGCAGGTAACTGCCACAGTGAACGCGATCAAGAAACGAATGTTATGGTGCACATTTATGGACCACATATTTTCCATACCGACAACGAGCGAGTGTGGAACTATGTGAATCAATTTGGCGAATGGAAACCGTTTGTGAATCGAGTGAAAACCATTAGCCAAGGCGCGGTGTATTCCTTGCCAATTAACTTGCATACCATTAACCAATTTTTTGGTAAAACTTGTTCACCTAAAGAAGCGAAAGCCTTAATTGAAAGTCAAGCGGATCTTTCTATTCAAGAGCCGCAAACCTTTGAAGAGCAGGCTATGCGTTTTGTAGGGAAAGATTTATACAAAGCATTCTTCTATGGCTACACCAAAAAACAATGGGGCGTTGAGCCAAAAGAATTGCCTGCAAGCATTTTAAAACGCTTGCCAGTGCGTTTTAATTATGATGATAATTATTTCGCTCATAAATTCCAAGGGATGCCGAAAGACGGTTATACAGAAATTGTGGCAAATATTTTGAAACACGAAAATATTACCGTGAAATTAAATACGCCGTTCTCTGAAAGTATGAAAACAGAATTCGATCATATTTTCTGGTCTGGTCCACTTGATGCTTACTTTGGTTTTGAATTAGGGCGTTTAGGTTATCGTACCCTTGATTTTGAAGCATTCCGTGATGAAGGTGATTTTCAAGGCAATGCAGTAATAAACTATGGTGATGAAGAAGTGCCATATACTCGAATTTCCGAACATAAACATTTTGCACCATGGGAACAGCACGAAAAAACTATTTGTTATCGTGAATTTAGTCGTTTATGTGAAGAAAACGATATTCCATATTATCCAATTCGTTTAGTCAAAGACAAAGACTTATTGAAAAAATATGTGGAAAAAGCCAATAAAGAAACACAAGTCACCTTTGTTGGTCGTTTAGGCACATATCGTTATTTAGATATGGACGTAACCATTAAAGAAGCCTTAGAAGCAGCGGATAAAATTAAAGAAACATTAGCCAATAATGGGACTTTAACGCCGTTTTATGTGGATATGGATGTGTAATGAATAAATCTATCTGTGCTGTGGTAGTAACATATAATCGAAAACAGCAATTATTAGCTTGTTTAAATGCGTTAAAAAAACAAAGCTATACACTCGCTCATATTGTCGTGGTGAATAATGCAAGCCAAGATGGCACAGAGGATTTTCTCATTGAACATAATTGGACTAATAATGAGAATTTTACCTTACTAAATTTGACTGAAAATTTAGGTGGCGCTGGTGGATTTTATACGGGGATTGAGTTTGCCTATCAACAAAAATTTGATTATATTTGGTTGATGGATGATGACGGCATGCCTACTGAGCATTGTTTGAGTGGCTTATGTCAATATCTCTCAGATGATATTTATATTGGTCCTTTAGTGCTTGATATTGATGAACCGCAATTATTGACGTTTACACTTCGTTTACCAAGACGTAAAACGGTTTTAAGCACGATTTCAGATGTGGAAAAACAGACAAAAAATGGCATAATTCCAAACATTGTGATGCCATTTAATGGCATTTTATTTTCTCGTCATCTTGTTGAGCAAATCGGGTTACCTAAAAAAGAATATTTTATTTGGGGTGATGATATGGAATACACATGGAGAGCGGCAAAATTTGGCTTTAAGATTTTTACCGTAACCAATGCAACATTTTATCATCCGCGAGAAAAAACGCTCGGCACGCCAATGTTTTTTAATTTATTAAAATTTAATGATACGGAATCGGCATTAAAGTTATATTGCATGTGTCGAAATAATATTCGCAATTTGCTTGAATATAAAGGTTATCTCATTACTGGGTTATATTGTATTAAGGTGATGTGGTTTTATTTATTTACCAAACCCAATAGATCCAGATTAAAGACCGCTTTGCGTGGACTTTATCATGGCTTGACAAAAAATTTCACACAACATATCGGTTACTTGAAATAACAGGGGAAAATTGCTAGTGAAAGAGCTTTTAGTACTCGTTGCTACCCATAAAGATTATGCTTTACCCGATGATAATGTTTATTTTCCTATTCAAGTCGGGAAAATCTTAAGTGAGCAGAAATTATCCTTTCAAGGTGATGAGACTGGTGATAATATTTCACAAAAAAATAAAACATTTTGCGAATTAACAGCACTTTTTTGGGCGTGGAAGAATGGATTATTTCAGCAGTATGAATATGTCGGGTTAAATCATTATCGCCGTTATTTTAAAGGGCAAGGTGTTCACCTTAAAGGCAAGTCGATAATGTCTCGTCAAGAAATCTTATCGCAATTAGAAAAACATGATGGCATTCTAGGTAAAAAACGTAATTATTATATTGAGAGTATTTATTCACATTATAAACATGCACATCATATTCAAGATCTCGATGTGGCATTAGAAATAATTAAAGAACGCTATCCTGATTACATGGAAAGTTGTCGTAAAGTTATTAATGGTTGCACGTTGCATTTATACAATATGTTTATTATGCGCAGTGATTTAGTAGAACAATATTGCATTTGGTTATTTGATATTTTATTTGACCTAGAAAAACGTATTGATATAAATGACTATTCTGCTTATCAACAGCGAGTGTTTGGCTTTATTGCTGAAAGATTGTTTAATATTTGGCTGGATAAGAATGAAATTAACACTGTTTCATTGCCAATTGCCCACATTGAACCTGAAAATATGCTTAAAAAAGCATTTAAATTCTTATTGAGAAAAATAAATTAAAGAAGGAATAACGATGAATAAGCAGATATTGTGCAAATATATTCTAGCAATGGTGGATTTTATTTCACTTTTTTCTGCCGCGTTGTTGTCATTAGCTTATAATCATTATGTTAGAAGTGATTTTTTTGAAAATAATTATGTAGCTGAATTTTTTCAAACACATTTTTGCATTACCTTCTGTGCAATAATTTGGTATTGGCTACGCTTACGTCATTATACCTACCGTAAACCATTTTGGTTTGAATTAAAAGAAATTCTACGTACTATTTTTATTTTTGCTATTATAGAATTGGCTATTTTGGCTTTTTCTAAATTGGATTTCTCTCGCGGTTTATGGCTGGGCACTTGGTTTATATCCTTTACTCTCGTACCATTATGTCGTTTCTTAATCAAAAAATACCTTATTTATACTCAATGGTATATCAAGGATACCTTTATTATCGGTGCTGGACAAAATGCTATTGATGCGTATAACGCATTAAAATCTGAATCTTATTTAGGATTTAATCTCAAAGGATTTTTAGTTTCCGAACACTATTCACCTGAATTAGATGATATCAATATACCTATTTATGTTGCCACTGATCTCTTTTTACTCAATATTGCCCCCACTAAATTAGAACAAGTGATTATTGCCTTAGAAGAACAGGAATCAGAGGAACTCGATTTTTGGATTAGAACATTATCTAAACACCGTTACCGTTATGTTTCGGTGATTCCAAGTTTGCGTGGACTACCATTATATAGCACCGATATTTCTTTTTTATTTAGTTATGATGTCCTTTTGTTACGCATTAACAACAATCTTGCCAAACATTCATCAAGAATAGTAAAACGCACAATGGATATTATTTTATCATCGATTTTAATTGTCACGCTTTCACCTTTTGCTTTATTACTTGCATTAATCATAAAATTAGATGGGGGCAACGCAATTTATAAACATAAACGAATAGGACAAAACGGACAAAAATTTAGTTGTTATAAATTCCGTTCTATGGTGGTTAACTCAGAAGAAGTACTAACATCCTTATTAAACACCAATAGCGAAATAAAAGCAGAATGGGAAAAAGATTTTAAACTAAAAAACGATCCAAGAATTACCAAAATTGGAAAATTCTTGCGTCAATATAGTTTAGATGAACTCCCCCAATTATTTAACGTACTAAAAGGCAATATGAGCCTTGTTGGTCCTCGCCCAATTGTTGAAGATGAATTGGTATATTATCAAAATAATGTTGATTATTATTTTATGGCAAAACCAGGTATGACAGGTTTATGGCAAATCAGTGGACGCAATGATATTGATTATGAAAAAAGAATCTACTTTGATTCTTGGTACGTCAAAAATTGGTCATTGTGGAATGATATAGTTATTTTACTTAAGACAGTGAATGTTGTTTTGAAAAGACATGGTGCCTATTAAACAAAAAAGTGCGGTGAAAAAAACTATTAT
Organism: Lonepinella sp. MS14436; assembly: GCF_042470565.1. Lineage (GTDB taxonomy): Bacteria > Pseudomonadota > Gammaproteobacteria > Enterobacterales > Pasteurellaceae > Lonepinella. Next base: position 1,054,957 of record NZ_CP170385.1, on the reverse strand, counting down.
TTTTTCCACCGCACTACTTCTATCTCACTGAATAAATTACCCTTTTCTTCTTTCCTCAACCGCCTCTGCAAGCTGTTGCAACAAGATTTCAGTGTCTTCCCAACCGATACAAGCATCAGTGATACTTTGTCCGTAAGTGAGTGGTTTATTCGGGACTAAATCTTGACGACCTTCGACTAAGTGGCTTTCTACCATCACACCAAAAATTTGTTTTGAACCTTGGGCTAATTGGTTGCTGATAGATTGGCATACGTCCATTTGACGTTTAAATTGCTTGCTGCTATTGGCATGGCTGAAATCGACCATAACGTGACCAATATGTCCTGTTTTTTCAATATCGGCACAGACTTTGGCAATGCTTTCTGCGTCATAATTGGTGGCTTTATCGCCACCACGTAAGATAATGTGGCAATCCTGATTACCTTTGGTAGAAACGATGGCGGAATGTCCAAATTTTGTTACAGATAAGAAATAGTGCTGGGCTTCCGCCGCACCAATAGCATCAAGGGCAATTTTTACACCGCCGTTGGTAGCATTTTTAAAGCCCACAGGGCAAGAAAGTCCTGAGGCTAATTCACGGTGAACTTGTGATTCGGTGGTTCTTGCACCAATCGCTCCCCAACTCATTAAATCCGCCACATATTGAGGCGTGATCATATCTAAAAATTCACCTGCAGTCGGCAAGCCTAAATCATTAATATCGGCTAATAATTTACGTGCTATACGTAAACCGTCATTTAACGCATAACTGTCGTTTAAATACGGATCGTTAATCAACCCTTTCCAACCCACGGTAGTACGAGGTTTTTCAAAATACACACGCATAATAATTTGTAATGCGTCTTTGTATTTATCACGTAATGGTTTTAATCGGTTCGCATATTCCATTGCCGCTTTTGGATCATGAATCGAACAAGGACCAATCACGACTAATAAACGATCATCTGTACCATGAATAATATTATGTGCTTCAAGGCGTGCCGCTTTTACCGTTTTAATCGCTACATCGCTGGCTGGATATTTTTCTAATAATGCGACTGGGGGCAATAATTGTTCAATTTTACCAATACGGGTATCGTCATTCGCAATACGAATTTCATTTTTACTTTTTACCATAATTCATCACTCTCATAAAATCAATAAAACACTTTCCGTGTAAACATGCTGTTAATGTAGCATCAATTTCTGCACTAGTAAACTAGTACAATGCAATTATTTTAATAACTGCTTAATACTTGAGCAGGTTGTAATTTTGCAGCTCGATTGGCTGGGTAAAGACTTGCCAATAAACTCAATAATAATGCAGAAACCAACACGAATAGCACATCTTGCCAATGTAATTCTGTTGGTAAGAAATCCACAAAGTAAATGCCGTCAGATAATAATTTTCGTCCAATCAGGCTTTCTAAACCTTGAATAAGTGCGGTTAAATTTAAGGCTAAAAATACCCCTAACACAATGCCGATTAAACAGCCTTTCATGCCTGCTTGTAAGCCATACCAAACAAAAATGCGTTTAATAAAGGCGTTGTTTGCCCCCAATGTTCGCATAATCGCAATATCGCCCGCTTTGTCTTTCACCGCCATAATCAGCGTGGAAATAATATTAAAGCAGGCTACCCCAATCACTAGCACCATGGCAATATACATGATGGTACGGATCAGTTGAATATCACGGTACATATAGCCGAATTTGCTCACCCAAGTTTGTAAATTGAGTAATTGTGGATAGCTGTTTAACGCAGAAAAATCCAAGCTATTCATGTTAAACGGATCCACCACTTTCAGATCGACACCTGAAATTTGATTGGCATTGTAGTCTAAATATTGTTGTGCTTGGGCTAACGGCATGAGGGCATAACTATGATCAAGTTGACCGTCTAAACGTAAAATTCCCGACACCTGAATCCGCTCACGACTTGGTTGTGCCATGTCTTCACCATTATTTTGCGAAATCAGCAACGTTACCCAATCGCCTGTTTGTACCTCTAACTCTTTGGCAATGCCGTAGCCTAATACTAAGCCTGAATGATGAGAGAACGATTGCCACGCTTGATCGAGAACAAAATCCCCTAGTCGGCTGACCGTATCTTGTGCTGTTTTGTCCACGCCTTTCACTTGCACCACTTTCATTTTTGCCCCATTTTCCACTAAAGCAGTAAAACTGACAAAAGGCGATACGCCTTGAATATTGGGTACTTGTTGCAAGGTGCTGACTAATTGTTGTTTGTCAGTTATGGGCTGATTTTCCGCCGATATAATTTCAGCATGAGGAACGACGGCTAAAATACGGTTATTCAGTTCTCGCTCAAACCCATTCATGGCACTCAATCCCACGATCAATACTGCCACGCCCAATGCAATACCGAGTGTAGAGAAAAAGGCAATCAGGGAAACCAAATGATTTTTTTGCTTGGCTCGTTGGTAACGCCAACTAATTAAGAATGCGGTATTCATCGCCTACTCCGCTCGCAATACGCCGTCTTGCATAATCATGCGACGTTGTAATTTTTCCGCCAAATGCAAATCGTGCGTGACCAATAAAAAGGCAATACCTTGTTCTTGATTAAGTCGTTGAATTAACTCAAAAATACTTTCGGTGGTAGCACGATCTAAATTCCCTGTTGGTTCGTCCGCCAATACCAACGCTGGATTATTGACTAACGCCCTTGCAATCGCCACACGCTGACGTTCACCGCCTGATAAGGCTGACGGTTTGTGAGAAATGCGGTGCGAAAGTCCAACAGATTTTAAGATCTTTTCCGCCCGATCTTTGGCTTCGGTTTTGTTTTGATTGCCGATTAACATTGGCATCATCACGTTTTCAAGTGCGGTGAAATCCGCCATTAAATGATGAAATTGATACACAAAACCGAGATATTGATTACGTAATTTGGCTAATTCATCGCTACTTGCTTTTTGTAGCGATTGCCCTTTGATAAACACTTCGCCTGTGGTCGGTTGATCCAGTCCGCCGAGGATGTGTAATAGGGTACTTTTGCCCGAACCTGATGAGCCGACAATGGCGACCAATTCTTTTTCGTTGAGGGCGAAATTGATGTCATTGAGGACTTGGGTTTTGGTTTCGCCATCGTGGTAGTGTTTGGTGATGTTTTTGCAGGTTAATAATGTTTTATTGTTCATTTTATATTCTTTAAATTATTGGTTTATTAAAATCGTATTTCGCCCGATGGGCGACTTACTTTTTCTTTGCTTGTGCAAAGCAAAAGTAAGCAAAAAGAAAGCACACCCCAAGTTTGCCTTGTTTCCTGAAAATGTTTTAATTTGCTTAACGTAAAATGGCTGAACTCGCTACGCTCAGACAGACGCCATTTTCCTACAAATTAAAACATTTTCAGGCGGCAAACATGGGGACCCCATTTTGTCAGAGCATTATTTTACTTCATCTGTAAATTTTTAAATCTTTTCATTTTTCAACCGCACTTTTACCACGCTCAATCCAATCTAGGTCCCCGTCTGAACCGCCTTTGCGTTTTGGTATTTTTAGCTAAATTTTGCATGTCTGAGCGAAGCGAGTTCAAAATTTAGCGTTAAGAAAATACCAAATAAGCAAAGAAAAGCGGTGAAGTCGGGGTGTGTTTCTTTTGTTACTTTTCTTTGCACAAGCAAAGAAAAGTAAAGATCTACTCATACCGCAATGCTTCCGCAGGCTCAACTTTACTCGCCCGATACGCCGGATAAACCGTTGACACCAACGACAATCCCAACGAAAACACCACAATCACCGCAATTTGCCACAGATTAATCTCGGTCGGTAAATAAATACCCACAGGGTTAATAGCATTAACAATATCGCCTAAATACAGGGTGATCAACACGCCTAACACGGCACCGATCAAGGTTCCCACCAATCCCACAAAAAAACCTTGTAGAATAAAAATCCACCGCACTTGTTTTTTAGTTAAACCTTGGGTTTGTAAAATCGCAATTTCACCCTGTTTATCCACCACCATTAAACTCAATGAGGTAATAATATTGCTCACCGCCACCACGATGATTAAGCTAATTAACAAGCCCATCATGTTTTTTTCCATGCGTACCGCTTGAAAAAATTCGCCTTTTTGACTTCGCCAATCATCAATTTGCCATTGATCTTCGGGGAAAATTTGGGTAAGTTCAGTGATTTGAAAAGGATCTTGCAGAAATAATCGTACGCCTTGTGCATTTTCAGGTTTAATTCGCATTAAACGCCCAATATCCGCTAAGTTCGCAAAAGTTTCATAACCTGATACTTCATTACTAGCAGGATAAATCTCACTCACGGTAAATAATCGCTGCATCGGTACACGTCCTAAAGGCGTATATTGACTATTTTCTGTAAGCATTAGGCGGATTTTATCGCCCAGTTGCACGTTTAATTTTTGGGCTAATTGCGAACCGATAATTAACTTAAATTCACCCGTTGGCAATAAATTATCCAGTTCAGCTTGTTTAAGATAGCTTAACAGATGATCGTCCGTTGGATTGTTCACGCCAATCACTTGTCCAGCACTTACACCTTGAGTAGTTTGGTAAATTGCGTTAGTGCGATTAATCAGAGTAGCGTGATTAATCTGTTGAAATTGGCTCAAATCAGGCAATTCCGACTGGAATTGTTTAGTATCAAAATAACCGTCTTTCTTCATCACAATCGCATGCGGTAAGCTCGATAAAACTTGGCGTTTTTGATGCTGTTCTAACCCGTTCATTACCGATAAAACAATAATCAACGCCATCACACCAAGTACAATGCCGCTACTGGCAAGGTTAGTCACTAATCGCCCAAAACGATCCGCACTTTTGGCTCGCCAGTAACGTAAGGCAATAAACGCTGAAATGCCTAAATTCATTATTTTCCCGTTCTCACAAATTCTTCTAAATTTAACCGCACTTTATCCGCTAAAATGGTTACTGCTTGATCTGATGCCCAAGCTATATGTGGTGTAATAATCAAATTTGGTAAGGTTTGAGCTGCCACAATTAGCGGATTATCTTTGGCTGGTGGTTCTTTGCCTAATACATCAAGTGCTGCCCCTGCTAATTGCCCACTTTTTAACGCATCGACTACCGCTTGCTCATCAATTAAAGGTCCACGCCCCGTATTAATCAACAATGCCCCCTTTTTACAATGGGCTAAGGTTTCTGCGTTAATTAAATTTTGGGTGTCTGGTGTTAAGGGGCAATGCAAGGTTAAAATATCTGCTTGAGCCAATACCTCATAAAATGGCGTATAACCAGCACGGCATTGGGTGGCATTTTTATGTTCGGCATAAAGTACGTTCATGCCCAAAGCCGTGGCTAAACGTCCTACTTCTGTACCTAAACAACCTTTACCGAATATACCTAAAGTAGAGCCTTTTACATCCGTCACGGGGTAATCAAAATAACAAAATTGTTTGCTTTCCGCCCACTTGCCTTGTAACTGATCACGATACCATAAATGTAAACTATGTTTTAAACTGAAAATAAAGCCTAATACATGCTCAGGTACCGTAACAGAAGAATAGCCTGTAACATTTTTCACGCTAATACCAAGCTCTTTAGCGGCGACTAAATCGATATTGTTTGTGCCTGTGGCAGTGAGAGCAATTAATTTTAATTTAGGTAATTGACGCATATTCTCACGATTAAACACAACCTTACTAGTAATCACAATATCTGCATCTTGAGCATGTTCAAGCACCTGATCCGCTGATGTATATTCAAATTCAACCCATTGATGATCAAAATTTGGGCGTGGAATCGGAATGTGTTTTGGTAATGCTGTACTGTCAAGAAAGACGATTTTCATAGAATACTCCTTTATTGATGTGACGAAATGATGACTAGCATAACAAAAAACAGAAAAAAAATCATTCTAGGCTTTATCTTTATTTGAATTTGCCTATAATGTAGGCTTTATTTTAAAGTTCAAATTAGGAATCAAAATGACAGACTTGAATACGGTTCTCGCAGAACTAAAACGCGGCATTGATCAAATTTTTTCAGAACAAGATTTAATCGAAAAACTCAAAGAAAACCGCCCGTTGCGTGTGAAACTCGGGGCTGACCCAACCGCACCTGACATTCATTTAGGTCATACGGTGGTGCTAAATAAATTACGCCAATTCCAAGAATTAGGACATCAAGTGCAGTTTTTAATCGGGGATTTTACAGGTATGGTAGGCGATCCATCAGGTAAAAATACCACTCGCCCACCGCTAACACGTGAAGATGTGTTACGTAATGCGGAAACCTATAAACAACAAATTTTCAAAATTCTCGATCCACAAAAAACTCAAATTGTGTTTAACTCTGAATGGTTGGGACAGCTTGGCACCGAGGGCATGATTCGTTTAGCTTCTAACTATACCGTAGCTCGTATGCTAGAACGTGATGATTTCAAAAAACGTTTTGCTAATCAACAATCTATTGCTATTCACGAATTTATTTATCCGTTATTACAAGGCTACGATTCTGTTCATTTAGAATCAGATGTAGAATTAGGCGGAACCGACCAAACGTTCAATCTATTAATCGGTCGCGAACTGCAAAAAGCCCGTGGACAAAAACCGCAAGTGGCAATTACCTTGCCATTATTGGTTGGTTTAGATGGCGAGAAAAAAATGTCAAAATCGCTAGGCAATTATATCGGCGTGGCAGATGCACCAAATGATATGTTCGGTAAAGTGATGTCTATTTCTGATGAACTGATGTGGGATTGGTATAACTTGCTGTCATTCCGTCCATTAACGGAAATTGCTCAGTTAAAAGCCGATGTGGAAAATGGCAAAAATCCACGTGATGTGAAAATTTTGTTAGCCAAAGAAATCATCGCTCGTTTCCACGATCAAGCGGCAGCCGATGCAGCAGAACAAGAATTTATCAACCGTTTCCAAAAAGGGGCAATGCCCGATGAAATGCCTGAATTTACTTTTGAGAGCGAAATTGGGTTAGCTAATTTATTAAAAGAAGCGGGATTAGTGCCGTCCACATCCGAAGCTATTCGTGCAGCTCAACAAGGTGGTGTGAAAATCAACGGTGAAGCCGTAAATGATGTGAAACAAATCATCAAAACTGGTACAACAGCAGTTTATCAGGTGGGTAAACGTAAATTTGCTAGAGTGACCATCAAATAAAGATAAAAAAGGGGCATTTCACGATGCCCCTGTTCTATTCTTATCTTACCAATTCACCATTCGACTCGGTCTTATCACATTATCTTTACCGATTTCTGCCACACCTAAAAACAAATTCTCATCAGAAAATAACCGCACTTGACCGTAACATTGTTGGCTATTTTCAAATTTCACCCGTTGCCCAAAGCTGACGGCGTTGGTTTGTTCAACGCTTAACCTGAGTATAGGAAGTTTTGAAACCGCACTATCTACGGGTAACAAATAGCTATCCAGTAAAGTCAAATCTTGTTGTTCGCCTAATACTTGTAACTGTTCCCAACTGAGCATTTTGTCTGTAGGATAATCCGCCACAGCAGTACGGCGTAGCATGGTGACATGCGCTCCACAGCCTAAATATTCGCCTAAATCGTCCACCAAGGTACGAATATAGGTGCCTTTAGAACAATGCACTTCAAGGGTTAAATACGGAGCTTGGTAGGAAATAAAATTCAGTTCAAAAATACGAATCGGACGTGCTTCACGTTCTACGGTGATACCTTGTCGGGCATATTCATACAAGGGTTTACCCTGATGTTTTAAGGCTGAAAACATGGTAGGTACTTGCATTAAATCGCCACGAAAATGCTCAAGTGCGGTTAAAATCTCGGGTATTTTTGACCGCACTTCTCGAGTTTGTACAATTTGACCTTCTGCATCAGAGGTGTCAGTGCGTTCACCCAATTTTGCCGTGACAAGATAGCGTTTATCCGCATCAAGCAAAAACTGACTAAATTTAGTGGCTTCGCCTAAACAAATTGGCAACATGCCTGTTGCCAATGGGTCTAATGCTCCCGTATGCCCAGCTTTATTGGCTTGATATAAGCGTTTTACTTTCTGCAAAATATCGTTAGACGACATACCTTGCGGTTTATCCAGTAAAAATACGCCGTGAATATCTCTACCTTTTTTACGTGGTCGAGACATTAGTTTTCCTCTATGTGTCGTTCTTGATCTTTGCGAATAACGTCTGTCACTAAGTTTGACATACGCATACCTTCCACCAAAGACTGATCGTAAACAAAGCGTAACTCTGGCACAATGCGTAATCGCATCGCTTTACCAACTAACGAGCGAATATACGGAGCAGCTTTTTCTAAACCTTTCATACCCTGTTCAATAGCGGATTCATCGTGATCAAATAAGAATGTCACAAAGATTTTGGCATAGGCTAAATCTCGGGATACCTCAACATCGGATACCGTTACCATACCAATACGAGGATCTTTTACTTCCCGTTGCAAGATAATTGCCACTTCTTTTTGTAATTCTTGTGCGACTCGGTCAGAACGTTTGAAATCTTTACTCATTGTTTTCTCTTTATATTATTAGGAATAAAAGCCCCCCTCAGTCCTGCGGACAAGCTCCCCCCGTAAACAGGGGGAGTGAAGAAAACGTGAATATCACATTCTCTTCTGTAGCAGACGCTCCCGTAAGCAGGGGAACAAAATCTTTATAATTTTACATAGAATTTGTAAATTTCGCTCCCCCTGCATTGCGGGGGGAGCTGGGCAAAGCCCTGAGGGGGGCTAACATTTATTAAATCGTACGTTTCACTTCAACCACTTCAAATACTTCGATTTGGTCGCCGACTTTGACATCGTTGTAGTTTTTCACGCCGATACCACATTCCATACCATTACGCACTTCACTTACGTCATCTTTGAAACGGCGGAGAGATTCTAATTCGCCTTCAAAAATCACTACGTTATCACGCAACACACGAATTGGGTTGTTACGTTTTACTACACCCTCGGTCACCATACAACCTGCAATCGCCCCGAATTTAGGGTGACGGAACACATCACGTACTTCAGCCAAACCGATAATTTCTTGTTTAAATTCAGGTTGTAACATACCGCTCATTGCCGCTTTGATTTCGTTTAGCAATTCATAAATAATAGAATAATAACGTAAATCAATATTTTCACTTTCAATAATTCGGCGAGCAGAGGCATCGGCACGTACGTTAAAGCCGACCATAATCGCATTAGATGCAGCGGCTAAGGTCGCATCAGTTTCAGTGATACCACCTACACCTGATCCCACCACTTTCACTTTCACTTCGTCCGTTGAAAGTTCTTGTAAGGATTGCACGATAGCTTCCACAGAACCCTGTACATCGGCTTTCACAATAACATTCAATTCTGCTACATCACCTTCTGCCATATTGCTAAACATATTTTCCAGTTTCGCTTTTTGCTGACGAGCAAGTTTCACATCACGGAATTTGCCTTGACGATATAATGCCACTTCACGGGCTTTCTTCTCATCACGCACTACTGTCGCTTCGTCCCCTGCCGCTGGCACGCCAGAAAGTCCTAACACTTCCACAGGAATTGATGGACCTGCACTATCGATTTCCTTGCCATCTTCATCACGCATTGCTCGCACGCGACCATATTCAAAACCACAAAGTACAATATCACCACGGTTTAATGTACCTGATTGCACTAAAATAGTTGCTACTGGACCACGACCTTTATCAAGATAAGACTCAATCACCACCCCGCTTGCCATACCGTCTTTCACAGCAGTTAATTCAAGCACTTCGGATTGTAATAAAATCGCATCAAGCAGTTCATCGACCCCAAACCCTTTTTTCGCTGAAACATGCACAAACTGCACATCACCACCAAATTTTTCTGCTACCACTTCGTATTGCAATAATTCTTGCTCTACACGATCTGGATTAGCTTCTGGCTTATCGATTTTGTTCACGGCTACCACGATCGGTACACCTGCTGCTCTCGCATGTTGAATCGCCTCAATAGTTTGTGGCATCACACCATCATCTGCCGCCACCACTAATACCACGATATCCGTTGCTTTCGCACCACGAGCGCGCATAGAAGTAAATGCTGCATGTCCTGGAGTATCCAAGAAAGTAATCACTTTACCTTTGGTTTCAACATGATATGCACCAATATGTTGAGTAATACCACCCGCTTCACCTGCTGCCACTTTGGCTTTACGAATGTAGTCAAGTAAAGAGGTTTTACCGTGGTCAACGTGACCCATAATCGTTACCACTGGAGCACGATTGACTTTTTCCGCCTGCGTATCACGATCTCCCAATACTGATTCTTCTAGCTCATTTTCTTTACGTAAAATCACTTTGTGACCTAATTCTTCTGCCACTAATTGAGCAGTTTCTTGGTCGATCACTTGGTTAATCGTCACCATTTCGCCCATTTTCATCATGGTTTTAATGATTTCTGAGGCTTTAATCGCCATTTTGTTGGCTAATTCAGCAACCGTAATAGTTTCACCGATCACCACATCACGGTTAACTGCGACAGCAGGTTTAGTAAAGGCTTGTTGAATTGAACTACCTTTTTTACCCTGTTTACCTTTGCCTTTTACATCTTTTTGGTTACGACGATCTGATTGGCGTTCATTTTTATTGCCCTTTTCATCATCACGTCCACCTTTTTTGGCTTTGACAACTTTATTTTTACCACCACGTCCACGACCTTCATTACGGCGTGAAACCTCATCTTCTGCATCACGGGCATAACTTGAAGTTAAATGATAATCCGCAAAATCCTCTGCACTGCTCGTTTCATGATGATTATCTTCACGTTCAGCATAACGTCTTGCTTCTTCTGCTGCTTTACGAGCTTGCTCTTCTGCTTTCTGACGTGCTAATTCTTCTGCTTTACGACGTAATTCCGCTTCTTCCGCACGACGTTTTTCTTTTTCAGGATCGAGTGTTTTTTGCACCGCACTTTTTTCTGGTTTAGCTTTAGCTTCAACTTTTGCTTTAACTAATTCAGATTTCATTTCTCGTTCTTTTTTGACTTTGTCACTGGCTTCTTTAACTTCTGCTTCTTGTTTCGCTTTTAATCTAGCTTGTTCCGCCGCTTTTTTAGCTGCTTCAGTATCAATTTTACGTGATTTACGAACTTCAACCTGTACTGCTTTGGCTTTACCTGTTGGCGTAGTCGTACTCACAGTTGTTTTAGTACGGCGTTGTAAGCTCAATTTTTTCGGTGCTTCATTTTCTAATTTATCAGTCATAATATCCTCCTTACAACGATTAACTAAACCAACAGATTTCACGGGCTGCCATAATTAATTCAGCTGCTTTTTCTGGGCTTAATTCTTCAATTTCTGCCAAATCATCAACCCCTTGTTCCGCTAACTCTTCTAGGGTAACAATACCTTGTTCCGCTAATTTAAAAGCAATATGACGCTCCATACCGTCAAGGTTTAATAAACGCTCTTCAATATGTGCGGACTCTAATGCTTTTTCTTCGGCTAATGCCGTTGCGGTAATTGCATTCTTCGCTCGAGTTTGCAATTCTTCAATCAGATCTTCATCTTCCAATCCATCAATCGCCGTTAATTCACTCACTGAAACATAGGCAATTTCTTCAAGAGAAGTAAAACCTTCATCAATCAAAATTTGAGCAAAGTTTTCATCAATCTCAAGTGCGGTCATAAATAATCTTAAAATTTTATTATCTTCCGCTTGGTGTTTTTCATTCAGCTCATCGGTGGTCATCACGTTTAAAGTCCAACCTGTCAGTTGAGTGGCTAAACGGACATTTTGTCCATTACGACCAATGGCTTGTGCAAGATTTGCTGTCTCAACCGCAATATCCATAGAATGATTATCTTCATCTACCACAATAGAACTTACATCAGCTGGTGCCATGGCATTAATCACGTATTGAGCTGGATTATCGTCCCAAAGTACAATATCCACTCGCTCACCACCTAATTCATTGGTAATTGCCTGTACTCTCGCACCACGCATACCCACACAAGCACCGACTGGATCGATACGTTTATCGCTACTTTTCACCGCAATTTTCGCTCTTGAGCCAGGGTCACGAGCAGAACCTTTAATCTCGATCACTTCCTCACCAATTTCTGGGACTTCTAGGCGGAATAATTCTTCCAACATAATCGGCTTCGCTCGGGTCACAAATAATTGAGCCCCTTTGCTTTCTGGTGAAACTTTATACAACACACCACGAACACGATCCCCAGGGCGGAAATTTTCCCGTGGTAACATATCTTCACGTACAATCACCGCTTCAGCTTTGACAGGATCTTCTTTGTTACCAATTAATTCCAGAATAATAGTTTCACGATTAACTTTTTTTACCGTACCAATAACGATATGACCTTCTTCACTAACAAATTGCTCAACCACTCGGCTACGTTCCGCATCACGAATTTTAGTACTGATCACTTGACGTGCAGTTTGCATCGTAATACGGTCAAACGCCACAGATTCAATTTGATCTTCAACAAAATCACCTACTTGAATATTTGGATCATCTAAACGAGCAGCATCAAGCGTAATTTCTTTAGTCGGGTTAGTCACTTCTTCGACTACTGTCCAACGACGAAATGTATCAAATTCACCTGTTTTAGGATCAATCGCTACACGAACATCAATTTCAGAGGGTTTTTCAACCCCTAAACGCTCTTGTTTTTGAGCATGCTTTTTCTTCGTTGAAAGGGCGATTGCACTTTCTAACGCCTCAAAAATCACTTCTTTTGGTAGCGATTTCTCGTTAGATACGGCTTCAGCCGCTAATAAAATTTCTTTACTCATTTTTTTCATTATCCTTATTAATAGTTAAATTCGATGACTAAAATTTTGCCACAACATTCGCTTTTTGGATATTACCAAACACTAAGGTTTGCGGTTGATTATCGACAATTAAGGTCAACATATCATTGTCAATTTTCTCTAATATGCCTTGCCATTTACGGCGATCTGTAACGGGAATACGCAAATGTACACAAATTTCCTTGCCGATATAGCGTTCATATTGTGCCAAACTAAACAGCGGACGATCCAAACCTGGTGAAGATACTTCAAGGTTGTATTTATCCGCAATGGGATCTTCTACATCTAAGATAGCACTGACTTGACGGCTAACATCTGCACAATCTTCTACTGTCACACCGCCGTCTTTATCAATAAATAAACGAACCGTCATAAAACGCCCAGATCGTTGACACTCGATACCCCAAAGCTCACAGCCTAAATCTTGCACTGATCCTTGCAGCAATTCTGTTAATTTTTGTTCTAATGTTGCCATTTATTATCCTTGTTTCCTTTTCTGTCCTCTATCTTCTGTTATCTGTATTCAGACACAAAAAAAGGGCTTAAAAGCCCAGTGTAAACTCTCAAATTTTACGTACAAAAAAACCCAAATTCCAAATTTGGGTTTCACTGAACCTTTATTTCCTTTCTTATCAATAAACTTAATAAGAAAGTGGTTGCGGGGGCTGGATTTGAACCAACGACCTTCGGGTTATGAGCCCGACGAGCTACCAAGCTGCTCCACCCCGCGTCCGAAATATGTGGCGTATTATACATAAAGATTTAAACAATTCAAGTTTTTTTTAAAATCCAATGCCTGTACCAACTGCAACACCAACCCCGCCATTACTCGCACCAAAACCGCCACCAACAGTACAAGCTGAAAGAAAACTCGCCATTAAAATAAACAAAATTATCTTCTTCATCATACTCTCCTAAAATTAAATTAAAGGGGAATTGTATCGCAATATCATAAAACTGTTAAGGTAAATAGAAAAACTAGGGGGTATGTTCGCCCCCGTATCATCTAATTTCGACAAATAATATCTCGCACTAATGGCGAATGATTTCTTACGGATTTCCGTTGTAAACATTTAAAGGTGATATCCAACAAAGAATCGACTATTTTATGGTGATTCTGCACACTACAAATCACTTTATTTTCTAACAGATCTAACATATCATCATTACCAAACGTAGCAATCGCTAAATTTTTCGGAATAGACTTATGTTGACCTAATAACACACTAAAGACCCCTTGTAATAAGGTCAATGATGTTACAAAAATCGCATCTGGCAAAGTATTCTCGACTAACCATTGGGCAAAGATTTTTGCACTACTCTCTTTATGAAAATGATCGGCATATAAAAACTCAGCAGATTTCGACCGCACTTTTAAGGCATTTCGAAAACCTCTTTCACGCTCACGGCTAGTTTGTAATTCAGGAACAGCCCCCAAAAATAACACTCGTTGATAAGATTCTTGAAATAATTTATCCGCCAGTTGAAAGGCATCTTGTTCATCATTAGTTAATACGTTTAACGCATTTTTGACATTTACTTTACGGTCAAAGCCAATCACTGGAACTTTACCTGCATATTCTGCATAGAACTGATGATTAGTCACCAACGCACTAGAAATAATCAACGCATCAACTTTACGGCGTAATAATTGCTTAACGCAACCCATCTCATTTTGTTCATTATCATTCGAACAACTAATCAGTAACTGATAGCCTTTCTCACGACAACGGTTTTCTAACTGATTGGCTATTTTGGCATAACTCATATTTTCAAAGTCAGGAATAATTAATCCAATGGTGCGACTTCTACCCGCCCGCAAACTAGCAGCTAACACATTAGGTTTGAAATCATGTTCACTAATTAATGCCTTGACCTTGGCTATTGTTTTATCACTAACACGGTATTGTTTCGCTTTACCATTTACCACATAGCTAGCTGTAGTTCGCGAAACACCTGCTAATTTGGCTAACTCATCTAATTTCATCGCTACCTCAAAAATGCGAAATTTCCAGAACGGGCATTATAAATATATTATTACTCATAAAGAAAGCATTGATTTTCAAAAGTTTGATCTAGATCCCAAAAATTTAACAAAAATGTTCTAATCCATATTGATACAAAGCATTTTTCTTACAATCATAAAGCTCTGCCACAATTGCTGCTGCTTTTTTTAACGGTAATTGTTGGCTAATTAATTGCAACGCTTTAATAGCCTTAGGATCAAATTCATCTGTATCATTTTTTGGTTTTCCCTCAATGATTAACACCATTTCGCCTTTAGTACGATTGCTATCTTCGATTAACCATTGGCGTAAATTTGCCACTTGATTTCCTACGATCATTTCCCATGTTTTGGTAATTTCTCGAGCTAATACAACATATCGTTCTGCCCCAAAAACAGTTTCAATATCCGCTAATGTGTCTAAAATACGATGGGTGCTTTCATAAAAAATTAAAGTGCGGTCTTCTTTAGCCAAATTTTCCAATTTATCCTTACGTGCTTTACTTTTGGCAGGTAAAAATCCTTCAAAACAAAAACGATCGGAAGCAACTCCCGAAGCACATAGTGCTGTTACTGCAGCACAAGCCCCAGGTAATGGCACAACGTTTATTTCCGCCTGACGACACTTTCTCACTAGATGAAATCCAGGATCACTAATCAATGGCGTACCAGCGTCCGAAATCAAGGCAATATTCAAGCCTTGCTGTAATTTTGCTACTAATAAATCTGCTTTTTGTTGCTCATTATGGTCATGCAAAGCAAAAAAAGGCTTTTTAATCCCATAATGACTGAGTAATAAACCACTGTGACGTGTATCTTCGGCAGCGATCAAATCCACTTCGGAAAGAATAGTTAACGCACGTTGCGTGATATCTTGCAAATTGCCAATCGGGGTGGCAACAATATATAAAGTACCTGAATTTATCATTTTATATCTTCTTATTGCTTTTAATTGATGAGCGAAGTAAGATCTACACATCTTTCTTATAACGGAGTAATTATGTCTATTCTATTACAAGGTACGCAATTTAAAAAACGTTTAATGCCACTTTTATTTCCTGTACTCCTAGCAGGCTGTACAAATTTGTTCGGTAGCGACTTTGATCAAACCTTAAAACGTGATGCCAATGCGAGTTCTGACTTCTATATGAACAAAATCGCTCAAACCCAAGAACTCGAAGATCAACAAACCTATAAATTGTTGGCAGCTCGTGTTTTAGTCACTGAAAATAAGATAGCTCAAGCGGAATCCTTATTAGCAGAATTAAATTTAAAAGAATTAACCCCAGAACAATTACTCGATAAATCCTTAATTGATGCACAAATTTCAGCAGTAAAACAACATAATAGCCAAGCTGAAAGCCAGTTAAAATTGATTAATTTAGCTGAGTTAAGTTCTTCGCAAACTGCTCGTTATTATGAAGTGTCCGCTCGTATTGCGGAAAATCGAAATCAATTTATTGATGCGGTGAAAGCACGTATTAAAATTGATAGCTCACTAACTGATGTCCAAAGAAAACAAGAAAATATTGACCGCACTTGGGCGTTATTACGCAAAACCAACAAAGCAACCATTAATATTACCTCAGCAGAAGGTGATGCTAGCTTAGGCGGTTGGTTAGCGTTAGCTAAAGCCTACAATGATAATCTAAGCCAACCAGCTCAATTAAGCGAAGCTCTACAAAACTGGAAATCAGCTTATCCAACGCATAGTGCAACTTATTTATTTCCAACTGAGCTAAAAAGTTTATCTAATTTCCAACAAACCCAAGTTAACAAAGTGGTATTATTATTGCCTTTAAGTGGTGATGCTCAACTACTTGGTAGTACCATCAAATCAGGATTTGATAATGCCAAGGGTGATACCAATAATGAAATTCAGGTAGATGTCATTGATACAATGACCACCGATATTCCAACTGCCATTGAACAAGCTAAACAATCTGGTGCAAGAGCAATGGTTGGTCCTTTATTAAAAAATAATGTTGATGTGGTTTTAAGTAATCCAGCTAGTATTCAAGGTCTAAATGTACTCGCCTTAAATTCAACCCCGAATGCTAAAGCAGTTAATCAACTTTGTTATTATGGGTTAGCTCCAGAAGATGAAGCAGAATCTGCTGCGAATAAAATGTGGAACGATGGCATTCATTCACCTTTAGTCATGGTGCCACAATCTGACTTAGGGCAGCGTACAGCCAGTGCATTTACAGTCCGTTGGCAACAGCTATCTGGTTCAGATGCCAATATTCGCTTCTATAATCAAGCACAAGATATCGCCTTAGCCTTAGAAGAAGGTGCTAGTAAACAGGCAGAGGCAATGTATATTGTAGCTTTAAGTGAACAGTTAGGTGAAATTAAGTCAGTGGTTGATAATGTCAATCCACAGCTAAAACTTTATGCAAGTTCTCGTAGTAATTCATCTAATAATACGCCTGAATATCGTTTACAAATGAATGGATTGCAATTTAGTGATATTCCATTCTTTAAGGAAACCGATTCTGAACAATATAAAAATATTGAGATGAAAACGAATGGTGATTATTCTTTAATGCGTTTATATGCCATGGGAGCGGATGCGTGGTTATTAATCAACCAATTTAATGAACTACGTCAAGTACCAGGATATTCTGTCAGTGGCTTAACGGGTAAACTAAGTGCAGGTCCAAATTGTAATATTGACCGCGATATGACGTGGTTCCAATATCAAGACGGTAATATCAATACCATTAAGAACTAAATGTTTTCACCCAAACAAAAACTTTCTACCAAACAACAAGGGGCGAGATTTGAACAATATGCTCGCCTTTTTTTAGAAAACCAAGGTTTACGTTTTATTGCAGCGAATCAAAATTTTAAGTGCGGTGAATTAGATTTAATCATGTTAGACGATGAAACCTTTGTCTTTGTGGAAGTTCGCCAACGCAAAAATGATCTTTTTGGTTCAGCGGTAGAAAGTGTGGACTGGCATAAACAACAAAAATGGCAAAATGCCGCTAATTTATGGCTTATGCAACAAGGACAAAGCCTAGAAGATGCGGATTGTCGTTTTGATTTAGTCGCTTTCGGTCGAACCCCAAAAGATATTGAATGGATCCCTAACTTTCTTGACTAATATGCTAAATAAAATTAACGATCTCTTTGCAGAAAATATTCAAATTCAAATTTCGGCATCTAAATCATTAGCCAATAATCTAAGTATTGCTACGCAAAACTTAGTGAATTGCCTATTACGTGGCAATAAAATTATTGTATGTGGTTTAGGACGTTCCTATGCAAATGCACAATTTTTAGTCGCTAATTTAATTAATCGCTACGAATTAGAACGCCCGAGCTTTCCCTCTGTTTTATTAAGCCTTGACGGAGCCATGGGTTCTGCTATTATTTTTGATAACCCAACAGAAAACTTATTACTACGCCAATTTAATGCAGTAGCACAACAAGGCGATATTTTATTAGTGCTTTCTCCCTTTGGTAATGAAGAACCCATTTTAAATGTGATACATCAGGCTTTTACCAAAGAAATTTCGGTCATTGCTTTAACCAGTAATAATAGCGATCATTTACGTGGTTTACTGAGTGAAAATGATCTAGAAATTGCCGTACCAAGTAATAGAGAAAGTCGTATTTTAGAAAGCCATTTATTTCTGATTAATGCACTTTGTGAACTTATTGATCATACATTATTTACACAAAGTGGTTGACAAAACCCTGAACTAACAACAGACTATAAGAGGTTATGTAAGGAGTAGAACAAATGAAAATTAACACACTAAAAAATCTCGCAATGATATTAACTACCACATTTATCCTACAAGGTTGTGTTGCTTTAGGTTTAGGTGGGGCAGCAGTTGCAACCAAAGTTGGTACAGATCCTCGCACAATAGGCTCACAAGTGGATGATGAAACCTTAGAACTCAAAGTCTATGATGCCATCACCAAAGATGAGCAAATTAAAGCTGAAGGTCGTGTAGTCGTAGTTTCTTACAGTGGTCGTGTATTATTACTTGGTCAAGTGCCTGATGAAAGTTTAAAAGAAGTTGCCACAGGTTTAGCGAAAGGTGTTGAAAATATAGGTGATGTATATAATGAAATGCGTGTAGGTTCACCTATTTCACTTACTCAAAAAACACAAGACAGCTGGATCACTACAAAAATCAAATCTGATATGTTGTTAAATTCTGCGGTTAAAACCACTGATATTAAAGTGATTACTGAAAATAAAGAAGTTTTCTTACTTGGTAATGTTACCCAAGATCAAGGCACTGCCGCCGCAGAAGTGGCACGTAAAGTGTCTGGGGTAGAAAAAGTGGTTAAAGTATTTAAATACTTAAACTAATTATCAGCTAGCATTACTCTAAGTTTAACCGCACGAAAAGTGCGGTTTATTTTATTGATCTTTTATAAACACAGGATAAATCATGACGGATATTACAAAACAACAGGTACTAGATGCCTTTCATTTTCGTTCTGCTTGTCGCAGTTACGATCCAAACAAAAAAATTCCACAACAAGATATGGATTATATTCTGGAACTCGCTCGCCTTTCCCCAAGCTCCGTTGGTTCTGAACCGTGGAAATTTATTGTGCTACAAAATCCAGAATTGCGTGAAAAAATTCACCCAGTGACATGGGGAATTAAACACCCGATTCAAGAAGCCAGTCATTTAGTGATTATCTTAGCCAAAAAGAACGCTCGCTACGATAGTGAATTCTTACGCAATGCCCTTGTGCAACGTGGTTTAAATCCTGAGCAAATTGAAACCACTATTGCACGTTATAAATCATTCCAACAAGATGATATTAAAATTCTTGAAAGCGAACGTACTCTATTTGATTGGTGTAGTAAACAAACCTATATTGCCCTTGCTAATATGATGACTGGTGCCGCTTTAATTGGCATTGATAGCTGCCCGATTGAAGGTTTTAACTATGATGAAGTAAATCGTATTCTCGCCCAACAGGGTGTATTAGATCCAAATGAATACGGTGTATCTTGCATGGTAACCTTTGGTTATCGTAATAAGGAAATCAAAAAGAAACACCGTAAGCCCGTGGGGCAAGTAGTTGAGTGGATTGAATAAAAGAGTGCGGTATTTCACCGCACTTTTACCACTAACATAACCAACTACAACAACAGTGCCGATCCCCATTTAATAATATCAAAGAAGAACTTGTTATCATCTGTAGCTGCAGTGGTTGATTTACCATTTTCTTTAGTTTCCACTTCTACCATGGCAGATTTACGTTCCCCTTGTACCACGGCTAAATCATCTCTGGCTTTAGTGCGTAATACAGCACATTGTTTACTATCCAGACTTTCTACATCGTCTTTGGATTTATATTTTTTAAATTGATAGGTGGCGTAATCCATGGCTTTTTGATCGCCTTGAATAATTTTCACATTATCTTCACCAATAATATCTTCTAGCGGATAAAAAAAGACGTATTGAGAGTGAATATAGCTATCTTCTTTTTGGAAATGCTCATATTGAATCCGAGTTAAATTTGGGTAAATACATTGTTCTGTTTGTTTTGCGACAAACGCCCATTTTTGTGCATTACTATCCGATAATTCATACGCCGCTCCAGCATATTCTGCTGGAATAGTAGATTGATTATCACTAAAACTACAACCTAGTAATAAAAATAAGGTAATTGAGAGAGAGAATTTCTTAAACACTGTTAAAATCCTTGTTAAAAATCATTTGTTGCTATTTTAAAGGGAAAATTTATTTCGTCAATCTTATAGCTCAACAATAAAAAAGTGCGGTGTAAAATCTTTTATTTTTTACACCACACCTCAATATGTATTAAAAGGGACTAATCTATCCCAATAATTTCTTCAAAGCATCACCGATTTCTGCAAGGCTTTGTACCGTTGTCACACCAGCATCTTGTAAGGCTTGGATTTTTTCTGCTGCCGTTCCTTTTCCGCCACTAATAATAGCCCCCGCATGCCCCATTCGTTTACCTTTCGGTGCGGTCATTCCCGCAATATAAGACACCACTGGTTTAGTCACGTTGGCTTTGATAAATGCCGCTGCTTCTTCTTCCGCAGAACCGCCGATTTCACCGATCATCACAATGGCTTCAGTTTCTGGATCTTGTTGGAAACGTTTGAGAATATCAATAAAGTTAGACCCTGGAATTGGGTCGCCACCGATACCTACGCAAGTAGATTGACCGAAACCATTATCTGTGGTTTGTTTTACTGCTTCATAGGTTAAAGTACCAGAACGAGAAACAATCCCTACACGCCCTTTTTTATGAATATAGCCTGGCATAATGCCGATTTTACATTCATCTGGGGTAATAATCCCTGGGCAGTTCGGACCAATCATCACCACATCAGTTTGAGCCAGTTTTTGTTTGACGGCTAACATATCTATGGTTGGAATGCCTTCGGTGATACATACAATTAATTTAATACCAGCGTCAATAGCTTCTAAAATGGCATCTTTACAGAACGGTGCTGGAATATAAATTACACTTGCGGTTGCACCAGTTTGCTCAACGGCTTCACGGGCTGTATTAAACACTGGCAAGCCTAAGTGTGTAGTGCCACCTTTATTGGGCGATACACCACCGACTAATTTTGTGCCATAAGCTAAGGCTTGTTCACTATGGAATGTGCCTTGACCACCAGTAAATCCTTGGCAAATCACTTTTGTATCTTTATTAATTAAAATTGACATATCCGATCCTTATTTCGCTGCATTAACCACTTGTTCAGCAGCATCGGTTAAACTTTGAGCGGCAATAATATTGACACCACTTTTGGCTAAGATTTCACGTCCTAATTCAGCGTTATTGCCCTCAAGTCGCACTACTACAGGGACATTAACACCGATTTCATTGACCGCACTAATAACGCCTTCGGCAATTAAATCACAGCGGACAATGCCACCGAAAATATTAACCAGAATAGCTTTTACATTGGGATCGGAAAGAATAATTTTGAACGCTCCTGCAACACGTTCTTTGGTTGCACCACCGCCAACATCAAGGAAGTTGGCTGGCTGTCCACCGTGCAATTTAATAATATCCATGGTTCCCATGGCAAGCCCTGCACCGTTCACCATACAGCCAATATTACCCTCTAATGCCACATAGTTTAAACTTAACGCTTCTGCTTCTGCTTCACGTCCGTCTTCTTGGCTTGGATCTTGCATGGCTTTTAACTCTGGTTGACGGTATAACGCATTATCATCAACCACAATTTTGGCATCTAAACAATGTAAATCATCATTTTGTAAAATCACTAATGGGTTAATTTCTAATAAGCTAAGGTCTTTTTCGATAAATAATTTGCTGAGTTGACAAAATAGGTGAGCAAATTGTGCGACTTGTTTACCCGTTAAACCTAATTTAAACGCCAGTTCACGCCCTTGATAAGGTTGAGCGCCCAGTAAAGAATCAACTGCGACTTTATGTAATAAGTGCGGTGTTTTTTCAGCCACTTCTTCAATGTTCACACCGCCCTCAGTAGAAGTCATAAACACAATACGTTGTGAACTACGATCAATCACGGCACCTAAATAAAGTTCTTTTTTTACCTCTGCACAGGCTTCCATGTAAATAGTATTAATCGGCTGACCATTGCTATCAGTCTGGAACGTAACTAAACGTTTGCCCAAAAAGTTAGTAAAAAATGACCGCACTTCATCGCTAGATTTCACCACTTTCACACCACCAGCTTTACCACGTCCACCAGCGTGAACTTGGCATTTAGCCACCCATGCAGTCCCCCCCAGTTTTTTTGTTGCTTCAATCGCTTGTTCTACATTTTGACAAGCATAGCCCTCACTCACTGGCAAACCATATTGAGCAAAAATTTGTTTGGATTGATATTCATGTAAATTCATCGACTGTCCTTTTTATTCATTTAGCATCAGGGCGTTTTTGCCCAACTCAAATCAGCGAAAATTAAATATCCAATAACAATCTGGTTGGATCTTCTAACAATTCTTTGATCGTGACTAACGCCCCGACACTCTCACGTCCATCAATTAAACGGTGATCGTAAGACAACGCTAAGTACATCATAGGACGAATTACCACTTGACCATCGACCGCAATCGGACGCTCTTTAATGGCGTGCATACCTAAAATAGCACTTTGTGGAGGGTTAATAATTGGTGTTGACATTAACGAACCAAACACACCGCCGTTAGTAATAGTAAAATTACCTCCCGTTAATTCTTCCACGGTAAGTTTGCCATTTTGCCCTTTTTCAGCTAAGGTCTTAATCGCTTTCTCAATTTCCGCCATGCTCATTTGATCGCAATCACGTAAGACTGGAGTCACCAAACCACGTGGCGTTGACACCGCAATACTAATATCAAAATAGTTGTGGTAAATAATGTCATCTCCATCAATAGAGGCATTAATTTCTGGATAACGTTTTAATGATTCCACCACCGCTTTGACATAAAATGACATAAAGCCTAAACGCACACCGTGGCGTTTTTCAAATTTTTCGCCATAGCTTTTACGTAATTGCATAATCGGTTGCATATCTACTTCATTGAATGTAGTCAGCATTGCCGTGGTGTTTTTCACTTCAAGTAAACGTTCCGCCACACGTTTACGTAATCTGGTCATCGGCACACGTTTTTCACTGCGTAAATTTGCTTGTGAGAAATCTTCGCCCGTTTGCACCGCAGTTTGAGCTTTATTGACCAAAGTACGCTCTACGTCTTCACGGGTAATCCGACCGCCTACTCCAGAACCTTTAATTTCTTTCGGATCAAGATCATATTCCGCAATTAAACGGCGAATTGCAGGGCTTAAATCTTCTTGATGATCTTGCTCTGCATCTTGGTTTAAGCTCGCTTTATAACGTTCCGCTGGAGTCGATTCCGCTGTTTTTTCTACTAGTTTGGTTTGAATTCCATCTACTTCGGTGCTTAATTTACCTAGCACTTGGTTACTCACCACCGTTGCCCCCTCGTTTTCAGTAATACTCGCAATCACCCCGTCTGCAGAAGCTGGTACTTCTAATACTACTTTATCGGTTTCAATTTCCACTAAAATTTCATCACGGCTAACGGCTTCACCTACCGTTTTATGCCATTTAACTACCGTTGCATCGGCTACACTTTCTGGTAGTGCTGGGGTAAGAATGTCTAAATCACTCATAATATTTCCTTTTTAATTGTGCATAAAAATTAGCTTATAAAGTTAAAGCATCAGTTACTAAATTCTGTTGTTGTTCATTATGTAATGCCATATATCCAGCTGCTGGAGAAGCAGATGCTGGGCGACCTACATAACGTAAACTGGCATCCTCAGGAATGCTTTGGATAAAATTATGTCGAGAACAATACCAAGCCCCTTGGTTTAACGGCTCTTCCTGACACCAAACATAATCTTTAACGTGTGAATATTCACTTAAAACAGACCGCACTTCATCTTCTGGATAAGGATAAAGTTGTTCAATCCGAATAATAGCGACATTGGTTTGATTGTTTTTACGGCGGCGTTCTAATAAATCGTAATAGACTTTACCCGAACACAATACGACACGTTTTACTTGTGCTGGATCCAACTCATCAATTTCACCAATCACATTTTGGAATGTGCCATCGGTTAATTCTTCCATAGCAGAAACCGCTAATGGATGACGTAATAAAGATTTTGGTGAAATAACGATTAAAGGACGACGCACTTTACGTAGCATTTGACGGCGTAATAAATGATAAATTTGTGCAGGTGTAGAGGGGATGCAGACTTGCATATTATGTTGAGCGCAAAGTTGCAAATAACGTTCCAAACGAGCAGATGAATGTTCTGGACCTTGCCCCTCATAACCATGTGGGAGTAATAACACCAAACCACACATTCTGCCCCATTTCTGTTCACCAGAACTAATAAATTGGTCGATTACCACTTGTGCGCCATTGGCAAAATCACCGAATTGAGCTTCCCAAATGGTTAAGGTTTTTGGTGTGGTGGTCGCATAACCATACTCAAAGGCAAGCACGGCTTCTTCAGAAAGAACCGAATCCCAGACCTCAAAATTACCTTGTTTATCATGCAGATGACATAATGGCACATAGCCATTTCCGTCATTAATACAGTGTAACACCGAATGACGGTGGAAGAATGTACCACGTCCACAGTCCTCACCAGATAAACGGATATGATAACCGTCATCAAGTAAAGTTGCATAAGCCATGGTTTCACCCATCCCCCAGTCTAATAATTTCTCACCTTTTGCCATTAAAACACGATCCGCATAAATTTTTTCTACACGAGGATGAATTGGGTGGGTTTCAGGATATTGTGAAACACGTTGAGCCAAATCTTTAAAGCGTTGTAAATCAAAACGACTTTCATAATCGGCATTCCATTCTGGATTTAAAAACTGTAACCAATCCACTTTATCGTAATTTATCTCTCGCCATTCAGACACCACTCGCTCACCACGATCTAGTGCATCACGGTAATTATTAATAAATCCTGTGGCTTTTGCATTATCGATAATGCCCTCATTAATAAGTCTGTCGGCATATACTTGACGGGGGGTTGGATGAGCTTTGATTTTTTTATACATCATCGGTTGAGTAGCTGATGGTTCATCTGCTTCGTTATGACCATGCCGCCGATAAGACACCAAATCAATAAAAATATCACGCTTGAATAAGGTTCGGAATTCTACTGCCATACGAGCTGTATAGGCTACCGCTTCTGGATCATCACCATTCACATGAATAATCGGTGCTTCGATCATTTTGGCAATATCCGTACAATAAACAGTAGAACGTGTATCTTTTGGGAAAGATGTAGTAAAACCAATACGGTTATTAATCACAATACGAATGGTACCCCCCACCGTATAACCCCGAGCATCAGACATATTCAAGGTTTCTTGTACTACCCCTTGACCAGCAACAGCACTATCACCATGAATAGTCACTGCCAACACTTTACTATGATCATCATCACCAAGTCGTTTCTGTCTAGCACGCACTGACCCTTCAACTACTGGACTGACAATTTCTAAATGTGACGGGTTAAACGCTAACACCAAATGCACACGACCATCATCTGTCAAGAAATCAGAAGAAAAGCCCTGATGATATTTTACGTCCCCAGTACCATTGGTGTAATGTTTGCCAGCAAATTCATCAAATAATTCCGCCGCTTTTTTACCTAATACATTAACCAGCATATTTAAGCGACCACGGTGTGCCATACCAAATACGATTTCCTGTACACCCTGTTTTGAACTATGGCGAATAACTTCCTTAATCAATGGCACAAAGGCATCACTACCCTCTAATGAAAAACGTTTCGCACCGGGGAATTTTGCTCCGATATAACGCTCTAATCCTTCGGCAGCAGTCAATTCAGCTAACAATTTTTCTTGATCAGGTTGGCTAAAGTGCGGTGTATTTACCCAATCTTCTATTTGTTTTTGTAACCATCTACGGGCTTCTAAATCGTTCACGTGCATAAATTCCAAACCAATTTTACCGCAATAGGTTTTCTTCAACGAATCACCCAGTTCACGCAAACTAATTTTTTCTTTATGGAAAATATGTCCACTCAAATCAAAAACTTCATCAAGATCGGCATCGGTAAGGTTATAGAAACGGTAATCTAAGGTTGGGACTTCAGGTTTTTCACGTAAATTAATGGGGTCAACATCTGCCAATAAATGTCCACGATAACGATACGCATTAAGCCATCTCAAGACATTGGCTAAACGCTCTCCCACTTTAGGATCGATGACTGTAACACCTTTGGGGGATTTTTCCAAAGCCAAACGGCGAAAATAATTACGTACTGGTGAATGAGCTTGTTCGGGTTGGCTTGACCCTATAATATTTTTTGCTAAAGAATCAAAGGTTTGTCGCCAACTCACTTCCACAGAATCGGGATCTTGTAAATAATCTTCATACAAATCTTCAATATAAGACTGACTTCCACCAGACAACGCACTTTGTGCTAGCCACTGCTGAAATGAATTATTTTGCATCGTTTTCCTACCTATTAAATTTAACATCTATCATACACAAAATTTAGATTTTATAAGTGTAATCTAAATGGCGTAACTTTACCTTATTATTGAAAATAAAAATATGATCTACATCACACTTTTTAAATTTAACAAAAATTTTACATGACTTTTTGCAGATAAAGCATACAAAAATAGGATTATATTTAGACAATATGAATAATCAAGCCAGATTCATAACATCATGACATTGTCGGGTTGAGAACTTACAAAAATTACAAAAACATAACATAAACACAACAAAGCCCAATTTGAGTGATGCTATAAAATTTATATCTATCGGTGTCGCAAATTTATTTAGGCTATGCTTACATTAGAATTATCTCATTATAATTTGATTAGAAGTGTCCTGATCACTATAATTAAATGATAATCGTTCTATTTTAAGCTAGACTAACACAACTTGAACACCGCTGATTATTGAAAATTCAAGTTTGTTGTTAGCAAAAATAAATTTTAGGAAACTTAACATCATGATGATAGATAAACGTCTGATTAACACGGTGGAAGACAGCAAAAAATGGATTGCTGCGACTGTGTTGTGGAATTGGCTTGCGTTGGTTGGCAGTATTGTCACTGCGGTCACATTTGCTTGGTGTCTGCATCAGGCTTTTGAGCAAACTCTAAGCCTGACAAGTGCGGTGATTTTTTTTATTGTTTTAGTTGCTGCATTGAGCTTGCGTGTGTTTGCAGGGAAAATGGCAGGCAAAGCATCTTACTATGCTAGCACCAATGTTAAACATAAATTGAGAACCTTAATTTATCAGAAATTAGCCTCTATGCCGTTAAATCAGGTTAATCAACAATCCACTTCTTCGTTAGTGCAAATTGCTTCAGAGGGTGTAGAACAAATTGAGATCTATTTCGGACGTTATTTGCCACAATTATTTTATAGTTTACTTGCCCCGCTGACTTTATTTCTTTTTTTAGTCTTTTTTAATGCACCGACCGCTCTAGTTTTATTGGTTTGCGTCCCCTTAATTCCGATGTCAATTATTGCAGTCAATAAAATTGCTAAACGACTATTAGCCAAATATTGGGCGATTTATGTGGGATTAGGCAGTAGTTTTTTAGATAACTTACAAGGGCTAGTCACCCTCAAAATTTACCAAGATGATGACTATAAAGCGAAACAAATGGATATTGAAGCGGAACATTTTCGTAAAATCACTATGAAAGTGCTAACTATGCAGCTAAACTCTGTTTCGCTGATGGATTTATTGGCTTATGGTGGTGCGGCGATTGGGATTTTAACCGCATTATTGCAATTCCAAGCAGGACATTTAACCGTCTTTGCGGTCATTCTATTTATTCTACTTTCCTCTGAATTTTTCATTCCTTTACGTTTACTTGGTTCATTTTTCCACGTTGCCATGAATGGTAAAGCGGCTTCAGATAAAATTTTCACCTTATTAGACACACCAATAACACAAACCCAAGCTGAAAGTGCGGTGAATTTTGATGAAAAAAATAACATTCAAATTACATTACAAAATTTACATTTTGCTTATTCAGCTGAAAAGAATGCCATCAATGGCTTAAACTTAACCATTCAACCCCATCAATTAACCGTTTTCGTGGGGAAAAGTGGCTGTGGAAAATCAACCTTAGTTTCCCTGTTAATGGGCTTTAACCACGCACAACAAGGACAAATTCTGTTTAATGACAAAAACAGCACAGATTTGCACCGCACTTCATTCTATCAACAAATTTGTTTAGTCAGCCACAGCAGTTATATTTTCAAAGGGTCATTACGAGAAAATATGCTGATGGCACAAATAAACGCTAGCGATGAACAAATTTATCAAGCGTTAAGCCAAGTTAATTTGGCAGATTTTGTGCGAGAAAATGGTGGTTTAGATATGCCATTATTAAGTCGTGGTAATAATTTATCAGGCGGACAAATTCAACGTTTAGCCCTAGCTCGAGCCTTATTACACGATGCCAGTTGCTATATTTTTGATGAAGCCACCAGCAATATTGATGTAGAGAGTGAAGAAATTATCTTGCAGTTTATTCATAAACTTAAAGCTGAAAAAACCATTGTCATGATTTCACATCGTTTAGCCAATGCGGTACAAGCGGATAAAATTTATGTGTTAGATAACGGGCAATTAGTCGAACAAGGAACACATTCGCAACTCATGGAAAAACAAGGGCTTTATACAGAAATGTTTAACCAACAAAAAGCCTTAGAAAATATCAGAACAGGAGCAAATTATGCGTAAAAATGGATTTATCATCATGTGGCATTTGCTCAAATTAGTCACACCATTAGCTCATATTATGAGTTTCACCATTATTATGGGAACGCTTGGCTTCCTTGCGGCGATTTTTATTATTGTGTTGGGAGCAATCGGATTAGTGAATCTAGCAGGTTTTGCCACTCACTTTACTTTTAGTCAAATTCTTACCGCACTGATTGTACTGGCTATCGCTCGTGGTATCCTACGTTATTTAGAACAAATGTCAGGGCATTACATTGCCTTTAAATTATTAGCACTATTGCGTGATAAAGTCTTCACCGCCCTACGCCGTTTGGCTTTTGATAAATTACAACAAAAACAATCGGGGCAATTATTATCATTAGTCACCAATGATATTGAATTACTGGAAGTATTTTACGCTCACACCATAGCACCTATTGCTATTGCTATTTTAACATCGGCGATTTTACTCATGGTATTTGGGGCTATTTCTGTTTGGTTTGTCTTAATCGCTTTGCTTGCCTATATCACCATTGGCTTTATTCTACCCACAATTACCACTGCCATGGCTCGTGATGAAGGTAGAAAATACCGTGAATTAGTCGGTGAAATGAATGATTATTTTCTTGACAGCATTCGTGGCATGAAAGAAATCCAATTATTTGGTTATGAAGACCAACGGTTAGCACAAATTAATCAACGTAGCCAAGCCATCGATCAAGCCTTTTTCCGCATAAAAGCACAAGAATCTAAAGTGCGTGCCTATACAGAAATAGCAGTTTCATTGTTTAATATGTTGATCTTAGCGACCGGATTAATTTTATTCTATTATCAACAAATTGATTTCAGTGGCTTATTGATTGCCGTTATTCTACTGATGTCAAGCTATGGTCCTGTAATTGCATTAAGTAATCTTTCCAATAATTTATTACAAACCCTTGCCAGCGGTGAACGAGTACTGGGTTTACTGCATGAAAAACCTGTACTAGACGATGTAAAGTGCGGTGTAAATTTAGCAGAAATTGAACAAATCAACGTTACAGGTCTTAATTTTGCTTATGCTGATGAACAGATTCTGTCTAACATCAATCTCAGCTTAAACAAAGGGCAAATTTTAGGTATTCACGGACGTAGTGGCAGTGGTAAAAGCACTTTGTTGAAACTGCTAATGCGTTTTTACGATCCACAATCTGGTCATATTCAAATCAATGGCATAGATTTAACCCAAATCAACACTCAAAGTTTACGTGAAAATATGGCATATATTACGCAACAAACCTATATTTTCAATGAAAGTATTTATGAAAATATTATCATGGCAAAACGCCATGCCAGCCAACAACAGGTTATTGAAGCGGCTAAAAAAGCATCTATTCATGACTTTATTATGAGCTTACCTGAAGGCTATGAAACGAAAATCACCGAATTGGGTAACAGCCTATCAGACGGCGAAAAACAACGCATTGGCATTGCCCGAGCGTTCTTACATAATAATGTCCCGATTATTTTACTTGATGAACCCACAAGTAACTTAGATAGCTTAAATGAAGCTATGGTTTTACAAGCATTACTTAAAGTAAAACAAGATAAATTAATTGTCTTAGTCAGCCACCGAACCTCAACCATGCAAATTTGCGATCAGGTGATTCATATTGAGAATGGGCGAGTGTCGTAAATATATAATGCTGTGAATATTGTGCCATATTGATCTGACCCTCAAAAGTTAGATTAATTTAAGGACTGAGTTCTAAACGCAGTCCTTTTAATTTTGGCTGAATAGGTTATTTTTATAGCAAATAACAATAATTCTCATTTGCTTGTGAAATACATTTTCATTATAATTATCCACATTGGAAATTTTCTTCTTTTAACTAAAAATAATCTTTGGATCATGTAGGGAGATACGCTATGTTTAGGAAAAATCCTGTTTTTTCATTCTCATTAATTACTTTAGCCGTGTTAGGCTATAGCCAACCTAGCTTTAGTGAAGAATCTAGTCAAACGGAAACGTTAGATAAAATTTCTGTAACAACAGAAAGTGAACAAGATCAAAAACCTGCTGTCATCAAGAAAACACACCAAACTATTCAGCGAGAATTAATCAGAGATACGCGTGATTTAGTGCGTTATACTACGGATGTGGGGGTGGCTGATAATGGTCGTCATTTAAAAGGCTTTGCCATTCGTGGCGTGGAAGGTAATCGTGTAGGAATTAGCATTGATGGTGTAAATTTACCTGATAGCGAAGAAAATAGTTTATATGCTCGTTATGGTAATTTCAATCCATCTCGTTTAAGTATTGATTCTGAATTAGTAAAAGATATTGATATTGTGCGGGGATCTGATTCCTTTAATTCAGGCAGTGGTGCTTTAGGTGGTTCAGTTAATTATCATACCCTAGAAGCATTAGATATTGTTAAACCCGATCAGCATTTTGGTGCGTTATTACGTACAGGTTATGCCAGTAAAAATCGTGAATGGGTGAGAACCTTGGGTGTGGGTTATGTCGGCGAAAAATTAGATGCCATGTTACTTTATTCCCAACGCACAGGTCACGAAATGAAAAGTAATGGCGATGGTCCTGAAACGAATTATTCAAGTAGTCAGCACCCAGATCCGTCAACCCATCGTTTTCATAGTTATCTAGCAAAATTAGGGTATCAAATCAACGATCATCACCGTCTTGGGCTTTCTGTCAATGGTCAACAAGGTGATCGCTATACTGATGAACGTAGCTATACTTTATATGGCAGCCAATGGCGTGAAGCAAATGATGAAAATAAACGTATCAATATTAATGCTCAATATGTTTATACGCCTGCATCAAATTATTTAGCCTATGCAAAATTAGATTTAGACTATCAAAAAACTGACTTATCTGCCTTAAATTATAAAGGCAATCGAGATTATTTAACCAATGCGAAAAAAATAAGCGAAACCTTTGACCGTAGAATGAAAACTGATTTTAAACGGGCTAATATTAGATTGGAAAGTTTACCACTTTCATCTGGTTTTGGTGAACATACGTTAGCGTTAAATACTTATATCAGCGAACGTGAGTTTAAAAATATTAACCATGATACCAATATTTATGGGTTAGATGAATGGTATACCATTCAACGTCCTGTGAAAACGAAACAATATAGTATTGCCCTAAAAGATGATATCGTTTGGCGACCTGATTTTAAAACTTGGCGACCGATTTTCTCCGTGAATATTGGTGCAAGCTATGATTATGCACGTTTAACGCCAAAATCTCTTAACGCTCAATGTAGTAAAGCCTGTTTAGCCGAGGGTGAACCAAGCCAAAGTAGCTTTGCGAATTGGAACGGTTTCCTAGGATTAAATGCTCAAGTGAATGATACTTGGAAAGTCGGTTATCAATTAAGTACAGGATATCGTATTCCAACTGCCACAGAATTATATTTCAGCTTTGAAAACCCTTATGGGACTTGGAAATCCAATCCTGGATTAAAATCTGAACGTAGTGTAAGCCATACTTTATTCACTCAGGCTCAAAATGATATTGGCACATTTGATTTGAGTGTATATCAAACTCGATACCGCAATTTCTTATTTGAACAAGAAAGTATTATCGAACAAACACAATACGGTCGCACCTATCAAACGCAAGTGCAACAAATGGTCAATATTGATCGTGCGAAAATTAATGGTGTTGAAGTCAAAGGTCAGCTCAATTTAGATAAAGTTACGCCATTACCTGAAGGCTTTAAATTTTATGGTGCCTTAGGCTATAGCAAAGGTAAATTATCGAATGAAGCAAGCCTACTCTCTATTCAGCCTATCAAAGCAGTTATTGGCTTAGATTATGAAGATCCAGCAGGGAAATGGGGTATCTTCAGCCGTTTAACTTATTTAGGTGCTAAAAAAGCCAAAGATGCAAAAACCTTTGAGAATAAATCAAGATGCGTGCTATGGGAATATGATGCTTGGTATGATCAAGATATCTGTACAAAAGAAGAATTATATCAATCCGTTGAAACCTATAAATACCGTAACAAATCAGCCTATATCTTTGATTTATATGGATATTACAAAATCATGAATGATATTACATTACGAGCTGGCGTATATAATCTATTTAACCGAAAATATCACACTTGGGACGCCTTACGTGGTATCAATGCCCATAGCACAACCAATAGTGTGGATAGAGATGGATTAGGTCTTGAACGCTTCTACGCTCCAGGTCGTAATTACAGTGCATCGGTGGAAATTCGGTTTTAGCCATTAACCCCGTACTTGCATACGGGGTTAAGCATAGTTACGCCACCCTGTGGCTGACTTGTTTCAAGATGCGGAGCATCGTTACTAATCTAGCCCTGTACGCAAGTGCAGGGTTAAAATATTTTCACCGCACTTTCCCAAAAAAACTACAAAATCTGTGCCAAGAACTGCTGCCCTCTTTCCGTTTTTGGCTGGCGAAAAAATTCATCTGGGGCAGTTTGTTCAATAATCATGCCTTGATCCATAAACACCACCGAATCTGCCACACGTTGAGCAAAGCCCATTTCATGAGTAACACAAAGCATGGTAATACGTTCTTGCTCGGCAAGCTCCACCATAACATCTAACACTTCTTTGACCATTTCAGGATCGAGTGCGGAAGTCGGTTCATCAAATAACATGACTTTAGGTGACATACAAAGAGATCTTGCAATCGCTACCCGTTGCTGTTGACCGCCAGACAATTGCCCTGGAT
Source organism: Lonepinella sp. MS14436 (assembly GCF_042470565.1). Lineage (GTDB taxonomy): Bacteria > Pseudomonadota > Gammaproteobacteria > Enterobacterales > Pasteurellaceae > Lonepinella. Next base: position 1,021,251 of record NZ_CP170385.1, on the reverse strand, counting down.
ATTTATAAGCCTGATCAGCAATTTTTACCCGTTCTAAATATTTTAAGGCAACATCAATGGCTTCTTGCTTGCTCTTTTTTAATACCCAAATTTGCCCGAGCGTCAAATTTTCTAACACGGTCAAATGCGGGAATAAATTAAAATGTTGGAATACCATGCCGACATTACGGCGAATTTCTTCTAGGTGCTTCAGATTATTATTTAACAACACCCCATTGACAATTAACTCGCCACTTTGATGATGTTCTAACCCATTAATACAACGAATTAAAGTTGATTTCCCCGATCCTGACGGACCCGCAATGACAATTTTTTCACCCTCGTTGACGGTTAAATTTACCGCTTTGAGAACGTGAAAATCGCCATACCACTTATTCACATTGCTTAATTGCACCATGACTTTAGACACAAATTCGCTCCTTATGTTGCTTTAATTAGTGCTGTCTTGCCAAGTCTAAACGTTGCTCAATATAACGTGAGTAACGGGACATGGCATAACAAAAAATAAAATAAATAAACGCAAGAAATATATAGGCTTCCACGCTAAACCCTTGCCATAACGGATCGGCAAGTGCGACTTTTGCCGATAGTGTTAAATCATAAATCCCGATAATCACCACTAAAGAGGTATCTTTAAAAATCGAGATAAAAATGCTCACCAACGGCGGAATGACCACTTTTAAGGCTTGCGGTAAAATAATAAGTCGCATACTTTGCCAATAACTCAAGCCTAAAGATGCCGCCCCCTCAAATTGCCCTTTCGGGATAGATTGCAAACCACCTCGTACCACTTCGGCAATATAAGCGGACACATACACAATCACTGCGATTTGTGCTCGCAGTAATTTATCCAAGGAAAAACCGTCAGCAAAGAACAACGGCACCATCACCGATGCCATAAATAACAAGCTAACGAACGGCACACCACGCACCAATTCGATATAAGTAATGGATAATGAACGAATAATTGGCATGTCTGAACGGCGACCTAACGCCAATAAAATACCTAACGGGGTAGCAAACAAAATCCCGAAAATTGCCAAAATCAACGTGACGGGCAAACCGCCCCAACGTGCGGTTTCAATTTCCGTTAAACCCAAAATACCACCGTGCATTAACACGCCACAGATCGCCAACACCACCAACCAAATGCTCACGAGAGATTTTTTCCAAAAGCGAGGAATAGCACTCAAAATAATTAAGGCGATTAGCAAAATGCAAACTAAAAACGGTCGCCATTGTTGATCAAAGGGATAAATCCCAAACAAAATCATGCGGTATTTATGATGCACAAATGACCAACAGGCACCTGCTGAAGCATGACATTCTTGTCCACTGTTTGCGGTAAAATTAGCTTGCAATAAGCCCCATTCGACTACCGCAGGAATAGAAAAGAGTAAAAACCAGAGTACCAAAATAGTTGCCAATCCGTGTGCAGGGGTAGCAAATAAATTATTCTTTAACCACAGCCAAACGCCCGTTTGCTTGGGTGGACGTGAACATTCTTCTAGGCGTTGCAATGAAGAAAGTGCGGTGTTTTTTTCGGTTAAATTTACCATGGTTACTCCCCTACCTTTCCACCAACGCCATACGCTTGTTATACCAAGCCATAAAAATAGCGATACTGATACTAATCGTAAAGTATGCCAGCATAATAATCATCACCGCTTCAATGGCTTGCCCCGTTTGAGTCAGCATGGTGTTGACAATCGACACAATATCAGGATACCCAATCGCAACGGCTAACGAGCTGTTTTTGGTGAGATTCATAAATGTATTACTCATGGCAGGAATCATCACTCGCACTGCTTGTGGCATAATAATCAGGCGTAAGGTTTTAAAACGAGATAAACCAAGCGACTCGCCAGCTTCCCACTGCCCTGTACCGATACTTTGAATACCTGAACGTACAATTTCTGCTACAAATGCCGCTGTATATAATACTAAACCCAATAATAATGCTGCTAATTCAGGACTAAAATGCCAGCCATTAACAAAATTAAATCCTTTCAGTTCAGGTTTTACCACATCAAGTTGACAGCCCGAAAACAACACCGCTAATACAGGGAAAAGGACAAAAAAGCCAAGGCTGATATAAAACACAGGGGTCGTTTGCCCTGTTTTATTCTGTTTATTTTTCGCCCAATAGGCTAAAAAAATCGTGGCAAGGATAGCTAAAATGAACGCCACACCGAGCCAAGGGAGTGAGTCCCCCACTAATGCTGGAATTTTAATCCCACGATTAGACAAAAACACCCCGTCAATCGGATTTAACGCTTGACGAGGGCTGGGCAGATTTTCTGTGAGTAAGGAATACCAAAAGAATAAATGAATCAGTAACGGAATATTTCGCATCACTTCCACATAAACCGATGCCAGTTTATTCACTAACCAGTTGCTAGAAAGTCTTGCGATGCCAATAACCGTACCTAGTAACGTAGCTAACAACACCCCGATGAAAGACACCAATAAGGTATTAAAAATCCCGACTTTAATCGCCTGCCAATAAGTATCGGTAAGGTTGTATTCAATGAAAGATTCACCAATCGCAAAACCTGCTTCTTTATCTAAAAAAGCAAAGCCTGTTTGAATATTGCGAGCAGCTAAATTATGCAAGGTATTATCTACTAAATACCAAACAAAAAAAACAACGACAGACAATATCACGATTTGGTATAACCAAGCTCGCGTATTTGCGTCATTTAAAGAAAATTGTAGTTTTTTCATTATGTAACGAGGGCGTAATAATTACGCCCCTCTATTTTATAAATAATTGTTATAGTAATATCAAGTAGTTAAATATTAACGAATCGGCAAACCGTAGTGTAAACCACCGTGTGTCCATAAATTATTTAACCCACGAGGAATATTTAACGGACTGTCTTTCCCCACATTACGGTCAAAACTTTCGCCATAGTTGCCTACTTGTTTAATAATGTTATACGCCCATTTATCGTCTAAACCAAGGTTTTTACCTGTTCCCTCAGTTACGCCTAACAAACGTTGAATATTTGGATTTTCACTTTTTAATTTTTCATCCACATTGGCACTGGTCAAACCCAATTCTTCGGCGTTGAACTGTGCTTGCAACGTCCATTTCACAATATTAAACCATTGTGAATCACCTTGACGCACGAAAGGTGCTAATGGCTCTTTAGAAATTAAATCAGGTAACACCACATAATCATCAGGATTAGATAAACGTGAGATACGAATTGAGGCTAAACCAGACGCATCAGTGGAATACACATCACAACGACCAGAAGCAAAGGCATTGACCACTTCATTAAATTGATCGAATACTACTGGGGTATATTTAATATTATTTGCTCTCGCCCAATCTGCCAGTGTGTTTTCATTAGAGGTTCCTGTTTGTAAACAAATAGTCGCCCCATCTAACTCTTTAGCACTTTTCACGCCAAGGGATTTTTTCACTAAAAAACCTTGTCCATCATAAAAATTTACCCCCGGAGATTGTAAACCAAGTGCGGTATCACGTTGTTGTGTTACTGTGGTATTACGGGTTAATACATCAATTTCCCCTGATTGAAGTGCGGTGAAACGTTGCTGAGAATTTAATGGCACAGTTTTAAATTTAGTGGCATCACCAAACACAGCAGTCGCCACAGATTTACACAAATCTACATCTAAACCTTTCCATTCACCTTTATCATCAGGTGCAGAAAAACCAGCAAAACCCGTGGTGGTACCACAAATTACGTGACCACGTTGTTTTACGGTATCAAGGGTAGAAGTTTGTGCATTGGCACTAAAGGCACTGCTGCTAAGTATTGCAATAACGGTTGTAGCCAATAAATTTAATTTTTTCATAAAGTTCTCCAAAAAAGGGGATTATAATCAATAGACTCACAACTGTAATGAAAAAATCTTATATAAGCAAATAAAATTAGGTTATATTAAATAAGATTTAGTTATAAGGGAAGATGATGTATTTTTTCCCACCAACTAGCCGTTCCAACTCTCTTAGTTTTGTGATCATGATTCCAAAAACTGCGGTGAAAAATTGCTATATTTTTAGCTATTATATAGATTAAATATCAAAGATTTACATTAAATAAGAAAAAGTGTATAGTAAGACTACACAGAGGCGGTTTTTTATGATTCTTTCATTCAAACATAAAGGATTAGAAAAATTCTTTACTACTGGCTCAACCGCTGGTATTCAATTTTCCCATGCTAAAAAGCTATCTCAGATATTAACCTATTTAAACAACGCAACAGAGATTAGGGATATGAATGTACCAAGTTGGAATTTACACCCACTACAAGGCAATCTTGAAGGGCATTGGTCAGTTAAAGTCAGTGCAAACTGGCGTTTAACCTTTAAATTTGAATATGGTCATGCTGAAATTGTAGATTACCAAGATTCTCATTAAGGAGTATAACTATGCGTATGTACAATCCCCCACACCCTGGAGAACTGATTAAAGAATTTATGGGTGATAGCACAGTGACTGATCTTGCTAAAAAATTAGGGGTTACTCGCACCGCACTTTCTCGTATTATCAATGGTAAAGCGAGCATTACAGCAGAAATGGCTCTTCGATTGAGTAAAGTTTTTGATACTAGTGCAAAAGTTTGGTTAGGTATGCAAGCTGATTATGACCTTTGGCAACTGGAACAAAAACAGCAATATGAATTTTCACCCTTATTTGCTTAGTAAAAAATATTGCCCACTGATTAAGTGGGCAATGTTATTAATGAATACTCGTACTCACCGTAGTACGATTCGCCCGTTTACGATCATTTTCCGTGAGTAATTTCTTACGAATACGAATTGATGTTGGGGTGACTTCCACTAATTCATCATCATCAATAAATTCAATAGCTTGTTCAAGGGTAAACTTCACTGGTGTAGTTAATACAATAGCATCGTCTTTACCTGAGGCTCGCATATTGGTGAGTTTTTTACCTTGCAAACAGTTCACGGTTAAATCATTTGAACGGCTATGAATACCGATAATTTGCCCCTCATACACTTCCACACCGTGATCGATCATTAATTTACCACGCTCTTGCAAGCCGAATAAGGCATAACCCAAGGCTTTACCTGTAGCGTTAGAAATCAATACGCCGTTTTTACGTTGCCCGATTTCACCTGGTTTAATATCGTCATAATGGCTAAATGTGGAATAAAGCAAGCCTGTACCTGATGTCATGGTCATAAATTCGTTACGGAAACCGATTAAACCACGGCTTGGGATCACATATTCTAAACGAGTGCGTCCTTTGCCGTCAGGTTGCATATCTTTTACTTCGCCTTTGCGAATACCCAATGCTTCCATCACAGAACCTTGATGTTGTTCTTCAATATCAATGGTCACTTGCTCAAATGGCTCTTGTTTTTTGCCGTCAATAGTACGATAAATAACTTTTGGACGAGATACCGCTAATTCATAGCCCTCACGACGCATATTTTCGATTAACACCGACAAATGCAATTCGCCACGACCAGAAACACGGAATTCATCTGGGTTAGGGGTTTCTTCCACACGCAATGCCACGTTATGCACCAACTCTTTATTTAAGCGTTCCAAAATTTGGCGAGAAGTCACATATTTGCCCTCTTTACCACAGAACGGAGAAGTGTTTACACAGAAGAACATGGTGACGGTTGGCTCGTCAACACTCAATGCAGGCAAGGCTTCTACTGCATTAATATCGCAAATGGTGTCTGAGATATTCAATTCACCTAAGCCTGTAATCGCCACGATGTCGCCAGCAAAGGCTTGATCTTCTTCATAACGTTGTAAGCCTAAATGCCCTAATACCTGACCCACACGCCCTTGGCGAGTACGACCTTCGCTATTAATCACAGTCACCGCTTGGTTTGGTTTCACCGAACCACGTTTAATACGACCGATACCGATAACCCCCACATAGCTGTTATAGTCTAATTGGGAAATTTGCATTTGGAACGGTGCATCAAGATGTACAGATGGCGGAGCTACGTGTTCTACGATAGCTTCAAATAATGGGGTCATATCAGGAGCCAACTCTTCGTGTTCTAAGCCTGCTACACCCATTAATGCCGATGCGTAAATAATTGGAAAATCTAATTGTTCGTCCGTTGCCCCTAGGTTCACAAATAAATCAAATACTTGATCCACCACCCAGTCAGGTCTAGCCCCTGGACGGTCAACTTTGTTAATCACCACAATCGGTTTTAACCCGTGAGCAAAGGCTTTTTGTGTCACGAAACGGGTTTGTGGCATCGGACCATCAAAAGCGTCCACCACTAATAATACAGAGTCCACCATAGAAAGCACTCGCTCTACTTCGCCTCCGAAGTCGGCGTGTCCTGGGGTATCTACGATGTTAATGCGATAATCATTCCAGTTAATTGCGGTATTTTTGGCTAAAATGGTAATGCCACGTTCTTTTTCCAGATCGTTGCTATCCATTACTCGTTCATCGCCATCACCGCTGCGAGAACTTTCTAAGGTGCCTGATTGTTGTAAAAGTTTGTCAACTAAGGTGGTTTTACCATGGTCAACGTGTGCAATAATTGCGATGTTACGCAATTTATTAATATCTAAATCTGCCATTAAATTGTCTTCTATTTGTTTTAAAATTTTACTCACAATCCTTGGTAGGATTGTTCGGGACTTTGCCCCTGTTGAAAATTCCTACGGAATTTTCTCCACCGCACTTTTTAGTCAACTCGGCTTAGTCAACTCGGCGAAAGGTCGCAAATTATACAACTTTTTTAGGCAATGAGCTATCAAATAATCCAACTAAATATGGCAGAATCTAGCTCTTATATCATTAACTAAAATTTCAGTTAACGCTTACGTCCAAAAATAAAAGATAGAATAGATAACAAAATAAATGCACCAAATAAAAATTTAGCAATTCCCACCGCACTTCCAGCGATACCGCCAAAACCTAATACACCAGCAATGATTGCAATAATAAAAAATATAATTGAATAATGTAACATAAATATTCTCCTATAATGTTCTAATTTAAGGCTATTCATACGATACTTTCAAAAACAGAAAGTATTATCACCTTAGCATAAATAAATGATAAATAAAAACCTTCTGCCATATTTTTATAATCAAAAATACTTAAACTTGAATTTTTACAAACTTTTCATTATAATAAACCTGTTCAGGGCATTACACGCCTATCTTGTTAAAGGGTTTCTCTCCTCTTTAATATCCCAAATCCCCTGTCTTATAGGGTATCGTAAATTAAACTTTTTTTATTTCATTTATCATCTTTCTTTTTAGTTAAATACTAAAAAGTGCGGTGTTTTTTCGTTAAATTTTTTAGGAGGACTAGTTTTGAACGTTTTACAACGAATGCGTGCCGATAGTACACTAAAAGCCCCTATTTTTATCCCAACCACTATATTAGTGGTGTTAGTTGTGATTTTCTGTGCTTTTTTACCAGAACAGACTAGCTCAAGGCTAGATACCATTAAACAAATATTTTTTGCTAATTTTAGTTGGTTTTATATTTTAGCTGGCTCTATTTTCTTTCTGTTCTTAATCTTTTTATGCGTCAGCCGATTAGGTGATATTCGCCTAGGGGCAGACAGCGATGAACCAGAATATCCTTTTATGTCGTGGATAGCTATGTTATTTGCGGCAGGAATGGGGATCGGATTAATGTACTTCGGGGTAGCAGAACCTATCTTGCATTATCTTAATCCTGTGCATCAAAATTTAAACGAATCTGATTTAATCAAAGAAGCCATGGTGACTACATTTTACCATTGGGGTATTCACGCATGGGCAATTTATGCGGTCATCGCATTAGCTCTCGCCTATTTTGGCTTTCGATATAAATTACCATTAACCATTCGTTCAGGATTCTATCCATTACTGAAAAATCGTATCTCTGGTTTTTGGGGGCATTTAATTGATACCGTAGCATTATGTAGCACCATTTTTGGTTTAACCACTACATTGGGCTATGGAGCAATGCAAGTCAATGCTGGATTTAAAGCACTTGGCGTATTTGATAATAATAGCTTTGGCACCCTTGCCATATTAGTGGTTGTGGCAATGACATTAGCGATTATTTCTGCTGTATCAGGTGTGGGAAAAGGCGTTAAAATACTCAGTGAAACAAATCTTCTGTTAGCTGGAACCTTACTTCTTTTTGTCATTATCACAGGACCAACCCTACAACTATTCTCAGGTTTAACCGAAAATCTAGGCTACTATTTCAGCTCATTATTAGAAATCAGTTTTCGTACCTTTGCTTATGAACCTGAACAACAAGGTTGGTTAAGTGGGTGGACCGTACTTTACTGGGCATGGTGGGCATCTTGGGCGCCTTTTGTTGGTTTATTTATCGCCAAAATCTCAAAAGGTCGTACGATTCGTGAATTTATTCTTGGCGTACTATTTATTCCATCTTTATTTAACATTCTTTGGATGACAACCTTTGGTGGTTCAGCCATTTGGATAGATCAACAAACAGGTGGAGAATTAGCCGCCATCAGCGGTAATACTGAACAACTTTTATTTGGTTTCTTTGAACATTTGCCATTTACCACATTTTCTTCAGTTATCGCATTGATTATTATCTCAATTTTCTTTATCACTTCAGCTGATTCAGGTATTTTAGTGCTAAATAATATTGCCTCTCAAGGCGAATCAAATGCACCCAAATGGCAAAGTGTGTACTGGGGAGGATTATTAGCGGTATTAGGTTTATCTCTCTTATATTCTGGTGGATTAGCCTCATTACAAACCATGACATTAATTATCGCCTTACCCTTTATGTTGATCATGTTGATATTATGTATCGGGCTTTGGCAAGGTTTGATGATTGATGCACAATATTTTAACAAAGAATTTAGCCAAGGCAGTGCCAACTGGACAGGCAAAAACTGGAAAGAACGTTTAGAAAAAATCGTCAATCCGACTGATCGAAAAGACATTAGACGTTTCTTAAACAAAGTCGCTCGACCAGCCTTTAGCGAATTGGTGGCTGAATTTGAAAGCCACGGTTTAACCGCACAGCTCAATTTCGTTGATGGCAAAAATCCGAAAATCGAATTTGAAGTGATTAAAGAAAATCTGCGTAATTTCTTATATGGCATTGAATGTCAATCCCGTGAATTATCGGACTTAGTGGTAGATGATAACAATGTGCCAAATATTGATGAAAGCAAAATCTATGAACCGATTACTTACTTCATAGATGGTCGTCAAGGTTATGATGTACAATATATGACAAAAGAAGAGCTTATCGCTGACGTATTAAAACAATATGAACGCTTTATGAATCTTGCCATGGATAACACCCACGATTTAATGACAGCGGATGTGGAGAATATGGCGGAGTAATCTCTGTTATATTGAGATAAAGGCGGATAAAAAGTTATCCGCCTTTGTTACAATTTTAACTAGAATTGATATTCCAATTTTGCACCGATATTAGTTTGTTTCACTTTTGAATCGGAAACTGAATGACGATGATTTACTTGAATACCTATTTTAAAGTTCGGGGTAAGTTTGAAATCTGCATTCGCTTTGGCAACAACGGCGTTATCTAAACTACCCGTATTAAAACGCTCATCATTGACCACAACTGGGTTACTGCTTTCGTTATGGTGTTCATATAATGCCCCCACACTTAAATCAACATAGTCATTTTCCCAACCGAAGTAGGAACCAACATGTTGACTAAATACTTTAAACGGATCCGCATTGACTTTAAGTTGTGCTGATGATTTATCCGTGACTAGCATATCAAAATATTGATAACTTAAGCCAGCTACAGGTGTTATTGAGAATTGACCGAGTTTGAATTTATAACCTAACTCAGTACCAACTTGATATTGTTCACCTTTAATTTTGGCAATATTTTTTTGGCTATTGGTAGATACTTTACCATCATGCCAATGAATACCAAGGTGACTATTCAATAACACATTATCCCATTCATTGTGCATGGCTAACAATAATGAAGTGGATTTATATTTAGTTGAGCTATAACCATCTACTGCTTTTGGTGTCACTTTTTGATTACTAAATGCTAGCCCTGCGTGTAGTTCCGTACTGTCAGACACTGGCATATAGCTACCAAATAAAGTGGTATTTTGGATAGATTCATAATCGTAACCATAATCTACAAAGCCCAAATCGGTTTTATAGTCTGAACGAGTATGTCTTTGTTCAACATAGAAACCTTTTTGATGTTTTGCCCAAAGATTATCCGTAAACATATCACGCACAGTTGTACCTTGGTGCATTACGGCGGTATTTGCCACTAAATAAGACGGTATTTCCTCTCTTAATTGAGCCCGTACATTTTGCTCTGCTTCGGCGGCTGCCAACACACTGGCTGGTGCTTCTTCAATAGTTAATGTTGGTGGCTCAACACCTTCAGCCAAGACTTGCCAAACAACTAAATCATTTGGTAATTCAAGTGTTGGTGCTTCATCTGGTACCGCAGTAACAATCAAATCATTTGGCAATTCAACGGTTGGAGAATCTGCTGGCACATCAGTCACGATTAAATCATTTGGCAATTCAAGCGTTGGTGCTTCATCTGGCACAGCTGTAACAATCAAATCATTTGGTAAACTATTTTCCAATGGATCTGGCAATGGTGCGTAAACTACATTATTAACTGCGGTGCCATCTTTCTTGATTAATTTACGATGTAATTGATAGTCATAGAAATTACCTGCTCTGCCTTTTTCAAAGCTGACTAATTCGAATTGATAAGCTGATTGTAATTTATCCGCCGCTACCCCCAAAGCAAAGGAATCTATACGATCTACATTACCATAGACTTTAATTAAGGATAACCCCTCATCAGCATCATAACGACCATTGTTATTTTTATCTGATACACCTTGATTTGTACCTAACATTAATAAATTCACTAGCGTTGGATTTTCTGTATGATAGTCACCTGTAATATTTAAAGCATCATGCTTCCATTGAGTTATATCATCTCCCTTATTATCTACGATTAGATTAACATCCGCCCCTTGATTGATCACATTACCAAAGGTTAATGTTTTTCCAGCAAAAGCATTTTCTTCTGCACTACGTTGAAAGATATTCCATTGAGAAGAATTGAAACTCGGAGAGATCGAACTATCAAAAGACCATGTACTATCGCCTTTAACACTACCCTGACCGCCAAATTTTGTGCCACTAGCTAAAGTTAATGAGCCACCTAATTGAGCATTCTCTTGTAATTCAACCGCCCCCTCTTGAATATCGGTTTTTCCAGTATGATTAATATTACCAGTAATAAATAAAGCACCAGTACCTTGTTTAATTAAATTACCTTCACCCGTAATGCTATCAGTAAATAATTGTGTCGCATTATTATCTGTAACATTAGCAATTAAATTTGCTGCATTCTCTAGTGTAATATGTTTAATATTAGCACCTACATTATCCTGTAAAATCAGATTTGAATTTGAATGAAGTGTGGCATTCTCAACAACATGAGAAGAACCCTCACCATAAATCAAAGAACCTGCTTGTACATCAAGCATATTTAAGAAGCTACTATTTGCCAAAGTTAAGTTTGAAGCACTGTCTTCTGGTGCATAGACAAGGCTAACATTACCATTTTCACCATTACCAACCACACCAGTAAAAATATGATTACCATTGACTTGATAACTAAAGGTAGCTTCACTATTAGCTTTATTATTTACAATATTGCCATTAATAGTTTCCGCACGTAAGCCTGTACGCTCATCACCGTTTTTAACCGTAAGATCTGCACCATTTAAATCAAGATTTGCCCCTTGTTCTAAGGTTAAATTGCTGAAATTGATTTGGTCAGAATCTGCCAAGCGAACCGTGGCATTTGGTTTAACCGTCACGTTGGCATAGGCTTGTTTAGCCCCATTGTCATCGGCTTGTTGATTTAAAGTAGCGATACCTTCTCTTACTTCCAAACTGGATAAATCTTTACCTTTACCCACTTTAATCATTTCACCGTCACCGATTTTATAGAAGACTTCATCTTTCGGACTCGTCAACGTCACGTTTTTATAAGTTTCATCTCTTGAATCACGATAGATATAATTTCCTTGCCAGAATAAATCTTCTAAATTGAACCGCACATATTGAATATCATAGCCTGCGTGGCTTTCATAAAGGATACCAATACTGCCATCAGGCAATTCTGTTAGGCTGTTATAAGCATATTGTTTTGTACCTTCCGCTGGCGAGAAACTGGTGTTATATTTCCATTTGATGGAACCATCTTCTTGTACTTCACCCAACCAAGCCTTACCATTGGTACGATCCCATAGTTTGCTTGAATGAGCATTAGCAAATACAACATATTCTTTACCATCAATGCGTTTAGAATATTTAATAACTGACATTTGACAGTAAGAATCTAACAATACTTGGTCGCTTTCAATGGTATGATCCCAAGTATAACCACCATCTTTACTGGTAGAAATCTTAACGTTACCACTATAGTTACGAGAGAATAATTTTAAATCACCGTTATCTAATTGAATAACTTGTGATTCAGTTAATTCCTGATCTTTACTTGAAATATGACGAGAACCACCAATTGAACGATATACCGCATCATTTGGTGATTCACCAAGATCCCACGTCATACCACCATCTTTACTAATAATCAAGGCTGCAGATTGTTTGCCATCTGCGTTAGTGTAATACACTGGCATTACTAAGCTGCCATCTTTTAATTGAAGACCTGTTCCAGGACCTGTCCCCAAGAAACGCATCCAATCTTTTTTCACTTGTTTAGATATATTAACAGGGCTAGACCAAGTAGCACCGTTATCATCACTATGTGTTAACCATAAAGAAATAGTTTTAGCTGATTGTAATGGGGCACTACCATTATTTTCATAATTGGTTGAAAGATAAATATTACCTAAGCGTTCTTCACCTTTGTAAAGATCACCCAAATCTTTAAAATGTTTTTCAGGATTACCATCTACAATTACACGGTAATCTGTTGGTTGATTTGACGAATTATAAACAACTCCATTTTCACGAATAGTATATAAATTATCATCCTTATCAGTCAATTTTTGATAATACGTTCCACCAATATTGATATAGCCATTTCCTTCCCCTGCTACATTATTAATACCACCAAATCCTCTTGACTCAGGGAACATATCCACTAACATAAAAACACGTCCTGTATTTTTATCTTGTACTAATAGTGGGTCAATTAAAAAAGCAGAATTTTGAGCTGAATTTGGATCTATAGCATAGGGTTGACTAACCAAATCAATCACTGTTTGAGCTGGTTGCCAAGTTTTACCACCATCTAAACTGCGGTGAATAATGGTATCAATATTTCCCCAATCACTCCAGTGTTGATAACGTTTATCCGCAGCAGCAATCACTACGCCATCTTTGGTGGTTAATAGAGATGGGATACGATAACCAAAGGCATCAGCAGAATCTTCATCTTGTGATACTCGTACCCCTTTAAAAATAGGATCGCGTTCAGTTTTATAGGCTCCTAAACCAGTATATTTTTCCGCTTGATAAACTCGTTCAGTATGAATTTCATCTTCTTTATGTGTAAGAGCTTGATATTGTTCTTGTACTTGAGCATCTGTTAATACTTGGTTAGTCGCCCCCGCATAGCTCACATCACCACTAAAACCATATTGATTACCTGATGAACGTGCTGTCTTACCTACATAAGCAGTTGATAATCCTGGAACATCTCTTAGGAATTTAACATCTCCTTTCCAAGTTAAAGCTCTTTCACCATCCACATAAATAACAATTTCACCACCTTCTTTATTAAAGACATAGGTAACTGTTCTAAATTCGCCCTCAGATTGTGAAACTCTTTTCGTTTTTACATCCTTAACTGGGACTAATTGGCTATTATTACGAACTTCAATACCAAACAAATCCCCATCCGTATTACGATTAATGTAAAGGTTAACATAAACATTCGGTTTTGTTGGGTCGGAAATCCCTAATAAACTAGCATCACCTGACGGGGCTGAATTACTAAAACGGAAAGTTAAAGAGCCACTATCCATAGAAAAGGCATTTTGATTAGTAAAGGTTTCTGTCACGTCAATTGCTGAAGAATAAGGTGTGTAGCCCGTATAAGAAAAAATAGATGGAACATTACTTGCCTCCGCAGCCAAAGCCGAACTACTAATCGCTGCTGAAATCAATAATGATAATGCTGTTTTTTTAAGTAACTTCTTCATAATTTTCCCCTTAATTAAGGTATATAGTTTATAAGATAGAGTTTTCTGAATTAATTATTCAAGGAACATCATACAAAAAAAAAAACACTCCAATCAAAGGGCAATTTTCAAAAATGAGATACCGATCACAAAATTTCTGAAAAAATTTTTTGATAGCATAGTCCCAACCATTCAACAAAAATAGCGTAGGCACATTCTCTCCAAACACAAAAGCATTGCGAAATTCCCTCTTTTTCCTTTAAGATAGACATAATTTCTATCTTCTTAACGCAACATAATAATGAACAACGCCTTTTTCCAATTAGATATCCCCACTCAACCCCAAGATCACAAACTGCTCGGCAACGTCCTTGCAGGTGCAGACAGTTTTGCCTTAAGCCAAATTGCCCAGCAATATCAAGGGCTAACCGTTATCGTTACGCAAGACAGCAAAACTGCGGCGCGTTTGGAAAAACTTTTACGCCAAACTTTGCCAGCCGTGCAACTGTTTCCCGATTGGGAAACCTTGCCTTATGATGCGTTTTCGCCCCATCAAGACATTATTTCCGCACGGCTAAGTAGCCTGTTTTACTTGCAACAAGCCAAACTGGGCGTGTTAATTTTGCCGATTACCACCTTAATGCAACGCCTTTGTCCACCGTCATTTTTAAGCCAAAATGTGCTGTTGATTAAAAAAGGTGATCGGCTGAATATCGAAAAAATGCGGTTGAACCTTGAAAATGCAGGCTATCGAGCGGTGGAGCAGGTATTGGAAGTGGGCGAATTTGCCGTACGGGGTTCGCTGTTGGATTTGTTCCCAATGGGGAGCAGCGAGCCATTTCGGTTGGATTTTTTTGATGATGAAATTGACAGTATTCGCACCTTTGATGTGGACAGCCAACGTACGCTGACTGAAATTGACAAAATTAATCTGTTGCCTGCTCACGAATTTCCTACCGATAGCCGTGGCATTGAATTTTTCCGCAGCCAATTTCGGGAAACCTTTGGCGAAATCCGCCGTGATCCCGAGCATATTTATCAGCAAGTGAGCAAAGGCACACTGGTGTCGGGCATTGAATACTGGCAACCGCTGTTTTTTGAGCAAATGGCGACCCTGTTTGATTATTTGCCGCCAAACACCCTATTTGTGGATCTTGACGGCTATCAAACCCAAGGCGAGCGGTTTTATCAAGATGCGGAAAGCCGTTTTGAAAGTCGCAAAGTGGATCCAATGCGACCGCTGTTACCCCCTGCTCAACTTTGGCTCAAAATTGACGAAATTAACCGCCGTTTGAAGCAATATCCACGCATTTCATTAAAAACCGAAACCTTGAAAAAATCCGTTCGGCAAACCAATTTAAGCGTAAGTCCATTGCCTGAGTTGCAAATTCAAGCCCAACAAAAAGAGCCATTACAGGCATTACGCCAATTTATCGAACAATTTGACGACAAAATTTTATTTTCGGTGGAAAGCGAAGGACGGCGAGAAACTTTGTTGGATTTGTTGGCACCGTTAAAAATTAAGCCGAAACAGATTCAATTATTTTCTCCGAATAATATGGGCGGATACGTAGATCCGCCCCTACAAGGATTGAGCGATAAAATAAATCGTAGGGGCGGACCGATGTGTCCGCCCGAAAAATTGCCGAAGTTCGGGCTAAAAATTAGCCCGTTAGATCAAGGTTTCATCTTAGAAACTGCGGTCAAAATTGCCATCATTTCTGAAAATGAATTATTAGGCTCAAGAGTCCAACAACGTAGCCGTGACAAACGCAAAACAGTGAATCCCGATACACTCATTCGCAACCTTGCAGAACTAAAAATCGGACAAGCAGTGGTACATTTGGATCACGGAGTGGGGCGTTACGGCGGTTTAGTCACCCTTGAAAATGCTGGTGTGAAAGCGGAATATTTGCTGTTGACTTATGCCAACGATGCAAAATTGTATGTGCCTGTCGCCAGTCTGCATTTAATCAGCCGTTATGTGGGCGGTAGCGATG
Organism: Lonepinella sp. MS14436; assembly: GCF_042470565.1. Lineage (GTDB taxonomy): Bacteria > Pseudomonadota > Gammaproteobacteria > Enterobacterales > Pasteurellaceae > Lonepinella. Next base: position 1,005,075 of record NZ_CP170385.1, on the reverse strand, counting down.
AAACCGCCCCCTTGCATAAACTCGGCAGTGATGCCTGGGGAAAAGCCCGTTCCAAAGCGGCAGAAAAAATCCGTGATGTGGCAGCGGAACTGCTTGATGTGTATGCCGAACGTGAAGTAAAAAAAGGCTTTGCGTTTCAATATGATAAACAAGACTATCAAGCCTTTGCAGCAACGTTTCCATTTGAAGAAACCCTTGATCAAGAAATGGCAATTAATGCGGTGATTTCCGATATGTGTCAACCGAAAGCGATGGATCGGCTGGTGTGTGGTGATGTGGGCTTTGGCAAAACCGAAGTGGCAATGCGTGCCGCATTTTTGGCGGTGATGAATCATAAGCAGGTGGCAGTACTGGTGCCAACTACGCTACTGGCTCAACAACATTTTGACAATTTCAAAGACCGCTTTGCCAATTTGCCTGTCAATGTGGAAATGGTGTCACGCTTTAAAACCGCCAAACAACAAAAGCAGATTTTGGACAATCTCGCCGAGGGCAAGGTGGATATTCTAATCGGCACCCATAAACTGATTCAATCGGATGTGAAATTTAGCGATCTCGGTTTGCTGATTATTGATGAAGAACACCGTTTCGGCGTGCGACAAAAAGAGAAAATCAAACAGCTGCGTGCCAATATTGACATTCTGACCCTGACTGCGACACCGATTCCACGCACGCTGAATATGGCGATGAATGGCATTCGGGATTTGTCTATTATTTCCACGCCCCCTGCTCGCCGTTTAACTATTAAAACCTTTGTGCGACAAGCGGATGATTTGATTATTCGGGAAGCGATTTTGCGTGAAATCCTGCGTGGCGGTCAGGTGTATTATTTGCATAATGATGTGGCAAGCATTGAAAAATGTGCGGAAAAAATCACCGCACTTGTCCCTGAAGCAAGGGTAACGATCGGTCACGGTCAAATGCGGGAACGGGATCTTGAACGGGTGATGTCGGATTTTTATCATCAACGTTTTAATGTGTTGGTCTGCTCCACCATTATTGAAACAGGCATTGATGTGCCAACGGCGAATACTATTATTATTGAACGGGCGGATAATTTCGGTTTGGCTCAACTGCACCAACTGCGTGGACGGGTTGGGCGTTCCCATCATCAAGCCTATGCCTATTTGCTTACACCGCCGCCGAAACTCATCAGCAAAGATGCGGTAAAACGCCTTGAAGCCCTTGAAAGTTTGGATAATCTCGGGGCTGGCTTTATTCTTGCCACTCACGATTTAGAAATTCGTGGGGCTGGCGAATTACTCGGGCAAGAACAAAGCGGACAAATTGAAAGCATCGGCTTTAGCCTGTATATGGAATTGCTGGAAAGTGCGGTGAAAGCGATGAAAGAAGGGCGTGAGCCAAGTTTGGACGAACTCACCCAACAGCAAGTGGAAATTGATTTGCGTGTACCTGCCCTGTTACCTGATGATTATTTGGGCGATGTGAATATGCGGTTGTCTTTCTATAAACGTATTGCAGGGGCAGAAAACAAAGCCGCCCTTGATGAATTGAAAGTGGAATTGATTGACCGTTTTGGTTTATTGCCCGAACCGACCCAAAACTTAATGCAAATTGCCGAACTACGATTAATAGCAAAACCGCTCAAAGTGACTAAAATAGACGGCACCGCCCACGGTGGCTTTGTAGAATTTAACCCAACGGCGGATATTGATCCGATGAAGTTTTTAGCCTTAATCAAACAGCAACCAGCGGTATTTAAATTTGACGGACCAACGAAATTTCGCTTTACTTGCAATTTAGAACAGGCAAAAGTGCGGTTGGAATTTATCAAGAATTTGTTGGGGAGTTTGTGGTAAAATCGAACGATGATAAACATCATCAAAGGAGAATAACATCATGAAAGGTCAATGTCTATGTGGAGCAATCACGCTCACGGTTGCCGATAATCAAAACGCCAGTGTCTGCCATTGCGGTATGTGTCAACGCTGGAACAGCGGTCCATTATTTTCATTTCATAGTGAAAAAATAGAAACCACAGGAAACGAACATATTGCTTGTTATCAATCTTCCCCATGGGCGGAACGTGCGTTTTGCCGAAATTGCGGTTCACATCTTTATTATCACATGCTGGGTACGCAACATTATTATGTTTCCACTGGCTTATTTTACGGGCAAACCACGTTTACCTTGGAAGACGAAATTTTTATCGACAAAAAGCCGTCTTTCTATGAACTAAAAAATGATGTACCGAAATTGACTGAAGCGGAAGTGTTGGAAAAAATGGCATAGTGATTAGATGATAGGTGGGGTAAACCCACCATCAATACGATTATGCTTTACTGACCAAACAACGCCAGCAAGCCCTCAGGCAAAATCGTTTGCCATGAAAAATAACCGTGTTCGGAAGCGTATTCTTTATAGATCACAGGGTAATTTTTTGCTATCAACACATCTTTAAAATGCCTTGAGCTGTTTAAAATGGTTTGCTCATAAATCCCTGCACTGATAAAAAAATGAAGATTTTTTGTTGCTTGGCTGGCATATAAATGTGCCATTGCGTTGTTAAATTGCGGGCTTTGTTGCGGATCTTTCCACCAAAACGAACCTGACAACACCAGAGCATTGCCAAAAATATCAGGATATTGATTGGCGATATAAGCGGTGGCTAATCCGCCGAAGCTAGAGCCTGCAAGTGCGGTGTGTTTTGCGGCAATTTTTATACCTAGCTGTTGGCTTACCCAAGGATATAATTCCGTTGCGATCATTTTGGCAAAATCGGGATTGGGCGGTAATTCCGCTCTTCTGGCTTGGGTGGTTGGATTATCAATAAACACCGTAACTGTCGGTGGAATTTTGCCTTGGGCAATCAGATTATCCAATATCATTGGAGTCGGGACTTTATCCACATAATCCGTGCCGTCAAATAAAAACAGCAAGCGAAGATCGGGATTGTTCGGTTCAAAATGAGCAGGCAGGTAAATCTGTACACGGCGGCTATTCACCAAAATTTGGCTATGAAATTGATGCGTTTGCAACTTACCTTGCGGTGCATTTTGTGGTTTAAGCCAAGGCGATTGTGGTGTATTTTTCAGTTTTAATGCCGACACATAACTAAATCTATCCTGCGGATATTTCGGCTTGGCTGGATAAGTATTCGGGTTAAAAGGATCGGCTTGCAAGGTGGCTAATATAGCTCGGCGTTGCTCACCTTGGTTGACGGGTAAAGTCGGTACATCGGGAGCAAAACCGTAGGAAACCAGACTGTCATTAGGCAGTTGATAAGATTTAAACCAAATATCCGAACCGAACAGACGTTCAAGCTGATCATGATGATCTTCACGGCTCGGCGAACCCCACAACCACACATTTTGTTTTGCCCCACGCCATAAAAACGTGACGATGCTTTGATTACTATTTTCAACAGGTTCAATGAGGGGCAAACCTTGTTGGGTGATCTTTTGCCAAAATTCATCTAGCCGTACGGTTTTATTCTGTTCGGTTAATTGTTCGGCAAGCTGTTGAATAGTTGGACTAAGGTATTTTGCAGGCAACGCCTGTTGTTCCGCCACAGGAATCTGTTGCAAAATCTGAATCTGATAATGTGCCGTTTCGGCTTTTTCAGCTTTTTCAGCCTTTTCAGTTTTTTCAGCTTTAGACGGATAAATCACAAAATCCGCCGTGCCTGTTTGCTCGGCTTTGAATACAAATTCTTTCTTGCCCACCACATTTTGCAACAACCACCGCTCGCTGTTATCCGCAAAAACAATGGCTAAATCTGCCCCGTCTTTGTCTGTGACAGTAAATTCCCCTTTGACAAAATCGCCATTTTGCAAGGAAATGGATTGGCTGTAAGCAAATGTACTCATACTCATTAATAAAAGTGCGGTGGTTTTTTTCATTGTTTTCTACAAAAATGACACATCAAAATTAAACGGCAATAAATCTTTGATCGAATAGGTTTTAAAAATCTCGCCAGAGATAGACGCGAAATAGATTTCAATATTTTGTGCTTGTTTGGTTTCGTATTCCAAAATACTTTGCCGACAGGCTCCACAAGGTGGGACTGGGCTATTTTTCATTTCATCTTCTGGTGCACCGACCACGAATATTTTTAAAATCTTTTGATCTGGATAATTCGCTGAAGCCCAATAAATAGCGGTTCTTTCCGCACATAACCCAGAAGGATAGGCTGCATTTTCTTGATTGTTGCCTGAAATAATTTCGCCATTTTCCAACAAAATGGCACAACCTACTAAAAAATGAGAATAAGGGGCATAGGCTTTCTTTCTAGCAGCTTTTGCCTCATCAAACAGTTTTTTTTCAATGTCGTTTAATTCATTGTATGATTTGAAATTCTGGTAATTTATATTAAGTTGTTTTTGCATGTTTTCTCCTTAATTTCATCGTGATCTCTTTCCTAAGATTTAGCATCTGATATATATTTTCTTATCATACACTCAACATTTTAACCATTCAATCCAAACGAAATTAAGAAAGGCGGAAATCATATCCGCCTTTAAACAATTTATTTTCTATTAGAATGATAATTTAGCTGTCATATAAATAGATCGTCCATGTTCATTATAACTTTGCGCACCATTATTTGTGCGATAAAGTTTTTTATTAAACACATTGGTCATTCCAATACGACCGCTAAAGTGCTTGTTAAATTGATAACCTGCATTGATTCCCCAAACTCCGTAGCTCCCGATTTCATCATAAGTTAACAATGTCGCTGATAACGTTTCATTTTTAATAATCGCCACGGTACGTGGTTTTTGGCGACCATAATGAGTAAAGGTGAGATTCATATCCAATTTTTCTGTTGCTTGGTATGCTAAAGTGCTGTTAATGGTGTGTTTTGGAATAATCGACAATGGGTTACCTTGATAATCTTCTGACTTACGCATATAAGAGAAGTTATTGCTCCATGTTAAGTTTTCCAATACGGGAATCACTAAGTTTCCTTCAAAGCCCTCAACCGTGGCTTTTGGTGTATTTGCCCATTGGAACACATGCCCTGCCCCACCATTACCATTTGACCATACCGCTCGTTCTCCTGTAACAATTTTATTGCGATAAGCATTATGGAAGTAGGTAAGCGATGCTTGCCAACCGTTATGCTCAAACTCTAAACCAATTTCTTTATTGACGCTAGTTTCAGGTTTTAAATTCTCATTACCCAAAATATAACAAGACATATTATAAACGGTATAACCATTAGCCGCACTCGGCAAAGGGCAACCTGCACCTAGACTATACAACAAATAATTAGGATTAACTTGATATAAATTTGGTGCTTTATAAGCACGAGCAATACCGCCTTTAATGGTAAACATATCATTAAGTTGATGGGAGATATTTAATGCTGGACTCCAGTTTGAACCACTGTCGGTATTATAGTCAAAGCGAAGAGATGGAATAACAATAGTACGTTCTGTGACATAAATATTATCTTCGGCAAAAACCGCAATGTTACTTTGGGATTTTTCACCACTACGATTTGTACCAATATCAAACCCTGATACAGACACCCGATACGGTTGCGTCATCGATTGTGGGTCATCTAATTTAGCATGATTATATTCAGCACCTACTGTTAATACTTGCGACACACCTAAAGTAAACGGAATATTGGCTTCAGATTGAAGACGTAAATTAGTTAACCTACTGTCAGAATAATTGCTAGTTGAACTATAGCTCCCCTCGCCTCCACCAACTAATCCTTCAGGTAAACGACTATTTTTAGTACGCTCATAACTAATGCTATTTTCCGTATTCCCCCAATTCCATTCACCTTTATGGGTTAAAGAGTAAGCTGAACGATATAAACGTGCAGTTTCCATACCGTTTTCACGAAGAACCGTTGTGAACCCTGCGGCATTGCTCAACTGTGTATCGCCATTATAAATATTACCTTGGCGACTAAAACTGGAATCAAAGGTTAAGGTTTGGCGAGGATCAATTTTCCATTCTAAACGCCCTGCAATATCACGGTTACGCACCCCTTCAACCCCTGCAATATTACTACTTGATGCTTCTTGATTGATATTTACTGCATCCGCTTTGGTTTTATTCGCACTACCGTATAAACGGAAAGCCAATACATCTTTAATCACTGGTCCACTCAAATCAAAGCCGACACGACTCGTTGAACCCTCAGAGTTATCTCTTGGTTGGTTAGTGTAATAAGTCACGGAACCTTTTAATTCATTACTGACTGGTTTGGTTTTAATATTCACCACCCCACCCATGGCACCCGAGCCATAACGTGCTGCGGCAGGACCACGTAATACCGTGATACTTTCAATTTGTTCAGGTGGCACCCAGTTAGAATCCCCTCGTGTATTACGCTCACCACGTCGCCCCATACGTTCTGCATTACGCGAAGTAACAGGTTTACCATCAATTAAAATCAAGGTATTTTCAGGTCCCATGCCACGAATATCAATTTGGCGTTTGTTACCACGTTGAGCGGTTGAACTGTTACCCGTTAGATTTACCCCTGGCATGGTGCGTAATAATTCAGATACGTCATTGGCAACAGGACGTTTTTCCAAATCAGTTTTGGAAATTTGGGAGACTCCAAGGGATTGTTGTAATTGCTGTTCTGCAGTAACGTGAATTGTCTCAAGCTCTTCTACGTTTTGCGTACTTTCCACAGCCATAGCAAAACTGCTTAAAACAGACAAACTCACTAAAGATAATTTGCATGTGAATTTGGTTTGCTTCTTTTTCATTCTTATTCCTTACGTTACAAATAAAAAATAAGGGGATCACCCTTAATTTAGTCCTACTATAGGATCGGCGTAAAACGGTGAAATCATACACAAACAAGAAAATTTTTGCAAATAGTTATCATTAAAATTAATAAAAGTATCCATAAAAATAAATTTATCATAGATTCTCACCGCACTTTTGCTATATAATCCTTTTTATTCAATAACATAAATAAGGTAAAAACCATGTACTTAGATCAAATCAAAGCCGAATTAGTGGAAGCACAAGATGTATTAAATAAATTTATTGCTGATGAAAATAACATCAAACTCATTCAACAAGCCGCACTTCTCATTTCGGATAGCTTCAAACAAGGCGGTAAAGTGTTATCTTGTGGTAACGGTGGGTCGCACTGTGATGCCATGCACTTTGCGGAAGAATTAACAGGACGTTATCGTGAAAATCGCCCAGGTTATCCTGCCATTGCGATTTCTGATGTCAGCCATTTGAGCTGTGTGAGTAATGACTTTGGCTATGAATATGTGTTCTCTCGTTATGTGGAAGCCGTTGGACAAAAAGGCGATGTGTTATTTGGCTTATCCACTTCTGGTAATTCTAAAAATATCTTAAACGCCATTGAAGCTGCTAAAGCTAAAGGTATGAAAGTGATTGCAATGACTGGCAAAGACGGTGGTAAAATGGCAGGTTTAGCCGATGTTGAAATCCGTGTCCCTCATTTCCGTTATGCGGATCGTATTCAAGAAATTCATATTAAAGTGATTCATATTTTAATGATGTTAATTGAATTTGAAATGGCAAAAAATTCGTAAATTTTTGACCGCAGTTTTCCATTAAATTTTAATCGCACTCATCGGGGCGGATCTATGTATCCGCCCCCGTCATTTTTCCCTGCCTAAAACAGGGTCCCCGTCTTTGCCGCCTGAAAATGCTTTAATTTGTAGGAAAAGTTGTACTGTCTAAGCGTAGCGAGTTTACAACTTTTCCGTTAAGCAAATTAAAGCATTTTCAGGAAACAAGGCAAAATCGGGGTGTGTTTCTTTTGTTACTTTTCTTTGCACAAGCAAAGAAAAGTAAGGAACATGGCGAAACCCAACAAATAAATTTTTATTCAAATTTAACATTTCACATTGCATACTTATGCAAAAATAAGTAATATATTTTCAATTCACAAATAAAGAGAACATCCATCAATGACTATTAGTGTTCAAAATCTCAATTTCTTTTACGGATCAAGCCAAGCACTGTTTGACATTAGCCTAAGTGCAGAAGACGGCGATACCATCGTATTACTCGGTCCCAGTGGTGCAGGCAAAAGTACCTTGATTCGAACCTTGAATTTATTAGAAGTCCCGACTTCAGGACAATTAAATATTGCTAACAATCAATTTGATTTATCCCAAAAAAGCGATCCAAAACAAATTTTACAATTACGCAAAAATGTCGGCATGGTATTTCAACAATATAATTTATGGCCACACTTTACGGTATTAGAAAATTTAATTGAAGCACCAATGAAAATTTTAGGCTTAACGCAAGCCGAAGCCAAACAACAAGCGATGGAATTACTTTCCCGTTTGCGTTTGGAAGAACACGCCGATCGCTTTCCATTACAGCTTTCAGGCGGTCAGCAACAACGTGTAGCGATTGCTCGGGCATTGATGATGAAACCGCAAGTGTTGTTATTTGACGAACCGACCGCTGCTTTAGATCCTGAAATCACTGCTCAAATTGTGTCGATTATTCAGGAATTACAACAAACTGGAATTACTCAAGTGATTGTCACTCACGAAGTCAATGTGGCTCGCAAAGTGGCAACCAAAGTGGTGTATATGGAACAAGGGCATATTGTGGAAGCAGGTGATGCCAGTTGTTTTGAAAATCCACAAACTGAACAGTTTAAACAATATCTCTCTCACTAACTCTTATATTAATAACAAGGACATAACATTATGAAAAAATTACTCTTAACTGCACTTTTAGTCGGTACTGCATTGGCTACTCAAGCGAAAGATATTAGCTTTGCCATGGAAGCAAGTTATCCACCATTCGAAATGACCAATGAGAAAGGCGAGATTATCGGTCTTGATGTGGATGTAGCAAATGCGATTTGTAAAGAAATTCAAGCCAACTGCTCTTTCCAAAGTCAAGCCTTTGATTCATTAATTCAAGGTTTAAAACAAAAACGTTTTGATGCGGCTATTTCGGCGATTGATATTACTGAAGCTCGTGCCAAACAAGTATTATTCAGTGATTCTTATTTTGCGAGTGCTGCAACCTTTATTGCCAAAAAAGGGGTTGATTTCAATTCAATTAAAACCGTTGGTGTACAAAATGGTACGACATTCCAAAGTTATATTGTGAAAGAAACTAAATATACACCAAAACCTTATGCGTCATTACAAGAAGCTGTGTTAGATATTAAAAATGGTCGTATTGATGCTATTTTTGGTGATATGCCAGTGTTATTGGATATGATTAATCATAATGATGATCTAACATTCTCTGGTGAAAAAGTTGAAAATCAACGTTATTTCGGCAATGGTTTAGGTATTGCTGTTAACTTAAAAAATAAAGCATTAGTTGATGAATTAAACAAAGGACTAGCCGCGGTAAAAGCTAGTGGTGAATATCAAAAAATCTATGATAAATGGATGACAGCGAAATAATGTTTTTCGATTATCTCCCTTTAATGTATTCCGCTACCCTAATGACCTTAGGGTTAGCGGTTTGTTCGCTGATTGTGGGCTTATTTTTTTCGTTAATTTTCACCGCACTTGAGATGAATAAACTGGCTTGTGTGCGTACTCCAACCTCTATATTTGTCAGTTTATTGCGTGGTTTGCCCGAAATTATTGTCGTGTTGCTGATTTATTTCGGTTCAACCGAATTAGTGGAAAAAATTACTGGCGAATATGTGGAATTTAGTGCCTTTAGTTGCGGCGTATTAGCCCTTTCTCTTATTTTTGCAGCTTACGCTTCTCAATCCTTACGTGGGGCAATTCAAGCTATTCCAGTAGGGCAATGGGAAAGTGGTGCGGCTCTTGGTTTAAGCCGTCCTTATACTTTTATTCGGCTTGTGTTACCCCAAGTATGGCGACACGCTTTACCGGGTTTAAGTAATCAATGGTTAGTGCTATTAAAAGATACAGCGTTAATTTCCTTAATTGGTGTGAGCGATCTGATGCGACAAGCGGAATTGATCAATACCCGAACTCACCAACCTTTTACTTGGTATGCCTTGGCAGCCTTTATTTATCTTTGTATCACCTTGATTAGTCAGGTATTTATTCGCAAACTTGAAATTCGTTTCACTAAATTTGAACGTGGGGTGAGATAATGTGGCAAGATTATTTATCGGTTATTGCACAAGGCATTCCAACCAGTTTGATCTTAACCGCCGTATCTTTAACCATTGCATTTATATTAGCGGTATTGCTCACCTTTTTGCTTTCGCTGGGAAATAAAATTGTTAAAAGTGCGGTGAATTTTTACTTAGTTTTATTCACGGGTACGCCATTGTTAGTACAATTCTTTCTGATTTATTCAGGTCCTGGGCAATTTCAATGGATTGTGAATAGTCCATGTTGGCTATTATTGTCAGATGCTTGGTTCTGTGCTATGTTAACCTTAGCTTTAAACAGTGCTGCCTACTCTACTCAACTGTTTCATGGGGCGATGAAAGCGATTCCTAAAGGTCAATGGGAAAGTTGTGCGGCATTAGGTTTAAGCCGTTGGCAAACGCTAAAAATTTTAGTGCCTTATGGATTAAAACGTGCATTACCCTCTTATACCAATGAAATTATTTTAGTGTTTAAAGGCACTTCCCTTGCCTCCACGATTACCTTAATGGATATTATGGGTTATGCAAGACAGCTTTATGGTACGGAATACGATGCCATTACGATTTATGGTTTGGCTGGCTTGATTTATCTTGTGATTACAGGGGTAGCTACGTTATTATTACGTCGTTTAGAACGGTATGTTTTGCGGTTTGAACGATTGGAAGTGACGAAAGCCTAATTATTTTTTCTTGTTTTTGTCACGCTTTTTGTGTTTATTAAGATCGGATTTCGCCGATGGCGACTTACTTTTTCTTTGCTCGTGCAAAGCAAAAGTAAGCAAAAAGAAACACGCCCCGATTTTGCCTTGTTTCCTGAAAATCCATAAATTTTTTTAACGGAAAATGGCTGAACTCGCTACGCTCAAACAGATGCCATTTTCCTAAAAATTTATGGATTTTCAGGCGGCAAAGACGGGGACATATTGGATAAAAGGAAGAAAAAATGTTCCAAACAAATTGGCTTTGGTTCGCTATCGGTTCTGCTTTTTTCGCAGGATTAACAGCTATTTTTGGTAAACTTGGGGTAGAGGGCATGAATAGCAATCTTGCGACATTCATTCGCACTATCGTCATTTTCTTTGTTGTAGCTGGCATTATTACTATGCGTAACGAATGGCAACTGCCACAACATATCGCTGCTCGTCCTTTCACATTCTTAGTGCTTTCGGGGGTTGCTACGGGTTTGTCGTGGCTCTGTTATTACCGAGCTTTACAACTCGCCCCCGCCTCTTGGGTTGCTCCGATTGATAAATTAAGCGTGGTGATTGCGATTATTTTAGGGATTGTGGTGCTTGGCGAACCTTTTAGCTTAAAACTATTAATAGGATCAATTTTGATTTTATCTGGTGTATTAGTCTTAGCCTTGTAGTAAAAGAAGCTCAGTTAAGTCAGCCATTTCCACACTAGGCAATAATCGTGCTTCACTAAATTGACTCATGCCTTTGCCCGATAGATTTAACCAAACCGCTTGGCAACCCGCTTGAATTGCACCTTGTACATCAGTAATCAAATTATCGCCAACATGTAAAATTTCACTTGTTTTGATACCAAAATGCTGGGCAGTTTGTTGAAATAAATCAGCTTCAGGTTTGGCTCGACCTTGTACGCCACCACACAAAATTAAATCAAATTGGGTTAAATCAATACGTAATGGATCAACATTGCCATTGGTGATAGCCACTAAAGGATAACGTTTTTTCAGTTGGTTGAGTAGGTTAATACTGGTTTGTGGTACGGTAATTTTATGTCGCCAATGTAAAAAATGTTCAATGCACGCTTTGCAAAGTTGCTCAATTTCCACCGCACTTTTACCGTGTTTTTGTAACACCGTATGAATAGTTTTAATTCTCCATTCGGTCACATTTTCACAGAAAATCGGATCTTGTTGGAAAATCTGTTGTTTACATGAAAACCACATTTCATTGCCTAATTCTGCAATTTGGCTTGCATTTCGCAGAAATTCGATACATTGCTGTTCTGCCTGATAAATCACAGGGACATTATCATAAAGCGTATCATCAAGATCAAAGCTGATAACCTTGAAAGGGGTAAAAGTGCGGTAGAATTTCATTATGTTTTTCCTATTTTCTTTTCGCACGGGGATGTGCCTGATCATAAACATCAGTCAAATGTTTAAAATCTAAATGAGTATAAATTTGTGTTGTTGCCAGATTACTATGCCCTAATAACTCTTGCACAGCTCGCAAATCAGAACTGGCTTCAAGCATGTGAGTAGCAAAGGAATGGCGGAGTTTGTGCGGATTGAGGTGAGCATTTAAACCCTGACGAATACCCCAAATTTCCATCCGCTTTTGAATGGAACGGTGCGACATTCGATTACCAAGGGAACTCACAAATAAGGCATCATCTTTCGGGTTAAATAATAACCGCACTTTGAGCCAATCTTGAATCGCCGTTGAAGCGTGGCGACCAAAAGGCAAAATCCGCTCTTTATTACCTTTCCCCAACACTCGCACTTCTCGAGTACGTATATTTAGGCTGGTTAAATTCAATCCTTGCAATTCTGATAAACGTAAACCTGAACTGTACATTAATTCCAACATAGCTCGATCTCGCACATCAATCGGCTCTTTACTGTTATTATTCAACAGTTTAGCCACTTGTTCATTGTCAATATTTTTCGGCAAATGCTTGCCTTGTTTCGGGGCGGAAATGCCTATCGCTGGATTAACCTTTAATTCCCCTTGCACCACTAAATAACTTAAAAATTGCCGCAACGCCGACAAACGTAGAGCAAGGCTTTTTTCGTGTAAGCCAGATTTTTTACTACTGGCTAATATAAATCGCACCACACTTGGCGTAACCTGCTGCCAATGTTGAATCCCTTGTTCATTCAGCAAGATTAGCACCACGGCTAATTGACGTTGATAATTCGTCAAAGTATGGTGGCTCAGTTGACGTTCAATACGTAAGAAATCGTAGTATTTTTGTAGCCATTGTTCCATTATGCTTTCTCGCTATTGTTTTTCGCAGGGCAATAGCCAACGGTGTAAATGCAATTCCACAATATCCACTAAATGAGAAAGAAAAGCGGTGTCTTGTCCGTTGTAAAAATGTTGTGTATCACGAGCAGAAAACAGCAAAATACCATTAGCTTGATGCTGATTAGGTTTAATCCCAAGCAAACAGCAAGCCACTGATCCTACTGGCAATTCATCTAACAAAAACAGTAAGGATTTTTCTCGATTACTCAATTCGCCCAAATAAAAACGGCGTAAGCCAAAACGTTCAAGGCGAATCAATTCAAAGCCTTTGCGATCTAACCAGTTCTTATCGCTAATTTGTTCCCCTTGCCATTTATCCCGAAATAACAACAGTTTAACCTGCTGTAAATCAAATTTCTTCGCCCACTGATTTAGTATTTCAATGCCTTGCTCAAGGGTTTCCGCACTGGCTAATTTTTTCTGTAACGGCATTAAAGCGAAGAAAATATCCTGTTCTTGATGAGCTAATTGTTGAAAAATGGCGAGTTCGCTTTGTAAGATTTTAATCTGCTCTCGTTGGCGTTCTAATTGCATTTCCACTAATGAAAGTGAGCCTTTTTGAGCGTGAGGAATGACCAATGTGTCTAATAAATCTAAATGTTGAGCAAAAAAGTACGGTGTGTTTTGCAGAAATTTTACGACTTGTTGTTCTAAAATATTTTCGCTCATTTTTTTCCCCCCATTTCCCTAAAAAAGTGCCTTACAGTTTAATCACACCATCATAAATATGGGTTGCTGAACCTGTCATATAAAGAGGATAACCTTCACCTTGCCATTCAATCATCAGGCTACCACCTAGTAAATCTACCTGTACTTGACTATCTAACAATCCTTGCATTATCCCTACTGCTGCCGCTGCACAAGCCCCACTGCCACAAGCCTGTGTTTCACCAGCACCACGTTCATACACCCGCAATTTAATATGATTGCGATTGATCACTTGCATAAAACCCGCATTAACACGTTCAGGAAAGCGTTCATGATTCTCTAACAATGGACCGAGTTGCTCCACATTGGCAGTGACAATATCATCTACTTGTACGACACAATGGGGATTCCCCATCGATACCACTCCAGCAAACACAGTTTGAATTTCAGTGCGTAAAATATAATTTTTCTCAAATTTATTGGCAATAAACGGAATTTTATTGGGTTGCCAAACAGGTTCCCCCATATTAACTCGCACATTATCATCATCTAACACGGATAACATCATATTGCCTTTTGCGGTGCTGACGGCAATATCTTTTTTATTAGTTAAGCCTTTAAGTAGCACAAAACGAGCAAAACATCTCGCTCCATTGCCACATTGGGCAACTTCGCTCCCATCTGCATTAAAAATGCGATAATGAAAATCTAATTCAGGATCGTAAGGCGGTTCAACGATTAACAACTGATCAAAACCAATACCACGATGGCGGTCAGCCAGTTTTTTGATCAATTCTTCAGGAAAATAGACATTCTGTGTCACTGCATCCACCACCACGAAATCATTGCCTAAACCGTGCATTTTAGAAAACTGCATTGTTTTCGTCCTTAAAATTCGTTTATGTTATTTGGCATTATAATCGGCAAAGGGCGTTGAGTAAATCAACGCCGTGAAATTTAGACAAGTTTGGTGAGAAGATTAGGCAATGGCGGCAATGCCTTTTTGTTGTACAATATTCAATAATTTTAATGCAGCTCCCGTTGGTGTCTTCACACCACGTTCCCACGATGATACAAGGCTTTTGCTCACATTGAGATAATCTGCAAAAGTGCTTTGCGAAATACCAGCATTTTCACGCAATTGGTAAATCTCATGGCTAGAAAGAATTTTGGGGGAATTAGGGGCAAGGCAGCTCTCGTCAAATTCTTTCATCGTTTTTTCATCAATACCACCCACTTCGTATAAATCCATCGCATTTTCGTGGATTTGTTGAAAAATTTCACTGCGATATTTCATAAATTTCTCCTATTAAACAAAAATTTCTATTATGGCTTGTTGTTTGATGTAATGAGCTAGGGTTTCATCAGAATAATGAAGATAGATTTTCGCTAATTTTTTTAGTTCTGATAATTCTTCTTTGGTGATGTTCTCTCGATTATTTTTTTCAAAAATGGATGCAAAAAAGTATTTTTGTCCAATTTTATAGAAAATCAACGCACGATAGCCTGAAGATCGCCCCTGTCCCTGTTTGGCAATGCGTTGTTTGATCACATTACCACCAAGATCCGCATCAATCAAGCCACGTTCGGCTCGTTCAACAGCTTCAATTAACAAGCTGTCATCAATGCCCTTTTTATTAGCAAACGCTGTAAAGGATTTGGTTTTGAAAATTCGCATAAATTATCTGTCATCTTAGGTTCAATCGCAATAGGATTTTTACTCTAAAGTGATCGATGCTAGATGAATAGAAAACAATCTCAATTTTGGAATTGAGATCACAAAAGTAGGGTTTTCTCTCAGCCGAACAGCAAATTAATTCAACTTAATTTTAACCATTTATTAATTAATCTTCCCGATTTAGAAATATAAAAATCACCATTTTGTATTCTGCTAAA
Organism: Lonepinella sp. MS14436; assembly: GCF_042470565.1. GTDB lineage: Bacteria > Pseudomonadota > Gammaproteobacteria > Enterobacterales > Pasteurellaceae > Lonepinella. Next base: position 989,481 of record NZ_CP170385.1, on the reverse strand, counting down.
TAATATGTCATTTCGCTCTATTGGTTGTTGAAGTTGAACCCGAGTAGGTGTCTGAATGCTGAAGAATATAGCCCTATCGTAGTCAAATTTTCCTTGACTTCCTGATTGGATTCTTGTTCGATCTTGCTTGCTTGCTTGCTTGCTTGCTTGCTTGCTTGCTTAGCAACACTAATGCATTATCAAAATTATTTTCACCAAAAATAATTGGTAAGGTATTTTCAAGCTCTTTAAAAAGCGTATGAAGTTGGCTTAAGTCGTTTTCAAGTTGATGAGTATTAAACTCTTCTTTTAACTGATCTAACAATTCTTCTGCATCGTCACCATAGTTGCCATTTCCATACATAGTAAGGGATAAGGTTGAAACGGTGTTGGCATTGTTTTTTAATTGTTCAATTCTGCTATTTATTTTATCATTACAATTTTGTTTAATACTATTTAACTGTTGGATAATATCCAAGCATTTATTTTTTACCTTATTAAACTGAGTTAAAAACTTCATCAATGACATTTTTTGAAATTCATAGCTTTGTTGTTTAATAGAATCATAGCATTCAATACCTTTAAATTTAATTTTCGCATTGTCTAAATTTTCTATTACGCTATTCATCACATTTTGTCGATCTTCGGCAGATTTTAATCCTGCTTTATTTAATACGACAAAAAGATTAATGTCATTATTTTTGCTCAAGGCTTCTTTCAAAAATTTAAGATCACTTTGTGGAATGGTGCCGTTGGTATCTAAACCAATTAACCAAATCAAAGCATCGGCATCTTCAATAAACCCTTGAGCCGTTTGCATATCTTGATCGGTGTAACTTTGTGATGAAACGGCAGGATTATAGCCAGGAGTGTCAACAAAACATAAATGTTCAAATTCAATATCTGCTGTTAAAAATATAAAGGGCATAATATCTTTCAAATTAAATCCAAAGCTAGAAATAAAATGATGATTTAATTTGGTGGTGAAGTCGGGATCAATGTCGGTGAGTTGAGCGATTCCGCCTTTAAAACTACGACCAATTACGGCATTTTCGGCATTATCACTTTTTAACACATAACAAGGAATGGCTGTAGTCGGTTCAATGCCTTCGGCTAAATTGGCATTTTTGTCATTCTGATTTTGCTTAATAAAGCTATTAATAAATCTGGATTTCCCAGCACTGTATCCGCCAGCAATAGCAATGGTAGTTTTTTGATAAAACTCAGGATAAGACTCAATCATCTTTAATTCGCTGACGATATTTTGTAACTGTAATAGCATATCGCCACCGATCACCGAATTATGGTCTTGGGAAAACGGAATAAAACGCTCTTGAATGATTTGATTAAAAGATTCTGCTCCATTATTTTTAATCGGGGCAGACACTAAGCTAGAAATTAAATTCAAACGCAAATTGGCATCATCAATTTCTTGTTGCATTTTATTTATGGTGCGATCTAAAGAATCAATTAACCTATTTTTACCATCAATTTCAGTCTGTAATTCATTAATTTCATTCTCTTTTTGACGACATTCTTTTTTTAATTGACTCAAATTTTCTTCAAGTTGCTCAATTTCTTCTTCTTTTTCGCTAAGCTCTGCATTGAGATTTTTAATGTTTTTCTTTTGTTTTTCAATATATTGTTGTAGCTCTTCAATTTCTGCTTTTTTAAGCTGAATCTCATCATTGGCATCATTTAACGCTTGTGTTAAGCTGGCGACTTCCGCACGAAGTCTTTTCTTTTCACCAAAAAATTTAAACATTATAGTTCCTCCAATAATTGGGTTAATTTATCTTGAATTGTATTGAATTGAGCAAGATTTTTTTCTTTATCTTGAATATCTTGTTTTTTCTTACTAATACTCGCCGAAAGTGTATCCGTAATCATTTCCGCAAAGTGAATAGTTGAAAGTGAATGTTGGATTTGTGAACTATATTGTTGAACCGCTGATTCCAATTCATTTTGTAACCCTGCTGAATATTGGAAAACGTCATTTAAATAGGCTTTAATTTGGCTTTTCCCTTCAATGACATCCGTTCGGTTAATACTATTTGGAATCCGTGAAGATAATTTAAACGCACGAGCTGGAAGTGAATGGATTACTCGCTCCACCGCATTTTTAACGGTGCGTACATCAATTCCTAATTTATTTGCTTTAATAATATTAACAACGCTTTGGCGTAATTGCTGTTGCCATTGTTGATAATGTTCTTTGCGAGCCGATTCTAATTCATCAACACATTCTTCTCGGGTATCTAATAACGCATCTAAAATACGGTCAGCATAAATCACATCAACATTGTATTCTTGATTATAGGTATAGGGAACTTGGATAGTTTTACTGATTGGAACGCGTACTTCATAAGATTCATAGTCGTAATCATTAATTAAGCCACCAGTAAACCAACTTAATCCTCTCATTACTACGTTTCTTTTAACTTTACGATATTCTGTTTTTGTTTCCCATTCTGTTTCAATTTTTTCTCTATAGCCTGTTTTTTGCTCATAGCGAGTTTCTTGCCCACGATTATTATTTGCAGTACGCTCTAAGTTTCTTAACAATCGAGTAATTTGCTGATTAAGATCAGCGGATAAGCTAGAAATCAGCTGTTGACATTGGCGTGCATATTCTGCATTTAGGTTCGTTTCAACCCTATTTTTTTCTTGCTCTAAAGAACGTTGTTCTTGTTCCAACTGTTTTAAATCAGTATTTTCAAGATCGCGAATCTCTTGACGCACTTCTTTATTGAGCTTTTTAAGGATTGATTGAAGTGTTTTTATTTGTGCTTGTTCAGCATTGATTTCTCGTACTCGCAATGTGTTAGTCGCATTTTCACGACTAGTTTCAATAATATTATTTAACTGGTCAATGCTTGCCATTTTAGCCAACTCTATTTTGGCTTGCTCTGCGTTATTAAACACATCACCATAATATTCACTTAAATTTCCCCAAACCGTTTGAGTATTTGCATCCCAACTAGCTTGATTATCAAACTGTTTTAATAAGGTATATGCCACACTTGATGAACAAATAACAGGATTATCTAATTGGGTAATATCCGCTCCGCCCACTTCATTAAGTGTATTATTTTGGAAATTATTTTCAGCCTGTGTTTTTAATTTAGCACTAATACGATCTAACACTTCAGAGGGTGTATGTAATCCTTCTTTTTCACTACCAAATAATTGGTCATCCACTTTACTTGCCACAAAATGAATATTTTTTCCTTCCACACCACGGGCAATACGAGAAATTAAACTAATATCATCACGGCTTAAAAATTGACCTGAAGGCGAAACGACTAACACCACATCACAAGAACCAAGTAATTCGTGAGTACGAGCCTCTCGAGAAACAATGGGATCATTAATCCCTGGAGTGTCAATAATATTTAACCCTTTCAAGGATGGATAAGGTAAATAAAGATGAATAGATTTAGTAAATGGCATATATTTGCCATTCGCTCCCACATAATCCACTAACTGTTTATTTAAATCCTGAATATTGTCTGCCACAAGCGTAGTTGGAATATCGCTTAAACAAACAGTTCCTTTTTTAATTTGTTGGCTTTGCTCAAAGCTGGCTTGTAAAACAATCGGTGCTTCAATGGCATTCGCCTGAGCTTTGGCTTTTTTTCTGAGTTCTTGCTCTCTTTCCGAACTTAATTCTATTTGCCCCAATTTTTTCGGTTCACTGTTTTTTAAGCGTTCAAAAAAGCGATTTTCTTGATCTTTAAACCATTGATGATATTCAACGACTTTTTCTTCCATTTTTTGAATATCGGCTTCGTCAAATTTCTCTACATCAGCTCGCAAGGTTTCGCCATATTCTAATTGCACAAGAGATGCTGTCATTGGTGTGGCGGCTTTGGGTAAAATATCTTCACCATCAAATACCAGTGCATTTAATAAGGAACTTTTGCCCGCTTTCACTCGCCCAATAATCCCTAATTTTAAAGTGCGGTCTTTATTTTCAAATTCTTTTAATTGTTTGGCTAAAATTTCAGAATTAAATTCTGGGATATTTAAGTTTGCTTTGATTGTTTCAAAATGATGGCTTAATTTGCTTTTATTTTCTTCAACCAATTTTTCAAGTGCTTTAGTTAAGGTAATAACGTTAGACATAATAATCACCTCGTCTTAACAGGATAAATAAGTTTGTTTTAATTGTTGAAGCTGTTGTAAGGCTTCATCTAATGCCATAATTTGGCTCTGGATATTGGCTAAATCACGTTCTTTATTCGCCGTTTCCATTTCTTGCTCTTTTTTAGTTAACTCGGTACTAAAATAATCCGTGACTTTCTCAACCAATTGGCTAATTGCCCTTTCAATATGGGGTTTAATTTCTGTCGTCACCATTGATGGAATACCTACAATAAAATGATTTAATTTTTCTTCAACTTGACGGCGTTGTTCTATTTTTTGTAGGCGTAATTGTTCTTGTTGGTATTGCTCTTGATAACGACGGTTGATTTCTTCTTGTTCTCGTTGTCTTGCTTCTTCGGTATCACGGCTATTTCCACCAAAAATGAGTGAGCTTAAGAATGTCAACCCTGTTTTGACTATATTGGGTACCGGTAAGTTGGCAATAATTGTGCTTAAAATAAGACTAAAATCTAAATCTGTTTCAGATTTTCTGGCAACGATACTGCCACCTGACACAGTGTTATTAACGCAGTTACTAATATCCACATTAGTTAATTCACGGAACATATCTTCGGATTGTCGCATTAAAAATTTATCATCAATTTTAAACCCTTGTAGATGTTGAGTTAAATTGCTCAAATCTTCGGCAATGTTGCTGATAATTTTGCCCCCTAATTCTTTGAGATATTTATCTACTGACAGCGTTAAACGAGTTTTAACAATATGATTAAATTCAGTTTTGAATGTTTCAGGATTTGAAATTGCAGATTCAACAAATTCTGCTTTTTTCTCCATTAGTGAGAAATAAACATCTTGCCCGATTTTTTGAATATCATTTTCTCGATACTCTCGTTTGATTCGTTCAATTTGTTTTTCTCTTTTTTCTTTAAGATTTTTTACGGTATCTTTAATTAACTGAATAGCTTCTTCAACATCTTTTTGTTCGGTTTGGTAAGTGGCTTTGGTGGTGTTGATCGAATTTTCTAGCCCATTGGCAAAACTCGTCAAGGTGTCAATGAACAATTTATGAAAAAGTTTTTCTGGATTAATTGCGGTTAGAATGGTTTGCAAATTCTCTTGGCTTTTATTACCAAAATCATACACGTCTTTTTCTTCGCCAAATTCTGCAAAAAGTTGTTTGCTAATTTGTGCTTTCACCAACGCAACATCACTGGCAGAACGCAGATTTGTTTTGCTTAACGCAAACGCATAATCTTTGCCATATTCTCGTGTTTTTTGAATTTCACGAATCATACTTTGGCTTAATGTGCCTTCATCAACGCCAGTTAAAAAAACAAAATAAACACCTTTGCTTAAATAGCTAAGAATGGCATCATTATGAGTTTTAATTGGGGCATCAAACCCTGGCATATCCACTAAAACTAAGGGCTGAATCTCTTTTAGTTGCTGACTATTAAGATACAGGCGTAAATATTGATATTGTGCCGCATTATCTTTAATTCGTTCAAAGTCCGTTAAATCAAATTCTTGAACACTTTCATCGGCATTAACGGCTTCAATATATTCTCGCTCACTAAACCGCAATTCAGTGGCGAGTGCTGTTTCGGCTTTAACATTGGTCGGGAGAATATTACGTGCTAAGAATGAATTGATTAACGTGCTTTTGCCTGCACTAAAGCCGCCAATCACAGGCACGATAAGTTCCGCTGTTTCAATCTTTTGACGGAGCGTGTCGAGATCAGTTTGATCAAGGTTGATAGGCTGAATAGCTTGTTGTACTGCGGAAAGGTATTGCAAGAATTGAGTTTGAGTTTGGAATTGCATAATTTACGCCTTATTGGTATATGAAAATAAATGGTGCAGAGTATAGCAAAAGAGTTTGACAGGTTGTGTCGCATTTATTGTCGGTGAAGTGCGTTTGTTTTTTTTTTTGATCATTTGATGATTGTTTTTTAATCGCTTAAATTATTGCTACAAAAATCGTATTCAGATCCTTATGTGGGCAAAAGACAATATACAAATTTAATTTAACATAATCCTTGAAATTGCTTAAAAAGAGATCATATAGAGTAATGACAGTAACAACTTACCTATTTTTAAGGAAAATATTATGAATATTGAAAAATTTACTACAAAATTCCAACAAGCCCTTGCCGAAGCACAATCTTTGGCTTTGGGTAAAGATAATCAGTTTATTGAACCTGTGCATTTATTGACCGCACTGTTAAATCAACAAGATGGTTCAATTGCTCCGATTTTAACCGCATCTGGGGTGAATTTGAGTTTATTACGCAATGAATTAAATAATGAACTCAATAAGTTACCACGAGTATCAGGTAATGGCGGTGATGTGCAGATTTCTCGGCAGTTGGTGAATATTTTAAATCTTTGCGACAAAATCGCTCAACAGCAACAAGACAAATTTATTTCATCTGAAATTTTCTTGTTAGCCGCATTAGAAGATAACGGCAGCTTGAGCCAGATTTTACGCAAGTGCGGTGCAAAAAAAGAGAGTTTACAACAGGCGATTAAACAAATTCGTGGGGGGCAGAAAGTGGACGATCAAAATGCAGAAGAAAGCCGTCAGGCATTGCAAAAATACACCATTGATTTAACTGAACGGGCAGAGTCAGGCAAGCTCGATCCTGTGATTGGGCGTGATGAAGAAATTCGCCGTGCTATTCAGGTATTGCAACGCCGCACCAAAAACAACCCTGTGTTAATTGGTGAACCTGGGGTGGGTAAAACCGCGATTGTGGAAGGCTTGGCACAACGTATTGTGAATGGCGAAGTGCCTGAAGGGTTGAAAAATAAACGAGTGCTTTCCCTTGATATGGGGGCGTTGATCGCAGGGGCGAAATACCGCGGTGAATTTGAAGAACGTTTAAAAGCGGTGTTGAAAGAGCTTGCTCAAGAAGAAGGTCGGGTGATTTTATTTATTGATGAAATTCATACCATGGTCGGGGCTGGCAAAACAGACGGGGCGATGGACGCTGGCAATTTGCTCAAACCGTCCTTGGCTCGGGGCGAATTGCATTGCGTGGGGGCGACTACGTTGGACGAATATCGTCAATATATTGAAAAAGATGCTGCTTTGGAACGCCGTTTCCAAAAAGTGTTTGTGGACGAGCCGACTGTTGAAGATACCATTGCGATTTTGCGTGGTTTGAAAGAGCGTTATGAGTTGCATCACCACGTACAGATTACTGACCCTGCCATTGTGGCAGCGGCAACGCTTTCGCATCGTTATATCTCGGATCGCCAATTGCCAGATAAAGCCATTGATTTAATTGATGAAGCAGCCAGTTCCATTCGCATGGAAATTGATTCTAAACCGCAACCATTGGATAGACTCGATCGCCGTATTATCCAATTAAAATTGGAACAACAGGCGTTGAAAAAAGAAGAAGACGATGCCAGCCGTAAACGCTTGGCAACCTTGGAAACGGAGCTAGCGGAAAAAGAACGGGAATATGCGGAGCTGGAAGAAGTCTGGAAAAGCGAAAAAGCCGCCCTTTCTGGCACACAACATATTAAAGCAGAGTTAGAAAATGCTCGTACCCAAATGGAGCAAGCTCGCCGTGCTGGCGATTTGAATAAGATGTCCGAATTGCAATATGGCATTATTCCAAATCTTGAAAAACAGTTAGCGGAAGTGGATAAAGCTGATGGTAAAGAAATGACGTTGTTGCGTAATCGTGTAACAGATGAAGAAATTGCTGAAGTGCTTTCTCGTGCCACAGGGATTCCTGTTTCTCGCATGATGGAGGGAGAAAAAGAAAAATTGTTGCGAATGGAAGATGAATTACATAAACGGGTGATCGGGCAAGGTGAAGCCGTGGAAGCCGTTGCCAATGCCATTCGCCGTAGTCGGGCTGGGCTTTCTGATCCAAATCGTCCGATTGGCTCATTCTTGTTCCTAGGTCCAACTGGGGTGGGTAAAACCGAGCTTTGCAAGACCTTGGCGAACTTCTTATTTGATGATGAAGATGCGATGGTGCGGATCGATATGTCCGAATTTATGGAAAAACATAGCGTATCTCGTTTGGTTGGCGCACCTCCAGGCTACGTGGGCTATGAAGAGGGCGGTTATTTAACCGAAGCCGTTCGCCGCCGTCCGTATTCCGTCATTTTATTAGACGAAGTGGAAAAAGCACACCACGATGTGTTTAACATTTTATTGCAAGTATTGGACGATGGACGATTAACCGATGGACAAGGTCGTACCGTGGATTTCCGTAATACGGTGGTGATTATGACCTCTAATCTTGGTTCAGATTTAATTCAAGAGAACAAAGATTTGGGTTATGACGGCATGAAAGAAATTGTGATGTCCGTAGTGGGTTCACACTTCCGCCCTGAATTTATCAACCGTATTGATGAAACCGTGGTGTTCCACCCTCTTGCCAGAGAAAATATTAAAGCCATTGCTCAAATTCAATTAGCACGCTTAACTAAACGTATGGCTTATCATGGCTATCAATTGCAATTTAGCGATGCCTTGTTAGATTTCATCGGAGAAGTGGGTTACGATCCAATTTATGGGGCAAGACCATTGAAACGGGCGATTCAACAAGAAATCGAAAATCCATTGGCACAACAAATCTTGTCGGGTAAATTGTTACCTGATCAGGTGATTACGGTGGATTATGTGGATGGTCAAGTGGTGGCTGTTCAGTAAATGAAAGATCAAATGGTTGAAATTTGAAATGAAAGGCTTATAATACAGAAAGTCGTGGGTAGGTTGCTACCCTACCCACTTCCATAGCCGTTTAGGCTATTTATTGAGAACTGCTAACAGTACATCGAAAATGGCTACAAACCGAGTACTGAAAGCCCCTACTAGCAGAAGAGCTAGTATCATCAGAGCAATAGTTTCTGATGTTTTCACATAAATCACCCCCTTAGTGCCATAGGACTAAGACGACTAGGCAACGTGCTACGGTTAAGCAAACACGTTGCTCAGGTCGCCGATAGCACGAAAGGAATTATACACAAACCCCTGTCTATATGTCTAGGGGTTTGTTATTTTCTAGTGTTACGAAAATTAACCTCTTTCCTTATATAGTTTTATCCGAAATAAAAAATATTCTTTATCTCATCAGATGAATTTGTTAAAATTCCGTACCAATTGAAATTAGTTATCAATTAGTTTTTTGATTATTTAGACAAAGGAAAGTAGCTATGCCAGCATTATTTGATTTTTTAAAAAGTTATAGTGATTATATTATCATCGGATTACTCTGTTTAATGAGCTTTATTATGGTTTGGTTTGTTATTGAACGCTATATATTCCTTAGCAAAATCAAAGTCACAAGTTATAGTAATATTCACGCCTTAGATATTGAACTCAATCGTCATTTAACCATTATTTCTACCATTGGTGCCAACGCTCCTTATATTGGTTTATTAGGTACAGTAATTGGTATTTTATTAACTTTCTATGACTTAGGTAATTCCGCTGGTGATATTGATGCGGCTACCATTATGCTACATCTTTCTTTAGCCTTAAAAGCCACCGCAATCGGTATTTTAGTCGCTATTCCATCCATGGTATTTTACAGTGCATTGGGACGTAAAGTCGAAGTTAACCGTTTGAAATGGAAAGCATTAAATAGCTCAAAACACATTGAACAATAATTTTGGAGTAATGTTGAAATGAAAAAATTTGATGAAATTAACATTATTCCATTTATTGATATTATGCTGGTTTTACTAGCTATTGTATTAATTACTGCTTCTTTTATTTCACAGGGAAAAATTCAGGTGAATGTGCCTAAAGCATCACAAACGGTAGCGTTTAAATCAGATGATTTAGCTAAATTATTGACTGTAACAGAACAGGGTGAAATCTTTTTTAATGATAAGCCAATTACACAGGAAGCATTAGAAAAAGAAGTTGCAAGCTGGGATAAAACCCAAAAAGTAACTTTAAAAGTGGATGCCAATGCTGTATTCCAAGATTTTGTATCTATTACGGATTTAATGGCTAAAAATCAAATTACCAATGTGGCGATTGTCACCATGAAAGACAAAGGCAAGTAAAATGAAGAAAGATTCATTACTGGGCTTTGTCGGTTCATTGGTGTTTCACTGTGGATTGGGGGGAGTATTATTCTCTCTCGTTGTTAATCAGGATGCGGCGAATAGCCAAGTGGCTGGAGTGTTAGATACCAACATCTCTATGCAAATGATGATGGCAACAACCATTGAAGAACCTGCCCCCGAACCAGAAGTGGAACCACAAAAAGAGCCAGAACCCGAAAAGATAGAAATTGTAGCGGATCCAACCATCAAACCAGAGCCAGAAAAACCCAAAGAGCCTGAGAAGAAAAAAGAAAAACCAAAGGAAAAGCCTAAAGAAAAACCCAAAGAGAAGCCAAAAGAAAAACCAAAAGAACCAGTAAATAAAGTTATTGCTAAACCTGATCCTAATGCCGTAAAAGCAGATGCTGTCAGGGAGGGAAATGCTGCGGTAAATTCGCAAGCGACATCAACCTCCAATAACGTAACAACCAATAACCCAAATTTAGCAGGTAGTGGAACAAGTACGTCAGAAATTAGTGCTTACCAAAGTGCATTAAGACGTGAAATTGAACGCCATAAAAAATATTCACAACGAGCTAAAATGATGCGTAAACAAGGTGTTGTGGTTATTGCGTTTAATCTCGGTGAGAATGGTTCAATTAGTGGTATTCGAGTGGCAAAATCATCTGGTAGCGAAGATTTAGATAATTCTGCCTTACAAGCGGTACAAAGTGCCAGATCTATAGGACCTCGCCCAGCAGGAATGGGAAGTTCGGTAAGCGTACCAGTACAGTTTAAAATTCAATAATGTATGATATAAAAAGCTGAATTCAGGTGTATTGAATTCAGCTTTTTTGTTTTACTAAATATGATAACATACCCCCAATTAAATAAATTATTTTATGGATGTTGAACCATGTTCAAGAAAATACAAAACGTCATCAATAAACCTTTCCGCCTTGGCATCAATAAGTCGAATCAAGTGCGGTTAAAAAATAGCAATTTTTCGGTTATCTCTAGTAATTGCAACGGTGCCTTAATTTTACACGATCTTCATCAGCCATTTAATTCACCTTTCGTCAATCTTTATTTGGAACCCGATGATTTTATTCGTTATTTGAGCAATATTGAATACTATAAAAATCAGGAATTAACCATTGTAAAGAGTGATAAAAATTATCCTGTCGGACAATTAGCCGATCTTCGGATTTACTTTGTGCATTATCATTCCGAGCAACAAGCTAAACAAAAATGGCAAGAACGCACTAAACGGATAAATATGGATAATCTTTTTATTATCATGACCGACCGTGATGGTTGTACTTACCAACATTTACAACAATTTGAGGCATTGCCTTTTGTGCATAAAGTGGTATTTACTCATAAACCTTATCCAGAATTAAAATCCGCATTTTATATCAAAGGATTTGAACAACAAGATCAAGTGGGTGATTTGTTTGATTATTCAGGTTTATTGGGTAAAAAATATTATGATCAGTTTGATTATATAGGCTGGTTTAATCAAAAATAAAGTGCATATCAGCACTCTTTTTGCTACAACTCTCGTCTTCCTAAGAATGAGTGAGTTAATGTAGTGCCATCTACCATTTCCAGTTCACCGCCGACTGGAATACCATGAGCGATACGGCTCGCTTTAATACCCTGTTGTTGGCAAATTTCAGCAATATAATTGGCTGTTGCATCTCCCTCAATGGTTGGATTAGTGGCTAAAATCACTTCATTAAATTGTTCTGATTGCAACCGTTGTTGTAGCAAATCTAACCCGATCTCTCTAGGACCAATACCATCTAAAGGGGATAAATGCCCCATTAATACAAAGTAGCGTCCTGAAAATTGCCCTGTTTGTTCAATAGCTTGGATATCTGCTGGCATTTCCACTACACAAAGCAAACCCGAATTCTGACGACGTGGATTATCGCAAATATTACAAATTTCTTCTTCAGTGAATGTACGACAATAGGAACAATGCCCAATTTTTGACATGGCATCAGTTAACGCCCGAGCCAAATTCATGCCTCCACTACGATCACGTTGTAACAAATGGTATGCCATACGTTGAGCAGATTTTGGTCCAACCCCAGGTAAACAACGTAAATGTTCCACCAAATTTTCTAATAGCGGACTACTTTGCATAAAAATTCCTTAAAAATAAACCGCACTTTTGTTTGACAAAAAAGTGCGGTGATAACCTTTGAATTTTTAGAATGGCATTTTAAAGCCAGCAGGTAAGTTCATACCTGCGGTTAATCCTGCCATTTTCTCTTTTTGCAATTCTTCTGCACGGCGAACCGCATCATTGAAAGCCGCAGCAACTAAATCTTCCAGCATTTCTTTGTCATCTTCCATTAAACTTGGATCAATTTCAATACGACGACAATTATGCGCTCCATTTACAGTAATTTTGACTAAACCAGCACCAGATTCTCCAGTCACTTCAAGTTGAGCCACTTCTTCTTGCATTTTTTGCATACGTTCTTGCATTTGTTGAGCTTGTTTCATCAAGCCACCAATTCCGCCTTTTCCGAACATTCTGATTATTCCTTAATTTATAAAAAAGTGTGCGTATTTTATCTGATCAGCTCGTATTCTACAAGAGAACACTCAGAATTAGACTCTGTTATCATACATAGCGATGCTTAAAAATTCATCAAAGAATGTTGGGAACGTTTTTGCCGTACATTTTGGTTCTAAAATCGTTACCTCTGTATTAGACAAAGCAATTAACGCAAAACACATCGCCATACGGTGATCATTGTAAGTTGCAATTTCAGCATGCTTGAATTGACTTAATTCAAGAGGTTGAATACGAATAAAGTCCTCCCCCTCTTCTACACTTGCGCCAACCTTTCTCAGCTCCGTTGCCATTGCGGTTAAACGGTCGGTTTCTTTCACTCGCCAATTATAAATATTACGAATACAGGTTTCCCCTTTAACAAAAAGTGCGGTGGTGGCAATCGTCATCGCTGCATCAGGAATATGGTTCATATCCATATCAATGCCAACTAAGTCGCCTTGTTCCGCCTGAATGAAGTCATCTCCCCAAGTAATTTTAGCCCCCATTTTTTCTAATACATCTGCAAATAAACGGTCGCCTTGAATACTGTTTTTACCTACGCCAGTCACTTTTACTTTGCCTTTAATCGCACCTGCGGCTAAGAAATAGGAAGCTGAAGAAGCGTCCCCCTCCACTAAAAAATGTTGTGGAGATTGATATTGCTGATTGCCTTTTACGATAAAGCGTTGATAATGTTGATTTTCCACTTCCACACCAAAAATCTTCATCATATTTAGGGTAATATCAATATAAGGCTTAGATACTAAATCACCGATAATTTCAATTTCAGTATCTGCGGTAGCAAGAGGAACTGCCATTAAAAGTGCGGTTAAAAATTGAGAAGAAACCGAACCATCAATTTTCACTTTTCCACCATGTAACCCATTATTACGAATGACCACAGGTGGATAGCCGTCTTGTTCCAAATATTGCACTTCTGCCCCAGCTTGCAATAAGGCATCTACTAAATGTTTGATCGGTCGTTCTTTCATTCGTGGTTCACCTGTGAGAACAATTTCACTTGGTATCGCATTTGGATTAGCTAGACAAAGGGCTGCAGTTAGAGGTCGCATGGCTGTTCCCGCATTACCTAAAAATAGGGCTAAACCACTTTGCCATTGAAATGCTCCACCCAATCCTTGTACTTCACAAACAGATTTGTCTTCTGATAAGTGATAGTTCACGCCGAGTTGCTTCAACGCATTTAACATATAACGAACATCATCGCTATCTAATAAATTAGTAACCTTGGTAGTTCCTTTGGCAAGTGCAGCCAATAATAAGGCACGGTTGGATAGGCTTTTGGAACCCGGTAAATTAATCGTGCCTTCAATACGAGAAATTGGGTTTAGGGTGATTTTTTCCATTTTGTTTCCTCCCTGCACTAACATACAGGGTTAAATAAAGTAACGATGCTCCGCATCTTCTCATTTCATTTTCAGCCACAACGTGGCGTAACCATGCTTAAGTTAGTACGGAGTAATTTGTAAAACTTTCTCAAGTGCGGTGAAAAACCGTTGATTTTCTTCGGGCAAACCAATACTAATGCGTAAATGATTTGGCATACCATAACCAGCGATTGGACGAACAATCACCCCCTCATGCAATAAGGCTTGATAAATTGGTGCCGCAGGTTGTTTAAAATCAATGGTGATAAAATTACCTTTAGACGGAATATATTGCAAACCATGCTGTTGACAAAAAGATTCATAGCGTTGCATTTCTGAACGGTTATTTTGTGCGACTTTTTGTACAAACGCATCATCTTTTAATACCGCAATAGCGGCTACTTGAGCCAGACTATTTACGTTGAACGGTTGTCGAACACGATTGAAAAGATCGGCGATTTCAGGATTAGATACTGCATAACCAATGCGTAAACCAGCTAATCCATAGGCTTTTGATAAAGTGCGAGAAACCACTAAATTCGGGTATTTTTTCAGCAAAGCAAAGGAATCAATCCGCTCATTTTCGGCTGTGAATTCGGTATAAGCCTCATCTAACACGACAATAATGCGTTCTGGCACTTGACTTAAAAAACGATCAATCTCATTTTCTGTCAAAAAATTTCCCGTTGGATTATTTGGATTAGCAATATAAATTAATTTGGTTTTATCATTAATTGCCGACAAAAAACCGTCTAAATCATGTCCCCAGTGTTTGGCTGGAATTTCACGAGCGACCGCATTAATCGCTTTGGTAATCAAAGGATAAACAATGAAAGCATATTGCGAATAAATAATTTCATCTTGTTCACTGGCAAAGGTGTGAGCGACTAATTCAATGAAATCATTCGAGCCATTGGCTAAGGTGATTTGTTCTGCCTCAACAGAAAATTTTTCTGCGATCGTTTTTTTCAATGCAAACCCATTACTATCGGGATAACGAGTAAGCTCATCAAGCTGATCCATAATCGCTCTTTTGGCACTTTCAGGAAAACCAAAAGGATTTTCATTAGAAGCGAGTTTAATAATATTAGCAATACCCAACTCTCGTTCAAGTTCTTCAATCGGTTTGCCTGCTTGGTAAGGCGACAGGGATTGTACCCCTTGGTTAGCTAAAGATAAAAATTTCATAAAAATTGACCGCACTTTAGGTTAAGTAAATTGGGCGAATGCTCGCCCTAATAGATAAATTAAATGTTAAGCGTTTTCTTGTGCAAATTTCTGCATAAACGCAATTAAGGCTTGCACCCCCTCAATCGGCATTGCATTGTAAATAGATGCACGCATGCCACCTAATACTTTATGCCCTTTTAAGGCTTGTAATCCTGCTTTAGTGGCTTCTGCGACAAATTTCGCATTCAGCTCATCATTATCGGTGGTAAAGGTTACATTCATAATAGAACGATTTTCTTCCGCCACATAATTATGATAAAAACTATTATTATTCAAGTAATTATATAATAATTCTGCTTTGGCACGATTGCGTTGTTCGGCAGCATCTAAACCGCCCGTGGCTAACAAATGTTTAAACACCAAACCACAGAGATACCAAGCAAAGGTTGGTGGCGTATTAATCATTGAATCGGACTTGGCTTGTACTGCATAATTCCAAATAGACGGTGTTTCCTTACGAGCATTACCAATTAAATCTTCACGCACAATGACCAGTGTAATACCAGACGGTCCCATATTTTTTTGAGCTCCTGCGTAAATCACGCCAAATTTACTAATGTCAATTTGACGAGATAAAATATCTGATGACATATCCGCCACTAACACTGCATTACCCACATTGGGAACATCAAAAATTTCCACACCACTAATGGTTTCATTGGTGCAGTAATGTACATAGTCATATTGTTCGGAAATATCACTAAAATCCAAGCGTTCCACTCGTAAAGTGCGGTCAGAATTTAAGATATTTATTTCATCTACATGAGTAAAACTAGCAGCCTCTTTGGCAGCCACAGATGACCAATGTCCATCCACCAAATAAAGGGCTTTCCCCTTATTATTGGCTAAATTCATCGGTATTGCAGCAAATTGTCCCCTTGCTCCGCCTTGTAAAAACAATACTTTATAAGTATCTGGAATATGGAACAATTCACGTAAATCTTTTTCGCACTGTACAATCATTTCCATAAAATATTTACCACGATGACTGATTTCCATCACCGAAGTGCCTTGCTCTTGCCAATTTAATAACTCTGCTTGTGCTTGTTGCAAAACCGCTTTTGGCATCATGGCAGGACCAGCACTAAAATTGAATACTTGTGTCATGAATACTTCCTATTTTGTCATATTAGAATTGTGTTATTTTTACCACCACAACCGCCTATAGGCAATGAATTTTTCAAGGAATTACCAGAAAAAATTGATCTTAGCCATAAATTTTGCATTAACACTTTGACGAAACTGACGAAAAAGGATAAATTAGATTATCCTTTTTAATATAGTGAGTGCTAATTATGGAAAACGTCAACAAACAATCCTTTCAAGAAGTTTTAGAATATGTTCGTTTATATCGTCGTCGTAATAAATTATTACGTGAAATTGGTGATAACGACCGTAAAATTCGTGATAATAAAAAACGTTTATTATTACTTGATAATTTAAACGATTATATTCGTGATGATATGAGTATTGCCGATTTACGTGCAATTATTGAAAATATGCGTGATGACTATGAAGGTCGTGTTGATGATTATATGATCAAAAATGCCGATCTTTCTAAACAACGCCGTGAAATCAAAGCTCAAATGAAAGATCGGAACAAAGCTCATGCTGAATTATTGAAAAATGAAAAATAATTCGCTGATATTTTAGAGTTAATTTAGAAAATCTGTTTCTCATCTTAATGCTTGAGAAACAGATTTTTATTATTTGGCTTATTTAGCTAACATTTCATCGACAAACTGCGGAACTAATTCACCTGCTTTTCCTACTCTCACATCGACAAAATGCGAACGAATCTGACTGGGTTCTAAATTGATTTCAATAGTCTTACATTGAGGGCTGACTTCCTGCACAAAACCTGCGGCAGGATAAACATTGCCCGATGTACCAATGGAAACAAAATAATCACATTCATTTAAAGCCTGATAAATCCGTTCCATTTGTAACGGCATTTCGCCAAACCACACAATATGCGGACGCAAACGGCGTGGTGGTTGGCAACAGGTACAACGATCCTGTTCGGTAATATCCTTTGTCCAGTCGTAAATTTTCCCCGACCAATTACACCGCACTTTTAATAATTCGCCGTGCATGTGAATCAGATTTTTTGTGCCTGCACGTTCGTGCAAGTTATCCACATTTTGTGTTACCACTAACACATTATCACCGAATTTCTGTTCTAATTTAGCCAAGGCAAGATGAGCCGCATTGGGCTGAATGTCAGGGTTAAATAGCTGACGGCGGCGTTGATTATAAAACCGTTGCACCAATTCTGGATTACGCTCAAAGCCTTCGGGGGTAGCAACATCTTCAATACGATGTTCTTCCCACAAGCCATCACTGGCACGAAATGTGCGAATACCTGATTCGGCGGAAATGCCCGCCCCCGTTAGGATAACGATTTTAGGTTGTTTCATTTTCTTTCCTTATGGCTTTGTTTATAGTGAATAAATTATGCAGTCAATAACTCAGGTAAACGATACACCGCATACACAAAAATCACCAAAATCACCGCTAAAATGCCTTTTTCAGCACCCGTTAAAGTGATTTTGCCGTGGAATTTTCGGTTGGAATACAGGAATAATAGAATCCCTGGCACATACAGCACTACAGACAATAACAAATATTCCAAGCCTGCTGCATAGACGATCCATAGCCCGTAAACTGATGCCATAAAGCCTGTGAGTTTAATATACCAAGCGGCGTTAGTTTGTATGGCGAGTTTGAACAAATAGGCTCCAATTAAGAAATACGGAATTAAAATCATGGACGTGGAAATCATCAGCAAATTATTATAGCTTTGCTCAAAAACTAACACTAACACCAAGCAAAACTGCACCACAAAACCCGTAAACCAGAGCGAGTTAATCGGTGTGCCGTTTTGGTTGAGTTTGTCTAGAATTTTTGGAAATGCCCCATTTTTTGCACCGCAGTAAGGCACCTCGGCGGAGTACATTGTCCAGCTGATATAAGAGGCTAACACCGACACAATCAAACAAGCGGTGATAATCATCTTTCCTATCGAACCCATCATGGCATCAAGTAATGGACCCATAGACGGATTTGCCATATTGGCGATGGCTTCACGGGGTAAAATACCTAAGGACAAAATCGTGATCGCCACATAAAGAATTAACGCAATCACAATCCCTAACACAGTAGCCAAGCCCACATCGGAACGTTTTTTGGCGTGAGCTGACAACACCGCTGCTCCTTCTACGCCTGTGAACACCCAAAGGGTGATTAACATCGTGTCTTTCACTTGGTCGCTCACCGTGTTATTAAGTGCGGTGGCTTTTACGTCCGTATTAAATAAATCCGCATCAAAATACCACAAGCCTAAGGCAATAAATAAAATTAACGGAGCGACTTTCACAAAGGTTGCCACCAGATTGACCGCTGCCGCTTCTTTCACACCTCCTGCAATTAAGGCGTGAACGAGCCACACGATAATTGATGAACCAATAAAGGCGGCAATGGTATTGCCTTGTCCGAAAATCACGGTGGTTTCGCTATCCGTAAATACACCTAAGCCTTCAAATGCCACGGTTAAATAGCCTACTATTCCAATGGTTGCACAGAGCCAATAACCCCACGCCGACATAAAGCCCAGCAAGTTACCAAAGCCTTCACGGGCGTAGGTGTAAATACCGCCGTCTAATTCAGGACGAAGACGGGAGATAAAAAAGAATGACAGCCCGAGAAAAATAATCCCTATCCCCGTAATCAGCCAGCCAATGGAAATCGCTTCCGCCCCAGCCACGGCTGCCATATTTTGCGGAAGACTAAAAATCCCCGAGCCAATCATAGAGCTTAGTACCAACGCCGTCAGCGACACCAAGCCGATTTTTTTGTTTGACATAATTGCTTTCCTTTTAGGTTAAATTAGGGTCTGTTGACCTTTTAGTTAAGGCTGTTTTTGATAGCCCTCATAATAATAAGATTGTTCAATGCCTTTGAAGATAATTTCACGGTTATCCACATCATCCGTTAAATTGGTTTGCAATAAATAACGCAGTTCCAAATCATTCACAGGGCTACGTTCCATTGCTTGCAAATACAAGGTTTTATCTACATTTTGCCAATTGATCACTTTGCCCAAATTTTTCCGCAAGATCAAATCCAACCAAATTCTTGTACTGCGTCCATTGCCTTCCATAAACGGATGAGCAATATTCATTTCCACATATTTTTCAATGATTTGCTCAAAAGTGCTTTCAGGCATTTGCTCAATTTTTGCCAACACTTCTTTTAAATAAAGCACATTGGCAAACCGAAAATAGCCTTTGGAAATATTATATTGACGAATTTCCCCAGCAAAATCATACAGCCCGTTGAATAAGGCTTTGTGAATTTGTTGCAAGCCTTTGACTGTGCCAACTTCAAATTGATAGACGTCGCCCGTTTCAAAAATTCGGTAGGCATTTTCGAGGCTTTGTTGATCGATAGGTTTCATTGCATTTCCTTTTTATACTGCCAAAATACGGCAATTACATAAATCAACGCTGTCAAATTCGGTTAATTCGCCAGCTTGTTTATGCGGAATTGGGAACAGACGCACGGTCAATGGTTTGTTTAAACGAAATGCCATGGTTCCCGTATCTCGCATTAACGCCGCAATTTGTTCAGCCGTCACATCGCCAGCCACAGGCACGGTGTCTAAACCAATTCCGCAGACGGAACTATAAGTGAGCAATGCTCGAATATCAAATTGCTGTTTTTGTGTGCCGTCAGCTAGCCCTAAATCTTCCGTAACCGCCAGCATTAAGCCCGAAAAGCCCACTAACGGCACATTTTGCACTGACTTAAATACTCGAGTTAATAAGGAAGAGGCTTCCACGGTGCCTGCTGCCCCAAAATACGGCACGCCCATTAATTCATAAACTTCCGTCATTGATGCACAATTTTTAGACGGAGCGGCGGAGCTATCCATACCCGCAAAATAGAAATGGAGAGAATCTTGTACGGAATTGACCGCACTTAAGACTTCATCAACGTGATATTGCAGGGCTTGCGACATTGCTTCATAACATTGTTGGAAGAACGCATTGTGATGCGTTGGGGATAATGCTTTTAACACGGCGACTAACAAATCAGGCGTTTCTAGCCCAATCACAAAACTGTTCGGCAACTGGCTGGAATGATAACTAGCTGGAAAATAAGGAATAAACGGTTTGCAGTTAAAATTCACGGTAAAATTGAAATTACCTTCGCCTCGGGGCGTGATGTCGGCAATGCGTTTGACCACTTGAGCGGATTGCAAAATAAGATCGTTGTTTAAAATACCGTTTTGATCTAATCCCACGTTGACACAGGCATTGCATAAATCGCCATAATCCGCAATGAGTTCAGGTAACAAGGCAATTTCTTCTACAGTTTTGGCTTCACCAATGGCAAAACGGATCCGCAATCCACTGTCATTAAGCTGTAATAACAGCTCTTTCAAATAAGCTAAATCTTGTTTTGCCGTGGCTAAACTGGTGAGATCCAAATATTCGCCAAAGCTATTGGTGACAATACGAATAGATTGTACGGTATAGCCTTGTTGTTGAATGGCTGGCACGAGAATATCAAATTCCGCTTTGGCTTGCTTTAACGCATTGAGCCACTGGCTTTTATCCTTGGTTAGGGTTAAAAAAAGCGTCACGGCACGGACACGACAAAGGGCTTTGTTTTGATAGATTGGCATATTATTTCCCCTTTAAATTCTTGGCTAACACGTTAATATATTCCACCCCAATGCCACAGCAACCGCCAATAATGCTCGCCCCTTGAGCCGTCCATTTTTTTGCCCATTGCAAATAGGCTGGCGGATCGAGATCTTTGCGGACTTCATCTAGTCCGTCATTGGCGGTGGCATCTTCGGGTTGCGGTGCAAAGGCGTTGGCATAGGCTCCAGTTTTAATATGAAGTACGGTGTGTTTTTCTAGGGTTTTTCGGGTAACGATTAACGCCTGTTCAATCACTTCGGGTTGGCAACAATTAAACAAAATCGCCTGTACGCCAATTTCGATCATTTTTTCCACCGCACTTTGCACGCTTTCGCCTGAACGTAGTTGCGGTTCGGTGGTGGGTTTGTCATCGGTTAAGGTGAATGACACCCACAGCGGACGTTCATCTTTTGGCAAGAGTTTTTGCACGGAAACAGGCTCAATAATCGCACTTTGAGTTTCACATAGCCAGATATCCACATAAGGGGACAGCCCATCAATGATCGGTTGAGCAATTTCCGCAAAGCGATTAGGTTGGATTAAATCTGCCCGATACGAGCCGAACATTGGGGGGAGCGATCCTGCAATTTTAGTGGTCAAAACACCTGAATTTTGCACCGCATTTTGTGCCAGTCGTCCAGCCCGTTCAGCAAGCATTTTGCCATTGGCGTGAAAACGTTGTTCGCCAATATGAAACGGTACCACGGCATAGCTGTTGGTGGTGATCACTTCCGCCCCTGCCTTGATAAATTCTTCATGCACCTGTTGCACAGCGGACGGCTTTTCAATTAACGATAACGCTGACCATTCGGGTTGGCGGAATGGTGCGTTTAATCGCATAAGTTCACGGCTCATACCGCCGTCTAAAATGGTGATAGTCATCATATTTCCTTAAATTTTGTTAAATCCAACGTCTTACCTTTTGTTGGTATTGTAAAAAATCTTGCCCGAATTTTTGTTTTAATATACGTTCTTCGGGTTGAATTTGAAAGCGATTTAAATAAGCAATAAAGCCAATAATTACTAAAAAGCCTAAGGCTTGTTGTTGCCAAAAAGTAAAAGCGAGTAGAAAGCAAACTAAACTTAAATACATAGGATTACGGCTAAATCGGTAAATCCCGTAAGTAATGAGATGAACACTTTGCTCAGGGCGATGTGGGTTAATTGTAGTTTTATGTTGATAAAATGGATACAAGCTCGCTATAGCAATAATAATACCTGTAAAAATAAAGAGATAACTCAACCAATTAGCTAAAGGCAACGCTATTTTAGGTAGCATGTAGATGAATGCGACTGCCAATAAAAATAAAATAGGTGGGGGAAGTTTAAGTTCCATAAATATTGTTAAATAGGGCGTATGCAATACTACGCCCTTGCAAGGTTACACATTAAATCTAAAGTGCATGACATCACCGTCTTGCACGATATACTCTTTTCCTTCCAAACGCCATTTGCCTGCTTCTTTTGCCCCATTTTCGCCTTTGAATTGGATAAAATCATCATAGGCGATTACTTCGGCACGAATAAAGCCTTTTTCAAAGTCGGTGTGAATTACGGCGGCGGCTTTCGGTGCGGTTGCACCCACAGAAACCGTCCATGCACGTACTTCTTTCACGCCTGCGGTGAAATAGGTTTGTAAATTTAACAACGCATAACCTGCACGAATGACACGGTTTAAACCAGGTTCTTCAATGCCTAAGTCTTGTAAAAATTCGACTTTTTCATCATCTTCTAATTCAGCGATTTCTGCTTCAATCGCCGCACACACAGGCACAACAATCGCCCCCTCTTTTTCCGCAATGGCACGCACTTGATCTAAATACGGGTTATTTTCAAAACCATCTTCATTCACATTGGCAATGTACATTGTCGGTTTTAAGGTTAAAAAATTATAGCCTTTAATCGCAAAAAGTTCGTCTTTATCTAAATTAACTTCACGAATCATGCCTGCATTTTCTAACACAGGCAGGATTTTTTCCATAATGGATAATTCAAATTTAGCCTCTTTATCGCCGCCTTTGGCTCGTTTTTGCAAGCGTTGGATCGCCCGTTCGCAACTGTCTAAATCCGCTAACGCCAATTCGGTATTGATAATCTCAATATCGTCCGCTGGGTTGATTTTGCCTGCTACGTGAACAATATCATCGTTCTCAAAACAACGTACCACGTGTCCGATAGCATCGGTTTCACGAATATTGGCTAAAAATTTGTTGCCTAAGCCTTCGCCTTTGCTTGCCCCTGCCACTAAGCCTGCAATATCCACAAATTCCATTGTGGTTGGTAACACCCGTTCAGGTTTGACAATCTCTGCCAACGCATCTAAGCGTGGATCGGGCATTGGCACCACACCTGTGTTTGGTTCAATGGTACAAAACGGATAGTTTGCTGCTTCAATACCTGCTTTGGTTAATGCGTTGAAAAGGGTTGATTTTCCGACATTGGGTAAACCCACGATACCACATTTAAATCCCATTTTTTATTCCTTACTCTACTTTAAAACTGTTTAATCGGTTAGTGGCTTTTACCACACCGTCTTTGAATAATACGTCCACACAACGACTGGCTTCGTCAATGGCGGCGTTGATTTTTTCCTGATCTTTTGGAGCAGCTTTGCTTAATACATAACCTGCCACCAATTCTTTACTGCCTGGGTGATCAATGCCAATGCGAATCCGATAGAAATTTTTGTTATTACCTAATACGGCAATAATATCTTTCAGCCCGTTATGCCCCCCATGTCCGCCGCCTTGCTTGATTTTCGCCACGCCACAAGGCAAATCTAGCTCATCGTGTGCCACGAGAATTTCTTCAGGTTGAATGCGAAAAAAATTCGCCAACGCCCCCACCGCTTTACCGCTTAAATTCATAAAGGTGGTGGGAATTAGCAACCATACATCACCAAGTGCGGTGGAAATCTTGGCAGTTTTACCAAAATATTTGTTGTCGTCTTTCAGGCTGACATTATATGAACGGGCAATTTCATTGACCAGCCATTCCCCAGCGTTATGACGAGTTCCCTCATATTTTGCCCCAGGATTGCCTAATCCGACAATTAATTTGATTTCAGACATAGATGATTCCGTTAGTCAAAAATAAGGGGATATTATAGCGGAAAATTTGCGTTTTTACACGGTATTCTATTTGCCTTGATAAAAGGCATAACCTGATACAATGAAAGCCCTTAAAATCAACATTTTTAAGGGCTTTCATACTATGTTAAATCTAAAACCTTGGTATCACTTAAATTAAGGACGAACCCCCAAGATATGACAAATCGCATAGGTCAATTCACTACGATTTAAGGTATAAAAATGGAAATCATTCACGCCCTCTCTGGATAACACTCGTACCATATCAATAGCAACACTTGATGCGACTAAATTACGGGTAGTTTGATCCTCATCTAAACCCTCATACATCTTAGCCAACCAACTTGGAATTTTCACATTCGTTACGCTCGACATTTTCTGTAACTGCTTGAAATTCGTCACAGGCAAAATACCTGGCACAATTTCTGCATCAATACCGATGGACGCACAACGATCACGAAAACGCAAATAGCTTTCCACATCAAAGAAAAATTGCGTAATTACATGATTCGCCCCTGCATCAATTTTGCGTTTTAAATTAATCAAGTCTGCTTGAGCGGATTTGGCTTCAGGATGAACCTCGGGATAAGCCGCCACGGAAATATCAAAATCTGCGACATCACGCAATAATGTCACCAAATCTGACGCATAAAATGGCTTTTTGGCATAACCTTTCGGCTCATCGCCACGCAATGCCACAATACGGCGAATACCACTATTCCAGTAGTCTTTAGCAATTTGGCGGAGTTGTTCAGGGGTGGCATCAATCCCCGTTAAATGGGGAGCCGCTTCTAAACCTGTTTGTTGTTTAATACTTTTAACAATACTATGAGTGCGATCACGCTCACCAGAATTTGCCCCATAAGTTACTGATACAAATTTCGGTTTTAAGGTCTTTAAACGGTGAATAGATGCCCACAGGGTTTCTTCCATTTTTTCGGTTTTCGGTGGAAAAAATTCGAATGAAACGTTAATTTTTCCGTCTAAATCTGCAATATGTTGGTTTAGTGTATCAATTTCTTTGGCGTAACTCATATATTCACTCCATATTATCTGAATTCAATTAAGGTATTGAGTTAAGGATAAATTAAAGCAATCATAATTATGCGTCAATTTCAAAAAATTCACATTTTTTATGAATCTAATTCATATAAGCTATATTTGTAGTCATCTGGTAAATTCGCTATACTTTTACCTAATTATCCGTACCTCTTGGAAAAATAATGAGCAAAAAAGTTAAATTCTTATTACGTTTATCGGCTGTCGCTTTAGTGGTTGGCGTAGCGACACAATTTTATACGAACTACCAAATCGATCAGACCATTAGCAAATTTCCTTATCAATTAAAGGATCAATTTAATATCACTATTACAGAAAAAAATAGCGATTTTTTTACTCGTGATCTCATTTTTAGCATGGAGCGAAATGGTAATAAAACGGATTTTATGCACACAAAATTAACCGCACTTCCGTTAATGATTAGTGCAGAATCGGAATTTAATACCAATTTAATTAAGAAACTAAATGAACAACTTAATATCACCATTGATAAAAATACCATTACCAGTCAATTTTCAGTCTTTAGTGATAGTTTAAGTTCTCGTGTTGTGACCGAATTTCGTGATAGTACAAATCAATCGCAAACTTTAGAAAGCGAATTGTCTTACGATATTCAATCCAAATCTATTGAATTACAAACTGAACTTTCCGCTTTTAACTACGATAAACTATTAAAAATCACTGACCTGAAAGGTAACTTTTTATTAACCACGGTTGGGGATAATTTATATGATTTAATTAAAGCAGATTTTAAAACCAAGAAAATTGATGTGAACTTACTCGATGGTGACGGCACACATATCGGTTTAGTTAAAGGACATTATATTCTGGATAAAAAAATCAATGATCAAGGATATGATTTAAATCAGCACATTAATCAACAAGGGATTTATCTGTCGAATAAAAATACTAAATCCGATCAAGATAAAACCAGAGCAGAAAATGTTGAGCTGACGTTAAAGCGACAAGGCATTCCATCTCATGTTACTTTTCCTGAGCAATTAAAACAATTACAAGCAGAGCAATTTAATTTAACTTCAATGATCACACAATTTATTGATTTTGTATTTAATAATCAAAAAATTGAGTCCACACTTTCAGTGAACCGTTTTATTTATCCTAAGAATGAAATAAACCTGATTGATGCCCAGAATACACAAATTGTTTTTTCATCAAATCATCAAGATAAACTGAATGCAGAACAAACGATTAATCTAAAAGCAAAAAATATTCTGTTTAATCAAGATGATGAATTGTCATTTACTGGCATTTCTGCCGAAAATAAACTTTCACATTTAAATTTAGAAAATCATTTAGCTTTTTTAATCAAATATTTACCGAAAAGTTTACAAACTAAGGATTTACCTCAAAAAGATACGCCAAACTTCTTAGCCGATTTAGATAAACTCGCTGAAAATTTCCAAACGCAATTAGAAAGTGCGGTGAAAATTGAGAAAGTTTCAATGAAAAATCAAGGGACAGCAGAAAATCTTAAATGGAACTATACTGCTCAACCGCTGAAAGATATTTTTGATACAAAAAATAATATTTCGTTGAATAAATTAACCTTAACTGAACAACAAATGCAATTTAGTCAGTTAAAATTAGATTTCCCATTGGAACAACTATCACCAAACAAAGCATTCTACCAAACCTATTTTTGTAAGTTATACCGTGGTATCTGTGCAACTAATTTAACTAGTGATAATTATATTAAAATAACATTGGAACAATATTTAGCTACGCCCGTTAATATTCCCAAAGCAACATTCATAGCCAATATTGACACTTATCCAAGTGCCAGCAAATCTTTACCCGTAAATGCAAATTTAACGGCGACATTACCGCAAGGTTATGCAGATGGAATGAATAATATCAAGCAAAATAATATTCAACTAAACGTTACTATTGCTGAAGACATAGTTAAAATGGAAAAACCACCAACACCATTTTGGCACTCTATTGTTACTGTGCTACAAGATTTGTTTAAACTTGAAGACGGGCAATATCATCTTGATTTCAAAGCCGATAATGGCAATATGTTAATTAATGGAATGCCTTTTGATTCTGAACAACAAAATTCTGAACCACAAGATGAATTAAACATAGAAAAAGAGTAACAAATAAGGAAACGGATTCCGTTTCCTTATTTGCTTTATTCTGTCAATTTTTCTAACCCAAAATGACGATAAGTATGGTTAGTGGCAATTCGCCCCCGTGGTGTGCGTTGTAAAAATCCTTGTTGGATCAAATAAGGTTCTAGCACATCTTCAATAGTATCTCGCTCTTCCCCTATGGCTGCTGCAATATTATCTAACCCCACTGGTCCTCCGTCAAAACGTTCAATAATTGATGTTAAGAATTTGCGATCTAAATAATCAAAACCAGCCTGATCAATATCTAACATAGACAATGCCGCATTGGCAATTTCTGCGGAAATCACACCGCGGTTTTTCACATCTGCATAATCACGTACACGGCGTAATAATCGGTTGGCAATACGTGGTGTACCACGAGAACGGCGAGCAATTTCAATGGCAGCAGCTTCAGATAATTCTAAATTTAAACAGTTGGCACTGCGAGAAACAATGAACGTTAAATCTTCCACCGAATAAAATTCTAGGCGTTGTACAATACCAAAACGATCACGTAACGGTGAAGTCAGTGAACCTGCCCTTGTGGTTGCTCCGATTAAAGTAAATGGTGGCAGATCGAGTTTAATCGAGCGAGCGGCTGGACCTTCACCAATCATAATATCCAGTTGATAATCTTCCATCGCAGGATAAAGCACTTCTTCAATAGCTGGCGAAAGACGATGAATTTCATCAATAAATAGCACATCATGAGGTTCAAGATTGGTCAGCATAGCCGCAAGATCCCCTGCTTTTTCTAACACAGGACCTGAAGTCGTGCGAATATTCACCCCCATTTCATTTGCCACAATATTGGCTAAGGTGGTTTTACCCAATCCAGGGGGACCGAAAACCAGTAAATGATCCAAGGCATCTTGACGTAATTTCGCTGCTTGAATAAAAATCTCCATTTGCGACCGCACTTGTGGTTGCCCCACATAATCCGCCAATAATTTAGGGCGAATGGCACGATCAACTATTTCATCATCTAATTTTGCTGTAGCACTAATAATGCGATCTGCTTCAATCATCATCTATCTCACTTATAAAGCTGCTTTTAAGGCTTCTCGAATTAGTTGTTCAGAAGACAGATCTTGTTTTGCCACTTTCTTCACCATTTTCTCCGCATCCATCGGTTTATAACCTAAAGCAATCAAGGCTGAAACTGCATCATCTGTAGCTACATTTTCCGTTGCAGATATCCGTTCAACCGCTGGCAAATGGTTACTTTTCACAAAGAAATCCCCTTGCCCCACACCTTTGAATTTGCCTTTTAATTCGACCAACAACCGCTCCGCCGTTTTCTTACCCACACCTGGAATTTTCACTAACTTAGATAATTCTTCGTGTTCAATCGCATAAGCAAATTCCGATACTGACATGGCGGACAAAATCGCTAAGGCTAATTTAGGACCTACCCCATTGGTTTTGATTAACTCACGGAATAAACTGCGATCTTGTTTATGGGAAAATCCAAACAGTAAATGTGCATCTTCTCGTACCACCAAATGGGTAAATAAAGTACAGTCTTGCTCAATTTCAGGTAGATTATAAAAACTTGTCATAGGTAATAACAATTCATAGCCCACACCTTGTACATCAAGCAAAATTTCAGGCGGGTGTTTTTCGATAAGTTTACCTTGTAAGCGACCGATCATAGCGTTAAATTATCCTTGCAAAAATTTTTGCTTACTATAACCAAAGACTGAACAAAAATCCAGTTAAATTTTTAAGCGAAAACGCCCACGGCTATAACGAGTGCGTAAAAGTGCGGTGTATTTTTCTCGAGTTTCCGTTGGAGTTGCCGTGTGAGAAACCTGCAAACTATGTTGAATGGTATGAGCATGGGTAATGGCAATCGCTAAGGCATCTGCTGCATCAGCTTGGGGTTTATCAGAGAGTTTAAGAATACGAGTAACCATATCTTGTACTTGTATTTTATCCGCCGAGCCAATACCTGTTACTGTTTGTTTCACCAAACGAGCAGCATATTCAAACACGGGTAAATCACTATTCACCGCGGCTACAATGGCTGTGCCACGTGCTTGTCCGAGTTTTAAAGCGGAACTTGGGTTTTTGGCTAAAAATACTTCTTCAATAGCAAACATATCAGGCTGAAATTGCGTGATAATTTCCGTTACACCAGCATAAATCCGCTTTAAACGTGTTGACATATCTTCTACTTGGGTACGAATAGCACCGCTGCCGAGATATTCTAATGTACGTCCTGTTTGACGAATAACCCCATAACCAGTCACTCTTGAGCCAGGGTCTATTCCTAAAATGATTGCCATGTTGCCCTACAATTCTACAAAATAAAATGGGTGGAGTTCTATCTCCACCCAATCATCATAACTGATTTTAATTATTTATTTAATCGTTTTGTCGCTGTTTTATTAACATTACAAAGTTTTGCTAAAATTTGATCGGATTCAGCACCTTTTTTCACTAAATGAATGGCATCAACACCATTAAAATTATCTAAGGTTAAACCCGTATCTACATTCCATTCGTATTTATCAGAAACAAATGAAACGGTGTCTTTGCTATTATCATCACGAGCTAATGATACTTTTAATGCTTTTTGACCTTTACCTAAACGAACACTAACCGCTCGCGGATCGTTATTTTCAAAAGCATAGGTTGCTGTTACTACTTTGCCTGACTGACAACGATAAACCACCGATTTATTTACAGTTGGCACTTTTTGTACTTTTACTTGTGCGGTACCGTCAATATTTTTTGCCATTTCAGTTGCTTGTGCATCTGCTGTATTCATAGCTTGCTCCATTACTTGAGCTTCTCTTTCAACTTGAGCGGCAGCCATTTCTTGCTCAGTAGGGGCTGAAGAACAAGCAGCCAATACTACTGTGGCACAGATTGCAGGAATAAATTTGACTAATTTCATAGAATCTCCTTAATAAAAAATAAAAGTAAGGTCTTGTTCAAAAAGACATTTTTATCCTAGCATAACAAAACCTATAATACAAATTATATTAAAGTAGGGCTGCCACTTCATCACTGATTTCACCGTTGTGATAGACGTTTTGCACGTCATCACAATCTTCCAGCATATCAATTAAACGTAATAGTTTTGGTGCATTTTCTGCATCAAGATCAACGCTGGTTGATGGGATCATTGTCACTTCGGCACTCTCAATTTTGAAACCCGCTTTTTCAATCGCTTCACGCACATTACTTAAATCTTCCCATGCAGTATAGATTTCAAATGAACCGTCATCTTGCGGCTGAATATCGTCTGCTCCCGCTTCGATTGCCGCTTCGGTCAAAGCATCTTCATCGGCTTCAAGAATTAAAATTAAACCTTTTTTACTGAATAAATAACCGACTGAACCCTCAGTCCCTAAGTTACCGCCACATTTAGTAAAACTCGGGCGAACCTGTGAAATGGTGCGGTTGGCGTTGTCACTCAAACATTCTACCATCACCGCCGTGCCGCCTGGTCCGTAACCTTCGTAAACACGGGTTTCCATATTGGTATCATCACCACCGCCCACACCACGCTCGATAGCACGGTTAATGGTATCACGGGTCATATTGCTGGAAAGTGCTTTATCCACTGCCGCACGCAAACGTGGATTAGTGCCGACATCACCACCGCCAATTTTTGCAGCGGTGACTAATTCACGGATTAATTTAGTAAACACTTTACCGCGTTGTGCATCTTGTGCGGCTTTGCGGTGTTTGATGTTAGCCCACTTACTGTGTCCTGCCATGTTGTTTTTCCTTTCTCTTTTTTGTTTAATTTTAAATTTGGTTTATTTATTACTTTTTTCTTCGCCAATGTTCTTGTTACTTTTTTGCTTCGCCAAAAAAGTAACCAAAAAAGGCGACCCTGCTTTGCCTTGTTTCCTAAAAATCCATTAATTTGTTTAACGGGAAATGGCTGAACTCGCTTCGCTCAAACAGTACAAGTTTTCCTACAAATTAATACATTTTTAGGCGGCAAAGAAGGGGAAACCTTTCTTTGCGTTGTGAAAGTGCGGTGTAAAATTTGAGATTTTTTTGACCGCACTTTTTATTCGTTAAAGTACCCTGCATATCCCATTGGGATATGTTCGGGGATAGCTTTGTTTATATTTACTTGATTAAATATTTTTCTATTGCCTGCCGATTATTAGGTGATTTGGTTAATTCAGTGGCTTGTTTTGGGTTTATCCATTGATAAGCAAGATGTTCCGTTAATTGGGGAACTCGCTCATCTGGCAGAGCCAACAAAAACCAATGCTCTTTGCAATGGGTTACATTCGGGGCATATTTATACCGAAAATGCGGGAAAATTTCAAATGTTATCCATTCGTTGCAATCAAAAAGAGCTAAATTTTCTGCTTTTATGTCAATGCCTGTTTCTTCTAACACTTCCCGAATTGCCGTTTGTTCGGGCGTTTCGTCTTTGGCTAAAGATCCTGTTACTGATTGCCAAAAATCGGGATCGTCTTGGCGTTGGAGCATTAGGACATTGCCTGTATTTTCGGTGTAGATGACTACTAAAATAGAGTTAGGATTTTTGTAGTTCATATTTAGCAAAAACTAAAACCCTGCTTTTCGCCAAACATTAACATAAGCCCAATAATTATCCCAACCGAATCTTGTCCATTCAAGTGAAGATGTTCCACGAGTACGTTCATAGCCATAAAAAGGCAAAATAGTATTGATTTGAATTTTGTTATTCACTTTACAATTATTAAGTTTCTGAGCATCGTGGTGAACCGCAAAAACATCTATTTCAGCGGTATCGGTACACATTGTAGGCACTGTTTTAACAAAATGATCTACAGTTTTTACACCAGCCGTACCAATACCGATCACTTTAATTTGGGTCTTTTTGTTATTCTCAGCTTCTGGGACAAACATTTTGATTTTCTCCGTATAAAAAGGGCGTACGCCATACGCCCTGACAAAATTTACTCTGCTTTCACCACACTCACAGCCAATTCCGCCAACGCTTGCGGATTCGCAAAACTCGGGGCATCCGTCATCAAGCAAGCTGCCGCCGTAGTTTTCGGGAATGCAATCACATCACGGATATTTTCTGTACCCGTCAACAACATAGTTAAACGGTCTAAACCGAACGCCAAGCCTGCGTGTGGTGGAGTGCCGAATTTTAAGGCATCGAGTAAGAAACCGAATTTTTCACGTTGATCCTGTTCGTTAATGCCCAAAATACGGAATACGGTTTGTTGCATTTTTGGATCAAAAATACGCACCGAACCGCCGCCCACTTCGTAGCCGTTGATCACCATATCATAAGCGTTTGCTACCGCACTGGTTGGATCGGCTTCAAGCTGTTCTGGGCTGAAATCTTTTGGTGAGGTGAATGGGTGGTGCATGGCGGCAAGATTGCCCTCTTCATCCCGTTCAAACATTGGGAAATCAATCACCCACAGCGGTTGCCATTCGTTTAGGCGAGTTAAACCGAGATCACGACCGAGTTTTAAGCGTAACGCACCCAATGCGTCAGTGGTGGTTTGCCATTTGTCGGCACCAAAGAAAATAATATCGCCTGTTTCGGCTTTGACACGATCTAAAATGGCTTTTAACACTTCTTCCGATAAGAATTTGGCAATCGGGCTTTGCACGCCGTCTAGTCCACCATTTACATCATTGACTTTTAACCACGCCAAGCCTTTCGCACCATAAATGCCGACAAATTGGGTGTATTCGTCAATTTGTTTACGCGTGATGGTTGAGCCGTTTGGTACACGAATAGCGGCTACTCTTCCGCCTTTGTCATTGGCTGGAGTTTTGAATACGCTAAATTCCACATCACGCACAAGGTCAGAAATTGTGACCATTTCTAACGGGTTACGCAAATCGGGTTTGTCTGAACCGAAACGCTCCATCGCTTCCTGCCATGTCATCACAGGGAATTTGCCTAAATCCACGTTGATAGTGTTTAACCATAAACCATGGATTAATTTTTCCATAATCGCACGTACTTCAGGGGCGGTTAAGAAACTGGTTTCCACATCGATTTGGGTAAATTCAGGTTGGCGATCTGCACGCAAATCTTCATCACGGAAACATTTCACAATTTGATAATAACGGTCAAAGCCTGACATCATCAAAAGCTGTTTAAATAATTGCGGTGACTGTGGCAAGGCATAGAATTTGCCTTTATGCACACGGCTTGGCACGAGATAATCCCTTGCCCCTTCTGGGGTCGCTTTGGTCAACATTGGAGTTTCAATATCTAAGAAACCTTGTTCGTCCATAAAACGGCGAACAAAGCTGGTGATTTTAGCACGAGTTTTTAGCCGTTCCGCCATTTCAGGTCGGCGTAAATCTAAATAACGGTATTTTAAGCGTTGTTCTTCGGTGTTATTTTGGTTGAAGTCTAACGGCAATACGTCTGATGCGTTGTAAATAGACAACTCGTGAGCCAAAATTTCCACTTCGCCCGTTGCCATATTTTTATTAACTTGATTATCAGGGCGAGCAATCACTTCGCCTTTGATTTGAATACAAAATTCGTTACGCAGACTGGCGGCTTGCTCTAAGGCTTGCGGATATTTCGGGTCAAAACATACTTGCACAATGCCTTTCACATCACGCATATCAATAAAAATCAATCCACCTAAATCACGGCGTTTATTCACCCAACCGCTTAATGTTACTTGCTGTCCGATATTTTCACGGTTTAATGCACCGCAATAATGAGTTCGCATCATGTTAAAATCCTTTGTTCTGTAAAGTATGAGAAAAAATTGCGTCAATTATAGCGGAAAATGCCTGCGGAGAAAAAGATTATTTAAATCTAATAACACAATAAGATTTAAGCATTAACCGATTAATTTTTATAACCTTAGATCAAAAATTAGTGCATTGCATATTCATTTTTGTTATATTGTGCAACCTTATTTTATGGATTTAACTCAAGTCAAAGGATTGTCATGTTATTTATCAATATTATATTTACAATTATTCTGGCTATTCGTTTTTATAGCCTATCCATTTCCATTCGTAATGAAAAAGCATTGATTGCTCAAGGTGCCATTCAGTATGGCAAAGCCAACTCTAGCTTGCTTTCTGTTGCTCATATTCTATATTATGCTTCGGCAATTATAGAAGCAAATTACCGCCATATAGTATTCAATACTATTTCACTCATCGGCTTAACGATCCTTATCGTTGCCATTGCAATGTTGTTTTACATCATTTACGAATTAAAAGAGATTTGGACGGTTAAAATCTATATTCTGCCAAATCATAAAATCAATAGGTCATTTTTGTTCAAATATATCCGCCACCCAAATTATTTCTTAAATATTATTCCAGAATTAGTCGGATTAGCTTTATTTTGTCAGGCATCTGTTACTGCCCTTATCGGTTTACCAATTTATCTTATTATTTTAGCGATACGCATTAAACAAGAAGAAAATGCCATGGCACATCTGCTAAAAAAATAACAATTTATTTGTAGTAGGGTAAAACTTCTTCTAAAATAACCGCACTTTTTTGGTTAAACGTAGCAATTATATGAATAAAGATACGATTTTTTCGACCCCTATTGAAAAACTGGGCGATTTTACCTTTGATGAAAACGTAGCGGAAGTGTTTCCTGATATGATTCAACGCTCCGTGCCAGGTTATTCCAATATCATCACGGCAATCGGCATGTTGGCAAATCGTTTTGTCACCGCCAATAGCCACGTTTACGATCTCGGTTGTTCACGTGGTGCCGCTACCCTTTCTGCTCGGCGGAATATCCAACAACCGAATGTCAAAATTATCGGTGTCGATAATTCACAACCGATGGTGGAACGTTGTCGTCAGCATATCAATGCGTATCATAGTGATGTACCCGTAGAAATTTTATGCGATGATATTCGCCATGTAAAAATTGAAAATGCGTCTATGGTAATTTTAAATTTCACTTTGCAATTTTTACCTCCAGAAGATCGCCAAATCTTGTTAGAAAAAATTTATCAAGGCTTAAATCCAAACGGCGTATTAGTGCTATCGGAAAAATTCCGTTTTGAAGACAAGAAAATTGACGATTTACTGATCGATCTACACCATCAATTTAAACGAGCCAACGGCTACAGTGAACTGGAAGTCAGCCAAAAACGTACCGCACTTGAAAATGTCATGCGTCCAGACAGTATAAATACACATAAAGTGCGGTTAAAAAATATCGGATTTTCCCATGTTGAAGTGTGGTTTCAATGCTTTAATTTTGGATCGATGGTAGCGGTGAAGTGACCCGCACTCTCGTACGGGGCTAAGCATAATCACACGCCACTCCGTGGCTAATACCAGATAAGATGCGGAGCATCATCACAATACTAATCCTGTACGTCAGTGCAGGGACTACCCCGCACTCTCGTATGGGGTTAAGCACATCACGCCACTCCGTGGCTAACGTTAGATAAGATGCGGAGCATCGTCACAATCGTAGCCCTGTACGTCAGTGCAGGGCAAACAAAAACGCCGAACAATAAATTATTCGGCGTTTTTGTTATTTATCGGCATTGACTATTCGTCAAATGAACCTTTTTTTTCTAAGTTGGTAACTACTTTGACACTAAGCCAAATGGCAAATAATACACCGATTACCCAAATTGCATATACCATAGTATTCTCCTTCTTAGTATGCTGTCGTTTTGTTTTCTTCGATGTATTTAGCATCGATTCGACCAAACATTTTGTAGTATGACCAAATTGTATAAGACAAGGCAATTACTACAAATACTAATGCACAGAACAACATTATTTGTAAAGTTAATTGACTTGAAGTTGCATCCCACATTAATAAGCTCATATCAGGGTGTGTAATTGATGGCATAACAAATGGGAACATTGATACGCCACAGGTTACAATAATACCCAACATGGTTAATGATGAGAAGAAGAATGCAAAACCTGAACGGTTAGCTTTAGAGGCTGCGATATTTAATAACGCACCAATCACTGCTAAGACAGGGAAAATATATAACAACGGAATGTCGTTATAATTTTTGAACCATGCACCCGTTTCAAGTGTTACCGTTTTACCTAATGGTGAAGATACAGCATTATGATCAACAACGCTAGTGACTACAAAGCCATCTTTAAATAATAACCATACACCAGCAAGAGCGAATGTCACTAAGGTTGTAAATGCACCTACTTGTGAAATAGTTCTGGCACGATTACGTAATTCTGCCGTAGTTTTCATTTGTAACCAAGCAGCACCTTGTGTTGTTAGCATAGATAAGCTAATTAAACCACAAAGTAACGCAAACGGATTTAATAATTCAAAGAATGAACCAGTGTATTTGATTTGCATAATATCGTTGAATTCAAATGGTACACCTTGTAATAAGTTACCAAATGCCACACCGAATATTAATGACGGCACAAAACCACCAATGAATAAACCAATATCCCATGCTTTACGCCAAGTTACGTCCTCAATTTTAGCGCGATATTCCAAACCTACTGGACGGAAAAATAATGCGGCTAAAACTAAGATCATGGCAATATAAAAGCCAGAGAAAGATACCGCGTAAACAATAGGCCATGCGGCAAACATTGCACCGCCAGCGGTTAATAGCCATACTTGGTTACCGTCCCAGTGTGGCGCAATGGTGTTAAGCATGACACGTTTTTCAACTTCTTTCTTACCTGCAAAAGGTAATAAAGTTAATACGCCCATATCGAAACCGTCTGTTACACAGAAACCGATTAACAAGACAAGAACTAGAATCCACCAAATAAAGCGTAGAATTTCATAATCAATCATTGTCTAACTCCTACTTATTTAGTTGATTGCTCGAAATAATAGCGACCTGTTTTTAATGCACTTGGTCCAAGACGACCATATTTAAACATTAAATACATTTCTGCTACTAAGAATATTGTATATAAGGCACAGAGTAAGCCGATTGAGAACCAAAGATCACCTGTACTTAATGATGAATTGGCAATACCCACAGGCAGAACATCTTGAATTGCCCAAGGTTGACGACCGTACTCGGCTAAGAACCAACCTGATTCAATAGCAATCCACGGTAATGGCAAGCTCCACAATAGTGCTTTAAGTAGCAATGGCGTTTTATGTGCTTTATCACGAATACTTTGTACAAATGCACCGAAAATTAATAATCCGATAACACCTGCAAGCCCTGCCATGACACGGAATGACCAGAATACTGGTGCAACATTAGGAATACTATCTTTAGCAGCCGCTCTAATTTGGCTTTCAGTGGCATCAATGACTTTATTAGTATAGCGTTTTAATAATAAACCATAACCTAAGTCATTACGCACTTCTAAGAATTTCGCTTTAGTTGCTTCGTCAACTTTACCCGCTTTTTTCTGAGCACGTAATTCTTCAAGTAAACCATAAGCGACAATACCGTTACGTACACGTTGTGTATTGGTTGCTTCTAATTCTCTCAAACCAGGATATGTGCCATCAAGTGAACGAGTTGCAATCATTCCCCCCATAAATGGAATGGAAAATTCTACATCATTTTTACGTTCTGCCTGATTAGGAATCGCAAATAAATGCCAAGAAGCAGGTGCGGGTTGAGTTTCCCAATCGGCTTCCATAGCAGCTAATTTAACAGGTTGTGTTTGACCAACTTCATAGCCAGACTCATCACCCATCACAATAACACCTATAGTTGCGACTAAACCAAAGGTTGCAGCAATAGAAAAAGAACGTTTAGCAAAACCAATGTCACGACCTTTTAAAATATAGAATGCACTGATAGCTAATACAAACATCGCAGCAGATACATAACCCGCTGATAATGTATGTAATAATTTATTTTGTGCAGTTGGATTTAACCATAAATCTAAAAAGCTAGTCATTTCCATTCGCATGGTTTCAAAATTAAATTCTGAACCTGCAGGATATTGCATCCAACCGTTAGCAACTAAGATCCACATTGCAGATAGATTTGAACCAAATGCTACACAATAAGTAGAAATTAAGTGTTGTTTTTTAGATAAACGATCCCAACCAAATAGAAATAACCCCACAAAGGTTGATTCTAAGAAAAAGGCTAATAATGCTTCGATAGCTAAAGGAGCACCGAAGATGTCCCCTACATAATGAGAATAATACGACCAGTTAGTACCAAATTGAAATTCCATGGTGATACCAGTGGTTACCCCAAGAGCAAAGTTAATAGCAAATAACTTACCCCAGAATTTTGTCATATCCTTATAAACTTGTTTGCCTGTTACCACATAAGTTGTTTCCATAATGACAAGAATAAAGGAAAGACCTAATGTTAAAGGAACAAACAAGAAGTGATATAACACTGTTAATGCAAACTGCAAACGAGAGAGTTCAACAACGTCTAACATCTCACAACTCCTTGTAAATATGCTACAAGATTATTACTAGATTACTATAATAAAGAAGTAATCACCCCAATTTTATCTTTTAATGTTCAACCAGTGTTTAACATTAAAAGTAACCTTTTATATAAATTTATTTAACAATCTTTACTCATTTAATTAATAAGAGATTATCAAAACAATCCAAGATCGCTGGCTATTCTACTACTTTTTATGCGGATAAAAAACAGAAAAAATGTTATATAGATCACATTTATAGATCTAAATCAAAAAAAAGGTAAAATTATTTCGCCTCTCGCATTTGATCTTTCGCAAAATCAAATTCCTTTTAACAAAAGATTAACATCGCATCTGCTTATGCAATGTTTAGTTAAATAACATAAAATCATTCAGACTGAAAATAAATGCCACCATTCCATAAAAAAATATAGACTTTTAATTAAATCTCTGATATTTTCACGAAACTTGTGGGAATTATGTACTAAATTGAGTCCCATTTTAACCGTTCAATCAAAGGATAGACCTAGTATGATTAAAATAACGACGAAATGTGCCACACTGTGTTTGACATTGGCATTATCATTGTTATCTAGTTTTTCTGTATCCGCAACGACAGATGCCGCAGAAATCCCAGAACAATGCCAAAAACTTTTTAGCGAAACTGAAAAATTATTTACCGAAGCTCAACGCCAACCAGGTACACATACTCAATTACATAAAATCCAAAATAAACTGAATCAAAGCAAAAAACAAATTCTAGAAATGGAAGTAGCAACGCAAATTAAAAGTTGCGACCAAGGTTTAGCAAAACTCAGTAAATTACATAAAGCAAATGAAGATCATGTAAACTAGTATTTACCCTATACTCTCGTATGGGGTGACTAAAGTAATCATGCTCGGTATCTCTCTTCGATCTATTAAGCTACGGCGTAGCGACACCATGCGTAACCCCGTACGCTAGTACGGGGAAAAAATGACAAATTCAGAAAAACTACAACACCTTATCCAAACCCACTTCCCCGAAAAAACAGCCGAAAAAAACACCGCACTTTTAGACAAATTAAGCCATGCGGTCGCCATGTCAGATTTCTTGTTAGAAGTCTTTAAAAAACAACCGCACTTTTTAGCAGAATGTTTGGAAAACTTACCTGAATTACCTGATGGCGATCACTATTTCCCCCGTTTAAATAACGAATTAGATCAAACAGATAGCGAAGAACAATTTTATAAAGTCTTACGCCAATTTCGCAATCGTGAAATGGCGGTGTTAAGCATTTGCCAAAGTCTAAATATCGGCACGGTGGAACAAATTTTTATTCTTCTCTCGCAATTAGCCGAAAGCCTGATTATTGGGGCAAGAGATTGGCTATATAAACAAGCCTGTCAAGAAATGGGAACACCTTGCGATGAGCAAGGCAATCCGCAACAACTGTATATTTTGGGTATGGGCAAGCTCGGGGGTTTTGAGCTGAATTTTTCTTCCGATATTGATTTGATTTTTACTTATCCTGCGGCTGGCGAAACCGTGGACGGTCGCAAAGCCATTGATAATCAAAAATTTTTCGTGCGACTTGGGCAGCGATTAGTCAATGCGTTGGATCAATTCACGCCAGACGGCTTTGTGTATCGCACCGATATGCGACTTCGCCCTTTTGGCGACAGTGGAGCGTTGGCATTAAGTTTTGCCGCTATGGAAACCTATTATCAAGAACAAGGGCGAGATTGGGAACGTTATGCGATGATTAAAGGGCGAATTTTGGGCTACCATCCGCAAGATCCCAATATCCACGCTTTACGCCAACTGCTCCGCCCTTTTGTGTATCGCCGTTATATTGATTTTAGCGTGATCCAATCTTTACGTGAAATGAAAGGCAAAATTGAGCGAGAAGTTCGCCGCCGTGGCTTAAATGATAACATCAAACTCGGGGCTGGCGGGATTCGTGAAGTGGAATTTATTGTGCAAGTATTCCAATTAATTCGCGGCGGACGAGAAATCAGCTTGCAACAACATTCGTTGCTTAACTTGTTGCCAGAATTAGAAAAATTAGGCTTATTACCGCCTGAGCAACGCCACGATCTCACTCAAGCCTACTTGTTTTTACGCCGTGCAGAAAATGTCTTGCAAGCCATTAATGACAAACAAACCCAACTGTTACCCACCGATCCGCAAGATCAGGCTCGTTTGGTTGTCGCTTGTGCAGAATTCACCCAATTCAATACGGATAATCAACCCGAAACTGTGCGTTATCCTATCCACGATTGGGACAGTTTTTATGCGATATTACAACAACATCAACAAAAAGTGCGGTGCGTTTTTGATGAATTAATTGGCGATGAGAAAGAAGCCACAGAAAGCAATGCCGACAACGGCTGGCAAGATTTGCTGGAAATGAATGAAGCGGAAATGGAACAGTTACTGGCACAGCAGAACATTCCTGAAGCTCATTTTGACGACATTTTAGACCATTTACACAAATTCCGCCACGAGCTTGAACGCCGTGTCATTGGCAACCGTGGGCAAGAAACCCTAAATAAATTATTGCCCCAATTATTTCATCAAATTTTTAGTCACGATGCCTATTTAACCCTATTACCAAGAATGTTAAATATTGTGGAGCAAATTCTCTCTCGCACCACCTATTTAGAGCTGTTATTGGAAAATCCGCAGGTGCTAACCCAACTGCTGTCGCTTTGTTCCCAATCCAAAATGATTGCCGAACAAGTGGCTCACCACCCGATTTTGTTGGACGAATTGCTCGATCAAAAAAGCCTACAAAATCCACCGCACTTTGAGCAATATCCTGCTGAATTACAACAATATTTACTGCGTTTGCCGCCTGATGACGAAGAACAAATCCTGTACGCTTTGCGTCAATTTAAGCAAATTACCCTGCTCCGCATTGCGGCGGCGGATATTCTCGGCGTGTTGCCAATTATGAAAGTGAGTGATCATCTCACCTATTTAGCCGAAGCCATTATTGCAGCGGTAGTGAATTTGGCGTGGCAACAAGTGACCGCTCGTTTTGGCACGCCTACCCATTTAACCGACAACGAAAAAGGCTTTGTGGTAGTGGGGTACGGCAAACTCGGGGGCATTGAATTGGGCTATAAATCCGATTTGGATTTGGTGTTTTTGTATGACGGCGTGCAAGGACAAACCGCAGGCGGCAAAAAATCCGTGGATAATTTCCAATTTTATTTACGCCTTGCCCAAAAAATCGTCAGTATTTTTAGTATGAACACCAGTGCTGGCGTGCTGTATGACGTGGATTTACGCCTGCGACCCTGTGGCGATGCAGGTTTGCTGTGTAATTCTTTTGATGCGTTCAAAAAATATCAACAAAACGATGCGTGGACGTGGGAACATCAATCTTTAGTACGCACAAGAGCTGTGTATGGCGAGCCAAAACTTCGCCAACAATTTGAGCAAATTCGCACGGAAATTTTGGCGACCCCACGAGATTTGCAAAAATTAAAAACAGACGTATTGGAAATGCGTGATAAAATGTACCAGCATTTAGCCAACCACGATCCCGAAAAATTCAGCATTAAAACCGATCAAGGCGGCATTACAGACATTGAATTTATCGCTCAATAT
Source organism: Lonepinella sp. MS14436 (assembly GCF_042470565.1). Classification (GTDB taxonomy): domain Bacteria; phylum Pseudomonadota; class Gammaproteobacteria; order Enterobacterales; family Pasteurellaceae; genus Lonepinella. The sequence continues at coordinate 947,261 of NZ_CP170385.1, read as the reverse complement.
TTGGTACTCGCCAATGCCCCAAACAATGTGGCGTTAGCCTATTGGTCAGATAATGTGCGAATTTTTGAGCAAATGGCAGAATTTAAGGTTATCAGCCTAGAAACGGCGGAACAGCTCAAACATTGCTACACTAGCTTACGCAACCGTATTCATCAGTTAAATTTACTCGGTGTGAAAACCATCGTGGATGCCAGTGAATTTAGCGAAGTGCGGTTATTTATTCAGAAAATTTGGAAAGAACTTTTTACACAATAAACACTCCCTAGTATGACAGAAACCGAAAAAAACACAGAAACAAACATTGAAATTGAAATAGCTTACGCCTACCCAACATCCTATTTCTTAAAGAAATTACAGGTAAAACAAGGTACTACGGTACAAGCTGCCATTTTACAATCAGGCATTTTACAACAATATACTGACATTGATTTGCGAGAAAACAAGGTAGGGATATTTAGTCGCCCTGTGAAACTCACCGATCCTGTCAATAATGGTGACCGCATTGAAATCTACCGACCATTGCTCGCTGATCCAAAAGAAATCCGCCGTAAACGAGCGGAAGAACAGGCGAAAGAAGCAGCGGAGAAGAAGAAATCAGAAAAAGAACAGCATAAAAAAGCACATTAAAAAAGGAAGAACAAAATGACTAACTATTGCTTACCCGAACACATCACCCCAGAGATTTTCCTACGTGATTATTGGCAGAAAAAACCGTTAATTATTCGTAATGGCTTGCCACAAATTGTGGGGCAATTTGAGCCAGAAGATATTATTGAATTGGCACAAAATGAAGATGTCACGGCACGGCTGGTAAAAACCTATGCCGATGATGATTGGAAAGTGAGTTTTAGTCCGCTTTCAGAACAGGATTTTGACAATTTGCCTGCACGCTGGTCAGTGCTAGTGCAAAATTTAGAACAATGGTCAACGGAACTCGGTGATCTTTGGAATGCCTTTGGCTTTATTCCCCAATGGCAACGGGACGATATTATGGTATCTTACGCCCCCAAAGGCGGTTCGGTGGGGAAACATTATGATGAATATGATGTATTCCTTGTACAAGGTTACGGTCAACGCCGTTGGCAATTGGGCAAATGGTGTGATCCTTGTACCGAATTTAAACCCAATCAGCCGATCCGTATTTTTGATGATATGGGTGAGTTGGTGATTGATGAAGTGATGAATCCCAGCGATATTCTCTATGTTCCTGCCAGAATGGCACATTTTGGCGTGGCAGAAAGCGATTGTTTAACCTTTTCTTTCGGCTTGCGTTACCCCAATTTGAGCGATATTTTAGACAATGTGAATAAAGGGTTCTGCCATAAAAATCCTGACATTGATCTTTCCACCTTTTTATTGCCACTGCGTTTGGAGCAAACGCCACAAGCCACAGGCAAACTAGGACAACCTGAAATTCAAGTGATAAAAGCCCAACTGATTGAAAAATTGGCTCAATCGGCAGAATTTGATCGCTTGTTCCAACAGGCTCTCGCCCAAACCGTCACAGCACGCCGTTATGAAATGTTGGTGTCTGATGATATGGCAGATCCTGATGAAATTCTGACATTATTGCAAGACGAAAGTGCAGTGATTTCACAGGATAATAATTGTAAACTGGCTTACCTTGAGCAACCTGAATTAGAAATTTACGCCAATGGTGAATGGTTAGATGAGTTAAACCCATTGGAAAAAGCCATTTTAAAAGCCCTTGCGGATGGTGAACAGCTTGATTTATCGGCAATTCAACAGTTAACAGATGACGATATTGATATTGCTTTATTAATAGACAGTATTTGCAACTGGGTCGATGATGGCTGGGTGGTGATTAAATAAGAATACGAATAGATTTATTATATCAATCATTGGTAAAAAAGCCGTTATCAAAAGATAACGGCTTTTAAAATTTGAGTGGCGGAGGAAGTGAGATTCGAACTCACGGAGGGCGTAAACCCTCGCCGGTTTTCAAGACCGGTGCCTTCAACCGCTCGACCATTCCTCCGCAGATCTTCTGTTGAAGTGCGGTGAAATATAATATAGTTTTTAGGTTGAGTAAACTAAATTTTACTATTTCAGCTTTAACAGTTGATATTTTATACAAATCCCCCATATTCTGTTATGATGAGTTCGAAATACTTTGACTTTTCATTCATTTAACATTAATTTAACGCTAGTCATTTTTATTATCTTTAGAGGAAAAACCTATGCAACAGCAATCTCGTATTGTTTTTGATGGTCGTGAACAATCTGAATCACTACTACAAACCCACAAAGTGTTACGCAACACTTACTTTTTATTAGGTCTAACATTGGCATTTGCGGCTGTTGTGGCTTATATTTCCATGTCATTAAATCTACCTTATCCAGGGATTATCGTGATGTTAGTCGGTTTCTATGGTTTACTATTCTTAACTAATGCCTTGGCGAATAGTGCTGCTGGCATTTTAGCGGTGTTTGCCTTTACTGGCTTTCTTGGCTATACCATCGGACCGATTTTAAATGCTTATGTGGGAGCAGGCTTGGGCGACACCATTGTATTGGCCTTAGGCGGAACTGCGGCAACATTTTTCGCTTGTTCGGCTTATGTGCTGACCACGAAGAAAGATATGTCATTCTTATCTGGCATGATTTTTGCTTTGTTTATCGTATTATTGATCGGTATGATCGCCAATATTTTCTTACAAATGCCAGCCTTGCAAGTGGCGATGAGCGGTTTATTCGTATTATTCTCCGCTGCAGGTATTTTATTTGAAACCAGTAATATTATTCACGGTGGTGAAACCAATTATATTCGTGCTACGGTAAGTCTGTTCGTTTCAATTTATAACCTATTTATTAGCTTATTAAATTTACTCAGTATTTTCCGTGGTGATGATTAATTTGACTAAATTTACAAAATAATAATTAAACGTCCCTATTATGGGACGTTTTTTTGTTATAATCAGATTAAAAGTAGGAATAATCTATGCTGGAAGTCAATCAAATCCAAATAGAAACAGATGCCGCAGGTTATTTGTTGGACTTAACTCAGTGGAACAAAGATGTTGCGTTAGCCATTGCAGAAAAAGAAAATTTGCAGCTCACTGAAGCCCATTGGGAAGTCATTTATTTTGTACGCTCGTTCTATGAAGAATATAAAACTTCACCCGCAATTAGAATGTTAGTGAAAGCCATGGCTCAGAAATTAGGTGAAGATAAAGGCAATAGTCGCTATTTACAACGTCTTTTTCCTGACGGTCCAGCCAAGCAAGCAACAAAACTCGCTGGATTACCCAAACCGGCAAAGTGCTTATAAACCAAATGATAATCAATTTGATAATGAGAATGATTATCGCTTGACAACTAAGGAAATATACCTATAATTCGTAGGGCAATTAGCTTTGCAGTTTAAATTTTCATTTTATTTAAGGAGAAAATATGAAAAAACTTGTTAAACTTATGTTAGTTACCCTACTGAGTGCTGTAGCAACTGTTGGTTATGCCAAATTTAAAGTGGTAACAACTTTTACGGTTATTCAGGATATTGCCCAAAATGTGGCTGGAGATGCCGCTGAGGTACATTCTATTACTAAACCCGGAGCAGAAATTCACGAATATCAACCAACCCCGAAAGATTTAGTACAGGCTCAATCAGCGGATTTAATTTTATGGAACGGCTTGAACCTTGAACGTTGGTTTGAGAAATTTTTCCAAAATATGAAAGATGTACCAGCCGTGGTGGTGACAGAGGGAATTACGCCATTATCTATTTATGAAGGCGAATATCAAGGTAAACCGAATCCACATTCGTGGATGTCAACCTCAAATGCGTTGATCTATATTGAGAATATTAAAAATGCCTTTATCAAATACGATCCTGCCAATGCGGAAACCTATAGCAAAAATGCAGCAGCTTATGCGGAGCAAATTAAAGCCTTAGATGCACCGTTACGTGAAAAATTGATGCAAGTACCTGAAGATAAACGTTGGTTAGTCAGTTGCGAAGGGGCATTTAGCTATTTAGCCAAAGATTATGGTTATCACGAACTCTATCTTTGGGCAGTCAATGCCGAGCAACAAGGCACCCCAAAACAAGTACGCAAAGTGATTGATGCTGTGCGTAAAAGCAATATCCCTGTGGTCTTCTGTGAAAGCACCATTTCAGATAAACCAATGAAACAAGTGGCGAAAGAAACGGGAGCAAAATTTGGCGGTGTACTTTATGTGGATTCTCTGTCTGCTGCCGATGGTCCTGTGCCAACTTATATTGATTTATTAAAAACCACGGTTTCTACTGTTGTAAAAGGATTCGAAAAATAATGTCAAACCTTACTGCTGCCATTCAGGTTGAAAATGTGACCGTTCGTTATAATAACGGACATATTGCCATTCAGGATGTTTCTTTTGAATTGGAGGGCGGGACAATTTGTGCCTTGCTCGGTGTCAATGGTGGCGGTAAATCGACTTTATTTAAAAGCATTATGGGCTTGATCCGCTATCAACAAGGCAATATTCAGCTTTGCCATTTGCCAGTGGAAAAAGCCCTTAAACAGAACCTGATTTCCTATGTACCACAAAGTGAAGATGTGGACTGGCAATTTCCTGTTTCCGTGTATGATGTGGTGATGCAAGGGCGTTATGGTTATATGAATTTTCTGCGAATTCCCACCGCACTTGATAAACAAAAAGTACAACAGGCAATGGAGCGGGTGGATATTTCACATTTGGCAGACCGTCAAATCGGTGAACTTTCAGGCGGTCAGAAAAAACGGGTCTTTTTGGCTCGTGCATTAGCCCAACAAAGTAAAGTCATCTTATTAGATGAACCCTTTACAGGGGTCGATGTAAAAACGGAAAACGCGATCGTGGATTTACTCGGTCAATTACGTCAAGAGGGGCATTTAATTTTAGTTTCCACCCACAATTTAGGCTCTGTCCCTGATTTTTGCGATCAAGTAGTAATGATTAACCGCACAATAATCGCCGCAGGCTCAACGGAAACTACGTTCAATCAACACAATCTGGAAAAACTGTTTGGCGGTGTATTACGTCACGTTAAGCTCGCCAATCGAGATTTACATGATGATGAAGACCAACGGGCAGTCACCGTCTTAACCGATGATGAACGCCCTGCCGTATTCTATGGGCAAACCAAAATCGATCCGCCCGCTCCAATCAGCAAAAAAGATGTACAGGAACAACCATAATGTTAGACATTTTACTTGAACCCTTTAATTACAATTATATGGTCAAAGCCATTTGGGTAAGTGCTGGCGTTGGGGGGATTTGTGCCTTTTTATCCGCTTATTTAATGCTGAAAGGCTGGTCACTGATTGGCGATGCTCTTTCTCATTCGGTCGTACCCGGTGTCGCCATTGCTTATTCCTTATCTTTACCTTATTCGGTAGGGGCATTTTTTTCAGGCATTTTAGCCGCACTGTCAATTTTATGGGTAAAATCCATCACTAAACTCAAAGAAGATGCAATTATCGGCTTTATTTTCACTACTTTTTTTGCTGTTGGTTTATTAATCGTTTCACTCAACCCGACTTCCGTTGATGTACAAAGCATTGTGCTAGGCAATATTTTAGGCATTGCCGATGAAGATGTCATACAAATCGCCATTATTATTACCATCAGTAGCGTATTATTACTGCTGTTTTGGAAAAATTTATTGTTGGTTTTCTTTGATGAAATTCAAGCTATTTCGGTAGGTTTATCGCCTTATCGTTATAAAGTGTTATTTTTCAGCCTGTTAAGTGCTTGTATTGTGGCAGCATTACAAACCGTAGGAGCAATTTTAGTCATCGCAATGGTGGTTACCCCAGGTGCGACCGCCTATTTACTCACCGATAAATTCCATAAACTGATTATTATTGCGGTATGCCTAGGCATTAGCACCAGCATTGTAGGGGCTTATATTAGCTATTTCTTAGACGGTGCAACGGGTGGATTAATCATCTGCCTGCAAACCTTATTATTTTTGTTAGCGTTCTTTTTCTCGCCTAAATATGGTGTATTTATGCGAAACAAACCGCCCGTGACTGTGGAGAATCGCTAATGGAAACCTTGATGAATTGGTTTATTGAACCGCTCTCTTACCCATTTATGCAAATGGCATTAGCCACAGCGATTGTGGTCGCTATCGTTTGTGCCGTGTTATCTTGCTATTTGGTGTTAAAAGGTTGGTCATTAATGGGTGATGCCATTTCGCATGCCGTGTTACCTGGTATTGTTATCGCTTATGTGTGCGGTCTGCCGTTGATGTTCGGGGCATTTTTATCGGGCTTGTGTTGCTCGCTTGCCATTGGCTATTTAAAAGAAAACAGCCGAATTAAAGAAGATACCGTGATGGGCATTGTGTTTTCAGGCATGTTTGCCTTTGGACTGGTGCTGTTTGTCAAAGTAGAAAGTGACCAACATTTGACCCACGTTTTATTTGGTAATTTGCTCGGTGTAGGCGTTGAAAATTTCCTGCAAATTTTAGTGGTTTCGGCGGTTATTTTTTTCACTATGTTATTAAAACGCCGTGATTTCTTACTTTTCTGTTTCGACCCAAGCCATGCCCGGGTAGCTGGTTTATCACCCAGAATATTGCATTATGGTCTATTAACCCTATTGGCTCTCACCATTGTCGCCGCAATGCAAGTGGTCGGGGTGATTTTAGTGGTCGCCATGCTGATTTCACCTGGGATTACCGCCTTTATGCTGACCAAAAAATTTGACTATATGATCGCCATCGCCATGCTCAGTTCCGTACTGTCCAGTTTCTTAGGCACATTAATCAGTTTTCATCTTAATGCGGATATTGGTCCTTGTATTATTTTATTACAAGCGGTGATTTTCATGTTGGCATTGATTTACTCAAAGTTTACAATGCAATCCATTAAAGAGATAAAAAGTGCGGTGTAAAAAATGAATAATTTTCAATTAGAACAAATAATTAACCAAAAATTAAATACTCAAGCCATTAATGATTACGCTCCCAATGGATTACAAGTAGAGGGCAAAGCGGAAATAAAAAAAATCATCACGGGAGTAACCGCAAGCCTTGCCCTGATTGATTACGCCATTGAGCAAAATGCCGATGCGATTTTAGTCCACCACGGCTACTTCTGGAAAAGCGAAAATCCTTGTATTCGGGGCATGAAAGGCGAACGGATTAAACGTTTGTTAGTCAATGACATCAATTTATACGGCTATCATTTACCGTTGGATATTCACCCTGAATTGGGCAACAACGCCTTGCTTGCCAAACTGCTCGGCATTGAAAATTTACAACCGTTGGAACAAGGTTTAAGCAGTATTCCGATGTGGGGAAGATTAATCCAACCCGTTTCCGTACAGGAATTTAGCCAACGTATTACACAACGATTAGGCAAAACCCCACTCACCTGTGAGGTGGAAAAATTCAATAAAAATGCACCGCACTTTATCCAAAAAATCGGCATTTGCACAGGTGGCGGTCAAGGCTATATCGATCTGGCTTACGCACAAGGCTGTGATGCCTTTATCAGCGGTGAAATTTCCGAACAAACCACTCACTCTGCCCGCGAACAAGGGATTCACTACTTCGCCTGCGGACATCACGCCACTGAACGTTGTGGAATCAAAGCATTAGGTGAATGGCTTGCAAACGAATATGGGTTTGAAGTGGAATTTGTCGATATTGATAACCCAGCATAATGATGAAAACGATTTATTTAATCCGCCACGCAGAAAGCCTCGCCAATTCACGGGGAAAAAGTTTACTAGATCGGGACATTCCATAATTCCCTACAATAAACTATTTCGCAAAATATGATTCACTCTGGTCTGCCAGCCAGCACCAGAATTTTTAAGGTGATCGACAATCTCTTTATCTAAACGAATAGACACAGCTACTTTAGTTTGGGCTGATCTTGGGCGACCACGGCGAATCAATTTGTCACCTTGATATAAATCTGCCTGCACAAAATAAGCATCATCAAGCTCTGGTGCTTCATCTAAGGTATTGTTGATATTTTCTAATTTCTCGCTCATTGGCTTTCCTCATTGAAATAATACGTCTGTGGGTTGGGTTGATTGAATTAGGGCGATATGTCCAAACAATAACAACAATTTGCGTTGACTGTAGCTTCCCAATAGAAATATAACGAATTTCACCGTAATTGTGCCTCGTATCTTCCAACGTAAAATGCTTTCCCTCAAAGATTTCATTAGCTACTGTAAAATCCAGCCCTCTTTCAAGTAACGTTATCTCTCGTTTTTTAGAATCAAATTCAATTTGTAACATAAACATTATAACTCTACATTTCTGTATATACAATAATTTTTAATTACATCAATCTTACCTAAAGACTAAAAAACAATGCTACTTTTCACCGCAGTTTTTGGAATCTAAATCACAAAAATAAGGATAATTTATGGGTATTGATCCATATAGTGCAACATAAAAAATCTGATAAATCATAGAATAGTATTAGTCTTGACAAAATTTGACATAAAGACAAAAGTGTGTTTATTATAAAAATGTCTAGTCATTAACCAACTGATGACTAGGTATTTAAAACAAGAAAATAAATTAAGGAGAGCATTATGAGTCAATTCGATAAAAAACGTGAAGAGTTATTAGATGAAATCCGCGATATTTTAACTAATGCGGAAGAACTATTTGACGAAAAAAGTAAATCTGGTGAAGCCGAATTAAAAAAATTGAAAGAAAAATTAAGTTCTCGTGTAGGTGATGCAAAAGAAAAATTTGCGAGTTTACAAGAAGATGCCATCGCAGGGGCAAAACAAGTCGTCAAACAAACTGATGAGATTGTGCAAGAAAACCCTTATAAAGCGATTGGTGTAGCAGGTGTTATCGGCTTATTATTAGGCGTATTAGTCAGTAAAAGATAATTAATCTGATTAATTCTCACCTTGAGTTGCTTGTTCGCCACAGGCAACTCAATTCATATTCTATGCTAAGGAAATCCGATGCAAGCGATTCAAAATATTAAAACGGGTGTAAAAAATATGCTGATTACTTTGCTTGAATTAGCACAAGTTCGCTTAGATATGGCTCGTATCGAACTGATTCAACAAAAAGAACAATTAGTCATAACGCTTATTTCGGCTTTATTATTCATTGTTTTTTTACTTATCACCCTTATCAGCGGTCTGTTTGCCGTTAATGTCTATTTTGAAGATCCCAGCCAACGACTTATTGCTTTTTTAACCATTAGCGGTATTACCTTATTATTGGCGGTGGCGGTTATTTTCATTATTTTAAATTCCTTAAAAAAACAACGCACTTTTATGCAAAATACGCTTGAGGAAGTAAAATTAGATATTGCCACCCTAAAACAAGCGGCTAACAGCACGAATAAACATGAATAAGCGGGGGGAAAAATGAAAGATCAATTTGCTGAAGAAAAAGAATTACTGATTATGAAAGGCGATGCCTTGCGTATGAAATTATTAGCTCAGGGATTGCGTACAAAGCAAAACATATCCGATCCTGTCGCACAACTAAAAAGTATCGGCTCAACTTTATCACAACCTGCCGTCCGTGCCTTGTTACTTTCTTTAATCAATCGGAAATTGTTATCAGTTCGCGGATTAACTTACTCTGCTCTGGGATTAGGGGCGATCTATCTATTAAATAATAAGCAAAAATAATTCTTAAGTCAGATTTACGTTATTTCTTTTTTCCCTTATACTAAGCAAAATTTCTTAATCACATCTTAAAACTAGGACATATTATGGGTTTCTTAACAGGTAAACGAATTTTAGTAACAGGTCTTGCAAGTAATCGCTCTATTGCTTATGGTATTGCAAAAGCCATGAAAGCACAGGGTGCTGAACTTGCTTTCACTTATTTAAACGATAAATTACAACCACGGGTGGAAGAATTTGCCAAAGAATTTGGTTCAAATATTGTGTTGCCATTAGACGTTGCAACTGATGAAAGTATTCAACACTGCTTTGCGGAATTAAGCAAAAGTTGGGAAAAATTTGATGGTTTTGTGCATGCTATTGCTTTCGCACCAAGTGACCAATTAGATGGTGACTATGTAAATGCAGCGACTCGTGAAGGCTATCGTATTGCTCACGATATTAGTGCCTATAGCTTTGTAGCAATGGCTCAAGCTGCTCGCCCTTTGTTAAATCAAAATGCTGCTCTTTTAACCCTGTCTTATTTAGGGGCAGAACGTGCGATTCCAAACTATAACGTCATGTGTTTAGCCAAAGCCTCGCTTGAAGCCGCAACACGTGTAATGGCGGCAGATTTAGGTAAAGACGGTATTCGTGTGAACGCTATTTCCGCTGGTCCAATCCGTACGCTCGCAGCATCTGGTATTAAAAACTTCAAGAAAATGTTAGCAGCATTTGAAAACACTGCCGCATTACGCCGTACCGTAACCATTGATGACGTAGGCAATTCTGCTGCATTCTTATGTTCTGATTTAGCCTCTGGCGTAACAGGCGAAATCTTGCACGTTGATGCAGGCTTTAGTATCACCGCAATGGGCGAATTAGGCGAAGAATAAACCTAGTTTTTCGTATTTTTGTATGGGCGAACCGATGTGTTCGCCCGTATATTATTTTATAAGACAATAAAAATGTTTCAAAACAATCCCCTACTCTCTCAACTCAAACAACAACTTCACGATAGCAAAGTACGTGTTGAAGGCACGGTAAAAAGTACAGATAAAGCCTATGGTTTCCTCGAAACTGATAAAGACACCTTTTTTATCGCTCCACCAGATATGAAAAAAGTGGTACATGGCGACAAGATTAAAGCAGTGATCGAAGAAGTGGGCGACAAAAAACAAGCCGTTCCTGAAGAATTAGTCGAAACCCTGTTAACCCGTTTTATCGCTAAAGTGCGGTTTAATAAAGACAATAAATTACAAGTATTAGTGGATCACCCTAATATTAATCAGCCTATCGGTGCCGTTCAATTAAAAACTGTACCCGAACAATTAAAAGAAGGCGACTGGGTAGTGGCAACCCTTAAAACACACCCATTACGTGATGATCGTTTTTTATTTGCTCAGGTCAGCGAATTTATTTGCCGTGCAGAGGATGAATTTGCTCCGTGGTGGGTTACTTTGGCTCGTCATCAACAATCTCGCTATCCCGTGCAAGGACAGGATAGCTATGCTATGCTCGATCAACAAACTCGTGAAGATTTAACCGCACTTCATTTTGTCACCATTGACAGCGAAACCACGCAGGATATGGACGATGCTTTATATATCGAAAAGATCGAGCAAAATAATGCACAAACAGGCTGGCGTTTAGTGGTGGCGATTGCTGATCCGACTGCTTATATTGATGTCAATTCACAAATTGAAAAAGATGCAAAACAACGCTGTTTCACCAATTATTTACCTGGCTTTAACATTCCTATGCTGCCACGGGAATTATCAGACGATCTTTGTTCTTTAATGCCAAATAAAACTCGCCCAGCCTTAGTTTGTTATATTGAAACCGATCTTAAGGGCGAAATCACAAACCAACCTTATTTTGTTTCCGCTTATGTGCAATCCAAAGCGAAACTGGCTTATAACAAGGTATCTGATTATCTGGAGCAACAACCTAATGCGTGGCAACCTGAAACAACGGAAATAGCAGAACAGGTCAACAATTTACACCAATTTGCGTTGGCTCGTATTCAATGGCGTAAAACGCACGGTTTATTATTTAAAGAAAAACCAGATTATAGTTTTGTGCTTGCAGAAAATGGGCATATTTTAGACATCAAAGCTGAACATCGCCGTATTGCTAATCAAATCGTGGAAGAATCTATGATTATCGCTAATATTTGTGCAGCACATTATCTTGATGAACAAGCTAAAACAGGCATTTTCAACGTCCATAAAGGTTTTGATAATAAATTTCTGACTAATGCTCACCATTTCTTAATGGCGAATTTTGCTAATGATGATAATCGAGCAGAATTAGAACAACGTTATTCCGTAGAAAACTTAACTACACTCAATGGCTATTGCCAAATGCGACATGACATTGAACCATTTGCAGGTGATTATTACGAATTCCGCCTACGTCGTTTCTTAACCTTTGCCGAATTTAAAGCAGAATTAGCACCGCACTTTGGCTTAGGATTAACAGGTTATGCCACATGGACATCCCCAATCCGCAAATATTCCGATATGGTCAATCATCGCTTAATCAAAACAGCAATCGCCAACCAGCAAGGAGAGAACTTACCTTTCATTAAACCATCAGATGACATTTTGGCACGTCTGCAAGAATCACGCCGTCAGAATCGCTTAGTAGAACGGGATATTGCCGATTGGTTATATTGCCGTTATCTGAATGAAAAAGTGGTAGAAAAACCACAATTTGAGGCGGAAATACAAGATGTAATGCGTGGCGGTTTACGTATGCAACTGTTAGAAAATGGGGCAAGCGTGTTTATTCCAGCCTCCACCATTCACCCGAATAAAGACGAAATGGAAGTCAATTCTGATGAAATTGCCTTATATATCAACGGAGAACGCTGTTATAAAATTGGTGATATTGTTAAAATTCAGCTAAATGAAGTCAAACTTGAAACTCGGAGTTTAATTGGGGAGTTAGTGATTTAAAGCAATAAATCTGCCCCTTCATAATATTTAGTATCCATAGGGGCAGAGAACATACTAATCTATGCCTTGGTAGGCTTGACAATCTCACTCGGGTAACAACCTAATACTTTCAAAAAAGTACTATATTCTTTTAATTCTTGCAACACTTGTTGGGTGTTGGGATGATGAATATTGGCTTCAATTTCCAAATAAAACATTTCTTCCCATGGCGTACCATAAATTGGGCGAGATTCAAGTTTGGTCATGTTAATTTGGTGTTTCTTAAACACATACAACGCATCAACCAACGCACCCGCCTGTTGGCGAGTGGTCATTAATAACAGGGTTTTACTGGCAATTTGCGGTGAAACCGATAAAGGTTCTTTCGCCAGTACAATAAAACGGGTGATATTATTGGGTTGATTTGTAATATCCGTTTTTAATACTCGTAAACCATATAAATGACCGCCATCTTCATTACCTAAGGCGGCAATATTCGGTTTATTCAAACTGGCGACTAATTCCATGGCATGCGAGCTACTTTCACAGTATTCAATATGCACCCGATCCAAACTACGAATGAATTGGCTACATTGCTGAATGACTTGTGGGTGACTATACAACGTATCAATTTGACTAAGATCCTGCTGTTCGTTGACTAGCACACAATGTTTAATGGGATAGGCTAATTCCCCCACCAAAGAGAGATCGGTATGTTGTAATAAATCATACACATCATTAATGGAACCTGATGTGGTATTTTCTAACGGCAACACCCCGAAATCAGCTTCACCTGATTTGACTTTATCAAAAATCTGTTCAAAGGAACTACAACTTAATTCTACTAATTGTTCTTGATAACGTGTGGCATAATTACGAGCCGCTAAATGTGAATAAGAGCCACGTTTGCCTAAAAAAGCAATATGAATATTCTGCTCACGTTGTTGGTTGAGTTTTTTCTGTAAATAAACCTGTTGTGTTACTACTGAATCTTCAATAATCCGCTGAAAAATTTGGGTAATATATTGTGGTTCAAGCTGATAATTCTGGCTTTCCGCAAAATTGACTAATTCTTGTAATAAGATTTGCTCACGTTCTTCATCACGTAAAGGTTTTTGGGTAATTTCTTTGCTCCGCACCACATCAAACGCCAAACGATGACGTTCCGATAACAATTTTAGTAAACTACGGTCAATTTGGGTAATTTGCTGACGAATTTCGGTTAAATCCTGTGCCATAAAATAACAATATCCTGTAATAAAAATGAGGGTCTGATGAACTTTCAACAGACCCGATTATAGCATAGGGCTAAGATTAACGATAAATAATCTCGCCTTTTGGCTCAAATTTGCTAGCATCCAATGGTGAATGTTTTTGTAAATATTGTTTCATCACATCGGCATCAATAAAGCCAGAATCCACATAGCTTGGATGATTTTTCAATACTGGATAACCGTCACCACCTGAGGCACTATAATTTGGCAAAGATAAACGATATTTTTTGCTTAGATTTAATGGCTCGCCTTTGATTTTAATCTCCGTGACAGTTTTATTCGCATAATCTACTACCATAGAAATTCCAACAAATTGCGGATAACCACCAGAATCGGTTTCTTTTAATGCCACCACGTTTAAATAGTCTTGTAGTTCTTGTCCAGTTAAATCAGCATAACTTACTGCATTACCAAAAGGTAATACTTTCAAAATATCACGATAGGTAATTTCACCCTCATTAATAGAATCACGCACGACACCTGAATTCACAAGTCCTACATCAGCGTTGACTTTATCCCGTTCTACTTCTGCCACTAAACGCCCTAAGTTAGTTTGTTTAAAGCGAACTACCGTACGATCACCTTCTAATTTACCTTTAACACTTCCCACTTTTTCACCCAATAATTCGTTACCCTTTTCTTGATAAGATTTGACCAATTTTGCCACTTCGGGATCTTGTGGAATTTCATTAGTATAGAATTGATATTCGGTTTTACCCTCTGCTGTCTTAACTTTTTTCTTCAAATTTACGGGAATAAGTTGATAATGTTCTAATTTTAATTCGCCATTTTTAAAACTAAAATCTGCTCGACCTAAATATTTGCCCCATTCGTAAGCCTGCATAATCCATGTGCCATTTTGATAATCAGGTTTACAAGGATCTGTTGGCTTATAGTTTTCAATCCATACGCCTTTTTCATCTACACAAACAGGGTCATGGGTGTGAGCACCGATAATCATATCAAATGCACCTTTATCCAACTTACGTGCCATTGATACATCACCTGGTGCATTTGAGCCAAATTTACCATCATAATAATACCCCATGTGAGTCAGGGCAATTTTTACATCTGGCTTTTCATTTTGTGCCAACTCCGCCAAGACTTTTTTCGCTGTTTCCGTTGGATCATCAAAACGAATCAAATTCATATATTCAGGATTACCTAATTTTGCCGTGTCTTCCGTAGTTAAGCCCACGACAGCAATTTTTAAATCCTGTTTATTTAAAATGGTATAAGGTTTCACTAAATGCTTACCTGTTTTTTTCAAGTAAATATTTGCACTCAAGAATGGAAATTTTGCCCATTTCTCTTGCATATCAAGTAGTTGCAATGGATTATCAAATTCATGATTACCTAATGTCATGGCTTCATAACCGACCATATTCATCGCTTGAATATCGGGTTCGGCATTTTGTGAATCGGATTCTGGTACACCCGTATTCACATCTCCCGCATTGAGTAAGACCACTGTTCCTCCTTGTTTTTCGACTTCTGTTTTGATCTGGTCAATTAATGTTTTTTGAGCAGCTAAACCAAACTCGCCTTTGTCATTTGGAGCAAAGTGTCCGTGTAAATCATTGGTATGTAATACGGTAAAATGATAAGTCTTATCTTGTTGATATGCCATGGCTGAAGCAGCAAGCAACGCCATAGAAAGTGCGGTCATTTTTGACAAAATTTTCATAATAAGTCCTTCTAAATGAAATGATAGATACAAAAAAAGCCATACTCAAAAAAGTATAGCTTTTTAACCAATTTTATTAAATTAACACTTGCTGTGTTATCATATAACCTTTTGGCACGACTTGTTTATCTTCAAAGGTCACAAATTCCCAAGCCTCTTGATTATCTAATAAAGCTCGTAATAATTTATTATTTAAGCCGTGTCCAGATTTATACGCACTAAACTCACCGATAAGGTTGTGACCGCACATATATAAATCACCGATAGAGTCCAACATTTTATGGCGAACTAATTCGTCTTTAAAACGTAAACCATCTTCGTTTAGCACACGGTAATTATCCAATACGATAGCATTATCCAAACTACCACCTAAAGCCAAACCTTGTGATTGAAGATATTCAATATCTTTCATAAAAGCAAAGGTTCTTGCTCGGCTAATTTGTTGTACAAAATTTTGTGCTGAAAAATCCAATTTGTAATGGCTTAATTTTTTTGGAATCGCCGGGTGATTAAAATCAATCGTGAAATTCAAACGGAAACCACTATAAGGCTTAATTTCCGCCCATTTATCACCATCTTCTACTCGTACAGTTTTCTTTACACGAATAAATTTTTTCGCCGCATTTTGTTCTTCGATGCCAGCATCAAGCAATAAATAAATAAACGGACTTGCACTACCATCCATAATCGGAATTTCTGGAGCGTTAACTTCAATGATCACATTATCAATGCCTAAGCCTGCTAAAGCCGCATTAAGATGTTCAACTGTAGAAATACGCACACCTTCATCATTCACTAAACAAGTACAAAGCATGGTATCACGTACAGCTTTTGCATCCGCAGGGAAACTGACAGGCGGATTAAGATCGGTACGACAATAAATCACCCCCGTATTCACCGCAGCTGGGCGTAAATGCAAAGTCACCTTATTACCGCTGTGTAATCCCACACCAGTCACTTTAATGCTTTGTTTTAATGTTCTTTGTTTAATCATATTTTGTCTCAACTTTATCCAAAATATTAACTATTTTGTTTAGTTATTATTGCCACGTAAAAAATGTGGCACACTATTGCCTGGAATAAAGGTATTTTCACCTAATGGTGCAGGTCTTTTTATTTCTTCTCGTGGTGGTGGAACATTTTGTCCTCCCTGTTGCAGATTTTGGGATGATCCTTGACCTGCGATTGAAGATAAAGTTGCTACAGGTTCTTCAAAATCACCAATACCCGTAGCGACAATGGTCACACGAATTTCATCTGACATATCTGGAACTAAACTGGTTCCCACCACAACGGTCGCTTCATCTGAAGCAAAAGAACGAATAATATCACCTACCGCATAGAATTCATCTAAACCCAAATCTAAACCAGCAGTAATATTGACTAATACCCCTTTAGCTCCAGATAAATCGACATCTTCTAACAATGGGCTTGCCACCGCATCTTGAGCAGCTTTTTCGGCTCGACCGTCACTTGATGCACCTTTAGCAATACCCGATCCCATCATAGCTCGTCCCATCTCTGACATTACTGTACGTACGTCAGCAAAGTCAACGTTGATTAACCCTGGAGAAGTAATCATATCCGAAATACCCGTAACCGCATTACGGAGAATATCATTTACTGCAGAGAATGCTTGAACTAACGTGGTATTTTTACCTAATACTTTCAATAATTTTTCATTCGGAATACTAATTAAAGAGTCAACGTGTTTGGATAGCTCTTTAATACCTAATTCCGCAAATGCCATACGTTTTTTACCTTCAAAGGAGAACGGTTTAGTTACTACTGCAACAGTAAGAATACCTAATTCTTTTGCTACTTGTGCAACAATAGGAGCGGCACCTGTACCTGTACCACCGCCCATACCTGCCGCAATAAATACCATATCCGCACCCTCAAGCATCGCACGAATTGCATCTTGATCATCTTCGGCAGCTTTACGCCCTACATTTGGATTTGCCCCTGCCCCTAAACCACGTGTGGTTTCTGCACCGATTTGTACGGTTTGTTGAACCCTACTTTTGCGTAAAGCCTGAGCATCTGTATTCACTGCATAAAAGATAATTTCGCCATGTTCATCACTAGCAAAAGAATCTTCTCCAACTAGCGAACCTCCATTACCTAGTAAACTCTCCATCATATGGTTAACAGCATTACCACCGCCACCACCGACACCGACCACTTTAATCAGCGTGCGACCAACTTCATCATCAAAATCATATTGTACAGGTTCAAACATTTATATTCTCCGTAGGTGCTAAACGAGCCTAGCACATAAACTATTCTAAAATTTTTCCTATTGTAGATGAAAAATGCAAAATTATCAAAATTCCGAGCCAACTTTCTTTAAAATTTCTTTCGTTTTATCATAAATTCTGCGTAAAAAACCTCCAGATGTTGTATCATTACCAGTGGTTCCATCTTCTCCATCATTATCATGACTATATTGTAATAAGCCGAGTACAGTCGCATATTGTGGTTTATTTACATAATCAGTTAATCCTGTGATATTCAATGGATTTCCAACCCGAACATGAAGACCAAAGATTTCTGTAGCACATTTTGCAATATCTTCCATATTCGCTCCACCACCAGTTAACACAATACCTGCAATTAAATCTGCTTTAACATCTTTCTTAATCAGCTCTTGGCGTAAATTATCTAACTCATTTTTTACCACCCACAACAAATCAGAATAACATTTTGATGTCACATTTACAATTTGTGCTTTGCTAAAGGTACGAGCAGTCGCTCCACCTAGTCCTGCTACTTCGACCTTTTTCTTGGCAAAATGTTCAATTAAATCTTGGCTAGGATTGACCGCACTTCCATAATTAATTTTAATATTTTCGGCTTCATGGCGAGATGTGGTTAAACTCTGAGCTACAAAATCGGTAATATCATTGCCACCATAAGGGAGTACCTTGCTATAACGTAATGCTCCGTTGGTATATACCATGATATCCATAGAACCAGCACCAAAATCTATCAAGCAAACGCCTAGATCTTTTTCATCTTCGGTTAATACTGAATAGCTTGATGCCAAGCCAGAAAAGACCACTTTATCTACTTTTAAACCACACTGTTCTACTGCTTTTTGTAGATTACTTAACCAAGCCTGATGACAACCGATAAGATGAGCCTGTGCTTTTAAACGCATGCCTTGTAAACCCAACGGATTTTTTATATTTTGTTGTTGGTCAACGGCAAATTCTTGCGGAATAACATGTAATAAAGATAAACCTTCGGGCAATTTGACCGAACTTGCGGTGTGCATAGCTGAATCAATTTCTTCCTGAGTCACTTCATTATTAGCAATCGGCTCTAAACCACTGTCATTGAAACTTTGGATATGTTTCCCAGTTATTGCTAAAGTAACTGACATAATTTGGCAATCCGCCACTGCTTCTGCACTTTCAATCGCACGCTGAATAGATTTTACCACCGCAGATAAATCACTAATGCTACCTCTATCAATACCTTTAGACGGGCAACTCCCATAACCCAACACATTCACAACGCCATCAGGTAATACTTCACCAACCACAGCCACCACTTTTGATGTGCCGACTTCTAATCCAACAATAATGTTTGATTCTACAATTTTTGCCATATTCATCACTTCGCTATTTATTTAATAATATCAGTGAAACTCACTGCCGCACCCACTTTATATCTTAGATCAACATAATTAATTTTTTTATTTTCAGGCACTTCAATTTGTGGATAAATTGTCACAAAACGATCAATCTTACTTTTCCACTCGCCACGTCCTAATTTTAAGGTAATGTCGTTATCTAACATAATTTCCCAAGAACCCCGTTCATTTACCGCTAGGGTCTTTAGGTTTAAATTTTTTGCTTTTAAATCTTTATAGATTTTATACCATGCCTCTAGCACTTCACGACTTTGATAATCTGACCCGAATAACCGTGGCATATCCTTATTTTTCAGCTTATCAACGGGTAAACTAAACACTGTACCATCGCTTGCCAGAAACTCTTTTTCATTCCAATAAGCCACTGGTGTATATTCTGTGACTAATACACTTAACCGATCTGGCCAAATTTTACGTACCAACGCACCTTTAATCCAAGGAATTGATTGAATTTGTGTACGCACCGCATTCACATCTTGCCCGAAAAAGCCTTTTAATTTGCCCATCTGTAAAATTTGATTTCGCACATCTGAATAAGTGGTATATTGTGGCGAACCTAACAATGCAAAAGAACTAATCGGTTTATCGTCTAATTTTTCTAACCAGTTTTGCCAGTTGGTATAAGTATAATATAGCAAACCTAAGCACAATAGCAAAAGTAATGGTTTGATCTGAATTAAACTTTTCAGATCAAACTCTGGCATTTTGACTGTATTCTGCTTCGATTTACGTTTAATCACGGACATTAAACACTTAACTCCAAGATTTTTTCCACCAACTGCTCAAAAGAATACCCCACCGTTTTAGCTGATTTTGGAAATAAACTATGGCTCGTCATCCCCGGTGTGGTATTCACTTCTACTAAACGGAAATTTCCTTTGCTATCGGTCATCACATCAATTCGGCTCCAACCACGACAACCGACCACCTCATAAGCACGTTTCACCAAGCTACGTAATTCTTGCCAACGTTCATCACTTAATGGCATCGGGCAAATATATTGTGTATTATCAGAAATATATTTCGCCTCATAATCATAAAATTCACCCTCGGGAACAATTTGTACCGCTGGCAACACTTCATCACCTAATACTGGCACAGTCAATTCATCTCCAGACAACCATTCTTCAATTAATACCGTATCATCATGTTGTAGGGCTAACTCTACTGCGGCTTTTAAATCTTCCACCGCTTTGACTTTAGTCAACCCAACGCTGGAACCTTCACGTGAAGGTTTTACCATTAATGGCAAACCTAAGCGAGCCACCACTGCTTGCGGATCGAGTGAAAGTGCGGTGTTTTTAGTGACAATTTCCATATCGGCAATCGGTAAACCAAAGCCTTTCCATAACATTTTAGTTCGCATTTTATCCATGGTTAATGCAGATGTCATAACTCCACAACCCGTATATGGCAAGCCGATTTGTTCCAATACGCCTTGAATAACACCGTCTTCGCCACCCCGTCCGTGCAAAATATTAAAGGCACGATCAAAGCCCTGTTCACTTAATTCAGCTACGCTGATTTCTTTTGGGTCGAGTGGGTGAGCATCATAGCCTTGTGAGCGTAACGCTTGCAATACAGCAGCCCCTGAATTTAAGGAAACGTCACGTTCTGCTGATGTACCACCTAATAATACGGCGATTTTTTGTTGTTTTAATGGTTTCATTGAATTATCTCTTTACTTTTATTCTGCTTATTTCGTCCACAATTCCACAAGATTGCGAGAAAGTTTACTCACATTGCCCGCCCCTTGTGCCAAAATTAAATCACCATCTTGTAGGATTTGATCCATAATTTCAGGTAACTGACTATGATCCGCCACAAAAATCGGGTCAACTTTGCCCAAATTACGAATAGAACGAGCTAACGAACGGCTATCTGCTCCAGCAATCGGTTGTTCTCCTGCGGCGTACACATCAAGTAAGACTAATACATCTACTTGCGATAATACCTGCACAAAATCATCAAATAAATCTCTGGTACGAGAATAACGGTGCGGTTGGAAAATCATCACCACCCGTTTATTTTGCCAACCTGAACGAGCTGCTTGAATGGTAACGCCGACTTCTGTAGGATGATGACCATAATCATCTATCAACATCACTTTACCATTCGGACGAATAAACTCACCCAGTTGATCGAAACGGCGACCAGCCCCTTGGAAATCGGCAAGTGCGGCTAAAATCGCATCATTGTTAATGCCTTCTTCTTTGGCTACCACTAAAGCTGCGGTGGCATTTAACGCATTGTGTTTACCTGGTACATTTAATAACACATTAATTCGTTCACCCGTTGGGGTAATCACATCATAATGTCCTTGAAAACCTGTTTGCTCGTAATTCTCAATACGATAATCGGCTTTTTCGCTAAAACCATAAGTCATCACTTGACGACCCACTTGCGGGACTAATTCCATCAGCACATCATCGTCTGCACACATCACGGCTAAACCATAAAACGGCAAATTGTGTAAGAAATTCACATACGTCCGTTTCATTTCTTCAAAATCACCATGATAGGTTTCCATGTGGTCTGGTTCAATATTTGTTACCACAGACACCATGGGTTGTAAATGTAAAAATGAGGCATCACTTTCATCTGCTTCGGCAATTAAATAACGGCTTGCCCCTAAATAAGCATTGGTACCAGCAGATTTCACTAATCCCCCATTGACAAAGGTTGGATCTAAACCTGCTTGCGTATAAATCATCGAAATCATCGCCGTTGTAGTGGTTTTTCCGTGCGTTCCTGCAATCGCAATACCATGACGGAAACGCATAATTTCAGCTAACATTTGAGCACGTTGAATCACAGGAATCCGTTTTTCATGGGCAGCCACCACTTCCACATTATCTGGCTTAATCGCACTGGAAACTACCACTACACTGGCATCTTGCACATTTTCTGCTTGATGAGAAAAATAAATTTTTGCCCCTAAAGAAATTAAACGATTTGTCACCGCACTTTCTGCAATATCCGATCCCGTGACGGCATAGCCCTCATTTAATAGTACTTCCGCAATACCGCCCATTCCAGCACCGCCAATCCCTACGAAGTGAATTTGGCGAACTCGTCGCATACTTGGCACAGATTGTCTAATTTTTGCTTGTCTAATCGTTTCTTGTGATTGTGTCATTTTTATTATCTCACTTTCTTAATTTTAATTGGCATTTTGTATAATCACTTCTGCTACACGTTGAGCAGACAACGGCGTTGCCATGGATTTTGCATTAATTGCCATTTGCTGTAATTTATTTAAATCTAATTGATTGATTAACTTAACCAAAACATCAACATTCAAATCTGCTTGCTCAACGATATAAGCAGCGTTTGCATCTGCCAAATATTTAGCATTTAAATATTGTTGACGATCCTTATGTTGGAACGGCACAAAAATCGCTGGTGTACCCACTGCGGCTAATTCACATACTGTCAATGCACCCGAACGACAAATCACTAAATCTGCCCAAGCGTAGGCTTCTGCCATATTATCAATAAATTCGCTAATTTTCACCGCACTTCGCACATTTTCTGGATAAAGTGCAGTAACATTTTCTACCGAACCTGCTCCAACTTGATGACGGACATCTAATTTATCAGCTAACCGAGCCACCACCTGCGGAATGGTTTGATTTAACACTCTCGCCCCTTGGCTTCCACCCACCACAAGGATTCTTAATTTACCATTATTATGGGCTAAACGTTGCGTAAAACGTTGTTCTGGACTTGCCATTTGAAACAAATCCGCACGTACTGGATTACCTACCACTTCGGCATCAGGAAAAGCGGTTGGAAAGGCTTGCAATACCGCTTTAGCGATTTTAGCTAACCATTTATTGGTGAGTCCTGCCACGGCATTTTGTTCATGTAAAATCACTGGTACACCACAAAGTTTAGCCGCAATGCCACCTGGACCCGATACATAACCGCCCATACCTAACACCGCATGGGGTTGATATTGTTGGATAATTTTTCTCGCTTGTAACACGGCTTTAGTTATCGCAAAAGGTGCTTTCAATAACGCTCCGATACCTTTACCACGCAAGCCAGAAATTTTAATAAATTTAATTGAAATACCATGTTTAGGGACAAGTTGGGCTTCCATACGGTCGGCGGTGCCTAACCAGCAAATTTCCCAACCTTGTTGCTGTAAATATTGTGCTACTGCAATGGCTGGAAAAACATGACCGCCAGTGCCACCCGCCATCACTAATAATCGTTTTTTTTCTCTATTCTGTTGCACCTAATTTATCCCCGAAAAATTTTTAATCATCTCGTAATCTCGCATGACCACCACGCATAAGCCTATTTTCATGATCAATCCGTAATAAAATGGCAATACTAATGGACATAATAATCACACTCGAACCACCATAACTGACTAATGGAAAGGTTAATCCTTTGGTCGGTAATAAGCCTAACGCCATACCTAAATTCACAAAACCTTGGAAGAAAATCCAAAAGCTAATGCCAAACGCAAAAAAGCCTTTAAAACGTTGTTCTAATAATAAAGACTCTTTACCAATTTTCATGGCTCGGAAAACCAAAGCAGCTAATAGGAAAACCATTAACAATATGCCTAAAAAGCCAAATTCTTCGCCCATTACCGCCATCACAAAGTCAGTATGTGCTTCGGGTAAATATTCTAATTTTTGAATAGAATTGCCTAAGCCCTCACCAAAAAATTCACCTCGTCCAAATGCCATTAATGAGTTAGACAACTGAAACCCTGTACCGTAAGGGTCTTGGAAAGGATCCATAAACCCCGTTAAACGCTTTAAACGATAGGCGGAAGTTAATACTAACCACACAAATAATACAACCCCTAAGCCCATTAATAACACGAATTGTAAAAAATGTGCCCCGACAATAAACAACAAGCCAAAGGTAATCACGAATAATACCACTGTACTACCTAAATCTGGTTGTAATAATAAAAACGCCCCCATTACCCCCACTACAAGGAAAGGTTTTACCGCACTGAGTTTACGGCTACGCACTTCATCGTAACGGCGAGTAAAATAGCTGGCTAAAAAACAAATTAAAGCTAACTTAGCAAATTCCGCAGGCTGGAAACTAAATAAAGGAAAAGGCAGCCAACGTCTAGCTCCATTGACTGATTTACCAATACCAGGAATCGCCACCGCCACCAATAAAATAATGGAAATAAAGAAAACCCACATATAGTATTTTTCCCATTTATCCATCGGAACTTTTAAGAAAAAATAACAGACAATAAAAGACAATACCACATTCATGGCATCACGTTTAGCATAATAAAAAGGATCTAATTCATTACGAGTACCCACTGGAATAGATGCTGATGTAACCATAATAAAACCAATAAACAGCAAGATCACAAATAACCACAACAGTGTGCGGTCATACAGTACATTACTTGGCGTAATGGTTGTCCAGCGTTGATAACTCTCTTTTAAATTACTCCAAAACCCCATGACATATCCTATTCAACTGACTGTGCTAGACGGGTAAATTGTTCACCCCGTTGTTCAAAGGAACTAAATTGATCTAGGCTCGCACAAGCGGGTGATAATAACACCATATCACCTGACTTTAACAATGGACGCAAGGCTTGAATAGCTTGTTCCATGGTATCAAATAATTGACTTTGCACCGATAATTTGGCTAATTCGGCACCGTCTTGACCAAAGCAATAACATAAAATTTCAGGCTTATTAATCAGCTTTTCTAACTCGCTAAAATCCGCCCCTTTGCCGTCACCACCTAATAATAAATGCAATTTACCATTTAAATGTAATCCCGTTAACGCCGCCACCGTACTACCGACATTGGTCGCTTTGCTATCATTAATCCAACGCACACCATTGGCAAAATGGGCTAATTGGAAACGGTGATCGAGTCCAGTGAAAGTACGAAGCGCGGTGCAAATTCCCTTATTTTTTATGCCTACCGCCCGAGCCAAAGCAATCGATGCCAAGGCATTCATATAATTATGACGACCGCTGATTTTCACGTCATCACAAGGCAAAATCACTTCATCACCCGCCATTAAATATTGTTTACCGTTTTCGGTTTTTAACCAATAATCCGCATTATGTTCCGCAAAACTGACTTGCTGTTTCGCACTTTGCTTACCGTCTTCTTTAGACAACAAATCTTCACCATTTATCACCGCAGTTTCGGCATTCACATAGATTTTCAATTTTGCTTGGCGATAATCTTCTAAATCCACATAACGGTTCATGTGATCTTCGGTGACATTTAACACGGTCGCTGCCGCCGCTTTTAGGCTGTAAGTGGTTTCTAATTGGAAACTGGAAAGTTCCAATACATAAAGATCATAATCATCATCTAACAGCGATAAGGCTGGAATCCCAATATTCCCCCCCATGCCAACTCGCACACCATCTGCTTTTGCCATTTCTGCTACCAGCGTAGTCACTGTGCTTTTACCGTTCGAACCTGTAATGGCAATAATCGGTTTATTGGCTTCACGGCAGAATAATTCAATATCCCCCACCACTTCTACACCTGCAGAAAGTGCGGTCTGAATTTCAGGGGTTTTTACCGCTAATCCTGGGCTAATCACAATTAAATCACTGTCTAATAACCATTGTTGATTTAATCCGCCTGTATGTAACGGAATATCCGCCCCTAATTGTTCAGCACCTGTAGGGTTAGTACGAGTATCAATAACACGTACTTGAGCTTGTTTTCTGACTAAAAAATCTACGCAAGATAGCCCCGTTTTGCCTAAGCCGATCACGGTGACGTTTTTGTTTTTATAATCTGTCATAGCATAATCCTTTTTTATCTAACGTAGTTTCAAGGTCACTAAGCCCATCAACACCAACATCAACGAAATAATCCAAAAGCGGATAATGACTCGGGGTTCGGGCCAGCCTTTGAGTTCATAATGGTGATGAATCGGTGCCATACGGAAAATCCGTTTTTTGCGTAATTTATAGGAACCCACTTGTAAAATCACCGAAATGGTTTCCATCACAAATACCCCACCCATAATCACTAATAAAAATTCTTGACGTACCAACACCGCAATCACGCCTAATGCACCACCTAACGCTAATGAACCCACATCACCCATAAATACCTGTGCAGGATAAGTGTTGAACCATAAAAAACCTAATCCCGCACCGACAATAGCAGTACAGAAAATGACTAATTCTGACGTGTATTTTAAATAAGGAATATATAAATACTTAGAAACCTCAATATTTCCTGTCGCCCATGCAATCAACGCAAATGCTCCCGCCACAAACACGGTCGGCATAATCGCTAAACCGTCTAAACCATCGGTTAAATTCACCGCATTACTGGTGCCTACAATCACGAAATAAGCCCAAATAATATAGAATAAACCTAATTGTGGCATCACATTTTTAAAGAATGGTACTACTAAACGAGTGGCATCAGTATCTTTACCAATTAAATACATTCCCACTACCGCAATTAAAGCAATGGCAGATAACCAGAAATACTTCCAACGAGCAATTAAACCATCAGTATTTTTATATTTAATTTTGCGGTAATCATCGACAAAGCCAACTGCACCATAACCGAGTAATACGAATAAACTGAACCAAATATACGGATTAGATAAATCGCCCCACAACAAGGTACTCACGGTAATCGTGAATAAAATCATAATACCGCCCATAGTTGGCGTACCGCGTTTTTGAAAATGACTTTCAGGTCCGTCATTACGGACTTCTTGCCCGAATTTGAAGATTTGTAAACGGCGGATCATTTTCGGTCCAATCCATAAAGACAACAACAATGCCGTTAATAAGGCAAAAACCGAACGGACGGTAAGATAAGAAATAACGTGAAAATCGCTAAAATATTGCTGTAAATAAGATGCAAGCCAAACTAACATGAAATATTACCCTTCGAAATTTTCTTTTAAAATATCGATCACGTCTTCCATTTTTTGACTGCGTGATCCTTTTGCTAATAACACAACAGATTGATTATTCGCTAATTTTTGTTTAATTATCGGTGTTAAATAATTTGCCATAACTGCTTTATCAGTAAAATGCTGCCCTGCGGATTGATGTGAAATCACCGCACTATGCAAACCAAAGCTAACCACACATTCTAATTGTGCTTGTGCCGTATAATCGGCAATTTGTTGATGACAAGACTGCGTATTTTCGCCTAATTCTGCCATATCTCCAACAACAAAAATGCGAAATGCGGCATATTTTTGCAAAACATCAATCGCAGACTTTAATGATCCCACATTGGCATTATAAGTATCATCTAACAATAAAAGGTTTTCACAAGGCTGAATCGGAAATAAACGTCCTTTGACCAAAGATTGTTGCTCAAGTCCTAATTTTACCTCTTGTAATGTGGCTCCGACATTCACCGCCAAGGCTGTCGCTGCTAACGCATTGGCTACATTATGTTCGCCTAAATAGGGTAAATTAATCTCAATTTCGCCCTGTGGACTGTGTAAAATAAAGATTGAACCCGTTTCTGTTGCTTTGACATTGCTAGCATAAAAATCCGCTTGCTTATTATAAGCGGAAAAAGATTGTAATTTATGTGTCCCAATTTCTTTTTTCCACATATCTAAATAATGACAATCTAAATTCACAATAGCGACACCCTTTTCACTCAAACCACGAAAAATCTCGCCTTTTGCTTGAGCCACCCCCTCAATAGAACCAAATCCCTCTAAATGAGCTGGTGCGATATTATTGATCAATGCTACATTTGGTTTCACCAAATGCGTTGTATAATCAATTTCGCCTTGATGATTCGCTCCAAGCTCAATCACCGCAAATTGATGTTTTTCGGTTAAACGTAATAAAGTTAAAGGCACGCCAATATCATTATTAAAATTGCCATGGGTAAATAAAACTTGATTTTTTTCCACCGCACTTTCCGTTGTCATTCGGCTGGCAGTTTGAGCTAAAATAGAAGCTGTCATCTCTTTCACCGTAGTTTTGCCCGAAGATCCTGTCATTGCCACGGTTAATGGATTTAATTTGGCTTTAAGCCATTGTGCTAATTGCCCTAAGGCTAAACGAGTATCAGGGACTATAATTTGTGGTACGTTGACAGTACATTCATGATCAACAATAACGGCGACATTGCCCTGTGCCATGGCTTGTTCAAGATAATGATGAGCATCAAAACGTTCACCTTTTAGGGCAAAGAATAAGCCGTTTTGCGTTTGTTGGCGGGTATCGGTGCTGATGTTTTCAATTTGCGTTTCAGCATTTCCGATGAGTTTGCCGTTTAAGATTTCAGCGATTTTTTTTGTTGTTAGTTTTATCATTTTGGTTTTTCTTTTAAAGATCCCTGCACTGACGTACAGGGTTAAGCATAGTAACGATGCTCCGCATCTTAATTTCAGCCATCACATTTCAGCCACAGCGTGGCGTTATTTCACTAACCCCGTACGCAAGTACGGGGAATTTATAAATATTTCCTTACCACTTCCTGATCAGAAAAATGCTGTTTTACTTTCCCAATAATCTGATAATCTTCATGCCCCTTACCTGCAATCAAAATCACATCATTTTCCACCGCACTTTGTATGGCAGTTTTAATTGCTTGCTCACGGTCATGGATAATTTGCACAGCATTGGCGTGTTCAAATCCTGCCACAATATCTGCCATAATTTTTGTTGGCTCTTCCGTGCGTGGATTATCATCAGTGGCAATTACTACATCTGCAAACTGTTCTGCTATTTTTGCCATCAGTGGACGTTTACCATTATCTCTGTCGCCACCACAACCAAAAATACACCAAAGTTTACCGTTACAATGAATACGTGCCGCTTGTAGTGCTTTTTCTAAAGCATCTGGGGTATGAGCATAATCCACAATCGCTGTTGGTTTATGTGGCGTATGCAACATTTCCATGCGACCACACACTCCCGTTAATTGTGAAACGGTTTTAACCAAATCCGTAAGGCAGTAGCCTAAGGATAATAAAGTAGCTAATACCAGCAATAAATTGCTCACATTAAATGCCCCAATTAAATGGCTTTCTAATTTGCCATTGCCCCAACTAGAACAAAATTCAATGCTCGCCCCTTTGTTATTAAAAGAAACTGCGGTGCATTTTAACCAATTTTTTTGCATTGGCTGGAAATCAGCTTGGCAGCTAACTGCCACTGCGTTTGGCAATTCTTTTAACCAAGCTGCACCAATCTGATCATCGGCATTAATCACTTGTTGTTGAGTGACTAATTCACTAAACAAGCGTTTTTTGGCATTGGCATATTCTTGCATGCTACCATGATAATCCAAATGATCACGGCTTAAATTGGTGAAAATTGCTACCGCAAAATGCAAGGCTTCAATTCGTTTTTGCACTAATCCATGGGAAGATACTTCAATCGCGGCGAAATCCGCCCCTTGAGCCACAAAATTGGCTAAAGATGATTGTACTTCAAGAGCTGACCCTGTGGTATTTTCGGCTGGTTTCACCTGACCTAATAACCCATTACCAATGGTTCCCATCACTGCTGGTTTATGCCCTAGAATTTGTGTCCATTGAGCCAATAATTGAGCAATGGTAGTTTTACCATTGGTGCCAGTAACCCCGACTAAGGTTAATTTTTGCGATGGACTATCGTAGAAAATATCAGCAATTTCAGAAAGATGAGCGGATAAATCAAAATACGCAATAACAGGTATATTGTTTTCCAAGTGAACGGTTAAATGTTCGTTTGGTTGGTCGGCATCTGCTAATACGGCAACAGCTCCGTTTTCAATGGCTTGTGGAATAAAACGGCGACCATCAACAGTATGTCCTTTGATAGCAACGAAAAGACAGCCGTTCTTTACAGAACGACTGTCTAGGGTCATCTCTTCTACTAGAATGTCTAAATTTTCACCAGATAATGAACAATTACCCAAAAGTGCGGTCAACTTTTTCATTTTTTCTCACTTAATTTGTTTGTTTTCCATCTGGTTTATTCGTCAAGCGTACCACACGTTTGATATTTCTTAGATTTGCCACACTTTCTTCGGAATCTGGCGTAACATTATAAGTACGTAACGCATAACCCATAATGCTTGAGAATACTGGAGCAGAGATAGCACCACCATAATATTGTCCAGCTTTAGGATCATCAATTAAAATAACTAAAGCAAAACGTGGGTCTGTTACTGGGGCAAGTCCAGCAGTATATGCCATATATTTATCTACATAATGCCCTTTTTCTAATTTTTTTGCTGTCCCTGTTTTAATCGCTACTCGATAACCTTCAACCATGGCACGTTTATTCTTGATGGCTACTTTTTCCATCATCTGAACCACATCTTTGGTTATTTTCTCAGGAAATACTCGATTACCAATCACTGGTGGATCCACTTTGGTAATCGACAATGGACGATAAATACCAAAACTACCTAGCGTAATATAAGCTCGAGCAATTTGTAATGGTGTGGCATTGATACCATAACCAAACGCCACGTTAGCACGTTCAATTTCAGACCAACGTGAGCGGTTTGCTCGCAACAAACCAGCCTGTTCACCACCTAAACCTAAATTGGTTAATTTACCTAATCCAGCATTTTGATAAGTTTCCATTAGGGCTGACGGTGGCATACGCAATGCCAAACGGCTCACACCACGGTTAGAGGAATTTTCCAAAATTTCATCTAAAGTTTGTTGATCACGTGGTGCTACGTCTTTCACTTCTTTACCATTTAATACTAAAGGTCCTGTATTAATAATTTCATTACGGCGAACAGCTCCACGTTGAAGTGCGGTTAAAACCACAAAAGGTTTTACGGTTGAACCTGGCTCAAAAGTATCCGTTACAGCACGATTACGCATTAATTCTTCTGCCACACCAGTACGTTTATTTGGATTGTAAGAAGGGGCATTTGCCATTGCCAATACTTCCCCAGTACGAACGTCAACTAATACTGCTGTACCTGAATTTGCTTTGTTTTCTTGCACTGCTTTGGCAATTTCACGATAAACCATAGATTGCAATTTTTCATCAATACTCAATACTACATCATGAGCAGAATATTTTTTCACATCCGCAATTTCTTCAATAACATTACCTTTTTTATCTTTCCGATAAGCACGTAAACCCGCTTTACCAATTAAATCGTTATTTAAACTTTTCTCAATGCCTTCAATACCGTTATTATCAATATCAGTAAAACCGACTAAATGTGCTGTTTCTTCTGCTCTTGGATAAAAACGGCGGAAATCATTTTCAAACACAATGCCATGGATTTTTAGTTGACGAACATAATCCACCACATTTTTTGTCACCTTGCGACTTAAAATAATATCTCGTGATTTAGGTTTATTTTCGATTTTCGCCACAAGATCCTTGTAGCTAATATTGAGTGACTTGGCTAAGGCTTTCCAACGTTCTTTATCCGCTAAGTAATTTCCCTCTAAAATCAATTTCGGATCCGCCTTGATGTTATACATCGGCACACTTACGGACAACATTTGTCCATTACGATCCAAAATCGAACCACGAGCAGATAACACTTTTTGCTCACGTAATGAACGTTTATCTGCTTCATCATTAAAGGTTTCCACATTAATTGCTTGCACAAATGCGGCACGTGCCACTAAAGCAAAAAGTCCAAAACAAACAAAGCCCATCACCCAACGGTAACGTCCTTTTAAGAAACTATTTTCATAGAGTTTCACGGGTTTATTTGGCTTAACACTAGCTGAATTAACGGATTTTTTCACCGCACTTTTCGGTTTCGCTTGATGGCGTGCTGAATTAAATTTCACTTTCATTCTAAAATCACCACTTCTTGTTCTGGTTTAACTCTACTCATACCTAACCCATTAATCGCCATAGACTCAATACGGCTATTATCGCTTAGGGTGGTTTCCTCTAATTTCAAATTGACATATTCATTCTCAAGATCTTCTTTTTGTGCTATTAAAGCACTTTTCTGTGAAATTAATGCTCGTGTTTGGTAAGTGATCCACACTGTACCGACAGCAGTAATCACAATGGCAAATAATAAACAAAGAGCGAGTTTATTCGCAGCAAAAATATCCTGAATTAAAATATGTTGTAATGGATAGCGTTGGCTATTTAATAGTGGCTCGTTCATTATTAAAGTTTCTCCGCTATACGTAATACTGCACTACGTGAACGTGGGTTCAACGCAATTTCTTGTTCACTGGCTTGAATCGCTTTACCGATAGTTTTTAAAGTTTGATTACGCTGAATCTGATCTTCACGCAACGGCAAGCCTTTTGGAATATTTTCCCCTTTGCTTTGCTTGCGTATAAAGTGTTTTACCATTCTGTCTTCTAAAGAATGGAAACTGATTATAGACAAACGCCCTTGAGGAGCTAACAGTTCAACCGCTGAATTTAATACACTTTCTAATTCATCTAATTCCGCATTGATAAAAATCCGAATCGCCTGAAAACTACGTGTCGCTGGATGTTTATGTTTATCCTTAAACGGCACTGCATTCGCAATGAGTTCTGCTAATGACAAAGTGCGGTGTAAAATCGGCTGATTATTTTGTATCGCATTTTTATTGTAATTTACAATAGCACTGGCAATCCGTTTAGCAAAACGTTCTTCCCCAAAGGTCTTCAGCACCCAAGCTAAATCGCTTTCACTAACATTAGCCAACCACTCTGTAGCTGATTGTCCTTTGCTTGTATCCATTCGCATATCCAACGGACCATCTTTCATAAAGCTAAAGCCACGTTCTGCCTCATCAAGTTGTGGAGAAGACACCCCAAGATCGAGCAAAATACCGTCAATTTTACCGACTAAACCTAATTTTTCACAAATTTCAGGCATCGCAGAAAAGCTGTTATGTTCAATCTGAAAACGAGCATCTTGAATTTTACTCGCTTCGGCAATAGCTTGTGGATCACGATCAATCGCAATTAAACGACCATTTTCACCTAGTTGAGAAAGGATTAAACGAGAATGACCGCCACGACCAAATGTTCCGTCAATATAAATACCTTTTTCTTTCAACGCCAAGCCTTGCACCGCTTCATTTAATAAAACGGTGGTATGTGCTGGATATAAGGTATTTTGCAAACTCATAAAACTATCTCAAAAACTAAAATTAACTATAAAAAGAAAGGAATTCGTTAGGTTTAGCAGAGCTAGGAAAACCTAGCCCGCCACCTTTTTTATTATCTCGCCATACGATCTTTGCCGCTTAAGCGAGTTTGCTAGTGCCACCCTCTATTATAAAGAGAGCGTTTTTAATGCTTCTGACACAGCAAATTGTCCACTGGAACCTAATGCCATGTCTTGTTCAATTTGTGCGTACCATTCGGCTTCAGACCAAATCTCAAACTTATTGAGCTGTCCAACTAACATAATATTTTTTTCTAATTTTGCATGTTGACGTAATGGCGAACTCACTAGTATTCTACCCGCACTGTCTAATTCACATTCCGTGGCATACCCCAACATAACACGCTGTAAACTGCGTTGAGCTGGGTCAAAATTCGACAATGCCAATAATTTTTGCTCAATTATTTCCCATTCGGTTAATGGGTAAAGCAATAAACAAGGTTGACGAATATCCACAGTACAAACCATTTGTCCTTGGTTCTGTTCGATAATTTCGGGGCGATAGCGAGTCGGGATCGCAAGACGACCCTTTGTATCTAAATTAACCGCTGATGCTCCACGAAACATATCTTTGCCTTATTTCATTAAATAAATGGGTTAATAAGAGAAATTATTCGACACAAAACTCCACTTTTTCCCACATTTTGTTTAATTCTATACTTAGATTGTTTAATTGACAAGCTGTTTATACAGTAAAAAGTATTTTTCTTATAAATGAAAAAACCGCACTTTCATTTTTCAATCAAAGTGCGGTGTAAAATTAGACAATTTTTTGATCTATTATTCTGTCACTAAAGCTTCTGGATCGTTCTCACCCAAAGGTTTAAGTAAAGTAAAGAATAACACAATACAAAATGCGGTTAAGCCTAAACCAATATAGCAAGATAATTCATAATCTAAACCAAAACCGATTTTGTTATAGGCTAAATAGGTAAAACATACGGTGCTAATAAACCATGCGGGAATTGATGCAACCCAGTGGAATTTATTATAACGATATAAATAACCTGCCGCCGTCCATAACATCACCATTGCTGTCATTTGGTTCGCCCAAGTGAAATAACGCCATAACACGCTGAAATCCATTTTAGATACCACAAAACCAAGGGCAAACAACGGAATAGCAATCATTAAACGTTTACTTAAAGAATGTTGCTCCATTTTAAAAATCTCGGCAATTTGCAAACGTGCTGCACGGAAAGCCGTATCTCCTGAAGTAATTGGCAACACCACTACGCCTAACACTGCAAAAATACCGCCGATAAAACCTAAGAAATGTAACGAGCTGTCATACACCACTTTAGACGGTGAACCTGCAGAAATCGCATCTTGTAAGGCTTGCGGATTTTCATAGAATGCCAATCCGACCATACACCAAACTAAGGCAATCACACCTTCGGTAATCATTGCACCGTAGAAAATAAAACGACCTTCCGATTCATTTTCTGCACAACGTGCCATTAATGGCGTTTGGGTGGCATGGAAACCTGATAATGCCCCACAAGAGATCGTTAAGAATAATAATGGCCAAACAGGCACATCACCTTTCACTTGGAAGTTTTGGGTAAATTTCGCCCAAGTTAAACCTTCACCGTCTGCATTTACGGTACGGAAAAATTCAATTGGATCTGTCGCACTGAAATGTGAGCTTAACAAACCATAAACCATACCCACAGACATAAATAACAACAATGCTCCAAACAATGGATAAACACGACCAATGATTTTATCGATTGGGAGCAAGGTGGCAAAGATATAGTAAGCAAAGATAATAAACGTCCAAACAGAAATCACCGTTGGCTTGTCCATTCCCCACACAGTTAAATCTTTCGCGACTTCCACAGCATGATGAATTTCTTCAGGATTACCTAAATTCATTGCTGCCGCACTAGAGCCAAATAAATCAAAGGTAATCGTACTTAATAATTGGGCTGGACTGGCAACAAATACCACACCAACTAACAATAATAGCACCAATGCCATCACGTTAATAAAGGCCTTCACAGGTTTACCTAAGAACTTACCTGCCAAATACGGCATGGTTGCACCACCATGACGAATACTTAACATTCCGCAGAAGTAATCGTGTACCGCCCCTGCGAAAATACAGCCAATCACGATCCAAAGCATAGCGACTGGTCCATATAATGCCCCTAGAATCGGACCAAAAATCGGACCCGTTCCTGCAATATTCAATAATTGAATTAACCAAATTTTGGTTTTCGACATGGGCATATAATCCACACCATCACCCATTGAATAGGCTGGTGTAGTGCGTTTTGGATTGATGACAAAGATTTTTTCAATAATCTTGCCATAAATAAAATAACCCGTTACTAAAATAGCAACACAGAAAAAGAACCACAACATAGAGAGAACCCTCATTAAGAAATGAAAAATAATGATTACGTTTAATCACAAAACAGATAAAAATAAACAACATTTTTATCTATTCTGTCGATTAGCCAGTTGGAAATTTTAGAGAGTTGTTAAAATAAAGTAAACGAAGAATTCACTGTTTCGCCAATGAATAGTTAAAAATGTGAAGTAAATCACGTTTTATTAGGTTTTTTCTGATTTTTCTCTCCAGATTCAGGGTCAAATTTCACCACTGGCACACAACCACGACAAGCCCCCTGATTCACACCAAGCTCATCGCAAAAACGATTATATTTATCTAATACTTTACGCAACCAACTTTTTGGTTTGGTTTGTTCGGTCATTTTTTACTCCTTACTATTTGAATTTGCACTTCCAAACGACATTGTTTTAACCAATTTTTTTTACCACCCACAGATTTTGTATCAATTTTTTGTTGTTGGCAATAGGCAGTTAATAATGGGCAACATTGCAGCATATCTGACTTTGCCATTAAACGCCGAATTGCTCCAATGCTTGCAAATAAAGTGCGGTGAAAAAACGCAAAGTTTTGCAAAATCTGAAAATCTTCATCAGTGAGTTGCCAATCTAACGGAAAGGGAAATTGTGCTTTTAGCGAATGAAAAGAAAATGGAAAATTACGCTGAAAATGGCGTTGTGCTTGTGCCACCAATTTTTCCCCTGCTATTGAAATTGGGCAGAGCATAATAACAGAATAACAACCGCTGCTGGCTTCTTGATA
This sequence comes from Lonepinella sp. MS14436, assembly GCF_042470565.1. Lineage (GTDB taxonomy): Bacteria > Pseudomonadota > Gammaproteobacteria > Enterobacterales > Pasteurellaceae > Lonepinella. The sequence goes on along the minus strand of NZ_CP170385.1, from coordinate 910,892 downwards.
CTCACTGATTTGCACTAAAATAAAACCGCACTTTTGCCAAAACGCATACAATTCTGCGGTATAGCCAAAGCTAACAGAAAGAAAATCCACCTCGGCTTGTTGAATTAAGGTGTTGATTAACTTTTGCCCTAATCCATGGTTTTGCCAGTTAGGTTGTACGGCAATACGAGAAATCCGCAAAGATTTTAAGGCACAAGCCTGTGGTAAATTCCCTTGAAAAGCTAACGCTTGAGCCACCAAGTTACCTTGTGGACGGCGTTCCCCCCGACAGATTTTTTCGATTAAATCCAGTGATGTCAAGCCACCCTCTTCCATTAACCACACGCCCCCAAATAAAAACGAACCACTTTCTGCAAGATAAAATCGTTGTTGCGGAGCATCGAATAAACGGCGTAAATCAAGGGGACTGGTGCGATAATGGGCTAACGTCAATAAAGCATAAAAATCATTTATTTTTTCTACGATGGTTTGTTGTGAAACTTGACGAATTTGCACCGCAGTTTGCGGATCGTAATCGGGTTGCACAAGGCGGTCTTCGGCTTCCAATAACAATAATTCATCAATAAAAATTTCTAATTTATCGTTCTTTGCCCAACGCAAAGGTTCGGTTAATTCAAACTGTTGAAAAGTGCGGGGTAAATTGGTTAAGAATTTGAGTAAAAATCCCCGTCCCGTACCCTCGTAGCTATGAATGGTGGTACTAATAACAATACGTTTAAAGGTACGGATAAATTGGTTTAATATGGGCAACGGCAACATTGCCGCTTCATCAATTAACAACCAATCTTGCTTAAATTGTGTCGGCTCTTGTTGAATTTGTTGAGTTAATTCATCAGGGGCAATAAAATCAATCGGTTGTTCAGCAAAATCTTGCAACGTTTGCACCGCACTTTTATTCGGGGCGGTGAGCCAACATTTTTGCCAACATTTCTGAGTGTTGAGTTGATTAGCTAACATACCTAATAACGCAGATTTTCCCCGACCTCGTTTGGCGCTGAGAATGGCTATATCGGCGGATGAATGTAGAATTTGTTGAATGATATTTTGTTGTTCTGATGTGGGTTTCAGCTTCTGATATTGAAGTGGATCTTGGTATTCACCCGAGAAAAACGGCAAATAACTTAAAAACGGTTGCAATAAACGCTGAAAATGACGATTAAAATTTGGCGTAATGATACCATTTGCCACCCCTGACCAGCGGCGACTGTCTAAATCAATATGCTGATTGGGATTTAACCATAAAACGAGCGTACCCCCTGCTCGCAATGTGCCAATCGCAATGGCGAGTGCATCTAAATTTAGCGTTGTTCTGGCATCAAATAAAATCGCAGAAAATTCTTGTCCGAGCAGATTTTTGGCTTTGGCAAAATTTTGTGAGTTTAATATTAATGGTACGTTTTCGGGCGGACACATCTGTCCACCCCTACGGTTTTGGAATAGGAAAAGCGGTTCTTCTTTGTCAAAATAAGGAATTAACTGGCGTTCACACATTATTCTTCATCATAAGAATAAGGATCTTCAAAACCTAGTCCGAGCATAATTTCCGTTTCTAGGCTTTCCATTTCCTCGGCTTCATCTTGTTCAATATGGTCATAACCTAATAAATGCAAACTGCCGTGTACGACCAGATGAGCCCAATGTGCGATCAACGGTTTACCCTGCTCAATGGCTTCTTTTTCCACTATTTGACGACAAATCACCAGATCCCCCAATAACGGCAATTCCACTTCATCAGGACATTCAAAAGGAAAGGATAAAACATTGGTCGGACGATCTTTGCCACGATAACGCAAATTTAGCTCGTGACTTTCCGCTTCATCGACAATACGAATTGTCATTTCTGGCTCAAGGCTTTCGGCTCGCACTGCTTGCGTTGCCCAGTGGCTAAATTGTGCTAATGTAGGTAAATTTTGTTGGTTTTCGGTAGCAATTTGTAAATCGACAATCACATTATTCATTTTCTGCACTCGCTGTTAATCGTTCACGTTCCAAGCGTTTTTTTTCCGCTATTTTTTGTTTACGAATTTCATCTTCCGCTTCCCATTTTTCATAGGCTTGCACTACTTTCGCTACCACTGGGTGTCGCACAATATCTTGACTATCAAAATAGTTAAAACTCAATTCAGCCACGTCTGATAACACTTCAATCGCATGTTTTAAGCCTGATTTTTGCGAACGTGGCAAATCCACTTGGGTCACATCGCCTGTAATCACGGCTTTGGAATTAAAGCCGATCCGAGTTAAAAACATTTTCATTTGTTCAACGGTAGTATTTTGACTTTCGTCTAAAATAATAAAACTATCGTTCAAGGTGCGACCACGCATATAAGCCAGTGGAGCAATTTCTATTACATTGCGTTCCATGAGTTTTTCCACTCGCTCAAAACCAAGCATTTCGTATAAGGCATCATAAAGCGGACGTAAATAGGGTTCAATCTTTGAACCCAAATCCCCTGGTAAAAAGCCCAATTTTTCCCCTGCTTCTACGGCTGGACGGGTCAGTAAAATACGGCGAATTTCTTGTCGTTCAAGGGCTTCCACCGCAGCTGCTACAGCTAAAAAGGTTTTCCCTGTGCCTGCAGGTCCAATGCCAAAACTAATATCATGGGTCAAAATATGATGCAAATACTCAATCTGATTTTTACCACGCGGTTTAATTAAGCCTCGTTTGGTTTTGATCGTAGTGGCATATACCTTGCTTTCCGCACGTTCATCAGGATCAATTTGTGCCAACATTCGGCTTTCTTGAATGGCAAGATGGACATCTTCCAAATCTAACTCTTTAATTTTGCCTTTAATCGGTGCGGTTTCTACATATAAATGTTGAATTAATCGCACCGCACTTTGCAATAAATGGGCGTGATGCGGTTTTGCCTGTTGATCATTGGATTGAATAGTAAAATCAAAATCACGGCGAGCAATAGAAAGATTAAATTCTTTTTCAATCAGCTTTAAATGATCATCAAAAGCACCACAAAGGGATTGCAAACGGGCGTTATCCGTTGGGGCGAGAGTGAATTGTTGGGTTAATTTTTCGGTCATGGTTTTATATAAAAATAGGATCTAGTAAACTAGATCCTATCAAGATTATGGCGTTAATGCTAGATTTTCAACTCTGGAAACAGCATTTTAATCACATCTAAGGTCAAACGTCTGGATTTTCCTTGATAAGGGAAAATGTGCATCATCATCATCGGATTGAAATTCGCTTCAATCACGCCCCAAGATTGCAAAGTCGGTTCGGCAGGTTTGGTTAAATCAGGGATAATCAAATCCACCCCACAAACTGCTGCTCCCATGGCTTTGGCAATACCTACTGCTAAGGCTTTATAACTCGGGTGCATATCGTCTGTCATATCAATACTATCACCGCCAGTGCTGATATTAGAATTGGCTCGCAACTGCACGATCTGATCTTTAGCTGGCGTGTTGAAAATATCCATACCTTGCTCTTTTAATTGTAACTGTTCAATTTCACCCAAGCTAAGGCGTTTTAATGGTGTACGGCTACCGTCACCACGTAAAGGGTGATTATTTTTGTGAGCAACAAGCTCGGCTATGGTACGTTCACCGTCACCCACTACATTAGCAGGCACACGTAATAACACGGCAAGGGTTTCATCACCTAACACAAAGAAACGGTATTCCGTGCCTTTCAGGTAATCTTCCACCATAATTTCTTGATCTTCACGAAACGCAATTTCCACCGCTTTGGCAAAATCATCGGGATTTTGTACGCCCTGTTGGAAAATGGTAATGCCTAAACCATAATTGGTGGATTTTGGCTTAATCACTACTGCCCGATGTTCAAATAATGGATAACTTGCCACGGCTTGCTCAATACTAGTAAACTCAAGACTTTGCGGCACATTAAAGCCTGCTTTCGCCAACACTTTTTTAGTGACTACTTTATTTTCCATAATCAATGGCGAAATATAGCTGTCGTGGCTAGTCATATTGCCGTTTTTCACGTATTCAATATGATCACCATGTTGCAAACACAAGAACTGATCGTTTTCATCTAAAACTTCTGTTTTAATACCCTTTTGAATGACATCAAATAACAAGGCTTGAGTGGATAATTCCATATTATCAAAAGCAGACAACGCATAAAAACGTTCAAAGGCTTGAGCCTTATATTGTTTAGCTAATTTCGCACCGAGCTGTTGATAGCCCCCTGCTTTGACAATTTCATTGACTAACCTTGCACAAAGAGTGTTATTCGGTTGAGAAAATTGCATAATCTTTTCTTGTACAATTTTCACCGCAGTTTGCTCCGCTCCAATATCCTTTAACATATCAAGCAAGGCGAACAACAACAGTTCCCCCTCTTCCGAATAAGCTGTTACGGAAAATGGATCTTCTAATGCAACTTCACCTAAACGTTGTTGACCTAGCTCCACATCTTCTTGCGTTGCCGTTTCATCAAGCCATGCCATTAATAAAATAAAATAATGAATAAATTTTGCGTCATTTAGACTAATACCGTAAGGTTCGAACGGATTTAAATCAAACAAACGAAACTCTAAATATTGAATCCCCGTTTGTAAAAAATCACGGGCTTTTTTTGAACCTTTCAAACGTACATTAGAATAAAATTCTTTTTCGGCAATTAATTTGCCTGAATTAACCCAATGCTCAAGGCTTTCTACATAAGCATTTAGGCTATCGAAAGAAACGATCACATCAGGATCATTGACATAACCATATTTGCTGGAACGTAAACTTCTCACCATTGGGCTTAAATCTTGTGGTACACCATTTTTAAAATAATCATCGTCCACCATCGGGCTAGCAGATAACAAATACAATAGCACCCATTGATAACGTAAAAAGTTTTTAGCAATTTTCAAATATAAATTATTCTGAAATTCCACCGCACTTTTGATTTCGTTTTGAGCATTAAACAAGGCTTTGACTAATTCGGGATCAAACTGAAAATTATAATGAATTCCGCTCACCATTTGCTTGTTCTTGCCATAAGACTTCACCAAATGTTCACGATAAGCCACATCTTCAGGGTTTTCTAATTGAGCCACCTGAATTTGATCCGCCGGTGGCAATCCCGCTGGCATACTCATCGGGAAAATATATTCATCCTCGGGAAGTGTACGTAGTACCACTTCATGAATGGCGGATAACCAACGTAAACAGTCTTCTAATTTTTTATTGGGTAGAGTAATTAATTCTAACTGACTTTCGGCAAAATCCGTTTGAATATAAGGGTGATAGGCTCTGCTACCAAAGGCTTTTGGGTGTGCTGTTGTCGCCACTGAACCATCACCATAGGCTCGCTGACTTTCTTTTTCTACCCCAAATAATCCTTGTTGAAATAATAATCCTAAGTGGTTTTGTTTTATAATACTCTGTAGTTCCATCTTATCTCCTAAATTCATTTAAATAATCAAAATATGCCTTTAACATACCATTGTTTCACGTTTTTCGCCATCATAAAAAAATAGTTGCTAGTCTTATGATGAATAGCAACTATTTTCTAAACAATCTAGGTTCTATTATTTAGTATAACGCTTAAACACTAAAGTTGCATTGGTGCCACCAAAACCAAAGCTATTTGACATCACAGTTTGTAAGCCTGCATGCTCTTTGGTTTCTGTCACGATATTCAATCCTTCCGCTTGTTCATCAAGGGTTTCAATATTAATACTTGGTGCTATAAAATCGTTATGTAACATTAATAGCGTATAAATTGCTTCGTGTGCCCCTGCTGCTCCTAATGAGTGACCTGTCATTGACTTAGTGGCTGAAATAGCAGGTTTTTGTTCGCCAAATACATTACGAATTGCCCCTAACTCTTTTACATCACCTACTGGTGTTGAAGTGCCATGTACATTGATATAATCCACTGGCGTATCCACGCTTGCTAAGGCTTGTTTCATACAACGTTCAGCACCCTCACCACTTGGAGCCACCATATCATAGCCATCAGAAGTCGCACCATAACCCACGATTTCTGCATAAATTTTTGCACCACGAGCTAACGCATGTTCTAATTCTTCCACCACCACAACGGCACCACCGCCTGCGATCACAAACCCATCACGGTTCGCATCATAAGCACGAGAGGCTTTAGTCGGTGTTTCATTATATTTTGTAGAAACTGCACCCATTGCATCAAATTCTGCCGCACATTCCCAAGATAATTCTTCTGCCCCACCAGCAAAAACAACATCTTGTTTGCCTAACTGAATTAATTCCCAAGCATGACCAATACAATGTGCAGAAGTCGCACAAGCTGAACTAATAGAATAGTTCACGCCACGAATTTTATAAGGTGTTGCCAAACAAGCAGATACACTTGATGCCATGGTTTTAGTCACCGCATAAGGACCAGCTGCTTTCACACCGCGAGGACCTCTTACCGCATCACAAGCAACTAACTGACTATGAGCTGATCCAGTACCCGCACCAATCACTAAACCAGTACGATCATTGGAAACCTGATCTTCCGCTAAACCAGAATCTTCAATCGCTTCTTTCATAGAAAGATAAGCATAAGCGGCGGCATCTCCCATAAAACGATAGATTTTACGGTCAATCAATTCCGCTGGATTTAATTTAATGGTGCCAGCCACTTGGCTACGCATTCCTATCTCAGCAAATTCTGGCACAAATTCAATACCTGATTTACCTGCTTTTAATGAAGCTAATACTTCTTCTTTATTATTACCAATACTAGAAATAATACCGAACCCAGTGATAACCGCTCTTCTCATTGCTTATTTTTCCTTATGAGTGAAAATTTGTTAAAATTTTGGCTAACTTACTACGAAATAAAAATATTTCAAGTAGAAATTGATTTGTTCGACCAGTACAAAAATTTCCGCTATTATAGCAAAATAACCTCCTGTTAAAAAGGAATAAAATCATGCTACAAGTGCAATCGGCAAAAATTCATTTTAATCAAGACAATACTCCCGTTTCTCAACAATTTGACGATGTGTATTTTTGCAATCAAGACGGTTTAGCCGAAAGCCAATACGTTTTTGAACAAGGAAATCAGCTTTGGCAACGTTGGTTAGCATCAAAAGATAGCCATTTTGTCATTGCAGAAACGGGGTTTGGTACAGGCTTGAATTTTCTCAGTACCACCGCATTATTTCGCCAATTCCGCCATGAAAATCCACAATCAAAGTTGAAACGCCTATTTTTTATTTCCTTTGAAAAGTATCCCATTCCCCTTGAGCAACTCAAATTAGCTCAACAGGCTTACCCTCAATTTGCTGACATCGCCCAATCATTACAACAAAAATGGCTTAACCCTATTGCGGGTTGTTATCGTTTTCATTTTGCTGAAACCACCTTAGATCTCTGGTTTGGTGACATCAATGAACAACTTCTGCAACTCGGTGATTATATGCAAAACCGCATTGACGCATGGTTTTTAGATGGCTTTGCACCCAGCAAAAATCCCGATATGTGGCATGATAATCTCTATACACAAATGTACCGTTACAGCAAACTCAACGGCACTTTTGCGACATTCACCGCCGCAAGTGCGGTGCGAAAAGGCTTAGAAAATGCAGGTTTTGCGGTAGAAAAACGCAAAGGATTTGGCAAAAAACGAGAATGTTTGCATGGTCAAAAACTCACCCAAAACACACCGCACTTTGCTTTTCCTTGGTATCACTGGCAGACCGCCCAATTTGAACAACAAGCGGAAATTGCAATTATCGGCGGTGGCATTGCCTCACTTTTTACCGCACTTGCCCTGTTGCAACGTGGAGCAAAAGTCACGCTTTATAGTGAAGATGAACAACCTGCCTTAAACGCCTCAGGCAACAAACAAGGGGCATTTTATCCGCAATTAAGTGATGATGATATTCGCAATATTCGTTTCTATATTCATGCCTTTGCTTATGGTCAACAGCAACTCAGATGGGCAATCAAACAAGGCATTGAATTTGAACACCAATTTTGTGGGGTGGCATTGTGTGGTTATGATCAAAAAAGTGCGGTGAAATTAGATAAAATTTCGCAATATCAATGGCACGACAGTCTTTATCAACCGCTTAACCAGCAACAATTATCGGATATTGTCGGCTTGCCACTGCCCTGTGGCGGAGGTTTTATTCCACAAGGTGCGTGGTTCAACCCTCGCCAATTTGTGCAAAACACCTTTGCTTATTTGCAAGCATTAGGCTTAACCCTAAAAACATCGCAAAAAATCACCGCACTTCAGCGACAAGAAGATAGCTGGCTGTTAACCAATCAACAGAATGAACAGTTTCCACATCAAATTGTGATCCTTGCCAACGGTCACCAACTCAGTCAATTTGAGCCAACCCAACCATTGCCAACTTACCCTGTACGTGGACAAGTGAGCCAAATTCCGACTAGCGAGAATTTACTGAAACTCAACACCGTACTTTGTTATGACGGCTATTTAACGCCAGTGGATCAATCGAAAATGAGCCACTGTATCGGTGCAAGCCACGTTAGGGATAATGCCACTCGCCATTTTAGCCGAGAAGAACAGCAACAAAACCAACAAAAAATTCAACAAAATCTCACCGCACTTAATCACCCAGAAAACTGGACAAAAGACGTGGATACTTCTTCCAATCTTGCCCGAGTAGGCGTTCGCTGTGCCATGCGGGATCGCATGCCATTAGTCGGTAACGTACCAAATTTTGAGCAACAACGTATTGATTACAAAAATATCTACAACCTACGCCGCCGCAGACAACCCATTCCACAAGCAGCTAACCACCCAAATTTGTACCTAATTGGTGCTTTAGGATCTCGCGGTTTAACCTCCGCCCCTTTGCTCGGCGAACTATTAGGTTCATTAATTTACGGTGAGCCATTGCCGTTAAGTGAAGATATTTTGCATAATTTGGTAGGAAATCGCAGTTGGATGCGGAAGTTGTTGAAAGGGGGTGTGGTGTAAAAAATGGATGAAATTCAGAATTTAGCCCACTATCCAATTAATATGGGCTAAAACTCTAATATTGAAATGTTGAATTTACCGCTAATTTGGTTAACTGCATATCTTTGCTAAAGCGTAAAATCTCCGTATTTCCTAATACCGTAGCTTGTTCACCTTGAATACGTAATGCTGTTCCCTCGGGCAAGGCGTACACATAGGCATCAGGATTCACAATTAAAAACTCCGTCAAACGTTCTTCACGGCTTTCACCGTTATGTCCAGCTATTTTGCCAGAAATAAAATGCGGATTAATTTGATGTGGGAACAGATTTAACGCATTGAAAGACGGTGGGAAAGTGATTGGCATATCGTTGGTGGTCATAATCGAATTACCAGCCACATTAGAGCCTGCACTCCAGCCAGTATAAGGTGTGCCTGCATTGACTTTTGCTCGGATCGTATCAATTAAATCATGTTCATACATTTGCTTTAACAAACAAAACGTATTACCGCCACCCACGGCAATCACATCAGCCTGTTCAATAATATCCCGATGTTTCTTACCTCTATGTACCGAAACCACCTCAACATCAAAACGGTCTAATGCCTGTTGCACCGACTGTTCATATTCCTCATAGGAACGAACAATCCCAGCATAAGGCACAAAAGCCATTTTTTTGCCTTTATAATCCTTTAAAAAGGTTTCGAACCATGGTAATGCGTGAACGAGATAATCAGTGTCTTTATATTTTGAGCCACTGAGTAATAACATGTTTTTCATTATATTGTTCTCCTTTCTAAATAACCAACCCTATTATCAGCCTGAATTTTACAAATAAAAAGAATAAAATTTCAAATCTTTGAACTATGTCACAAAATTTATTTAGAATAAAATGTCAAATGCCTGAAGTTAGCATCACTTTTAGAATGTAGATCAAATATTATTGCGTTATTCCCACTCAATCGTTGCTGGCGGCTTTCCACTCACATCATACACCACTCTTGAGATACCGCTCACTTCATTAATAATACGATTGGAGATTTTACCTAATAACTCATACGGCAAATGTGCCCAATGTGCGGTCATAAAGTCGATAGTTTCTACCGCTCGCAGTGAAACCACCCAGTCATATTTACGTCCATCACCCATTACACCGACAGATTTCACTGGCAGGAAGACGGTAAATGCTTGGCTCACTTTGTAATACCAACCTGAATTATAAAGTTCCTCGATAAAAATCGCATCCGCTTTACGCAACAGATCGCAGTATTCTTTTTTGATTTCGCCTAACACACGCACGCCTAAGCCTGGACCTGGGAACGGGTGGCGATTCAACATTTCTGCTGGTAAACCTAAGGCTAAACCAATTTTACGCACTTCGTCTTTAAACAGTTCACGTAACGGTTCCACCAGACCTAATTTCATATAATCAGGTAAACCGCCTACATTGTGATGAGATTTAATCACGTGAGCTTTACCTGTTTTGCTGGCGGCAGATTCAATCACATCGGGATAAATGGTGCCTTGTGCCAACCATTTTACTTTAGTTTGTTTGTGGGATTCTTCGTCAAATACATCGACAAACACTTTACCAATAATTTTGCGTTTGGCTTCGGGATCATTTTCACCTTTTAAGGCTTCTAAGAAACGATTTTCCGCATTGACACGGATAATGTTTAAGCCGAATTTATCGCCAAACATTTCCATCACTTGATCGCCTTCGTTAAGACGTAACAAGCCGTTATCCACAAAAACGCAATGTAAATTTTTGCCAATTGCACGATGTAATAACAAGGCAGTAACAGAAGAATCCACACCACCAGATAAGCCTAAGATGACTTCATCATCACCTACTTGAGCTTTAATCCGAGCGACCGCATCTTCAATAATATTTTCCGCTGTCCATTTAGTTTCACAACCACAAATATTGACTACAAAATTAGTTAATAACGCTAAACCGCTTTTGGTATGTGTTACTTCGGGGTGGAACTGCACGCCATAGAATCGGCGGCTTTCATCGGACATTGCCGCAATCGGGCAAGTTGGTGTGGTGCCTGTGACTTGGAAGTTGTTAGGTAAACGGGTCACTTTATCGCCGTGACTCATCCATACATCTAATTTCGCTTGAGCTGCATTCACATCATCATTTAATTGAGCGAAAAGCTGGCAACTGGCTTGTAAATCCACAGACGCATAACCAAATTCACGGTGATCCGAATTTTCCGTTAATCCCCCTAATTGCATTGCCATGGTTTGCATACCGTAACAAATCCCCAATACAGGTACACCAGCACTAAATACATATTCAGCCGCTCTTGGGCTGTTTTGTTCGGTGGTGCTTTCAGGTCCACCTGAAAGAATAATCCCTGTTGGGTTAAATTCACGGATTTGCTGTTCCGTCACGTCCCACGCCCAAAGTTCGCAATACACCCCAATTTCACGCACACGGCGGGCAATTAATTGGGTATATTGTGAACCGAAATCTAAAATTAAAATTTTATGTTGGTGAATGTTGTTCATCTAATTTCTCTTTTTATTAAATAATATTTAAATGTCGTTTATTTCTTGAATTTGCATGTAAATCTAAATACTGAAAATAACATAAAACAGTATCCGAATAATTCAGAACATTCTTCAATAATATGTTTTGCTGTTCTTACATATCCCAAACCTAGTACATATTCCCAAATACGTCCCATACCTAATAATCTAGATGTAATTAATATAATAACTAACCTAAGTAAAAATACACTGTATTCTTTACTCGTTATAAAGGATTTTAACCCTGGGATGAGTGAATTATAATTTCTTAACGCATATAAAATACAAATTACTGCTGTAGGTAAAGCAAAATAAAACCAAGAACCAAGAACCATGAAAAAATAAGTTATCAAATAAGTTATCTTGTTCTCTAATAAACATACATAGCAAAAAACCTGTAATTAGAATAAATCCAGATCTTTTTTCTTTTATTTTTATGGCTATTCTAAAAAAGAATATTATCATCATTATTAAACAAAAAGATTGTGTATATTCAACAACAGATTCTTCCTCAACCATATTTTCCAAGTAAAAAAGATCTATATATAAAGCCAAAAAAGGAATCGAAGCAATACAAGCAAATAGAAGAAATTCTAATACCACTGTTCTTATTAGCTGATAATTATTTTCCATACTTTATTTCCTATAACGACCCCCAAAGGGGCAATATTGCCCCTAATAAATTTAACCCATTCTATAATTCGGTGCTTCCTTAGTAATCGTCACATCATGCACATGGCTTTCTTTAATCCCTGCACCACTAATTCGCACAAACTGGGCTTTGGTGCGTAAATCTTCAATCGTGGCAGAACCTGTTAAGCCCATACAAGAACGTAAGCCACCCATTTGTTGATGCACGATTTCTTTAAGTAAGCCTTTGTATGGAATACGTCCCTCAATGCCCTCTGGTACTAATTTATCGGCAGCGTTATCTGATTGGAAATAGCGATCTGATGAACCTTTTGACATGGCACCTAAGGAACCCATACCGCGATAGGATTTAAACGCACGTCCTTGAAATAACTCAATTTCCCCTGGAGCTTCTTCTGTTCCTGCAAACATTGATCCTACCATGACACAGCTTGCCCCAGCGGCAATAGCTTTGGAAATATCGCCTGAATAACGAATACCACCATCGGCAATCACAGGAATGCCACGATCTGCCAAGGCGGCAGCGGCTTCCGCAATGGCGGTAATTTGTGGTACACCAACACCTGTTACAATTCGAGTAGTACAAATAGAACCAGGTCCAATCCCAACTTTCACCGCACTCGCACCTGCATCAGCTAAGGCTATCGCGCCCTCTGCAGTTGCTACATTGCCTGCGATAATCGGTAAATTAGGATATTTTGCTCGGGTTTCACGTACACGTTGTAATACGCCCTCGGAATGTCCATGTGAAGAGTCGATTAACAACACATCAACACCTGCTCGGACTAGTGCTTCAACACGATCTTCGTTACCAGCTCCTGCCCCGACTGCAGCACCCACACGCAAACGACCAAACTCATCTTTACACGCATTTGGCGTATTTTCTGCTTTTTGGTAATCTTTTAAGGTAATCATACCTTTTAATTTATCATTAGCATCTAACACCAATACTTTTTCTACCCGATGCTCGTGCATTAAACCAAAAATTTCTTCACGTTTTGCATTTTCTTTGACAGTTACTAAACGCTCTTTGGGTGTCATAAATTCCGCAATAGTTTTGCTATGATCAGATACAAAACGCACATCACGACCTGTGATAATCCCTACTAAGTTGTCTGTATTATCCACCACAGGAAAACTTGCAAATCCATTTTTCTTAGTGATTTCTGCTAATTGTGCCAAGGTCATATCAGGTTGTACACAAACAGGTTCTGACACAATACCGCTTTCAAATTTTTTCACTTTACGCACACGTTCTGCTTGGCGTTCAATAGACATATTTTTGTGAATGAAGCCTATTCCTCCCTCTTGTGCCAAGGAAATCGCTAATCTGGTTTCCGTTACCGTATCCATTGCAGCAGAAAGCATCGGGATATTTAGGCGAATGGTTTTAGTCAGTTGAGTGGATAAATCAGCGGTGTTAGGTAACACGGTGGAATGGGCTGGGACGAGTAAAACGTCATCAAAAGTCAAGGCTTCTTGCTTAATTCGTAACATTGCAATATTCTCTCTTTTAAGTGTATGCTATAAAATATTGCGAACGCATTATACAGGTTTAACCTTATCTTGTGAACGAATTTTTGTGAAAAATCCCGCTTTTTTTAAGGAATGATTGAAAAGGAAATTTATGTACGATTTATTAGAAAAACTGGCTGACGGTCAACCTTATTGTTTTGAAAAATTAACCGCACTTTTAGGCTGTAATGCCAATGAATTACTGGCTCAAATTCAACAATTACAACAGCAAGGTATTCATATTGATACCACTTTGGGTGAAGTAAAGTTATTACCCCAAACCGCATTATTAAACCCTGAAAAATTGCGTGATACTTTGCCGAATCAAGTGTTTTATCGCCCAATTATTCATTCAACCAATCAATTTTTACTCGAAAATATCAAACGCCTAAACAAAGGCGACATCTGCACTGCTGAAAGCCAAACCGCAGGACGTGGGCGACGTGGACGGCAATGGATTTCACCTTTTGCTAGTCAGTTAATGTTTAGTTTTATTTGGCAAGTAGATGCGAGAAAGCCTATTGATGGTTTGAGTTCTGTCGTAGCAATGGCAATTCATCATGCCTTAATAAAATTAGGCGGTTCAGACATCATGCTGAAATGGCCGAATGATATTTTGTTAAAAGGAAGAAAACTAGCGGGTATTTTAATTGAAATTGCTCATACCGAGAATGGTCAACTTAATTTAGTGGTGGGGATTGGGTTAAACGTTGATATTCCCAAAGATAACCAACAAATTGACCAAAGCTGGGCGAATTTAACCGAAATTTTGCCAAAAATAGACCGCACTTCGTTGTTGATCGCTTTAATCCAGCAGATTTATCAAGAACTAGAAACATTCGAACAAGTGGGAATAAATGCTGAATTTCAGCAAAAATGGCAAGAAGTTGATGCTTATTTCGGTGAAACGGTAAATATCATCACAGAAAAACAAGTGATTTCAGGAACGGAACAAGGCATTGATGAACATGGATATTTAAAATTATTAACCAATAGTGGTGAATTATTGACCTTTAATGGTGGGGAAGTGTCGTTGCGGAGAAAATAGTGCTATTTCCCCGTACTCTCGTACGCGGTTAAGCATGTGACGATGCTCCGCATCTTTGGAATATAGAATAGAACACAAGCTACGGAGTAGCGATAACATGCTTAACCTTGTACGCAAGTGCAAGGAGAGAAAATAAATAATGGCTGGGGTACTAGGATTCGAACCTAGGGATGCTGAGATCAAAACCCAGTGCCTTACCGCTTGGCGATACCCCAATTAAGATTATCTTATCTTGAAAAGATATTGATTAGTATGTTGATAGTATGGCTGGGGTACTAGGATTCGAACCTAGGAATGCTGAGATCAAAACCCAGTGCCTTACCGCTTGGCGATACCCCATCAACTCAAAAGATTTGCAAACTGAAAATGGTGCGGAAGGAGGGACTTGAACCCACACGCACAGGCGCCAGAACCTAAATCTGGTGCGTCTACCAATTTCGCCACTTCCGCAATATATTGACCACTATTAAATGGTGGCTACAGCGAGATTCGAACTTGCGACCCCAACATTATGAGTGTTGTGCTCTAACCGACTGAGCTATGTAGCCATATTTTGCGTCACCGTAATCAGCGTTGCGGTGCGTATTATGCTAATTTAGCCCTAGTTCGTCAACTGTTTTTTCCTGATAATGTTAAAATTTCCGTTTATTCGAATAAGACTTAAACAAATCGCTCCCAAATACTTCCCTATTCTACCAAAAGATGCTGCAACAAACTACCGTCTAACAATGCCCTTTTTACCAAAGCAAATGCACCAATCACATCTTCATTATGCAATTCCGACACCACTAACGGGGTATTTTTTACAAAAGCAGGTAATGCGTGACTTTCTAGCGTTTTATGAATGGCAGCAAATAAAGTATTTTTCGCTTGGGTAATTTCCCCTGAAATCACGATTTTTTCAGGGTTAAACATATTCACCGACATTGCCAACACTCGCCCAATTTGTACGCCGACATGCTCGATTAATTCTGTTGCTACCGCATCATGCTTGTTACTAGCTTTACAAATGGCTTCAATATCATGGCTTTCTAAAGACAACCATTTACTTTGATAACCGTCTTCTAGCATCTGTTGCATTTTATTTTCAATAGCATCATTGCTCACCACGGTTTCCAAGCAACCGACATTGCCACACAAACAACGCTTGCCAAGCGGATCCACCTGAATATGCCCGATTTCACCGACATTATTGCGATAGCCTTGAAACACTTCATGATTAATCACAATCCCTGCACCCACACCTCGATGAATACGTAACAACAAGGAATCATAACAATCTTTCGTCACACCAAAATAATGCTCGGCTAATGCTAAACTTCGCACATCTTGCCCGATATAACTCGGTAAATTAAAGCGTTGTTCAAGCCGTTGCACCAGATCCCAAGGCTCGGTTAGCTCAAAGTGCGGTAGATTTTCAATCAGATTATTTTTACCATTCACAAAGCCAGCGACAGTAATACCAATCGCAATCAGTTCACTCGATTTATTGGCATTATCCGCAATAAATTTATCTAATTGCTCAAATAAAAAATCTTCTAATTGGGTTAAATTTCGTACATCAGGCAGATCAAAATGTTGGTATTTTAACAACTTAGCGGATAGATCCATCATGGCTAACACGATTTCTTCTCGCCCCAGATGAATCAGTAAAGTACGAAATGCTTTTTGTTCTGCCACAATCGAGGTAGCACGGCGACCACCTGTGGATTCTTGCTGTTCCACTTCTTTAATCAAGCCACGAGCCAATAAAGCACGAGTAATTTTAGTCACACTGGCTGGAGCAAGCTGACTTAATTCTGAAATTTGAATACGAGAAATCGGTGCTTGTTGATCGATTAATTTATACACCGCTGCACTATTCATCTGTTTAACCAAATCCACATTGACAATTTGATTAATTCGCATCCGACTATCCTTATTTTACGCTATAAAATTTATGTTATTCTACCTGAAAAATTGGTAAAAATTAACCGCAGTTTAGCGTGATTTTACCGAATTAATCATGGTGTCAAACCAGTTTCTAGTATTTTTATCAATTTCTTCTAAATAATGAGGTAAATCTGCCGTCTGTTTAAGTATCCGTTGCCAATAAATATCCGCTTTATTATGAGCATCACCTTGAGCAATATTTTCAATATGCTGACATTTAGCCTGATTATTTTCTGCTTTTAAATAACCCGCAATATCTTTGGTTACTACCAAAACAGCTTGTTGTTCACTGGCTAAATAAGCCGAAATATACACTTTCAACAAGGCTAAAGGATCAATCGCTGACTCAATAATAAAGGTCTTACCAATTAAATTTTTGTTATGATCTTTGCCATAAAAAAGTGGCGGAAATACCTTATTCTCACCGTTACAAGCTAACTGCATTAACCAATAAAGCCAATTTTCAATCATATAACTATCTTTATGTTTCGCTGCTGTCCATTGCACACGTTGTAAGCCATTTTCTGTTGATAATAATTGATTGATATAGCCTGTTAACTGGACGACTTTTCCCTCAATATCAAAGGTTAAATCTACATATTGCGTTTGTGCTGATTGCCCCTGATAAGCACTTAATACTTCACGAAACTGTTCAATTTCCGACCGCACTTGATGTTGATAAATATGAGCAAATTCACCACGTGGCAACATACCTTTCACCTTGAGTTGAGCAAAATAATCTACTACATCAAGATCCTTTTCCATTAACAAATCTTGCTGAATTTGATACAGGGTTAATCCGTCTAAAGCAAAATTTTCCGTATCGATAATTTGCTCATCATTCTCTCTGAAATAAACATCTAATCTTTTTTCAAAGAAAAATTGTACTGGATTTTTAACAAAGTTAATTAACTGTTCACAATTAATTTGAATTAGGCTATTTTCTGGTTTATTCTCAACCGATTGTGCTTGTACAAAATCCGCTGGAACTTGCTTCGCATTGGCAATATTTGCCCATTCTTTAGCAAAAGTGCGGTGCTTTTCACTAAAGTTTTTAGCACTCCAAGCGGTCATGGCATGATAATGCACTAAAGGCTTGTCGTTTTCTTTCGATTGACAATCATAATCCAGATTTTCAGCAAGATAATCTAAGAACTGATTTACTAATACAGAAGGTTGTAGCGGACGATTATCAATAATTGATTGCCCCACATAGCTGATATAAAGCCGTTCTTGTGCAGACAACAAGGCTTCAAGGAATAAATAACGATCATCATCACGTCGAAAACGATCGCCTTTTTGACGATGATATTGCATTAAATCAAAACTATTCGGCAGTTGATTGCGTGGATAATCCTGTTCATTCATGCCTAACAAGCATACCACTTTAAACGGAATTGATCGCATCGGTAATAAAGTACAGAAACTAACTTTACCGACTAAAAATTTTAGACTGTTAGCTTGTTCATTTAATTTTTCAGTTAACACATCAGCGACCACTTCCGCTGTCAGTAATTCATCAAAATGTAAGGCCTGTAATAATAAACTCACCTGTTGAATACCATTTTCAATATAGCGTAACATTTCTACGGTATGTGGTTCAGGGTTGAAAAATTGCTTTAATAGTTCCGTTAACTTAACTTCCCATTCGGTGATAGCATGGCTTTGAGATAATGTATCATGCCACCAGCTAAGTTGTTCAATAAAGCTCGCTAATGCCCCAACTAGACGACTGTTCAGCCCATAGCTATTATCAAAACCAAGTTGATCTTGTTGCCAGATACCATTTTCTTCACGCAGTGCAAAACCAAGCAACATTCGTTCTACACCTGCTTGCCATGCGTTAAAATTTTGTCCTTGTGAACTTTGTTTATCAAGTCCAAAACGAATACCACTTTCTTTAACCCAATAACGTAAATTTTCCAGATCATTCAGTGTTATGCCAAAACGATGGCGAATCGCAGGAATATCAAGCAATGCCAGTACATCTTCCGCACTAAATTGACTTTCTTTTAAGCGTAGCAAATTCAAGAAAGTCGCTAACAATACATCACTTTCTGACAAGGTTTGATCAGAAATAGAAAATGGAATATAGCGTTTATCATAGTCCCAATGCCCTTGAGAATCCTTTATTTTCTGTTGATACTGTCCAAATACCGCTTGAATATAGGGAGCATAGCGATCAATATCCGCCACCATCACCACAATATCTTTCGGCGTTAAAGTGTTGTCATCTGTAAAACATTGCAATAAATAATCGTGCAACACTTCCACTTCTCGCATAGGACTATGGCAAGCATGAAAAGAGATGGACTGATCTGCTGCATCAAAATGTAATGAACCAGCTTCACTAGGTGCTAAATGCAAAATCCTACGTTGAATTTGTGTCAGTAAATGATTATCCGTTGTTAATTCGGTATTTGCTTGAATTTCTTGGCTATCTAATTGACTTAACAAATAGAAAAAATCTCGCCCTAATTTACCCCATGTTGCTAATAGTGGATTGCCAATAGATAAATGTTCATCTTCTGCGGTTACTTCTTGTTTATTAGCTAAATAATCATTCAGTTGGGTTGATTTAAAAAAGGATTTTTGTTCACCCGTTTGGCGTTCGGTCAGTATTTTCAATGCCCGTTTTTGGGCAAAAATGGGATCCACAATATCGCCCCAATAATATTGACTTGGGTTATTAAAAAATAAATGCACGTCACAATGTTCCGCCATGGCAGACAGGGTTTCTAAATAGGTTTTTGGTAACGCAGAAATGCCAAAAATAAATAAGCGTTTCGGTAAATTATTATAATGGCTGAGTTGTAAATATTCGTTATGTAAATTAGCTCGGTGCTGTATAGAATGATCTTTATGAGCCACCTCCGCAATTAATGCTCGCCAAAGTTTCCCTTGCCACGCCACATCTTGCTCAATCCGTTGCTTAAAATTACTGTCTATTTGTTTCTGTTGACTCACAATTTCATCAATAATGATCTGTGGTTGATCTTGTTCCCAAGCAGAAATCCACTGGGGACGATAAACTAAATATTGGTCGAACAAATCAGCAATTTTGCGAGCCAGTTGATATAACTTTTGTTGCTCAGATTGAGAAGAATAATGCAGGTAATCCAAAATGGGACGAAAATCTGTTTGCTTAATCAAACGCATCAATCGCCACGTCATTACCTCTTTGCTAAATTGACTTTGTTCCGATACATTCGGCAAGTTATCCACATATTGCTGCCAAATAAAACTGGCGGGCATAGGAAAATGAAAATTCGCTGAAATACCTTGTTTACTGGCTAATTGTAATTGCAACCATTGAGCCATACCTGGGCTTTGCACTAAAATAGTTTCGGATTCGAAAGGATCATCAAGTGGATCAAGTTTAAGCAATTCACACAAAATATCTTTTTGAACATCAAGATCATTAGAATGATAAATTTTAAACATAATAGCTCCACAGGCTCAATTAATCTGCCATCATTATAAACTAATTTCCCCCAAAATATACCGCACTTTTACCTTATCCCCAATGCAATTAATGGAGAATTTCAGTTGATTTTGCTCTACTCCACTTTCACAATTTAATCCTAAAAATTGCCGTTGCTGTTGATTTTCCGCTATTTGAATCGCTTGATAACGTTGATAAATTTCACTTGCTGTTTTGCGTTGAATATTCGCCCATTGATTAATAGCAAGAAAAATGCCACTAAATAGGCTCAACGCCACTAATAAGGTCACAAGCCCCATTCCTTGCTTAAATTTAGGGAATAAAATCATACCAAGTTTTCTCTACGTTTTGCCATTGACTATAAGATTGCACAATTTCAGTTACCACGGTTTTTTTATAAGTTAGCGTTACATTGTCCTCTTTCGAAAATGTCCCTTGTGTAATCACTGAACCAGTTATTTTACCCTTGCCAGAAATATGCAAATCCCCTGTAGCAATCACAATACCATTTAAATTGCCGTTAATCTGCCATTCAGTATTCGCTTGATCGAACCAAAACAAGTAATTGCCTTTATCAGTGGGGAAATAATTGACGTTCTGGATCGCCTTAGCTTGAAATAAGGCAAACGCCTGTTTATCAACAAAATCATCAAATTGCCCCTCATTGAGATTTTTGCTAGGCGATTTTTTAAATAAAACTTGACGTTGGCACCAGATAAACTGCTGATGTTCGTCACTATTCGGGGACGTAATAGATGCCGTTGCAAAATTTCCCGTTAGACTTAAATCTAGGTTTTTACAAAGATCTGATTGTTGTTGCTGAAATTGTTTCTGCAAACTGATATGTTGCTGAATATAGCGTTGTCTTTGTATTGCAATGGTTGAATGTAAACGGAAGCTATCATCATCAAATAACAATACAATTAACAACAGACTTGAGAGCAATATGAGTAAGCTAATCGTCACAAAACCGCGGTGCATTTTCATCGATTTTTTCATTGGCATTATTCCATTACCTGTGGTTGATTAAGCAATGGAATAATCACTGAACTTTCATATTGAACATTCGGATATTGTTTTAATCGACCTGCTAAATAAAGGCTCAGTCCTTTGTATTGCTTACTATTATCCAACCAGTTTAATTGTAATTCAGTAATCTCATAATTATCTTCATCTAACATTTTCGTCCAACCTAAATCCTGACAAGCATTTTGTTGCAAATAACTTTGGCATTCTGCTTTTTTGCATTTAGTATTCGCTTTATTACCGTACGTTCGGCTCTCTAAAATAAAGCCATTTTGTCGATAGCCAAATAATTCTCGCCCTACTTCTGAAGTAGCATTTTGCTCATCTTTGGCACATTGTTTAGCAGTAGATCCTAAACACCCATTAGCGTCTAAATCATAAAAAAACAAAACACAATTATTTTCCACCGCACTTTCGCCTGACATAGGATAAATAGCGAGACTTGTACCTTTCTCATCTAATTCAAATAACGAAAAATTTTCCTGAGTGACTTTCGCAGATAACGCCCGAAAACCAGCACGGCGTAGATCTTTTGCCATAGTGTGCAAAACTCGTTGTAATTCCGTTTGTAATTGCAGTTGCAATAAAATATGTTGATTTTGTCGTTGTGCATAAGCATAAAATTGAATAATGACAAATAACAAAAATGAGGATAAAGCTAAACTTAGCATTAAGCCTAATAAACTTTGCCCTTTATAAAATCTTGTCATTCTTCTACTCCAGCATTGCAGGCATTCTCAGCTTGATCACTTTTTAAGCGGATTCGTCCTAAGTTAGAAAAAGAAAATAAGATGCGAGATTGCGAATTTTGCAACATAAAACAGCCTGAATCTGACGAATTGCGAGTACCATTAAAACTGATTAATTTTTGTGGATAATAGGCTTTAGCAGTAATCATGGTTTTTTGTGAACTAAAAGGATAATAAAACTGAGCCGAAAGGTTATCAGGACAAAAACTGGGATTAAAGCAATCGCAAGTCGTATCTGACTTAATTTGAGCGGTAACACACCAGCGTTGCTGACCAACATCTCGATTGAGAATGAGATACCAGATTTGAGTAGAATTTTCTACTCTGGCTTGAATTTGGCGTAAGAATAGATATAAACGGTGTTGTTCTTTGGCTAAAATTCGTTGGCTATCACTTTGCCATGCAGGCAGGCTAATTAAAGATATGATGCTAATAATCAGCAAAACAATAAGCATTTCAAATAAGGTAAAACCACTTTTCATAAACTTTCTCTTTTTTAACCGCAGTTTAAAAGAAAGCCTATAGATAACAATAAAATTAAAAGGATTTTGGAATGGAGATCACAAAATTAATATAAGTAGATCAGCTCACTGAATAAAAATAATGTATATACATTAAGAAGAATATTAGTGGTGGGTCGTAAGGGACTCGAACCCTTGACTAACGGATTAAGAGTCCGCTGCTCTACCAACTGAGCTAACAACCCATTTTGGATGGTATTATTTTTAGCTTTAAAAATCAATATTATTTAATTAAGTGGTGGGTCGTGAAGGATTCGAACCTTCGACAAACGGATTAAAAGTCCGCTGCTCTACCGCCTGAGCTAACGACCCATTTTGTATCTTACTTTTAGCTTTAAAGTAAACTGGGAAAATCTAATTAAGTGGTGGGCCGTGAAGGATTCGAACCTTCGACAAACGGATTAAAAGTCCGCTGCTCTACCGCCTGAGCTAACGGCCCATTTTTTGCCTTACTTCTAACTTTAAAGCAAACTGGAAAGATCTAATTAAGTGGTGGGCCGTGAAGGATTCGAACCTTCGACAAACGGATTAAAAGTCCGCTGCTCTACCGCCTGAGCTAACGGCCCCCTGATAGTTAAACTTAATTTTCAAGCATGTCATGACAAACCATGTCAGACAATGAGTGCATATATTACGGATTTAAATTTAATAATCAATAGTTATTTTTAGTTTTTGGATTGTTTGAACGAATAGTCGCCAATCTATCCTATAATTCGGACGCATATTTAACTATGATTAACATAAAAATAAAACAGGTTTCATATTCTGAAACCTGTTTAATAGAATAACAAGATATTCTACAAATTAATATGCTAATACAGCACGACGGTTTTTGCTGTATGCAGATTCGTCATGACCTAATACAGCTGGTTTTTCTTCGCCGTAAGATACAGTTGAAACGTTGTTAGCACCTTTAGTTGCTAAGAAAGATTTTACTGCGTCTGCACGACGTTGACCTAATGCGATGTTGTACTCTGGAGTACCACGTTCATCAGCATGTCCTTCTACTAATACTTTAGCTGCTGGAGTAGCGTTTAAGTATTGTGCATGAGCATCTAACAATTGTTGGTATTCACCTTCAACTGCATAGCTGTCAAATGCAAAGTAAACCGTATTGTAACGGCTTTGTAAATCAGACACAGAATAACCACCAAATTGTTGTCCTGCGTTTGCACCTTCCATACCGCTTGCATCGTTGTTTGATGAACTACATGCTGCTAATGCTAATACTGGGGCAACTAACAATAATTTTGCTAATTTCATTAATTTTTCTCCTTAGAGTTTTTTACTTTGTTAAATATGGTGACCAAGCAGGAAATTTCACTTGTCCGTCACTTCCTGGCAAACGTGCTTTAAAGCGTCCATCTGCAGATACTAATTGTAGCACCTTTCCTAAGCCTTGGGTAGAGCTATAAATAATCATAATTCCATTTGGTGAAATGCTTGGACTTTCATCAAGGAAAGTTGAACTTAACGTTTCAATTTGTCCTGTAATAAGGTCTTTTTTAATCACATGATCACCAGAAATCATAACCATCGTTTTACCATCGGAACTGACTTGTCCGCTATAACTTTTGCCACCAGAACCTACTAATGAAGCACCTCCACCAGAAGTACTCATTGAGTAAACTTGAGGCGAACCGCCTCTATCGGAGGTAAACAAAATACGTCCATCTGGAGTCCAGCTAGGCTCTGTATTATTACCCGCTCCACTCGTCAATTTAGTAGCTTGCCCACCATTCGAACCCATCACATAAATGTTTAGCTGACCATCTTGATTTGATGCAAAAGCTAAACGACTACCATCTGGTGAAAACGCAGGCGCTCCATTGTGTCCAGGGAATGAAGCCACTACTTTTCTGCTACCAGAACCTAAATCCTGAACTACAAGCTGTGATTTTCTATTTTCAAAAGAAACATAAGCTAAACGCTTGCCATCTGGTGACCAAGCTGGTGACATCATTGGTTGTGAACTACGATTTACCACAAATTGATTGAAACCATCATAATCTGCAACACGAAGTTCATAAGGTTGAGATCCACCATGTTTTTGTACAACGTAAGCAATACGTGTTCTAAATGCCCCTTTAATCGCAGTAATCTTTTCAAACACTTCATCACTGACAGTGTGAGCCCCAAAACGAATAAATTTTGGCGTTACCGTAAATGAATTTTGTGCTAATACTGCTCCAGCAGAACCCGATGCACCGATAGTATCTACTAATTGATAAGCAATATTATAACCGCCACCCGCTGCTGTTACTTGTCCAACCACAATCGCATCTACACCTAACGATGCCCAAGCATCTGGTGTCACTTCTGATGCAGAACCTGGTTGTTGTGGCATTTGGCTCACCGCAACAGGATTAAATTTACCACTATTACGTAAATCTGCAGAAATAATGTCTGCAATATCTGCAGGAACTGGTCCATTAGACTTGAACGGTACAACCGCAATCGGTCTTGCACCCTCTACACCTTCATCAATGACAATACGAACTTCGTCATCTGCTTGAGCCATATTTATTGCAAAAAACAATACGGCAAATACACTCAAAATACGGGTTATTAATTTCATCATACCACCTATTTGGTTTATGTTACTTTCCTAAAAATTATTTTAAATCAAAATCAATAATTGGATTTTTATATTTATTGTAAATTGCATCACTAGGTGCAGCAGGGACTTTTTTCGTTCTTGCCACAGCACTCAGTGCAGCACTACAAATATCATCAGGTCCAGAAACTCGTTGATAGCCTAAAATTGTGCCGTCACGGTCTAACTGAATTCTAATACTACACACTTTCCCTGCAAAACTCGGATCTTTAATAAAACGGCGTTTAATTTCTTTCTTAATCACGCCTGCATACTGATCACCTACTTTACCACCATCACCCGTACCTTGACCAGCTCCAGTGCCTTGTGTGCCAGCTTTATTCGTATTACCACCGCGAGAAGCACTTCCGCCTCCGATGTCGCCACCATCCAAGAAATTATCTAATGCGGCTTGTTCAGATTTTCGTTTTGCATTCGCTTCAGCCTCTGCTTTTGCTTTGGCATCCGCTTTCGCCTTGGCATCTGCTTTTGCTTTAGCTTCTTTTTCGGCTTTCTCTTTTGCTTCTTTTTCCGCTTTTGCCTTAGCCTCTTTTTCAACTTTCTCTTTCGCTTCTTTCTCAGCCTTGGCTTTCGCATCTTGTATCGCTTTCTCTTTTTCTGCTTTTTCTTTGGCTACTTGAGCGGCTTTAGCTTTTGCTTCTTCTTCGGCTTGTTTAGCCATAGCAGCTAAACGTTTTGCTTCCGCTTCTGCTTTCAATTTAACAGCTTCTGCCTCTTTTTTAGCTTTCGCTTCAGCTTCTTGTTTTGCTTTCTCTAAAGCCTCTTGTTTCGCTTTTTGTTGTTCAAGTTGCTGTTGACGTTCCTGTTCTTTTTGCTGTGCGATTCTTTGCTGTTCAAGTTTTTGTTCATCTACATCAGGTTTTGGTGGTTCTTCTTTCGGTTCAGATTTTTCTATGACTTCCTCTGGTTCATTTTTTGCCTTGTCTGTTTGCCCTTTCTTCTGTTGCTGAATACGTCCCCACTCTTGAGCTGCCGAGCCAGTATCCACCATGACAGCACCAATCATATCGCCATCACCTTCACCACCGCCCATCGCTTCAATTGGATGATACCAAAATGAACTCCAAATTAACAAACCGAACAAAATGGTATGCAATACGATTGAAATCAGTAGTGCTTGCGTGTCTTTCCCTTGTCGATTATTCTTCACAATTTATCCTACTGCTTATGGTTAAATCGGATCTGTCATTAAACCAACAGATTTAATTCCTGCCAGATGAAGCAAATTCAACGCCTTAATGACTTCTTCATACGGAACATCACTTGCCCCACCGACCAAGAACATAGTATTGGGATCTTTCTCAAATTCTGTTTTTGTCATTTGAGTCACCATTTCTTCGGTTAATCCCTCAGAACGTTCTCCAGCAATAGAAATAGCATATTGCCCGACACCTGCCACTTCTAAAATAACAGGTACTTTATCTTCATTTGATACTGATTGACTTTCTACAGCATCAGGCAAATCTACTTGCACACTTTGGCTAATAATCGGTGCAGTTGCCATGAAAATTAACACTAAAACCAATAATACGTCCAAAAATGGCACGATATTAATTTCAGATTTAATACTTTTTTCTCTACGACGGCGGTAAGCCATATAAAACCTCTAAAACTTTACTAAAATTACTCACAATCCTTTACAAGATTGTGCTGGGCTTTGCCCCCGTTACTAAAGCAACGTTAAAAATTTTTTCGGAATTTTTATACCGCACTTTTATATTCCAGAGATGAAAGTGCGGTGTAAAAAATGCCAATTTATTAGTTTTTAGCAAACACTTGACGTTGCAAGATCGTGGTAAATTCATCAATAAAGTTACCATAATTTTGCTCTAATTTATTGACACGTAAACTTAAACGGTTATATGCCATTACCGCAGGAATTGCTGCAAATAAACCGATCGCTGTTGCAATCAAGGCTTCTGCAATACCTGGTGCTACCATTTGTAAAGTAGCCTGTTTTGCCCCACTTAATGCCATAAAGGCGTGCATAATTCCCCACACTGTACCAAATAAGCCGATATAAGGACTCACTGAGGCGACAGTTGCTAGGAATGGCACACGTGTTTCTAAATCTTCAATTTCACGATTCATGGCTAAATTCATTGCTCGAGTGCTACCCATCATAATAGCTTCTGGTGCATCTGGGTTAACTTGTTTTAAACGAGCAAATTCTTTAAATCCAGCGTAGAAAATTTGTTCACTGCCAGTCATTGCCATATCACGACGATTTTCTAAACCGTCATAAAGTTTTGTTAAATCTTCACCTGACCAAAAACGATCTTCAAATGCCGTGGAATCTTTTAACGCTTTAGTTAATACGCGACTACGTTGAATAATGATCGCCCACGACACTATTGAGAACATGATTAAAATTAAAATTACAAGTTGAACGACGATACTCGCCTTTAGAAATAAATCTAAAAAGTTCAATTCAGCAGTCATTGCATAGCTCCGAAAATTATTGACTAAATGCAGCTTTAACTTCCGCTGGAAGTGCTACAGGTTTCATTTTGCCTAGATCAACACAGGCTACCTTAACAGTAGCCGTACTTAACACTTTATTTTCTCGTTTAAGACATTGTGAGAAAAAAATCGTTGCACCTTTCATTTGTTCTACCGTAGTTTCTACTATCAGCAAATCATCTAGTTTAGCTGGAAAATGGTAGTCAATCAACATTGACTTAACCACAAAAGCAATGCCTTGTTCAGCTAATAAGTTTTGCTGTGAAAAATGAAATGTACGTAAAAATTCTGTTCTTGCTCGCTCATAAAAATGCAGATAACGTGCGTGATATACCACACCACCTGCATCTGTATCTTCGTAATAAACACGAACGGGAAATTGAAAAAGTTGCATAATGTTTATCCTTATATGATCCTTATCCAGTGTTATCCTTGTTTCGTGATTTTTTGTACAAAAAACTGGCATATTTTAGAGCTTTCAATAATGATAAGCAAGCAATAACACCCAAAGTGCGGTAGAAAATTTGATTATTTTTTTGACCCTATTCAAAATCTAAAAAATTAATTAAAACAATCTACTAACTATTCTTCTGAACTCTCAGAAAAGCGTTCAATTTTAGCTCCGAGATCACGTAATTTTTCTTCAATATGTTCGTAACCACGATCAATATGATAAATACGATCTACTATAGTTTCACCCGATGCAATACACCCAGCTAACACTAAACTAATGGACGCTCGTAAATCTGTTGCCATTACCTGAGCGCCAGAAAGATGTGCCACACCTTGAATTAATGCCGTATTTCCCTCAATTTCACCTTTTGCCCCCATACGAATTAATTCTGGAATATGCATGAAGCGATTTTCAAAAATGGTTTCAGTAATTTTACTGGTTCCCTCTGCCACGGCATTAAGTAAAGTAAATTGTGCTTGCATATCCGTTGGAAAACCTGGATGTGGCATGGTGCGAATATTGACGGCTTTTGGACGTTGACCAAAACTATCTAAAGTAATGGAATCCTCAGTTACATCAACTTGCATACCTGCTTCACGTAATTTCTCAATCACCGCATCAAGGGTACCAGCTTTGGTGCCAACACATTTAATACGACCACCAGAAACCGCTGCTGCAATTAGGAATGTACCTGTTTCAATACGATCTGGCACGATGCTGTGTTCACAGCCAGTCAAACGTTCCACACCCTCAACAGTAATGGTATCAGAACCTAATCCCGAGATTTTAGCTCCCATTTTGTTTAAGAAAACGCCTGTATCAACCACTTCAGGTTCACGTGCTGCGTTTTCAATAATGGTCACACCTTTGGCTAAGGTTGCTGCCATCATCACAGACAAAGTTGCCCCAACGCTAACTTTATCCATATAAATTTTTGCACCTAACAAACGATTATTTACCGTTGCTTTCACATACCCTTCATCAAGCTCAATATGAGCCCCCATTTTTTCTAAACCAGCAATGTGCATATCCACTGGTCTTGCTCCAATAGTGCAGCCACCTGGTAAAGAAACTTGCCCTTCGTGGAATCTGGTCAACAATGGGGCTAATGCCCAAATTGAAGCACGCATGGTTTTTACCAATTCATAAGGTGCTACATAATTATTAATCTTGCTTGCATCAATTAATACTGCTTTATTGGCATCACGTTCAACTATCACGCCTAATTTACGCAAAATTTTAAAGGTCGTATCTACATCTCTTAATTCTGGCACGTTAATTAATTTCACAGGTTGTTCTGCCAAAATAGCTGCAAACAGAATCGGCAGTGCCGCATTTTTCGCCCCTGAAATTTGTACCGTACCACTCAAACGAGATGGACCATAAACACGAAATTTTTGCATAATCTTCCCTTAATTAATAACGTTTAATAGGCGATCACGTTTCCATTTTTCCACCGTATAGGTTCTAATGGTTAACGCATGAATTTCACCTGTCGTAAAATATTCCATTAGCGGAGCATAAATTGTTTGTTGTTGTTTTACTCGAGATAATTGAGCAATTTCATCATCTATTACAATCACACCAAAATGTGCATTTTCGCCTTGAGCGTACACTTCTGAAAGATTTAATGCTTCTTTCAAAATATCTTCAATTTTTTTCGGTTCCATAATTTCCACAAAATTTTAGTTAAATTTAAACAATAAAAGGGGCTAACCAATCCGTTAAGCCAAAAAGATCTGCAAGGGTTAATAATTGTGATGGCACATTTTCTAGCACAATGCGATGATTTGGTTGTTGGATATGACGACAATGTGCAATAAAATCACATAATAAGGCAAATCCAGCACTATCAATTCGCGTAATTTGTGCCAGATCCCATAGAATATCTTTGTCGGCAATTTGCTTTTCTGATAAAAAAGTTAAACGTTGTTGCCATAACGGTAACAACGTATTACGAGATAACTCCCCAACTAATTGGAGAGTTATTTTATCATTATTTTGCTCTGCCGACCATGTTAGTTTTTCAGCTTGCATATTGAATATTATTTTTTGATGGTGACAGGCACAGCTGCCGCTTTGAGTACTTGAGCAGTCAACGCATCAATACCGTCTTTACGTAAAATGTTGCTCCATTCTTGCTTTTTGGTTTCTACCATACTCACACCTTCTGCCGCCATATCATAAACTTGCCATTGACCAGATTTGCTATTTTTACGCCATTGGAAAGTTAAGTTCACAGGTTGACTTTGAATCAATTTTACCTTTACGCTTGCTTGGCTATCACCATTTAATTGTGCAGGTTGCACCTGAGCTTCTTGTCCAGTATATAACGTTAAGGCTTGAGCATAAGCCTGTTCAATAAATTGATCGAATGCGGAGAAGAATTTCTCACGTTGTTCTGGTGTAGTCGATTTAAAATACTGACCTAACACTAAAGAACCCGCATAATTCACATGCACATAAGGCATTAAGTCTTGGCGAACAATAGATTTTAATACGTTCGGATTAGCTTTGATCTCTGCATTTTTTGCTTGTAAATCAACAAATAATTTATCTGCCGCTTTTTTCGTCAGTTCATAAGGTCCTTCTGCAGCCATCACTGCTTGAACCGCAAAAAGTGCGGTGAAAATAACCACAATTTTTGATAACCATTGTTTAAATTGCATTTTCATAAAAACTCCTAATGGATTTGCTTTCCTAAACTAAATTATTGAACCGCAGGTGTGTCAACCGTTGATTCTTCTTTTTTATCCTTATCGCCATATAAAAACTGACCAATAAGATCTTCTAATACCATCGCTGATTTAGTATCAGCAACCTTACTTCCTTCTTTTAACATAGGTGTTTCGCCATCATCAAATCCCACACTTAAAGAAATATATTGTTCTCCTAATAAGCCTGAGGTTTTAATTGAAAGCGAGCTATTATCAGGAATCTGATTATATTCTTCATTTACTGCAATCGTCACTTGCGGTAAATAAGTTTGTTCATCAAGTGAAATGTCCACTACTCGTCCAATCACCACGCCACCAACTTTTAATGGAGCCCGAACTTTAAGACCGCCAATGTTATCAAAAGTTGCGGTAATATTGTAGGCTTTTTGTTCACCAAAGCCTTGCACATTTGCTACTTTTAGCCCCATAAACACTAAGGCTGCAATACCGAGTAATAAAAATAAACCTACCCAGAATTCATATTTAATTGTTTGTCGCATAATTACTACCTAATAAAAAACAAATATAACCTTAACCGCCGAACATCATTGCAGTTAAAACAAAATCTAAACCCAATACCAATAAGGAAGCATTCACCACGGTTCTGGTGGTTGATTGGCTAATACCCTCTGATGTTGGTACACAATCATAGCCATTAAATAAGGCTATCCAAACCACTGCAAAAGCAAAGACTACGCTTTTGATAAACCCATAGACCAAGTCTTGTGTAGTCACGGCATTTTGCATCACTGACCAAAAGCTACCGTCATCAATACCTTTCCAGTCCACACCGACTAAAGCACCACCAATCACCCCAACTGCGGTGAATAATACCGCCAAAATCGGCATTGAAATCACACCGCCCCAAAAACGTGGTGCAATGACACGACGTAAGGGATCCACTGCCATCATTTCAAGACTGGAAAGCTGTTCAGTGGCTTTCATCAAACCTATTTCAGCGGTTAATGCGGAGCCAGCACGACCAGCAAATAATAATGCAGTTACCACAGGACCAAGTTCACGCAGTAAAGATAATGCCACTAACTGACCTACGTTCGCTTCCGCTGCAAAATCTACTAACACCACATAACCTTGCAACCCAAGCACCATACCGATAAAAAAGCCTGACAGCAAAATAATTAATAAAGATTGCACGCCTAAAACATGTAACTGTTTGATTAATAATGGGGTATGTTTACGAAATTGCGGTTTGCCAACTAATGCCCCCCACAACATAAAGCCCGAACGCCCTAACGCTCGTAATGAGCTAATCACGCTTGCACCCAATGCAGAGATTAATTTCACTATCATTTAAATAAATCCTCCACACTGTCATTGGCGGGGAAGTGGAAATGTACGGGTCCATCTTCTTGCCCTTGAATAAATTGCACCACTTGTGGATCTGTACTCTTTAATAAAATATCAGGTGTCCCCTCAGCAATTACTCGTTTATCTGCAATAATATAGGCATAATCCGCAATACTTAACACTTCTTGAACATCATGTGAAACCACAATAGAGGTCAGATTTAATGCTTCATTTAGGCGTTTAATTAAACTAATAATCACGCCCATACTAATTGGATCTTGTCCCGTAAAGGGTTCATCATACATAATTAGTTCAGGATCCAAAGCAATCGTACGGGCTAATGCTGCACGGCGTGCCATACCACCCGATAATTCAGATGGCATTAAATCCGCTGCACCACGCAACCCCACGGATTCCAGTTTCATCAGTACAATTTTACGAATTAATTCTTCTGGTAAACGAGTATGCTCTCGAATCGGATACGCCACGTTATCAAAGGTTGACATATCGGTAAACAATGCCCCCGATTGAAACAGCATACCCATCCGTTGACGAGCCTTATAAAGTTGACTATTCGACATTTTGCAAATATCTTCACCGTCAAATAAAATCTCGCCTTGTTCTGGGTTAAGCTGCCCACCGATTAATTTTAATAAGGTAGTTTTACCTATTCCCGATGGTCCCATAATGGCGGTAATTTTACCTTTGGCAACCCGCAAATTGAGATTGTGGTAAATGGTTCGCTCACCTCGTTTAAACGTGAGATTCTTCACTTCAATCAGTGCTTTCTCACTCATTGTATTTTCCATTTAGTTTGTTTCATGCTGTTATATTACTAAAATCAGTTCGTATTTCGACTGTTAATTTTTATATTAGTTCAACTCTATTGGCTTTTTACATTTGCCGTCATCGCTTTCACTTGGCTAATAATCGTACCATCAGCCACGATAGTCTGCATTATTTGCCCTTGTGCCACTTGTCGTACCGAAGTAATTGCCTTACCCTGCTCATTCTCTGCAATAGCATAACCACGAGCTAGCACTTTTAACGGACTCAGGCTATCCATTTTGGCACATAGATGAGCCAAATAGTGCTGTTTGTTGGCGACTTTATTTTTTAACGCAAAATCTAACCGCACTTTCAACTGTTGAATATGCTGTTGTTGTTTTTGCAAACGATACGGCAACGGATTATTATCTAATCGTTGACAAAGTGCGGTGTAATTATAACGATTTTTTTCCATGATGCGTTGTATTGCATGTTCTAATCGTTGCATTAACTGTCCTGTTTTTTGTTGTTGCCAAGCAAGTTGTGCTTGTGGATGCTGACTTTGTAATCGCATTAACAGGCGTTGTAACTGTTGCTGTTTCTGCTCAAAAATACGATCTAATGCCATATCTAAGCGTTGTCGCTTATAATTTAATTGTTGCAATAATTGCTGTTGATCACGACTCACCAATTCTGCTGCTGCGGAAGGTGTTGAAGCTCGGATATCAGCCACAAAATCGGCTATAGTCACATCTGTTTCATGCCCCACCGCACTAATCACAGGCAAAGTACAATGAAAAATCGCTCTTGCTACTGCTTCTTCATTAAAACACCAAAGATCTTCTAATGAACCGCCACCACGACCAACAATTAATACATCGACTTCTTGCCGCTGATTAGCTAATTCAATCATTTGCACAATTTCTGCGGTCGCTTCTCTACCCTGCACTTGAGTTGGATAAATAACAATCTTCAAACTAGGATCACGTCGTTTTAAAATCTGCAAAATATCCTGTAATGCTGCCCCAGTCGCAGAAGTTACCACGCCAACTGTTTTACAAAAGTGCGGTAAATTTTTCTTGAGATTTTGAGCAAATAAACCTTCGGCGGCTAACTTCATTTTAAGTTGCTCAAATTGCTGTTGCAATAAACCATCTCCAGCAGGGTGCATACTTTCTAAAATAAGTTGGTAATCCCCTCGTGGTTCATATAGACTCACCCCAGCCCGCACCAACACTTGCATACCATTTTGGGGACGAAAATTCACCCGTTGCGTTTTCATTCGCCACATAGCACAACGCACCTGAGCATTTTCATCTTTTAGGGTCAGATACCAATGCCCTGAAACAGGTTGAGTAAAATTAGAAATTTCACCTGTCAACCAAACTGCCCCGAATTGCCCCTCTAAGGTATTTCGTACTGCACTATTTAATTGGCTGACGGAGTAAACATCTTGTTGCATTTTTTGTCTTTTTTATCCGTATAAAAAATCCGATGAACGCCATCGGATTTTCATTTTATCAATCGTTATTCCGCTTTTGCTCTAGTTGGCTCACTAAACACATGACTCACCGCACTATGATGTCCAGCCATTCCCTTACCATGGAAATAATAACGACTGTCTTTCCATTGTACGATCTCATA
This sequence comes from Lonepinella sp. MS14436, assembly GCF_042470565.1. Classification (GTDB taxonomy): domain Bacteria; phylum Pseudomonadota; class Gammaproteobacteria; order Enterobacterales; family Pasteurellaceae; genus Lonepinella. Next base: position 876,602 of record NZ_CP170385.1, on the reverse strand, counting down.
GGCCGGATTTAATTCCGTACTAGATTTAGCTAAAGTCATCGCTGCTTTAATATGTTGCACGGCAGAAACGGTGCCAAGTTGTCCATTAAAGCTATAGTTACGATCTACTTTCTCTACAATTTGAACGGGCTGTGTCTGTTGTGCCACAGCTTGCTCAATTTGCTGTTCCGCTTGTTGTTCCAGAATACGTTGTTCTTCGTTTAAACGTTGCAAAGATTGCTGAACTTTCTTCTCCACAGATTCATTTGCAGGTTGCGTAACAAATCCCAACGGTTGAGCTATTACAGTTTCTTCATTTACTACTAATGGCGTTGCTGGTACAACATCACCTTTAACTTCTGGTTGATCTTGCTGTTGCAACAATTCATCAACAGATAAGAAACTACTTTCTTTGGCTTTTTGCACCGCACTATAGTCGATGCAAACTTTACCACTGGCTAACTCTGGTGATGCCACGGCGGCAAATAATGGCACTGGCGATACATTATTATCTTGACGGCGGCGACGTTGATTATTCACACGTAAGTGACGTGGTAAACGGCGATTATTGTTACGTTCACGACGTTCATTTTGTATTGCCATATCATCTGTTGCGATATCAACGCTATCAGAAACTGCCTCAGATTGCACCGCACTTTCAGGTACATTTTGCATATCTGATGGTTCCATTAACGGAGCAATAGCCATACCATCTGTGGCTTCAGCTATTTCATTGCCAACACGTACGCGTTTACTCATATCACGGCGTTCTCGACGTTGACGTACAGGTTTTTTTTCTTCCGTTACCTCTGGCGTTACCACCTCAGCTTGTTTTTCAAGCGTATTAGTTTCTTCTACTTGTGCCTTACGGTTATTGCGACGCACATTACGTTCAGGACGTGGTGTAGCCGTTTTTTCCGTTTGGTTTTCTTCGCTGGATTTTGCTGGCGTAGTACGTTCGTTGCGATCATTACGAGTTTTACGATTATTACGACGATCATTACGATTTTGACGATTACGATTATTAACTGGCTTTTCTTCTGGTTTAGGTTCACTCACAAATAAACCTTTCAATCCAGTCAAAAGACGAGTAAAGAATGATGGTTTCTCTTCTACTTTGGTTTCTACAACAGGTGCAGCCTCAGAAATAGTCATCGACAAAGCAGCCATTTCTGCGATATTTTCTGTGGTAGAATTATCCGTATTATTTGCCGTTGATGTAGTTTCAGCAGGCAGATAAACATCTTCTTTTTCTTCATATAATTTAGCGAGATTGTAGCTTAATACATTCGCATCTTCGCCATCACGAGAACGTACCACTTTAAAGTGCGGTGTTTCCATGGCTTGATTTGGTGCCACGACTACATCCACATTATGACGTCTCTCAATACTTTGAATAGCTTGACGTTTTTCATTTAATAAGTACGAAGCAATTTCTACTGGCACAATACATTGTACCTGTTTAGAATTTTCTTTTAACGCTTCTTCTTCAATCAAACGCAAAATAGAAAGCGATAGACTTTCATTATCACGTACTTTGCCAGTGCCTTGACAACGAGGGCAAATATGATGTGATGATTCCCCTAATGATGGGCTTAAACGCTGACGTGACATTTCCAACAAGCCAAAACGCGAAATGCGGCTAATTTGGATTCTAGCACGATCTTGACGTACCGCATCACGCATACGATTTTCTACTTCACGTTGGTGACGAATCGGGGTCATATCAATGAAGTCAATCACGATTAAACCACCTAAGTCACGTAAACGTAATTGACGAGCAATTTCATCTGCTGCTTCAAGATTGGTGTTTAATGCAGTTTCTTCAATATCCCCACCACGTGTTGAACGAGCAGAGTTGATGTCGATAGCCGTTAATGCTTCTGTCACATCAATCACAATGGAACCGCCCGACGGCAAACGCACTTCACGTTGGAATGCGGATTCAATTTGCGATTCAATTTGATAATGGCTAAATAACGGGACTTCGCCTTGATATAATTTAATTCGGTTTAAAAAATCAGGACGTACTAATTTAATATGTGCTTTCGCTTTTTCGTAAATTTTCGGGCTATCTACTAAAATTTCACCAATATCACGGCGTAAATAATCGCGGATCGCACGCACGATCACATCACTTTCTTGATGAATCAAAAATGGTGCAGGACGACTTTGTGAAACTTGTTTAATCGCTTCCCAATGGTGCAATAAGACTTTTAAGTCCCATTGTAATTCTTCAGATGATTTACCTACCCCTGCGGTACGCACGATTAAACCTACACCATCAGGCACTTCTAAAGAACTTAACGCATCTTTTAATTCAAGACGTTCATCACCCTCAATACGGCGAGAAATACCTCCTGCTCTTGGGTTATTAGGCATAATAACAAGGTAACTTCCAGCTAATGAAACAAATGTCGTTAACGCAGCACCTTTATTACCACGTTCTTCTTTGTTCACTTGCACGATCACTTCTTGCCCTTCTTTAATCACATCCTTGATATTCGGGCGACCGTTATAGCTATAACCTGCAGGAAAATATTCACGGGCAATTTCTTTCAACGGTAAAAAACCGTGACGATCCACACCATAATCCACAAATGCGGCTTCAAGACTCGGTTCTACTCGAGTAATTTTCCCTTTGTAAATATTCGCTTTTTTTTGTTCGTGACCTGGACTTTCAATATCCAAATCAAATAGGCGTTGTCCATCGACTAACGCAACACGCAACTCCTCTTTTTGAGTTGCATTAATTAGCATTCTTTTCATTGTAAAAATTTTCTCATTTTTATTTTTTAAAATAATTCAATTAAAAAAGACCGCACTTTTGCATAAAATTAAGCAAATTAACTACAATCGACCTCGTGTTTTTCGTCCCTGTCGTTCATCTCGACCGTCAAAGACTGGGTGCATTGATTGAGCTATCGATAAGTTGTACCTAAATATGTATCTTTACTCGGTACGCGATAAAGCGGTAATTTAATCACACATTTCGTTAAAAATTAATGTCTTATGTCTAAACTGCATCAATCTAAAATTTAACAAAACTTAGTTAATTTTGCCTAGGCAAAATCTGTATTATTATGGACGCAATACAGCTTTTTAGCAAGGTATTTCAGTAATTTTAATTATTTGTTAATTATGCTAGAATTCTCCTAATTTTTCTTAAAAAACAATTTTATGACAAACCAAACCAACAACATTATTAACGCTTCGGTCAAGATGCTGGAAATTTCAGAAGATGAATCGGGGCAGCGGATTGACAATTATTTATTGAGTAAACTCAAAGGGGTACCCAAAAGCCTAATTTATCGCATTGTTCGCAAAGGCGAAGTGCGAGTCAATAAAGGGCGAATTAAACCTGAATATAAATTACAAGCTGGAGATGTGGTTCGAGTACCCCCAGTTCGTATATCCGAGAAAGAACAATCCCCCATTTCCACCAAGTTGAATAAAGTGGCTCAATTAGAAAGCCAAATTATTTTTGAAGATGATTGTTTGTTAGTCATCAATAAACCCTCTGGCATCGCAGTACACGGTGGTAGTGGTTTAAGTTTTGGGGTTATTGAAGGGTTACGAGCTTTACGTCCTGATGCACGTTTTTTAGAATTAGTCCATCGTATTGACCGTGATACATCAGGCATTTTGTTAGTCGCAAAAAAACGCTCCGCCTTACGTGGTTTACACGAACAATTACGTAACAAAATTGTACAAAAAGAATACTTGGCACTAGTGCGTGGACAATGGCAATCGCATGTTAAAACGATCCAAGCCCCTTTATTAAAGAATGAACTCGCTAGTGGTGAACGCATTGTTAAAGTCAGTGAACAAGGTAAACCAAGTGAAACGCATTTTAGTATTGAAGAACGATATAACAATGCGACCCTAGTCAAGGCATCACCGATTACAGGAAGAACCCATCAAATTCGGGTACACACCTTGTATGCTGGACACCCGATTGCCCTTGATGATAAATACGGTGATCAAAAATTTGATCAAGAAATGACCGCACTTGGTTTAGATCGTTTATTTTTACATGCGTTTAGTATTCGTTTTGAACATCCTAAAACAGGTGAAACTTTACGCTTAAACGCACCACTAGACGAAAAAATGAAAAAAGTTTTACAAAAATTGCGAGAACAACAATGAAAATGAATAAAATACTTGGCTGGTTATTCATACTAGCAGCCCCCCTAGCAACAGCGACATCAACAACCGAGGTTAAAAATCCAATAGTTTCTAACTCAGACATTGTTGGAGAATGGAATTGCAAAATTTTATACGATGATTTAGGCATTGAATCTTTGGATACGTTAGATTTTCAAGCAAATGGTTCAACGGTGGGGTTTGGTCTGCTTTCAGTACAAAAAACGTTTACGTATGAAAGTAATCACACTGGACACTGGACATTACAAGGTAATACCTTATCAGAAACTGGTACAAATTATACTTTTGGACGTATTCATTCCAAAGAAACGGAAAAAAGATTATCTACTGAACCACAATTAAAAGAACGTGAACAACAATTCTTCCAACAATTAACCAAAGATATGAATAATGGTGACAGCACAGATTTTGAAATCTTAGATTTTAAAGATAAGCGTATGTTAATCAACCATGTCTGGAAGAACCAGCAACGCCACCCTGGATTATGTGTAAAAAAATAACAAAAAAAATCCCAACTAATGTTGGGACTTTCGCTAAATGCAATTTATACAATTATAAAGCTTTATTAACAAATGCCGCTAATTGTGTTTTTGGCACAACACCAACTTGAGTGGCAACTACTTTACCTTCTTTGAATAATAATAATGTCGGAATACCACGTACACCAAATTGAGCTGGTGTACCTTGGTTATCATCAATATTCATTTTTACGATTTTAACTTTATCGCCATATTCTTTGGCTAATTCTTCTAGGATAGGACTAACCATACGACAAGGACCACACCAAGGAGCCCAAAAATCTAATAATACAGGTACGTCTGAATTTAAAACATCTGCCTCAAATGAAGCATCGGTAACATGTAATACATCTGCCATTTTTTATTTCCTCTTTTAATTATATTAATTTTCCTTTGTCATATTAAAGGAGATAGATGATATCAAGGTAACTTACCTTGAAATTAAAAATATCATAACACAATTATGAAATTATAATCCTTTATTTAATCAATCATTTCAATTTGTAAAATCTTACTTACTACAATTTGTTAATGCTTGAGATAAATCTTGTTTAATATCTTCAACATCTTCCAAACCTACAGAAAAACGTAATAAACGATTACATACACCACGGGCAATACGCTCTGCTTCTGGAATATCCATGTGGGTTTGAGTAGCTGGATAAGTAATAAAACTTTCCGTACCGCCTAAACTTTCTGCGAAAGTAATTAATTTCAGAGCTTTCAAGAACGGGTTCACCCAGTTCTCATCTTGTAAACGGAAAGACAACATACCTCCTTTGTTAGAATACAAGACATCAGTAATTTGTGGTTGTTGACGTAAAAATTCTGCGATTTCTTGGGCATTTTGCTGATGACGTTGCATACGTAATGAGAGAGTTTTCAAACCACGAATAGTCAACCAAGAATCAAACGGTGAAAGTACTGCACCCGCACCATTTTGGATATAAAATAGACGCTCACCCAGCTCTTGCCCTTTCGCCACGATTAAACCAGCTAATACATCATTATGCCCAGCAATATATTTAGTACCACTATAAATCGTCACATCTGCCCCATCTTCCATTGGACGATATAGCATTGGGGTTAAGAACGTATTATCTACAATTAACAATAGATTATGTTTTTTGGCTAGCTTAGAAATAGCTAATACATCGCATTCTTCCATTAAAGGATTAGATGGCGTTTCCACAAAAATCGCTTTAGTATTTGGCGTAATAGCGGATTCGATCGCATTCACTTCAGCGGTATTTACATATATAGGTTTAACACCATGAGTATTTTTATAGCAAAAATCAAGTAAACGATAAGTCCCACCATACACATCACTGGAAACAATCCATTCATCAGGTGCTTTGAATAACATCATTAATACTTGAATCGCTGCCATACCAGATGCAAAAGCAAATGCACGATCACCACCGTCTAATTTTGCCATGGTTTCTTCTAAAACTGCACGTGTTGGATTTTTAGTTCGAGTATAATCAAAACCTGTACTTTCACCAATACCATGATGCCCATAAGCGGTTGAAAGAAAAATCGGTGTGGAAACCGCACCAGTACGAGGGTCAGTGCGATTACCTGCTTGGGCTAAAATTGTATCTAAAGCATATTCTTTTGTCATTCGATCACCTAAAACTTGTGTTAAATCTAATATTAAAAATATGCCTGACATTCTGACATAAAGTGCGGTGTGATTAAAGTATATTTTTCTATTTTATTCCATCAATAAATTGATGTTTTTTTAATATAAAGACGGTTTATTTTTAATAGTCTTGTATTTTTTTTCGGCAAACAATCCTTTTTTCAAGATTATTTAAAAATTCCTATTGACAACAAAACAGATTTCCGTAAAATGCACCCTCGTTGACAGCAATAAGCTGAAAGCAAAGCGGGAATAGCTCAGTTGGTAGAGCACGACCTTGCCAAGGTCGGGGTCGCGAGTTCGAGCCTCGTTTCCCGCTCCAATTAAACCTAAGTAGTTAGGAAATGCGTTTAGCCCGAGTGGCGGAATCGGTAGACGCAAGGGATTTAAAATCCCTCGCCTTTCGGGGCGTGCCAGTTCAAGTCTGGCCTCGGGCACCATTTGCAACTACAGGATAAATTATAAAATGGCACCGCAAGGTGTTTTTTTATATCTGAAAATCATTTCAATCAAGGCGTGTTAGCAAAGCGGTTATGCACTGGATTGCAAATCCATGTAGCTCGGTTCGACTCCGGGACACGCCTCCAGTATTTAAAATTTATTAAATCAAAAATTGTTTTTTCGGGGTGCATGGTACTGTCAAAGTGCGGTCAAATTCAGCTTGTTTTAAAACACCTCAAATTTTAACCATACTCCCACTCTGGGCTGAGGGCGGTTTGGGTGGCAAGGTAATCTGCCACTTGGGTGTTGAGGATTTCTCCCGTGCCACCGGCGACCGCACCTGTCGCCACATTGCCACCGCCTGCTTCGGCACTGGCCGCCCCTAATGCGGCGTGCAATGCCACTTTTTGCCAACTGCCCTCTTCCCATTGCATATATCGGCTGAATTCACCCGCTGCCATGGCACCCAACTGTCCTAAACTCACTGCAATGCCTGCATTCCAACCGCTAGATTTAGCTACTATTATTTAGATAGTCCCTCTTGACTAAATATTGCACTTCCCTGTACTCCACTCAGGCTTTTGCCAACCACAATCTCTTTCTAAATAATAGCCTTTAGTTGCCATACATCTCTCAAATTCATCAACTATTTCAGGTATTATTATTCCATCAGAATCCCGATCGTTTTTGACAAAAAAATCTGTATTACTACGTTTTACTCCATTACAACTTTTGATATCTTTCCAACGTTGCTCAGAATCTGTATGCCCTAGAGTTTCTTTTTTCTGAAACATAGAAATATAGGGAAACTCATCTCCTTTATCTACACAACTAACCATTTGTGGAGTATACCAACACCCCTCTGAATAACTACAAGAAACTAAAAACATGGATAAAATAATAATAAGATACTTAAACATATTAGTTTCCTCCTAATTTAAATAATACTTCCATCATATCAGAAGACATTAGATCAGATAATGCAAATGGAGCAACCACAGGAATAGCAACAACAGTGGTTGCCATTGAGAGACTATCCCACATTTTGTGTAAACACCAATTTCACTTAAAGGTGATCGCTTAAACGATCACCAAATTCTAGCACAAAATGGCTCAATGCCACTCGCCAATTTCGGATTGGCATTGACCATTTTTTAGACGCATTTTTAATCGCAAGCCAGACTATTTTAATCACAGATTCGTCAGTCGGGAAGACATTTCGTTTTTTAATCACTCGTCGAATCACACTGTTCAACGATTCAATCGCATTTGTCGTGTAAATTGCCTTGCGAATATCGTCAGGATAGCTGAAAATCGTGGCTAAATTCGCCCAATGAGTCTGCCAGCTTTTGGCGATTAATGGGTATTTTGCTTGCCATTTTTGCTCAAAATTAGCCAGTGCCTGTAGGGCGACCTGTTCCGTAGGTGCTTGATAAATCAGCTTTAAATCCCCTGTCACGGCTTTGTAATCTTTCCAAGTGACATATTTCAAACTATTACGAACCATATGCACGATACAAAGCTGAATTTTCGTTTCAGGAAAAACAGTATTAATCGCATCAGGAAAGCCTTTTAAACCATCAATACAGGCAATTAGAATATCCTGTACGCCACGATTTTTAAGCTCGGTTAGTACGTTTAACCAAAATTTTGACCCTTCATTTTCGGCAATCCACAGCCCTAACAGCTCTTTGCGTCCGTCCAGATTCACACCAAGAGCGACAAACACGGCTTTATTGATAATGCGTCCGTCTTGGCGAACTTTCACCACGATACAATCCAAATAAACAATGGCATACACCGCATTAAGGGGTTCATTTTGCCACTCAATAATGCGTTCTTTGACTGAATCAGTCACCCGAGAAATTAGGCTAGGTGAAACATCGGCATCATAAAATTCCTTAAACGAATCAACAATCTCTTGATTACTTAACCCTTTGGCATATAAGGCAATGATTTGCTCATCCATACCCGTAATGCGAGTTTGATTTTTCTTAATAATTTGGGGTTCAAAGGTGTTTTCACGATCTCGGGGAATGTTGAGTTCAATATCTCCCTCATCGGTGAGCAAGGTTTTTTGACTATAACCATTTCGGCTATTTTTAGCCTTTCTTGGCTGATTTTTCTTATAACCAAGATGTTCTGTAAGCTCAGTATTGAGAGCGGCTTCCACAGTGATTTTTTTCAGCACGCGAGAAAGCTGATTGAGCTCTTCTGGTGTTTTGAGGTTTTTAGCTAATTCATTAGCCAATAATTTAATTTGTTGTTCATTCATAATGAAAATACCTGTTTTTGGTTATTATCTCAGAAACAGGTATTTACACAAATTTTGTTATAGGCTCGCATTAAACAATTCAACCCCATTTTCATTTTCGGGACCAATAAGTAAATCTAAATAAACATATACTGAACCGTCTTCTTCACATATGTATTTATCTAAGTCTGTATGCACTGATGATACATTTTTTAAGATTACTTTCATTAGACTATTCCTTGATTTGAACTAAAGTAATTTCTCAAGTTCTTCAATTCGGTTTATAATTCTTCATCCGTCAATTCAAACTGATATTCTATTAAATAGATTAAATCTAATGCAAAATCTCTATAACAGCTTCGCCAATTTATAGATAAATTCATCATATCCAATGCTTCTTTAGAAATATTTTCTCTTGAAACATCATTATTTACTAATTTCCGTATATTTAATAAAAAATCTTTTTCTGTTACCCCATTATTTCTCCATCTTTTTCATTTCTTTATGTGTCGGTGGATAATGTGGTCATTCTACAATACAATAGACTTTGTTTTTATTGCATTTATTAAATAAATTTTACTCTCATCATCTTGTCTATCAAACTCATACAAAAAATTATAAATATAGACACTTAAAGGATAATTATATTTATATTTAACAACGCACAATTCATTTTGTATATGAAATAAATCATCTATCATATCATTACATTTAATAATATCTACAACTTCTATTTTTAATATATGTTCTTTTATTCTTTTTTCGTATATTTCTAAAATATGTTCTATTTCTCGTTTTGCTTTTTCATAACATTCTAAATTTTCTGTTAATATATTAATTAAATTTTCCATAAATACTCTCAGCTAGTTATTTTTCAGGCTGTATGTGCCATATTTCTTTTATTCTAGGATTGTATATCATTTCTAGTCCATTAGCTTTATATTGATAAAATCCTTCTCTGCCTCTAGGATCCAGCATGATTTGTGGATTATTGTTTATGATTTCCCTTGCTTGTATGAATGGTGCAGGTCTACCTACGCTCCATAATTTATTATAGTAAGATTCTGATATTTTCATACCATAACCATAATAAAATCCATTTTTATTAACAATACTTCTAGGAGTTTTATCACTATTTGTTATTCGTTCATTAAGTGCATTGTTAAAAGTAGAATTATTTTTACCTAAATTTTGATTGTCATATGAAAGATCTCTTTCTTTCATTAAAAATAGACCGTTTGACGAAACCTCATCAGGCACTTTAACTAAAGTCTTGCTTTGCCCTGCAACAGATACTCCCGCATAACTCTCTGATACCGATTCTGCAAAGGCTTTGCTGTAAGCACTATCATTCGCATAAAGTTCACTTAAACTATATAAACCTCGTGCGTTAGGATAACTGCTTAGTACTGTGTCTTTTAAATTATGAGCATTTTTATCCGCCAATATCGCAATATTCTGTGAGGCTTCATCATCAGCCAATGAATGTTGATTGGATAACTGTTTATAATCCGCAATCTGATTTGTAATATCACCATAAACATGTTCAACGGTTTGTTTGCCTGCCTGAGAATGATAACTCTGGCTTTCTTTTAAGGCTTTTGATAATAATAAATCACTGGTTGATAATGATGTATTGCCCAAATGTACTTTATTATATAAATCTTGGTTTTTATAAACGTAATCACTGTTAATCAGGCTGTTTTTGTATTCTGCCGATTTTCGGTCAAGTACGGCGAACAATTTTTGATTGTCCACTTCCGCCTGCAGTTGGTTCAGATACGCCCTTGCGGTTTGGTTTTCTTCAACATAGGCAAAATCATCCGATACCCCTCGCAGGCTTTCTGCCGTCAGTTGCTTTTGTGCCTCTTCTTCGCTAATACCTTGTCGTTTTGCGAAGTCTTTGGCGTGGTCACGGATAAGCTGTATTTCCGTCGGATGCAGCTGCCGGTTATACACCTCCGCATTGTGCGCAATATTCATACCTTGATACGTATTGTCGGCATTACCGCCGGCCAGATTGCCTGCTGCGGCGCCAATCCCTGCGGCACTCAGCTGTTGTAGGGTTTTGCGTGCCTGCGGGCTGAGGGCGGTTTGGGTGGCAAGGTAATCTGCCACTTTGGTGTTGAGGATTTCTCCTGTGCCACCGGCGACCGCACCTGCCACCACATTGCCACCGCCTGCTTCGGCACTGGTCGCCCCCAATGCGGCGTGCAATGCCACTTTTTGCCAGCTGCCCTCTTCCCATTGCATATATCGGCTGAATTCACCCGCTGCCATGGCGCCTAACTGTCCTATCGACTGCGACAGGGCTTGTTGTTCCTGTAACTTGTTCGGGTCCTGTGCCTTCACCTGTTCGTTTGCCAGCCCAAGTTCGGTGTTAATGCCGATAGCTTTCGGGCGGGTAATAACCGGGTGGCTGTCTTTGTTTAGTATTAACGTGCCATCGGTTAACGTGGCTCGGGTTAGGCTTCGTTCCGAATTGTTATAGGCAATTCATCAGCACTAATATTATTGACCGTACCATCTTCATTAGCCAAATTGAATAACAAAAAAAGTTCAGGGAAAAATCTTATTATCATTCCCTCCCCCTCTTTGAGCTTGTTAAATTTGCCCCTACAATATGCAACACCCTTTTTATCAAATACAATACCTATGATAGGCTATCTGTACCACTACACCCATACCAAAGGGCGTTAGTTTTCATAATTTAATTATAATTTGCTAAAATCTACCCCACTAACAACCCAATATTTATACATGTCAGGTATCAGAGCAAGAAAGTCATCAGAGTAATCTCCATTCCAATTTGATGGCAGATCATTTTCAAAGAACCTATCTTGATAAGAATGAAAAAAATTTTTTTCATCTAAATTCAAATAAAACCTAGGCAATCTCATTCTAATTTTCTCAATAAAAATAGAACTACATTCATCCTTTGAGATTGGAAAGTCATAAGTAAAAAAATCTTTCATCCAATAGTAATCCTTAGGAGAGATATTCAAAGAATTAAAGTAGTTGGTTATACTATCATTATTTAGTAGACAAGCTCCTCCTCTATAATTTTTTAAAGCATAATCATATTGTTCTTCTGTAATTATCTTTCTTTTAAGATATGATAAATAAAACGGTCTAATATCTATTACAAAGTCCTCTTTATCATCAAAAACAAAATAATATTCCCTTTTAGATATTATAATTGCTATATCTAGTCTACCTTCAAAAATCTCATTGATTATAGAATCATTTATTGAATTCATTTTAAATTCTCTTTGATAATATGGATTTCACTGCCAATATCATAATTACAGCATAGTGAAAGACTAAAATCTATCTATCATCAATCAAATCAAACAATACAAATAATTCATTAAATTGCTCTAGATCATATCCTGTTCTGGTTTCACAATCATCTACATCTAAAATATTAGGAATCTCTCCTAAAGCACTGGTTATTAATGAGATTTCATCTTTAGATAAATGAATCAAGATACCCTCTAAATCTTTCTCTATTATTTTCATGTTTTATTGTATATCATATATAATTTAGATTTAACAAAAATGCCATAGTTATATTAACAGAAATATTACTCTGAATATTCCCAATCAAAATATTGAGATAATTTATGTGTAATTTCATTCCAATCTTCACCGTAAACCCTACAAACAACAGAACTTAAATAATTAAAAACATCATCTAGGTCATCAAAGTTATCAATGATAACAGTATTAGACTCTATGAATATGCCATGTTCTCTTATATAGTTTTTGATCCAATTTAAATTTACCAAAAAGGCATTGAAATTATCAGCTCCATCTATCCCATTAACACCTATATACAAACAAACATTTAGAGATATTACTTCTGACTCCAGAATAAATTTTTGCACTGAATTAAGATCAGAAAAACCATCAAATGCAATATTTTTTAATTCAGCAAATAACATTAATCCTGCTCCTTCTTCATATTAATATGTAAATTACTTTCTGAAACAAATTTACCTTTATTTGTTAGATTATCTTTTTCTAAGAATTATAAGGCTAATGATTGCTTTTCATAAATAAAGTTTACTTTCATATCTCTATCAAATTCAATCAAAATGATTAGCTTTCTCCAATCTGTGTCTTTACCTTTTTGCATTTCTTTATGCAATTCTTCACACATAAGTTCCAACTCCATTTTAGAGTTCTTAGAAAAGTGACCAGGGACTTTATCCTTATTTATAATATAAAATAAGCTTAATCCTGACCATCCATCCTCTAAATCAAACATATATTCAAAATAAAATCATATTTACCAACATAATCAATAGCATCTATATGAAGAATTGTATATATTTTATTTATAATCTCTTGATTTATATCGATTTCTTCTGCAGTCATTTTCCCCCTAATTTTTAAACTGTCTTATTTCCTTTCGTCCATCAATAACGAATTCAACTTCAATTTTATCCGGTCTAATAGAATTAGGAACATTCATATTAGTCTGCATCACACATATCAAAATTAGAAAAGATTTCAAAATCTTTTGGTAATTCTTCTTGTAATCTCTTAAATAGTATATCACCTTTCTTTTGAAATGAAATTTTATCATATATAGATCTAAAATCTGATTCTAGGGGATAATCATCATTATAGATTGAATCATACTCTCTCTCCCAATCTTCAATTTCTTTTTTCAGACTGGATGTTATAGGTAACTCATTAGCACTAATATTCTCAACTGTACCATCTTCATTAACTAACCAAATTGAATAACAAAAAAATTCGGGGAAAAATCTGAACATCATTATCATTAATTTCTCTTTAAATCAAAGTATTTTTTCCAACTGTTTAACTCTATTCATAATTTCTTCATCCGTTAATTCAAATTGGGGTTCTATTGAATAAATTAAATCTAATGCAAAATCTCTATAACAGCTTCGCCAATTTATAGATAAATTCATCATATCTAATGCTTCTTTAGAAATACTTTCTCTTGATGCATCATTATTTACTAATTTCTGTATATTTAATAGAAAGTCTTTTTCTGTCACCCTCATTATTTCTCCATATTCTTCAGTTCTTTATATGTCGGTGGATAATGAATACTATCTACCGTTTGCCCATTAATTGTTTTTGGATGTACTCTATTCACATTTCCTGAATGATCGTAACTTTCCATCCACTGACGCATATTACCTATCTTAGGATTATATTCTGTAACAAGCGAGTTTCCTCTTGTCGGTCCCGATGTTTTTGTGGGTCTTTCTTTTTCATAATATCGGATACGTTCATCAGGCAGAGTGCGTATTTTTACAGATGATTCTACGGCATTTTGCAATGCGGATAACTTTTTAGATAATGCAGCTTGAGCATTAGCTGAATAAGCAGTATATACTTTACCATTAATAACAACTTGTTCATTTGTTATATTCTGGATTTTTCCCTACAATAGGCAACTTACTATTAGCGTTTATCTCATCAGGCACTTTAACTAAAGTCTTGCTTTGCCCTGCAACAGATACTCCCGCATAACTCTCTGATACCGATTCTGCAAAGGCTTTGCTGTAAGCACTATCATTCGCATAAAGTTCACTTAAACTATATAAACCTCGTGCATTTGGATAACTGCTTAGTACTAATAGAATATTTATCCAGTTTTATACTTGATGAATATATCATTTATTGTAACTTTTCTTGATTTTAACAAATAGAAATCATCATAACTAATTTCTATTTTTTTTTCTCTCCCATGAAACTCTCCTGAAATAAAAGATAAAATATATCTATTGTTTATCTCTTTCACTCCCCACCCAAGACCAGACAATATAAAATCATTATCTGCACATTTACCAAATAATTCTTCTGCTGTATAAAATTCTGTCATAATCTATTATTCCTATTTAATTTCCAAACGATGAAATCTCGTACTTTTTTGAAAGTCCATTACAGCTTCACTAACACCACCAGATGTATTACCTCCTGGTATCCATTGCTGGTTTGCCCCGCCTTCATTTCCTGTAGGCATCCTCAAATTCTTAAATTGATCTTTAGGTATATAGAATACTCCTGTATCCGCATTGGATAATACTCCTTGATCTAATCCCAAATATTTTTCTAATAATCGTAAATTTCCGTTTGCATGTTTTACTATTAAATCAAAGTCTTGTTTAGGCATTACAAAACCACCATTTTCTGGTCCTATCGTCCCATATTTTTTGACACTTGATAGAGATGTGATTCTAACAGCACCGTTATCAAACTTAGCCAAATGTTGTTCTATGTATTCCTTTGGCAAATATGTACTTGGATCAGGTCTTTTGCCTTTTTCAATTAAAACAATCTCATTAACTTTAGCTTCTGATAATTGATAATTCGCCGTTTCCCCCACAACAGGCAACGATTTCGTAGACGAAACCTCATCAGGCACTTTAACTAAAGTCTTGTTATTTAAAGCTACTGAAGTTCCTCTGGCAAGAGATTCCTCCACGGCTTTAACCGATTTCTCCACGACTTTAGCACCAGCGGCAGTCACTTTGGTAGCCGCGTTAACCACCGCTGTTCCACCTGTCTTGGCAAGTTTCCCCGCTCCCACAGCTTCGGCCGCCACGCCTAAAAACTGACTGCTTGACACTACCGCCAGTTCCATTTCCATATCACCATTATACAGGGCATTGATTTCTTTTTGGTCAACCTTGAACAGGTTTTTAATCATTTCCGAACCGCTTGAAACTCCCGTTGTCGCAATATGCTTGACAAAACCTCCGGCACAATCCAATGGTGCACCCGCACATTCCTTTGTACCTTCCCAGACGGTATGTGCCACGGTTTTCGCCGTTTCCATTTTATTTTCACTGACCGCATTTATCACGTTACCGGTTTTGTCTTTTAAACCTTTCGCCGCACTGCGGACAATGCCTGAATGCAGATTGCGTTCGACAAACTTATCACCGCTTCGCTCGTTATAGACATAAGCCTCCTTAGCATATTTACGCGGTGTCCAGAAATCATTGTTTTTGGCGGTGAAATAATGTTGTATATCACCACCGGCATCCACAAAAGTACGCTCTTTTTGTTCTGCTACAAAATTCAGGGCTTGGCGGTCAACATTATCATCCATTTTCAGGAACCATAAGATATCTATATCTTTCTGTACCTGCTGTGCCAGACGTTGTTCTGCTTCCGCTTCCGTAATACCTTGTTGCTCGGCAAAGCGTTTGGCGTTATCTTTAATCCATTTGGTTTCATTCGGATGCAGCTGCCGGTTATACACCTCCGCATTGTGCGCAATATTCATACCTTGATACGTATTGTCGGCATTACCGCCGACCAGATTGCCTGCTGCGGCGCCAATCCCTGCGGCACTCAGCTGTTGTAGGGTTTTGCGTGCCTGCGGGCTGAGGGCGGTTTGGGTGGCAAGGTAATCAGCCACTTGGGTGTTGAGGATTTCTCCTGTGCCACCGGCCACCGCACCTGCCGCTACATTGCCACCGCCTGCTTCGGCACTGGCCGCCCCCAATGCGGCGTGCAATGCCACTTTTTGCCAGCTGCCCTCTTCCCATTGCATATATCGGCTGAATTCACCCGCTGCCATGGCACCCAACTGTCCTATCGATTGCGACAGGGCTTGTTGTTCCTGTAATTTGTTCGGGTCCTGTGCCTTCACCTGTTCGTTTGCCAACCCAAGTTCGGTGTTAATGCCGATAGCTTGCGGGCGGGTAATAACCAAGTGGCTGTCTTTGTTTAGTATTAACATGCCATCGGTTAACGTGGCTCGGGTTAGGCTTCGTTCCGAATTGTGCGTACTCATATAACTCGGTATCACACTGCTTAGCGTCACTTCGCCCGATTGTAAACGGGTAGTGGTTTGACCGGTTTGGCTTTCAGGCGTGACAGCAGCGTTTGACAGCTGATGATGACCATTTGCCTGTACCGCTTTTTCTTCGACATAATGGTCCTCACTACGATTAATCCCTGCACTGAGTGAAAAACTTTGGGCTCGACTATCACTGTAATTTTCTATATCACGAAAGTTGACACTATTGGTGATAAGTATACTCTGAGCCGGATTGCGTCCGCTAATCGCACCGCCGACCAAATCCACCTTTTGGGCTTTTACGCCGTAGCCGCCGTCTCCGGCAAACAGACCGCTTTGTTCCAATACGCCGTTATAGTTGCCGCCTGCTTTCTGTTGTCCCAAATAACCGTTCGCACTCCATGCCGTGCCTAATGATACCTGTACCTTTTCTGCTTGCTGTTGTTATAACCTACTTCGCTTCACTATAGGCATAAACGCCCGTTTGTGCCCCCACCTGTTTGGTTTATCGCTAACCGTCGTTTACTTCTCAAAAAGTGCGGTCAGTTTTTCGGCTGTTTTGTGAACTTGAAAAACTCGGAAATTTTCAACCGCACTTTTATGAATCTTGAATTTACAATCTAACTGCAACACATAAAAAAGAAGTGTTCATCAACTTAATGTATTATTGAGTTACCACAACAAAATAAACATTGAGAAAAATGAACACTTCATACAAACATCTTACCCTAACCGAACGAGAAAAGATAATGGTTTTGCACGCTCAAGGTCATTCTCTGACTGAAATCGCCACCATTTTGGGTCGCCATAAATCGACGATTTCACGAGAACTCATGCGAAATAATGCTTTGGATAGCTATTCGGCTTTCCAGGCAATGCACTGTTATCAGGCTCGGCGTGAAAATTGTCACCCAAAGCGTAAACTGGATAATGCCAAACTCTTTGAATTGGTGAGAGATAAATTCTTAGCACAGCAATGGTCGCCTGAACAAATACAACACCGTCTGAAGCTGGAAAACAGTGAGTATTCAATCAGTCACAATACGATTTATCGGGGTATCTATGCGGGATTATTTGATGAGAAAGGGTTATCTCATGGCGCAAGAGGGGCGGTGCGAAAACTCAGACATCGTGGAAAAACACGGCATACGAAAGTCCATGAAGAACGTCGTGGCAAAATCCCGATTAGCCATCATTTAACCGAACGACCCAAAGAAGCCAACGAACGTTCACGGATTGGCGATTGGGAAGCGGATACCGTGCTCGGCGTGTCCGGTGGTGCCTGCTGCGTGACTTTGGCGGACAGACAGAGCCGCTTTCTCATCTGCAGGAAAGTCGCCGAGAAGAAAGCGGATTTGGTGAGTGCGGCGATAATAGAAGCCTTGAATAATCAACCCGTTATGACGATTACGCCCGACAGGGGAAAAGAATTTGCAAGGCATCATCAGGTAACGGAAGTATTGAAAGTTCCCTTTTATTTTCCGTTACCGCACCAACCTTGGCAACGGGGAACAAACGAAAATACGAATGGGTTGTTAAGGGAATATTTCCCGAAACAGCAGGACTTCAACCTGTGGAGCGATGATGAAATACAAGCCGGTGTCGATAAATTAAACTACCGACCTCGCAAATGTTTAAGTTGGCGGACACCTTATGAGATTTATTTTGATAAAGTGTTGCACTTAGTTTGACAATTCAAGATTAAATATTACCGCCGATAAATACTCGTGCAATAATCAAAAGCTTTCATTGTCACTGCACCCAATTCTTCGTCTGAAAGGGTTAAAGGATATTCAAATTCTATTGCGTTCCCCTCTTTGTCTCTTACGCAGGTAAATCCGTCCAAACTATCTTGGTGATGTGGAGTTATTACAAATCTTTTTTCTTCCATATCTATACTCAGAAAATCCATATTTCTATAAATACTCTTTCTATTTTTATAACCATATAAATTCTGCTGTTCTATTTCTAATCTTTCAGATAATGAATTAAATTCAGGTGACTTGAATATAAGATAAAACTCTTCCAGTTCTATATTTCTACTCGCCAATAATTTATCTTTAATAACTTTACCAAAAGTTTCAAAACTAGTATTTGGTGATAAATAATTAAATTCTTGTGAAGGATCTACTATTGATATTAACCCTCTAAGATAAGTCTGAACTAATATAAATTCTTTATTTTTTTGAATAAAAATACTTTTAGGTTTATTCATTTATTTCACCTCTTTAACAATAATTTTTACACCTTGTGACTATGAATAAACCAGAGATATTGTAAATATTAATCCAATAATGATTGTTCGTTATAATCAAATTTAGTATTTACCTCGCCAGTTTTATTTAAAACAAATATCATCTTTTTCCAATCTCCTTTTAGATTTTTTTGCATTTCATCATGCAACTCTTGGGATATTATTTCTAAAAGTTGTTCATCAATGCTGGTGAAATCATTCTTCATAACAACCTCATTATTCAACCAGTAGGTAAGTCGTTGACTACTCCAACCTTCTATTTCATTAACCCTATATACATATTCAAAAGAATCAAAATTAATATCATTTCTAGCTATAATGATACTATATATCTTATTCATTTTATCTATTTCATTTTGTAACATATCTAATCAGCCTCATTCTTGAATTTGATTTTATCCTGCACAACACCATCTATAGAATATTGTATTTCTAACTTATCTGGTCTTGGTGATTTGGGGTTGTTTCTGATAAATTTAGTATTTACATAATCTACTTTTTTTCCCTCTTTTAAAGCTTTGCTAATAATATTTTCAAAATATTTCCTGTAGGCAGAATTATTAAAGTGTGCATTTTGCGGGAATAAATTATACCTATCGCAAGTACCTCCGTGAGTACAGGCTTGAATATGTCCACCAACATCCCCTTCATCACCAAGTTTCCCAACAATAGTCTGTTGCTTATTTCTCGGCATCTTACTATCTATCGGAATATAAGAAATTTCATCAACATATCCATAGTCATTTGTTTTGAATTTAGTTCCATTACTTAATTCATAATGTATTTTGGGCTTCAAATTATTCACCGCTTCCGACTCAGGACTTCCCTTAATCAAAGTTTTATTAAAATCAACCCTAATTGTATTATAGTTCTGCGTTTCCCCAACAACTGGCAAATTACTATTCGCATTTACCTTATTAGAAACCTTTATCGTAAAATCATCAACTGCATTATTACTCTTTAAGGCTGCCGAAGATCCTCTGATTGAAAGTCCTACTGCACTTTCCGCTATCGTCTGCATCGCCACTTTACTGAAAGCATTGTTATTGTCATACAATTCTCCAAGACTGAACAAACCTCGCGCATTTGGATAGTTGCTTTGCAGGAATAACTTTAATTCTTTTGCACGTTGCTCATATTGATTGTACAAATCCCGTGCGGTGCTATCGTGGTTTTTTACATAATTTTTTCTTTCTCTGAGTGCATCTGCCTGATACCGTTCTATTTCATTCAACGTATTTTCATACAACGACAATGTGTTTTCTTTGCCGAACTGACGGTAATAATCTATGTTTTCCTTTATCGCCCATATTAAGGTGACATCACTTACGCTTGCAAAGTGATTGTGCTTTTTCGGCACGATGTTATACAGGTCTTTGTTTTCTGTCACATACTGGCTGTTAATCAGGCTGTTTTTGTATTCTGCCGATTTTCGGTCAAGCACGGCGAACAATTTTTGATTGTCCACTTCTGCCTGCAGTTGGTTCAGATACGCCCTTGCGGTTTGGTTTTCTTCAACATAGGCAAAATCATCCGATACCCCTCGCAGGCTTTCCGCCGTCAGTTGCTTTTGTGCCTCTTCTTCGCTAATCCCCTGTTGTTTTGCGAAGTCTTTGGCATGGTCACGGATAAGCTGTATTTCCGTCGGATGCAGCTGCCGGTTATACACCTCCGCATTGTGCGCAATATTCATACCTTGATACGTATTGTCGGCATTACCTCCGGCCAGATTGCCTGCTGCGGCGCCAATCCCTGCGGCACTCAGCTGTTGTAGGGTTTTGCGTGCCTGCGGGCTGAGGGCGGTTCGGGTGGCAAGGTAATCTGCCACCTGGGTGTTGAGGATTTCTCCCGTGCCACCGGCGAGCGCACCTGCCGCTACATTGCCACCGCCTGCTTCGGCACTGGCCGCCCCCAATGCGGCGTGCAATGCCACTTTTTGCCAGCTGCCCTCTTCCCATTGCATATATCGGCTGAATTCACCCGCTGCCATGGCACCCAACTGTCCTATCGATTGCGACAGGGCTTGTTGTTCCTGTAATTTGTTCGGGTCCTGTGCCTTCACCTGTTCGTTTGCCAACCCAAGTTCGGTGTTAATGCCGATAGCTTGCGGGCGGGTAATAACCAAGTGGCTGTCTTTGTTTAGTATTAACATGCCATCGGTTAACGTGGCTCGGGTTAGGCTTCGTTCCGAATTGTGCGTACTCATATAACTCGGTATCACACTGCTTAGCGTCACTTCGCCCGATTGTAAACGGGTAGTGGTTTGACCGGTTTGGCTTTCAGGCGTGACAGCAGCGTTTGACAGCTGATGATGACCATTTGCCTGTACCGCTTTTTCTTCGACATAATGGTCCTCACTACGATTAATCCCTGCACTGAGTGAAAAACTTTGGGCTCGACTGTCACTGTAATTTGCTATATCACGAAAGTTGACACTATTGGTGATAAGTATACTCTGAGCCGGATTGCGTCCGCTAAGCGCACCGCCGACCAAATCCACCTTTTGGGCTTTTACGCCGTAGCCGCCGTCTCCGGCAAACAGACCGCTTTGTTCCAATACGCCGTTATAGTTGCCGCCCGCTTTCTGTTGCCCCAAATAACCGTTCGCACTCCATGCCGTGCCTAACGATACCTGTACCCGCAAACCGACACTGGTGCCGCTCGAACGTTGCTGTGATGTGCTCTGTTCGCTTTCAATATGCAGTTTGCCTTTGATGTCTGCATCTATCCGGTCGGCATACGCACTGGCACCGATAAGGTTCATGTCACCGTCGGTTTTGGCAATAAGGCGTTCGCTCATAATATGGCTGTTGATTTTGGTGTTGCTGTCGCTTTTCTGTTTGGCATTGTTATAACCCACTTCGGCATAGGCATAGATACCGGTTTGTGCCCCCGCCTGTGCACCTACCCCGCTGACCATGCTGTACCCCGTCTGTCTGCCTTCGGAATGAAACGCATCCCGTCCCGAACGCAGGTTGATTCCCTGTTTGCCGTTCAGATAGACATAGCTGCCTTGGCTGATGTCGTTTTGTTGTGTCTGCGGGTTGTATGTGGTGGTCGCCAAATCAATCTGGCTTAAGTCTATCACGCCGCTGCGCGCCGTCATTTCAATACCCTGCGCCGCATTGACGATATTACCCTGACCGCGGATATCCTGTTCGTGATAATCCGCATGGCTGTGCTTGATACCGGTTCCGGCTTCCACTCTAAACAATGTCCCCGACTGCAAATCAGAATAGGCATTGTATCCCTGCAGTGCCAGTACCGCCCCCTTCATCGTTTTCAGACGACTGTCGGCTTTGTTGTCTTCCAACGTATCTTTAGCTCCCTGTGCCACATTCAGCAAATCGATTATCGGCGAACTCACCTTGGCAAAACCGCCGATTTTGGTATCGCTGGTGCGGTTACCGCTCAGACTGACATTGTCATGGGCGGTACTGTAAATATTCTCGGCACTCACGGCCACTTTGCCCCGGTTGGCAATCACCGCGCTGCTTTCCTGCAAATAATCGCCGCCTGCATACACTTGGACATTGCCCTTCTCGCTGCCTATCACCGACCCCTTGTAGACGTTGCTTTCAGCATAGCCGCTCTCTTTATTTTGGTAATAACCGTAGAAGCGTTCGGTATCCGATATTTCCGCACTGCCGATACCCCGCCCCCTGGCACTGCGGTTCTGGCTGCTGCTTTCCATGGTCGAACCGAATATCACGTCTTTGCCGGCGATAAAGATATTATCTCCCGTCACCGCCATATCCGTCCCTTTGGTCTGAATATAGCCGCCTGCTTTCACAAAACTGTTGCCGCCGATAGAAAGTGCGGTCGTTTTTTGTGTCGTTTTATCTCCCGTTTCCAATGTCTTATTCTGATAGCGCGTCAGTGTTTTTAACATAGATTTAGACGTATCAATACCATAACCACTCGATTTTTCACTGCCGTCAGCATGATATGTTTGCTTGGTGGCATTAAAATCAATATCGGTTTTAGCGATTGCAGCAAAGTCCTTTTCTGCACTGATATTACTACCCTCAGTGACAATTCCGCCATCGGTTGCCTTTATGGTTAAATTACCACCTACCTTTAACTGCGATGCAACCACTCCCTCTGTAATACGCTGCATTTCACTACTACTTGACTGTCCGCCAACAGCAAAAGTAACCGTTTTTGTTAGACGTTGACCAAACTCATCCACCGCATCAGCAAGGGTTGTTGCTTTACCCACGATGCTCTTGCCTGCATGAGTGTTATTTTTATAATGTTCCCTCGCTGCATTCCATGCCGCATAAAATGGTAAATATGTAACCCCAATACTCACCCCTGAAGATTTAGCATACTCCTTATTATACGTCTTTGAACTCTCTTGTGCTGCTGTCAGGCTAACACTTCCGCCTTGTAAATAAAGATTATTTCCTGCCTCAATTTGTGCTGCTCTCGCCGTTAAATTATGGGTGGCTAACATATTGACATTGCCAGAGGCTGCCACAACATGTGAACCAACCACCTCTGTGGCAGTATTGTTGGTATTTATACCCATTTTACTGCGTCTGTAACCAACACTTGCCATGCCTCCAGATAAACTTCCGCTTAATCCAGATTTTTTAATTTCCTGAGCATATTCACTGTCTAGGTAGTTGGTCGCTTCATTAATATTAATATTATCTGCTGCAATCGTTACATCATTCATTGCCATAATATGGCTTCCAGTAACATTTACATTGCCTTGTTGCACAACAACACTCACATTACCGCCATCTATTTGGCTTCCCCTAGCAAGAGTTTGTTCGCTGACATCTCTGGTTTTGGTGCTGCTTTTACTGAATAAACCTCGGCTAGTATCTTTAAAAGCAGAATCCACCAAGTGATATTCTTCTCCCGTTGAGATGTTGATATGCTGACCTGCTTTAAGTTGTACATCGCCTTTTGCTGTCACCGTGGCTGCTTTTGCTTCAATATTACGTCCTGCTTGCAACAGCGTATTTTTCTGGCTTTGACTTGTTATTGTGCTGCCAATATCTTGCCGATTAGCAGTTTTGAGATAATTTTCTGCATCATGGATATTTTCATAACGGTCTGATTGTTTGGCAGTATTTAATAAAATATCTCGTCCTGCTTGAATTGCGGTTAAGGCATTTTGAGCGTTATTGGCAATATCACCTGCCGTTAAGTTTATATCCCGTCCTGCATTTATCCACATTTGTCTGCCGTCTTTACCCGTTAAATAAAATCCTCCTTGTGTACCAAGGCGAACAGTTTCACTGTTAGCGGTTTGGGCGGTATGCGTGGTGGTGTTCAGTACAATATCACGACCAGCGTTCACGTTCAATATTTGACTGGCTTCAATAGTGCCACCTGTGTTAATCAAATCTTGCTCTGCGGATACTAGGGTATTGCCCCCTGTCATTTTACCAAAACGGTTGGTGATATTATCGGCAGAAATAGCCAGTAAATTTTTACCTGCAATCGTGCCACTATTGTTTATGTGAGAGGATTCCAGCGTTGTGCTATCGCCAGACAGCAATGCTCCATAACCATTTATATCGCCTTTTTGCACTACGGCATAAACTTGTGGATATAATACCGTGGTGGTGCTTCCGTCCGCTAAGGTGATGGTTTTATTTACGAGCCACACCATATCACTGGTTAAACGGGAAATCTGTTCGCTAGTTAAAGCCACCCCTGGGGTGAGTTGGAATTGGGTAGCAGCAGTAATCCCATTAGTCATTAAGGCTTTATACTGTTCTTCTTGACTGGAATAATCCGATAAATAGGCACGTCCTGTTAATTCAGCAATTTGTTCTTGCACTAAGCGTTGTTCGTAGAAACCATCTCCGATACGTTTGTGCATCACGTCTGAATTTAAGTTCAAGGCTTTCATCATATAGTTGGAACTGAGCCAGTTACGATATTGAGTAAAGGCTGGGTCAGTTTCTACCAGATAACCTGCGGTAGATTGTGGATTAATAATAAATAGACTGCTATGTGGCAAACTAATGGACTGCTCTTGTGTTCTGATCACCGCATTATCTTTAACCACTGAGCCGTTATTTTGATGGTTTACCACATCTTGTAATTCTTTCTCATTTTGCACCGCACTTTTAACCTGTACATCAACCGATTGAGGCACATTGATAGCTGAAATGGCTGTGTTACTGAAACTCGGTAAACTGTATTCTTTATACGCTGCTACTTCTAACGGAATACCCTCTTTAATTTCTTGGGCTGGCGTATAATCTTGACGGCGGTGTCCTGTGCTATCTCGTCCTTTTTCGTGATGACGCCAGTAACTGTGTAAACCATAAGCACTATTTTTGCGTCTTGGTGCATCATCGCTGTAACCTCTTAGTTCGGCAGACAGGTTTCGGCAGACTTCATTGCGTGAGCCTGCAGCACAACCTGCTTTCGTGATAATTTCAACCCCCGTTTCTGCTTGATTGTTTAGGATATTGGCTGGTATATCTAATTTTCCTCCTGCTATCATGCGGCTGTTTATATTTTCAACTCTATCTCCTCTGACAGTAATATCTTTGCCACTATAAATACGTCCTGGTTCATACTCTGCGGGCAATACTTCCGTACGCTGAACACTTTTTAGATAACGGTATTTATACCAAGAGTCATAATACGCCCCTGTTGGCACGCGTAAATGATCTGATTCATTATTAAATACATAAAGCCCATCCGTTCCTTCTTGATAGATAGTCGGATCGCCACTGCCTTGATATTCCGTTACATCCTGTTGAGAAACCAGTTTAAATGCCGTATGGAAATAATTATGTGTATTACTGACCAGCCCACTATTAATATAAATATGATCTCGTGCTTCAATTAATCCATTCTGATTATAGATGGCAGTCGCTTTGCCTGTGGCATAACCTTGGGAATCTAACGTACCACCAATATGAAGTTCGCCTAAACTGATGAGCGAACTATCATTGCTATTGGTAAGCGTGCCGACACCTAAATCAAGACGATGACGTGCCGCAATCGTTGCCGATTTACCATTTTGTTCAATATTATTAAGTTTACCTGCCTGAATCGACAGTTGATCGCCATAAATTCGACCCGTGCCGATATTATCCAGTGTGTGCGTGTTTAAGCGAGTTTGAGTACCGTCAATTAATCCGTAATTGGTTAATGAATTCGCATCAAGCAGTGTGGTATTGGAACCTAGAGTCGCATTTTCATTATTAATTAAGCGACCTGTTTGAATGTGTAATCCTTTACCCACTAATAATGTAGAGTCATTGGTGAGATTATCTGTTTTGAGTTTCAAATTACCCTCGACTTCAATCCCACCATGAAAGGTTAAATCTTGTTTTAACGCAATATCGGCATCATTTTTTGTTTGTATTTTACCCATATCTGAAATGCGGTTAGCATCAATCATTAATTTACCGATAGACGCAATTACACCCTCACGATTTTGGATCGCTAATGCCGAACCAACTGTATTTAATGTACCACCTGATAAGATTTCACCTTTTTGGTTATTCACAAGATTCTTGACGCTCGCCGATAAGGCTTGAGATACATAAATACCACCCTGTTGATTATTTAATGTATCAGAGGATAATGCGACTGTTTGCCCCAAAAGACCTTGTACAGGAATAGCTTCCGTGCTTTTAGTATTTTGATTATCAATCTTTAATGCTTCAATCTTCAGTTGTTTTCCTGCTTGAATTAACGAACCCGATTTATTAGCTTCAGCACTGTTATTCACCATTGCCAACTGGTTAAGGGTAACATTGCCTAAGGCTTGAACAGTTCCTTGACGATTATCTAACTCTTTGGCGTTTAAATTTAAATCAGTGTTGCTATACAGCAATCCATTTTCACTATTATTAAGAGTAGTGGCATCTACCAATAGATCATGTTGTGCTTGGATTTGACCTTGAGTGTTATTTAATTCAGGGGTATAGAGTGTCAATGTGTTAATTGAACTCATTAACCCTAAATGGTTATTGACGCTTTTATCACTTTTCCAAGAAAATTCAGCTAAATTTAAAGTGCCTGAATCATTCGAAAGTTTGCCCTCACCTTGTAGTGTTGTTTGGCTACCCGATAAGATAGTACCTGCCTCATTATTAAGTTTCTCGGTGACTTCAAGCGTACTTGCAATATTAGTTGTTTGGCTGACTGTATCAACGCCATTAGGCATTGAGTGACTTGGCTGGTCTGAGGTTGAAGTATTTACCCCAACATTTGTCGATACATTTTGTACATGCGTAGCATTTTCTGCAGGATTATTTGTTGTGTTCTGGTTTTGTAATGAATAACCAATCACACCACTATCATTGATTAATTCACCATTTACACTCAAAGTAAACGGATTCACGCCTTGCTGAATTAACTTACCGTGAGTATTATCAAAGGTAGGTGTTGTGATTTGATAAGTGTTTGCACTCATCAACCCTGCTTGGTTATCAATGTGTTTACCATTAAACAATAAGCGTCCATTGGTTACGATTTGTCCGTGAGCATTGGTTAAACCGAGCTTAAAGTTTAGATTGAGATCCTGTCCATCTCGATTAATCCAAGTGCCTTGCGTATTATCTACCTGATTAGCATTTATCCCAATATGGTTAGCATTAAACTGTGCATTGGAGGTATTCAAGACTGTTGGTGTATTAAAGACGGCTGACTGTGCAGTATAAATATTACTATTAGAAGCAATAATGCCACCATGACTTGCGGTTGCCAATAAATGATTAGAATGAAGTCGGCTATGAGCAAGATTGATATTTTCTGCTTTAATCTCCGTGCGGTTAGAAGATAAAACTTGTCCATTAATCACCGCACTTTCTTCCGCATGGAGATGGGTATTCCCACCTGTATCACTTTTATCCAGTGTATTTTCGGCAAATTTCAACCCAGCTACAACGGTCGCATTATTGGTTATGGCAATATTCTTTGCTTGATACTCAATATGGTTCTCTGCCAAGGTACCACCATTTTGTTGGATAGCCTGTTTGGCGGTGATTTTAACATGACCTTTTTGCTGTGCTGCCCCCTTAGCTATCATTTCACCTTGCTGTGCAACATTTTTCCCATTTAGTTTTACATCACCTTGTTGCGTATAAATTGTCCCTTTGTTGGCAATATCATTTTGAGAAGATACAGTGATATCTTGTTGAGCTCCTAAATATCCGTTATTGGTGATTTTACCCTGACTATCAATCTGAACATTACCTGCTGAAGCACCAATTTTCCCTGCATTATTGACACCGACACCTTGTTCCGTTGCGACTAAATAAATTTGGTTCGCATACATGCCCCCCAATTCTGTCACATCTAGCGCATAGGCAATCTTTTGATTATCTGAATTTTCTGTTGAAGACGTGTCTGTTCCCTTGTTATTACCAACATAAACCACTTTACTGTTGCTGCGATCAACTTTATTTTTACCCGCCGTCACTTTCAGCTCTTTTGCCCAGATCCCAGCATCAATTTTGGCATGCCCTGCTATAATATCAGTATAATCGGCACGTGAAGTATCCATGCCTTTGCCTGCCACTTCTACCTTACCACCTCTTACATTGAAACCTTTCACATTGCCATTTTCTAATTCAACCTGTCCCGTAGTTAATGTGGTTCTACCTGCATTGATCACCCCACAACCATCGCAATGCAAACCACTCGGATTGGCAATAATGACATCAGCTTTTTTCCCTGCCACTTCGACATAACCTTTTAATTGGCTCGGATCTTTCGCATTGACTTCATTTAAAATAATTTTAGCTTCACCTTGAATTAAGTTAGGATTTGCCTGCACCCAACCTGCTAACTGCGAACTTGTTGATTTCCGAGCATTGTTTAATATGGCACCTTTTTCACCCACATCAAACTGAGAATAAACATTACGTGATACCCCTCCTGCACTTGGGGTTTGAATATTCACTTGTGGAGTATTATTTTCCGTGCGTAAAACTGTTGGTTGTTGGCTAGAGGGAGCGGATCGATCTGCATGAATTTCCGCTGGTTGAGCCATGGTTTGTGGCACATAAATCAAACCAAGTCCAATAAAACAAGTGAATGCTACTATATGTAGGCTAAAATCAGGTGTTCTTTGCCACCAGATTGATAATAATTTATTGGCAAATCCTGCAACTGCTTTACCTGCTGTTTTTGCTAACTCAGATACAACAACCAAACAATTCAATGTTTTGCTGAAAATAATACGATAACAATGTTTATTCATATTCTTTCTTCTCCATTTTAATCCAATAAAATAGCTTTAAATTTAAGTCAATTATGATTTCTGATGAAATCCCTAAACTGTTCTCGACTAACCGCACAACCTTTAAAGTAGCGTTTTTGCACGTGATTGACTGGACTTTTATGATAAAGTGCGGTCCAAATTTCATTAGGAAAAAGATATTGCTCAATAAGTGGCTTAATCTCTCTGGTTAAATTACTCGGTGCAAACCAGTCAATAATCCATAAGTTATCCCCTGAACACCAATTAGTTGATTCAAGTAATACATCATCATTACGCAAATAAGCCTCTTCTGCTTCTTTAGTAAATTTCGCCCAAGAAAAATAGGCAACAGGAGCATTATCTTTTATAAACAACGCAAACTGTTTATTTCTTAGCACGGGTAAAATACGCTCTGCGAATCGATATAATGGTGCTTTGCTGTGATATTCAGAACACAGCCAAATTGTTGCAAAGGCACCAAATAATTGAGATTCATCTATAGATTCAGTAGTAAAAATACTGGGTGCAATAACATCAAAAGTGTCAATTTTCATAATTAAAAACGATAATTTAAGTTAAATCCTGTCACAACATGGCTTGCTTTAAACCCTGTTGGCTTATCTATTGGTACACCGACAAAATAATCATAATCCAATCCCCATATTTTGCCCCGTAATCCGATTGCCCCACCGATGAGAGAATGACCTAGTAAATCATTGAATCGGCTATAAACATTTCCTTTATCAATCCCTAAATAAAGTTCTTGTCCTTTATTGAAAGCATTCCATGCCAGTTCATTACGCCATAACCAACCACGTTCACCAGAAAGAGATAATTCGCCATCAAAACCACGAACAGTGTAACGTCCTCCAATACTGAATTTGTCTTGTTGAATCAAGGGGGTCTGATTCCATTGTGCATTCCAAGAGGTATTGAATCGCCAAGGTTGTTCACCAATTTTGAACGGGTAACTAAAATCAATAGAGGCGGTAATTATTTGTGGTCTTGATGTACCTTCATTAAAATCTTCTTCTGGTGCTGCCAATGCTTTATATGCACCCGTACCACGTTTATAGTTTGCTGAAAGTTGTAATGTCGCATTACCCAAGTATTCAATATGTTTTAAGCCAACATCCCAACCTGCCATACGACGACGTTGTACTTCAACTTCAACATCATTGATGTAATTAAATGATTTTCTAGCCCATCCACCAAATGAAATATAGATCTTTCGGCTGCTATTACGATAAAGTAAATAGCTTAAATTCATACGTAATTGCGTACTTTTTCCTGAATACTGATAATTTTCAAATGCTCCAGCAATAGATTGATGATAGTTATAATGGTATCCAGATAATGTGAGTAACCAATTCTTCCAAGGTACAGAATAATATAAACTGATATTCTTACTGCCATGAGTCCCATCAACATTATCACTATGACGCTTAATACTTTTAGTAAAACTGGTATAAAATAAATCATTTAATGAAAACATATTATCCCAAGATAATGTAGCAGTCCCCTGTAAACGTCCCGTTACTTTAGATCCTGAGTCATCTAGCCCTAATGTCAAATGAACAGGAAAATTCTGTTGATAGCGAATAATGACATTACTTACCCCTATTTCATCTTGAGCAGCTACTAATTGCATATTGGCATCAGCACTCGCATTTCGCTTTAAATTTTCCAAACCTTGTTCAAGATGTCGCAAATTCAGAATTTCGCCATCACTTGTCGGCATCGCAAACCACAAGGTTGCTGCAGTCGCATAAGAAAAGCTGCTTTCATCTTGTAATTGAATTTGACCAATTTTCCCAGGAATAGCTGTAATAATAAGTATGCCATTTTGTAAGTTTTGTGGCTGAACAACAACACGGGTTGTTATATACCCTTGTTCGATCAAACGATTTTGAATACGTTTGAGTAAAATGTTAATTCCTTCGCCACCTAAGCAGTGTGGTAGTGAAAAATCACGTTCAGCATAAATCGTATTCAGAACCCAATAAAATTGACTGTTAGGAATTGAAGCTGGTGAGATCTCTGAGAAATCGGAAATATCGGGAGAAAAATCAGTGAGAATAATATGGTTAATTTGATAACAAGGGGATTCTTTTTCAGGAAAGTTCAAGGATGGCTCAGATTGATTGTCTAGTCGAACATTAGGATCTGCAACTTGTTGCCGTTGCAAAGCTCTATTTTATTCCTCTTGTCTTTGCTGCAATGCTGCATCGGATTGCACATTTATATTTGATTTAAATTGAGTGGTTCAACTGCCAACGCATAGACACCACATAATAACAAAATAACACCCACAAAAACTTTCATAAACCTAACCCTAATAAATAAAAAATCCCTATTTTTTAATGGGTAATATTTTATTCAAGATCTCCACAAAAGTGAAGTTTTTTGTTCAAAAAATATGATGGGTTATGGAGTAAATATTACAACTTATCTAATAGTACCTTAAAATACTGTTCTTTAGGATGGGAAGGATGTCAAAAAAGAATAATGAATTTTCACTATAATTTCACCACTCTCGCTTGTTTAACCATATTATCCGCTACTTCTAACACAGTGACTTTCAAGCCATTTAATTCAAATTCTGCTCCCTCATCGGGAATATCTTCTAAATGCTCTAAAATTAGACCATTAAAGGTGCGAGCTTCTTCGGTATCTAAATTCCAATCAAACAGTTTATTTAAATCACGAATATTAGTTGAGCCTTCAATTAAAATCGAACCATCTGACTGAGTCGTCACTTCTTCCTCAATAGATGGTGCAGTTGAGGTGGTAAATTCTCCGACTATTTCTTCTAAAATATCTTCTAAGGTGACTAATCCTTTGATGTCGCCATATTCATCTACGACTAATCCAATACGTTCTTTATTATTACGGAAATTGAGTAATTGTGCGGTTAATGCGGTGCCTTCGGGAATAAAATAAATCTCATCGGCGGCTCGAATTAAGGTTTCTTTACTAAACTCATTTTTGTCTAGCATCAAACGATAGGCTTCTCGCACTCGTAAAATGCCTAGCACATTTTCGTCCATATTGTCTTTATATAATACCACTCGGCTGTGTGCTGCATGGTTTAACTGACGCATAATCGACTTCCAATCGTCATCAATATCAATCCCTGCAATATCATTGCGTGGCACCATAATATCTTCGACAGAAACTTCTGCCAAATCCAAAATTGACAACAACATTTCTTGGTGAGCAGAGGGAATAAATTTGCCGCTTTCATTTACTATAGAACGTAATTCTTCTGCATTAAGATGATTCGCTCTAATTTCGGTTTTTAAGCCAGTGATTTTGATTAAGCATTTAATAATCAAGTTCATCAAAAAAACCAGTGGCATAAAAAGTTTCATTAACGGCGAAATCAAGTGGCTAGACAAAAATGCCACTTTTTCTGGATAAAGTGCAGCAACGGTTTTTGGATAAATTTCAGAAAAGACTAACATCACAAAGGTCAATAAGCCTGTCGCAATGGCTACGCCTGCATCACCATATAAACGCATACCAATAATGGTTGCGATTGCCGAAGCAGAAATATTCACCAGATTATTACAGATTAAAATAAAACTCAGTAATTTATCGGTTTTTTTTAATAAACGTTCTGCTTTTTTTGCTCCCTTATGCCCTTTTTCAGCAAGGTAACGCATACGGTAACGGTTGGCAGACAATAGACCTGTTTCTGAACCTGAAAAATAGGCAGAAATAATTAACAGAATGATAAGAATAATAAATAAGGTACTAAGGGGAATACTGTCCAAAAGTTGTTCCTTGTGTTCGTTCATCAAATAAGTGCGGTGAAAAATCTCGTTTTTTTATACCGCACTTCCAATTTTCCCACTTACGCAGGAAAAAATTTGCTGCCAAAATAAGCAATCGTCAGCAATATCATACCTGAGATTGTGAAAATGATCATTCTTTTTCCACGCCAATGCCATTTCCAATGCCCTATCAACAGAATACCAAAAACAACCCAAGCAAATAGGGAAAACACTGCCTTATGAATATTGCTTAACTGCAACGCATGCAATAAATGATATGTTCCAGTGAATAAGATAATGGTTAATAAAATTTCACCACTTAACATGACACGAAAAAAATGGCGTTCCACCAACATTAATGGCGGTAAGTCAGGTGATGGCAAGACTTTTTTACGTTTTAAATGACGATCCAACCAAGCAATTTGAATACTGTACAACATGGCAATAAAACAGACCGCATAAGCCAACATGGAGATCAGAATATGTAACAATAAATTGACTTGCAAATGTACGATTTGACTTGGGATAAATTCCGTCATTAACAAATTAATTAAGGCAAACCCATATACAATAGGCGAAACAAATGCCAATGTTCGCACATTCCATAACATCGGCACTGTACTTAATAATGCAATA
This sequence comes from Lonepinella sp. MS14436, assembly GCF_042470565.1. Taxonomy (GTDB): domain Bacteria; phylum Pseudomonadota; class Gammaproteobacteria; order Enterobacterales; family Pasteurellaceae; genus Lonepinella. The sequence continues at coordinate 842,933 of NZ_CP170385.1, read as the reverse complement.
AAGAAACTCATTAAGGAACTGACTTCAAGTAACGTAATATCTGCCCCTAAGGTTAGATGAGTAAATAATTCGGTAAAACTCAAATAATGACAAATCACGGCTAAAAACGCACTGCATAAAAATAACGTTCTTTTTGGTTTAGTTTGCCCATCAATTTTCAGCAACATTGGCATAATTAGCAAGATATTGAAGCTATAAAAAAGCATTGCAAAAATAGCATAAGGCATTGTTGTCAATTTGTTTATCCTTTATTTTTCAAAAATAACAATTCATTTTAACCGTGCTAAATTGAAATTTCAATTAGAGACTGCCTTTGCTAGTGAAAACAAGGAAATTCAGGTATAATCGGATAAATTTTTTGTTAATGACGAGAACGAAATATGTTTGAAAATTTATCCGACCGCCTGTCGAAAACCCTACGTAATATCACAGGGAAAGGGCGTTTAACCGAAGACAATATTAAAGATACCTTACGAGAAGTCCGCATGGCATTGCTGGAAGCGGATGTTGCCTTACCTGTAGTACGTGAATTTATCAATAAAGTCAAAGAACGTGCTATCGGTGAAGAAGTGAATAAGAGCTTAACACCAGGGCAAGAATTTCTAAAAATCGTGCAAAGTGAATTAGAAAATGCCATGGGGCAAGCCAACGAAGAATTAAATCTTGCCACCCAACCGCCAGCGGTAATTTTAATGGCGGGGTTACAAGGGGCAGGTAAAACCACTTCTGTGGGTAAACTGGCGAAATTTTTAAAAGAACGGCATAAGAAAAAAGTATTAGTGGTGTCTGCTGACGTATATCGTCCGGCGGCGATTAAACAGCTTGAAACCTTAGCCCAATCTGTGGGTGTAGATTTCTTCCCCTCTGATGTCAAACAAAATCCAGTAGAAATTGCCAAAACCGCTAAAGCCGATGCGAAATTAAAATTCTATGACGTATTGATTGTGGATACAGCAGGTCGCTTGCATGTTGACGGCGAGATGATGGAAGAAATTAAGCAAATTCACACCGCACTTGAGCCGATTGAAACCCTGTTTACCGTGGATGCCATGACAGGGCAAGATGCTGCCAATACTGCCAAAGCCTTTAATGAAGCCTTGCCATTAACTGGGGTGATCTTAACCAAAGTCGATGGCGATGCACGTGGTGGTGCAGCCTTATCTATTCGCCAAATTACAGGTAAACCGATCAAATTCTTAGGGGTAGGCGAAAAGACTGATGCGTTAGAACCTTTCCACCCAGAACGTGTGGCTTCACGTATTTTAGGTATGGGCGATGTCCTTTCTTTAATCGAGGATTTACAACGTTCCGTTGACCAAGAAAAAGCCGAAAAAATGGCGAAGAAATTCAAAAAGGGCGATCAATTTACCCTTGAAGATTTCCGTGAACAACTGATCGAAATGAAAAAAATGGGTGGCATGATGTCGATGTTAGACAAACTCCCTGGGGCAAAAAACTTGCCTGATCATGTTAAAAATCAAGTGGATGATAAAATGTTTATCAAAATGGAAGCGATCATCAATTCCATGACCTTAAAAGAACGTGCCAATCCTGACATGATCAAAGGCTCACGCCGTCGCCGCATTGCGTTAGGTTCAGGCACGCAAGTGCAAGATGTTAATAAATTACTCAAACAATTTGACGATATGCAACGCATGATGAAAAAAATGCGTAGTGGTGGTATGGCAAAAATGATGAAAGGTATGAAAGGAATGATGGGCGGTGGCATGGGTGGACTGGCTGGTTTAGGTGGAATGTTTAAACGCTAATTATCCTGTGTAAATCTTGGTGAAGCATAGTGCGGTGAAAAAATATTGACTTTTCACCGCATTTTTTTGCTTTGAGTTTTCTCTACATAATGAGAAATAAAAACACAACATTGGCTAAAAATATGCCATAATGTAGCTAAATCACTGGCACTAAGGAGATCATTATGAAAAAAGTGACTTTATTACTTACTACATTAATCATCAGTGCTTGTAGCAATCAACCAGAACGACAAGCGTTAATTCACGGTGAACAATTAGATACTCCACAAAAAACCGCCATCGGCTTTATTCGTTTATCAAAAAATTCTCAATATTATGTGGATACATCTTCGATCTGGGTGGATAATACCAAAAACAATCTGATTAATTTTGATACCGTGATTAATTTACATATCGGACATCGCATTTTTGAAGATAAAAACCTAATGACGAAATCCGTACGTCAGCATAAAGTCTTAGATTGTAAAACAAATATCATGACCCATACAGGATCACTGTTATATTCGGATTTCTGGGGGGAAGGAACGGTATTCACTCCGAAAAAATATCGTGAGCATCAGGTCAAGCCTCGTAATGGTTCAACACTAGGGACTGTCGCTCAAGTCATGTGTGCGAATTTTTATCATTAATTTAATAGCAAAAGGGCAAGAAAATCTAATCTTGCCCTTTGTGTAATGGAATTAAATTATGGGTGGACAGGTCTTTGACTTGGTGCTTCATAATTTTCTGGCAAACCAAACACCTGACGTAATACCATTTTATAAAATGTAAAAGCCTCTTTAGAACCTTGAAGTGCCTCATCTTCAGCTTTTGGATCTAAGCCTAAATTATCTAAATACACTTTAAATTCACGCCAGTGTTTACCACGTCCTTCAGGATGCCCTGCAAGATGACTTGCTCCATGTTCTGCATCAAAACTTAAATTCTTTTCTGCCGCTTTATATAGGAAAGCTGCACCTAAGTTTGAACCCTCAGCACAATACAACCAACCGATCGCTTCGTTGCCTTGAGGATGAGGTAAAGTGCCTTTAAATTCAAAAGGTTGGCTATTTAATACCGCTAAATCTTTCACCACAGCATCATAACGAGCCATATATTTTAACTCTGGGATTTTTTTATTGAGTTCAGGATCTTTATAAATATCATCAACTACTTTGTGAAACACTGATTGTAATAGCAAGAATTTTGTATAATTTTCATTATTCTTGAAAGGTTCAACCGACATCACGAGATTATCTACACTGTCATGTGTGGTACGATTAAATGCTTTTAAACGTTCAGAAAAAGTTTTTTGTTCTTGTGTCATAATATATTTCCTATTAATTTTCAAAAAATTTCCCATAATTGAGAAATTATAAATATACTTCAATTAGTTACGATTATCAATCGATTTTGCTAGCAATAAAAAAACAGCATATTGAGAACAAGGCTCAGTTAAATTGAGTTGAGAAAATCAATATTCTTCCATATACCCCAAACTACGCAATGCCCTTTCATCATCTGCCCAGCCTGATTTGACCTTAACCCAAAGCTCTAAATGTACTTTGTTGTCAAATAAGCGTTCCATATCTTGACGAGCTTCAGTGCCAATCACTTTGATTTTTTGTCCACCTTGACCGATTACCATTTTTTTCTGACCATCACGTTCTACTAAAATCAAGCCGTTAATTTCGTAAGTACCACGTTCATTGAGTTTAAATTGTTCAATTTCCACTGTCACCGAATAAGGTAATTCTTCGCCCATAAACCGCATGAGTTTTTCACGGATAATTTCAGATGCCATAAAACGTTGGGAACGGTCTGTCACATAATCCTCTGGAAAATGATGCTCACCTTTTTTCAAGCAATCTCGCACAATTTTTTTCAAATTATGTACGTTGTTACCACGTTGAGCGGAAATCGGCACAATTTCTTTGAAATTAAATTTTCCGCTTAATTCAGTGATAAATGGCAATAATTCATCTTTATTTTTTACATTGTCAATTTTGTTAATAGCTAATACCACGGGGGTTTTTACTTGGCGTAATTTGTTTAACACCATTTCATCGTCTTCATTCCAGTGTGTACCGTCCACCATAAAAATAATTAAGTCCACATCACCAATAGCACTGCTGGCGGCACGATTCATTAAACGGTTAATGGCTCGTTTTTCTTCAATATGTAATCCAGGAGTATCCACATAAATCGCTTGATAAGCACCGTCGGTATCAATCCCTACAATACGGTGGCGAGTGGTTTGTGCTTTACGTGAGGTAATGGAAATTTTTTGCCCTAATATTTTATTTAATAAGGTCGATTTTCCCACATTTGGGCGACCTACAATAGCAATAAAACCACAATAGGTTTCTGTAGGTTGTTGGTTATTTTCATCGTTTACATCAATCTGTAAATGTTCATCTGTCATTATGTATATCCAATTCTTTTAAAATTTGTTCTGCCGCAGCCTGTTCTGCTTTACGGCGACTATTAGCAATACCAGTAAAAGTGCGGTCAAAATTTTCCACGTTACATTCCACAGTAAAGGTTTGACAGTGTGCTTCCCCTGTCGTGTTGATAATGTTATAGCTAGGCAGATTTAATCCTTTACCTTGTAAATATTCTTGCAAACGGGTTTTAGGATCTTTTTGATTTTCACCTGGCTTAATCAAAACTAAGCGTTCCGCATACCAATGACAAATAATATTCATGGTGCTATTTAAACTACTATCTAAAGACATTGCCCCGATAATCGCTTCCACACAATCGGCTAAAATAGATTCACGACGGAATCCTCCGCTTTTCAGTTCCCCAGAACCCAATACTAAATTATCGCCAAGCTCAAATTGGCGAGCTAGTTCAGCAAGGGTTTGTTCTCGCACTAAGGTAGCTCGCATTCGGCTCAGTTCTCCCTCATTACATTTCGGGAACTGGTGATACAAGGCTTGAGCAATAGTGAGATTTAAAATCGCATCACCTAAAAACTCAAGGCGTTCATTATGTTCTTTCGCCGCACTACGATGCGTTAAGGCTTGTTTTAGCAAAGTAAGATCATTAAATTCATAACCGATCTTACTCTGTAATTTAGTTAAATTATTCATCTTATTGAATCTTTGTAAATAAACGTTCTGAACGAATACCCGTTGGCCATTCATTTGGTTTTTTATCTAAACTTAACCAAATATAAGTGGCTTTACCCACAATATTTTTCTCTGGCACAAAGCCCCAGAAACGGCTATCTTCACTCATATTACGATTATCGCCCATCATAAAATATTGTCCTGCTGGCACTACCCATTCAGTCACATAATATTCTTGTTTAACATAATCTTTATAACGATAGCCCTCTGAAATAGGCTCAGGGAACCAATGAATTTGGTGGCTTACATCCCCGCTTTCGGTCAGTTCGAGCATACTCGGACCATAAATAAAGCTACCATCTGGATTTCTACCAATAATTGCCTTAAATTCATCATTTTGTTGTGGCTTAGAATAAGCAAATTCTTTGCTTTCACAATCTTCTTCACATGGCTTGCCATTCTTACTATAAATAATGGTTAATTTTCTTTCTAACTCATTATAAAGCACTCGGTCGCCACCAATCCCGATTACACGTTTAATATAATCCACATTCGGTTGAGGTGGGGCTTTAAACACTACAATATCTCCACGTTGCACTTTGCCTGTTTCCATCAAAGTATTTTGGAAAACTGGATCTTTAACACCATAAGCATATTTTTCTACTAAAATAAAATCGCCTACACGTAAAGTTGGTTCCATGGATTGTGACGGAATTTGAAACGGTTCAAATAGAAAAGAACGCAGAATTAATACGAACGCCAATACAGGAAATAAAGATGAAATAAATTCTTCGCCCTCACCAATCGGCTCAATTTTGGCTCTTTCTTCATCGCTTAATACTTGTCCTGTACGCTGTTCAGTGCGTGCAATTTGACGGCGACGATGCGGTAACACCGAAAAACGGTGATAGCACCACAATACGCCAGAAAGTGCGGTGAATAAAATTAATAAAATTGAAAATGTATTTGGTAACTGTAGATAATCTAACACTTTCCAAACAGCAAAGCCTACAACTAATAAAATCGGTAGAAAAAGTTTTGACATAGTTTCCCTTATTTAGTCTTTTCCAACGTGTAAAATCGCCAAAAATGCCTCTTGTGGCACTTCCACATTACCTAATTGCTTCATACGTTTTTTACCTTCTTTCTGTTTCTGCAACAGTTTTTTCTTACGGCTTACATCCCCACCATAACATTTTGCTAACACGTTTTTACGCAACTGTTTTACGGTAGAACGAGCAATAATCTGATTACCAATGGCAGCTTGAATAGCAATATCAAATTGCTGACGAGGAATTAATTCTTTCATTTTTTCCACTAATTCACGTCCACGATAGGCAGCATTATCTTTATGTACAATTAATGCCAGAGCATCTACACGATCACCATTAATCATAATATCCACTCGCACCATATTAGCAGATTGGAAACGTTTAAAGCCATAATCTAACGAAGCATAACCTCGAGAGGTAGATTTTAAACGATCAAAGAAATCAAGTACCACTTCCCCCATCGGAATTTCATAGGTCAATGCAATTTGATTACCATGATACACCATATTGGTTTGCACCCCACGTTTTTCAATACAAAGAGTGATTACATTACCTAAATAATCCTGAGGCACAAGCATATTACATTCCGCAATCGGTTCACGAATATCAGCAATATTACTTAATGGCGGTAACTTCGCTGGGCTATCAACATAGACAACATCGCCATTAGTGAGTTCAACTTCATACACTACGGTAGGTGCAGTGGTAATCAAATCAAGATCGTATTCACGCTCTAAACGTTCTTGAATGATTTCCATGTGAAGTAAACCTAAAAAACCACAACGGAAACCAAAACCAAGTGCGGTGGAATTTTCAGGTTCATAGAACAACGAAGCATCATTTAGGCTTAACTTGCCTAACGCATCACGGAACGCTTCATAATCGTCCGAACTAATCGGGAATAATCCTGCATAAACTTGTGGCTTCACTTTTTTAAAACCAGGTAAGACTTCTGTAGCGGAATGGTGTTGGTGAGTTAAAGTATCCCCTACTGGTGCACCTAAAATATCTTTAATCGCACAAACTACCCAACCTACTTCGCCTGTTTTTAGCTCAGTAGTATCTACTTGTTTTGGCGTAAAAATCCCAAGGCGATCCACTTGATAAGATTGCCCAGTACTCATTACTTTGATTTTATCGCCTTTTTTAATTGAGCCATTTTTTACACGAACAAGCGAAACAACGCCCAAATAATTATCAAACCACGAGTCAATAATTAATGCCTGCAATGGTGCATTCGGATCACCCTCTGGTGCTGGAATTTTTGCTACAATTTCTTCTAATACATCTTCAATCCCAACGCCAGTTTTGGCTGAACAGCGAACTGCATCAATAGCATCAATTCCCACAATATCTTCAATTTCTTCTGCCACACGTTCTGGTTCAGCTGCTGGTAAATCAATTTTATTTAAAATCGGTACCACTTCTAAATTCATATCCAACGCTGTGTAGCAGTTGGCTAAGGTTTGAGCTTCTACCCCTTGCCCCGCATCGACCACCAATAATGCCCCCTCACAAGCGGCTAAAGAACGAGAAACTTCATAAGAAAAGTCAACGTGTCCTGGAGTATCAATAAAGTTTAATTGATAAGTTTCACCATTTTTGGCTTTATAGTTTAAGGTTACACTTTGGGCTTTGATAGTAATTCCACGTTCACGTTCAAGATCCATGGAATCCAATACCTGAGCTTCCATTTCACGATCGGATAAACCGCCACAAGTTTGGATCAAACGGTCAGAAAGGGTCGATTTTCCGTGGTCAATATGAGCGATGATAGAAAAGTTACGAATATTTTGCATATAAAATAATTAAATAATAAATTCCTAAAAAGATAATCGGGGAATTGTACCTGAAATAGGCGTTGTAAGCTAGAAGTGCGGTGAAAATTCCAAAGGAATTTTGAAAAAAACACCCCAATCAAAAGATCGGGGTGTTGAATATTGTTTTAGAAAAACAAATTATAGACTTTCAGTGAAAGTACGAGTGATAACATCACGTTGTTGTTCTGGTGTTAATGAGTTAAAACGTACTGCATAACCTGAAACACGAATAGTTAATTGTGGATATTTTTCAGGGTGTTTAACTGCATCTTCTAAGGTTTCACGGCGTAAAACGTTTACGTTTAAGTGTTGACCACCTTCCACTTTTACAGTTGGAGCAACGTCAACTGGTAATTCACGATATTCGATTTTACCTAATTCGTTTACTGCCACGATTTGGTCTTCAGTGAATCCACCTTTTGCACATAAGCAACGTGCTTCACCTTTATCGCTATCTAATAACCAGAATGAGTTTAATAAATTGTCATTCGCTGCTTGAGTAATTTGAATACCTTTAATCATAAAGTGCCTCCATTTGGCTGTTTATTTAATAACTAAATCGTAAAGATATACAAATTTTATCAAAAAATTTGATACTTTCAACTATTTTTGACCAAAATCAAGACAATCTGCCATATAAATTAAGATAACTTGATTTATTTCAACATTATTAGGCTAAATAATAAATTATGATAACATTTCATTAACATTTTACTATTCAATGTTTAACAAAATAATGATGTATCATAATTAAAAAGATCAATTTTAATTAGAAAACTGATCTTTAAATCATTTAACCTAATCGCTCTCAATTCGATTTATGGATATTCTACTAAAATATCTTTCTCGCTAATCGTTTCACCATAAATTGGTAATAAGGTTTTTTCATAAGCACGTTTTAATGAACCATCTTTTGCTAGTTTTTCTGTTTCAGCGTTTAACCATTCCAACAAATCTTTATCTTCTTTACGCACCGCAGCTGCAATAGTGTCTTGATCACCTAACGATTTAATGCCGACAGTAAAGCCTGGGTTTTCTTTTGCCCAAGCGAATAACAAAGTATTATCGTGAGCTAACGCATCACCACGCCCATCCACTAATGCTTGGAAAGTTTCGGTATTTTGTTCAAATTTTAATAATGGAATATTTGGGTAATTTTTAGTGAAAAACGCATCCGCTGTTGTGCCTTTATTGACGATTAAGGTTTTACCCTCTAATTCTTTCACATCAGAGATTACCGCTCCCTCTTTTGAGGCGACACCTAAGGCTACTTTCATATAAGGTTTAGCAAAATCCACGACTTCTTGACGAGCAGGTGTCACAGTAAAGTTGGCTAAAATAATATCCACTTTATTAGACAGTAAATATTCCGCACGGTTGGCAGCTTCGACTAACACAAATTCCACTTTGTTTTCATCACCGAGTAAATCTTTGGTTAAGTCTTTCGCAATTTCCACATCAAAACCTTGGCTTTTACCGTCTTTATCCACGTAACCAAAAGGTGGTTTATCACTAAATACACCGATACGTACTTTACCAGCTTGTTTAATACGATCTACCGCAGAAACTTTAGTTGGTTCTTGTTTAGCTTGCTCTTGATTATCGCAAGCAGTAACCCCTATAGCTAACAATAAAGTCGCTAAAAGTGCGGTGATTTTTTTGAAATTTTTCATAAATGATCCTTTTTTAAATAAAATGATTTGGTGAAAATGATTATAAAAAGAGTTTTCCTAAAAAAGGAAAGAACAAATCATTATTTAATATATGTTTTTGGAATAACAGACATAATTTTTTTCTATTGCTAAAAATTTTGTTATATTGTTTTTATGTTCATTCGCATTTTGTAAAAATTATATGAAAATCCTCATCGCTCCTGATAGTTTCAAAGAAAGTTTAACAGCTCTTGAAGTGGCTAATGCCATTGAAACAGGCTTTAAAAAAATCTTTCCGCAAGCGGATTATATCAAAATCCCCATGGCAGATGGCGGCGAAGGTACTGTTCAATCCTTAGTGGATGCCACAGAAGGGGAGTTAATCCACCTGCAAGTCACTGCTCCACTGGGTAATAAAACTTCCGCCTTTTTTGGTTTATCAGGCGATAAACAAACGGCATTCATTGAAATGGCAGCAGCTTCTGGCTTGCATTTAGTCCCCATAGTACAACGCAACCCTCTCTACACCACCAGCTATGGCACTGGCGAATTGATTAATGCGGCTTTAAACTGCGGTGTAAAAAAAGTGATTTTAGGCATCGGTGGCAGTGCAACTAATGACGGTGGTGTTGGTATGCTACAAGCCTTAGGAGCAAAATTTTTAGATGTTCAAGGAAATGAGATTAACTTGGGTGGTGCAAATTTAGCTAACATCGCTAAAATTAATTTAAGTCATTTAAATCCAAAATTACAAGCTGTTAAATTTGAAGTCGCTTGTGATGTCAATAACCCTTTATGTGGTGAAAACGGGGCATCTGCGGTATTCGGTCCCCAAAAAGGGGCAACACCTGACATGGTAAAAATATTAGATCAAGCCTTGTTGCATTTTGCTCAAATCGTGCAAAAAGAGCTTGGACTAAACATTCAAGATCAAGCTGGAGCGGGAGCAGCTGGTGGAATGGGCGGTGGTTTATTGTTACTCCCGAATGTTCAACTCAAAGCAGGTGTACAAATTGTAATGGATGCCGTGCATTTAAGTGATTATATTCAACATGCCGATTTAGTAATTACTGGTGAGGGGCGAATGGACGGGCAAAGTATTCATGGCAAAACCCCAATCGGCGTATCCAAAACCGCAAAACGATTTAATAAACCTGTAGTCGCTATAGTAGGCTGTTTACGCAAAGATTATGATGTAGTTTACGATTACGGTATTGATGCGGTTTTTCCGATTATTCGGCAAGTCGATAGCCTTGAAAACATCTTGAAATCAGGGCGTGAAAACTTAATTTCAACAGCAGAAAATGTGGCGAGATTGTGGCGGATAAAAGAATGAAAATAGGGGAATCTCTCCCCTATTTTTCTGTTCTAAACAACTCACTAATCGCATACAACGGCACATTTGTCAACCAATCTTGCTCACGATAATCTGCCATTGAAAAACGTAGTGCTTGTTTTGGTTGATATTTTTCACAATATACTTGCAGGCTTTTGGCTTTCAAATTTTCTTCGGCTTTCACTTCTATCGGTATAATATCTTGCCCTTGTTGTAACACAAAATCCACTTCCGCCGTGCCGTTTTCTCTTGCCCAATAAAAAGGAGCATAAGGTTGACTTACCAATAATTCTTGCAACACATATTGCTCGGTTAATGCCCCTTTAAATTCAATAAATAACTGATTGCCCTCTAATAAGATTTTTTCGTCCAGTTGACTTTGTGCTGCCAATAAGCCCACATCCAAACTAAATAATTTGAAAGCATTATCTTGATAAGCATTTAACGGCAAATGTGGCTTACTGATACGTGGCACAACATGCACCAAATCGCTGTCTTTCAGCCATTGCAAAGCAATTTCATAGTCCTTACTTCTCGCCCCTTTTTGCATTTGAGCGTAGGTGAATTTTTTATTTTCTTTAGCTAATTGTACAGGCAAACTATGCCATAACATTCGCACTCTTTGTACCGTTTGTGCATCGACAATATGTTTAGAAAAATCTTGTTCATACGCCATTAAAAGCTGATTTTGCACCAAACGAACTTGTTTGAAATTCTGCGTATCCACAAAGGTTTGTACGGCTTCTGGCATACCGCCCACAAAATAATATTGACGCAACAAATCAATATAGCTTGTTTTCATCGCCTTGATTAAGTCCCAATCTTGTAATCGGAGTAATTGAGCCAGATCTTTTTTACCCAATGCCCATAAAAATTCGTGAAAATCCATGGGATACAACGATAAAAATTCCACTTTTCCTACGGGGAAAAATTGTTGATGATGTAAAGATATGCCTAATAATGATCCCGCTGCCACAATATAAAACTGCGGTGCATTTTCATAAAAATATTTGAGTGAAGATAGGGCTTGTGGTACTTCTTGAATTTCATCAAAAATGAGCAAGGTATTTTCAGGTTGAATATCCACCCCTGTTTCGATTTTTAATCCCAATATCAAACGTTCAAGATTAAAATCCCCTGAAAACAGATTTTTCATGCGTTCATTATTGTCAAAATTAACATAAGCGACTTGAGCAAATGCTTGTTCACCAAAATGTCGCATGATCCAAGTTTTACCCACTTGCCTTGCCCCTTGAATAATCAAAGGTTTACGTTTAGGACGATTTTTCCATTGGGTAAGCTGATTAAAAAAATGGCGTTGCATAATAAAATCTCATCTTAAATAATGACCTTATTATAAGGCAAAGAACATTTTTTTAAAGGAAAAAAACAACAAAATTCACATTTTTTCAAATGAAAAAATGGTAAATCTTACACTTTTTCAAAGGAAAAATGCGATAAGCAGACGTTTTTTAAATATTCTCCTCATAATTCACCGCACTTTTCTCATAATTAAGAATATTCAAAAAGGCTTTTGCCCGATCTGTGATTGGATTAGCAAAGAAAAATTCAGGTTTAGATTGCTCAATAATTTCGCCCTTATCCATAAAAATAATACGATCTGCAACCTGTTTTGCAAAGCCCATTTCGTGAGTCACAATCAGCATGGTCATACCGTCTTTAGCCAATCCTAAAATTACGTCCAACACTTCTCGCACCATTTCAGGGTCAAGGGCGGCAGTAACTTCGTCAAATAGCATAATTTCTGGATTCATACAAAGGGAACGCACAATAGCAATACGTTGTTTTTGCCCGCCTGATAATTCGCGTGGAAAGGCATTTTTGCGGTCGAATAAGCCAACCCGTTTTAACAATTTATCTGCTTGCCTTTCTACATCTTCCCGTTTGCGTTTTTGTACTTTCATTGGACCAAGCAAAATATTGTCGATCACTGATATATGTGAAAATAATTCATAGCTCTGGAACACCATACCAATTTTTTGACGGGCTTTAACCCACGAAATGTCTTTGCCTAATATACCATTATTTTCTAATCGAATTTCACCACTTTTAATTTCTTCCAAACCGTTAATACAGCGTAGTAGCGTACTCTTACCACAACCCGAAGGTCCAAGAATTACCACAACTTCGCCTTTTTGTACGGAAAGATCGATGCCGTGAAGTGCGGTAACTTCAGCGTAATTTTTGACGAGTTGTTTAATATCTAATAATGCCATAATTTAAAATTCCTAATTGCTCCATTTTGCTTCTAAATATTTAGAAAACAATGACAATGGATAACAAATAATAAAATACAAAAAGAAAATAACGCCGTAAATCCACAAAGCAGCGGACGGATCAGTAAATAGTGATGTTTCAATAATCTGTTGCCCTACTTTAATCACTTCCAACACACCGATTAACATAGCAAGGGAGCTGGTTTTTACCATTCGGGTAAATAAATTTATCGCCCCTGGTGTCACGCGTTTTAAACTTTGTGGCAATAAAATATACACAAAAGTTTGCAGTTTGTTCAAACCCAAAGCATAGGCGGATTCGATCTGATGTTTTTCAATGGAAGTTAATGCTCCACGCACCAAATCCCCCATTTCAGCTACCCCCCAGAAAATAAACACCACAATACACACCCAAACGCCACTCCAGTGAATATTAAACCATTTAGCAAACCCAAAATAGACTAAAAAGAGTAATACTAACAAGGGGATAATGCGTACCACTTCTAAATATAGTTGGCACAAAAAATGCACGGTTTTGTTTTTACTAGTCATCACTACACCAAAAATGACACCTAAAATACATGCAAAAAACACTGACACAAAGGCAATTTCAGCGGTGATCCATAATCCACCGAGCAAACGTTCTAAATTACTGCCTTGAAATAAAATACCCAACCCCATTGACTATGCTCCATATTTAGCTTGACGCAAACGGCGTTCTAAATAACGAATATACAGTGACACGGGCAATAAAATAATCAAATAAAATACCACGAGCAAAAATAAAGATTCGTTAGTTTTATAATCCATTCCGATAATATCTTTTGCCAAAAACATTAATTCTGCCACCGCAACGGCACTGATCACCGATGTTTCTTTCATTAAAAACAAACAGTTCGCTCCCACAGCTGGTGTGGCAATAGCAAAGGCTTGCGGAAAAATCACATAGCGAAAGGCTTGTAAAGGCGTTAGCCCAATACTTAACGCACTTTCAATTTGCCCTTTGGATACGGCTTCCAATCCGCCCCGAATGGCTTCCGCCATATAGCTCCCCCCGAGAAAAGCCAAACCGATAATCCCACAGGTAAAACCATCTAATTTAATGCCTACTTTGGATAAACCAAAATACAGAAAAAATACTTGAATTAACAACGGGGTATTACGAGAGAGTTCAATGTAGCTTTTGACCAGCCATTGCAACCCACGAATTTTGTAGGTTAACACCACGGCACAAAGCAACCCGACTAGCACCGACAATACAATAGCCCAAAAGGACAAATGCAAGGTAAGTAAAGTTGCATCAATAAAACGAGGAACAGCGTTCCAAATATATTGCCAGTTCATAGAAAATAAGAAATGAATTTAAAATAGCTAAAATTATAATGGCTTAATTAGGCAGATAAAAGAACGATTTGATATGACTTAGATAAATTTGATATAAAAACACCGCACTTTGGTTAAAAAAGTGCGGTCTAAATCTGAAGAATTTTTAAAATTAAGCGGCGTACAACCCAACCCCTAACTCATCTTCTTTACGAGTTCGATTAATCACGGCTTGTGGCGATTGAATCACACGTAAGCCCATTTGATCTTCGGTACGAACCACATCACCACGCAAGGAATTGGTATAGACATCGGTGATTTTAATATCCACGAATTTGCCGATCATATCAGGTGTACCTTTGAAATTCACAATGCGGTTGGTTTCCGTTCTGCCAGTGAGTTCCATAATGTCTTTTTTAGATGGTCCTTCAACTAGCACACGCTGTTCGGTACCTAACATGGCTCGGCTAAATTGAGCGGCTTGGTTATTAATACGTTGTTGCAACAGATACAAGCGTTGTTTTTTCTCATCTTCACTCACATCATCAGGCAAATCTGCCGCTGGTGTACCAGGGCGAGCAGAGTAAATAAAGCTAAAGCTCATATCAAAATTCACTTGAGCGATCAGGTTCATCGTGTCTTCGAAATCCTGATCGGTTTCCCCTGGGAAGCCTACGATAAAGTCCGAGCTAATCTGAATATTCGGGCGAACTTTACGCAGTTTGCGAATAATCGCTTTATATTCCAATGCGGTGTGATTACGTTTCATCATGGTTAATACTCGATCCGAACCGCTTTGTACAGGCAAATGCAAGAAACTCACGAGTTCTGGCGTATCGCTGTAAACCTCAATAATATCGTCTGTAAATTCAATCGGGTGGCTGGTGGTGAAACGTAAACGGTCAATACCATCAATCGCCGCCACTAAACGCAGCAATTCTGCAAAGGAACAAATTTCACCGTCAAAGGTTGCCCCACGATAGGCATTCACGTTTTGTCCTAACAGGTTCACTTCACGCACGCCTTGCTCGGCTAATTGGGCAATTTCAAACAGAATATCGTCCACTGGACGACTCACTTCTTCACCACGAGTATAAGGCACAACGCAGAAAGAACAATATTTATTACAACCTTCCATAATCGAGACAAACGCCGTTGGACCTTCGGCTCTCGGTTCAGGCAAACGGTCAAATTTCTCAATTTCAGGGAAACTCACGTCCACCACAGAGCTTTTGCCACCACGAATTTGGTTAATCATTTCAGGCAAGCGGTGCAAGGTTTGGGGTCCGAAAATAATATCCACAAAAGGTGCACGATCACGAATATGAGCGCCCTCTTGCGAAGCCACGCAACCGCCCACGCCAATCACTAAATTCGGATTATGTTTTTTCAGCTGTTTCCAACGCCCGAGCTGGTGGAATACTTTTTCTTGGGCTTTTTCACGAATGGAGCAAGTGTTTAACAACAACACGTCCGCTTCTTCCGCTTCTTCGGTGAGTTCCAGACCGTGCGTGCTGAGTAATAAATCTGCCATTTTTGAACTGTCATACTCATTCATTTGACAGCCCCAAGTTTTAATATGTAATTTTTGAGTCATCTTTATAATCTGTATAAATTAAATTCGTTAATAAAGCCATAAAATTGATTGGCAATTAACTGGCTATTGTACTGTTTTAATCGTATTTTATCAAATTAATGCTTTCAGAATAAGCAACAAAATAGTATAATCCGCACGTTTTTTGTATTTATTTTAGAAAAAAGGATTAATCAATTAATGTCTAAAGAAGATTGCATTGAGATGCAAGGTACCATTTTAGAAACCTTGCCGAACACGATGTTTCGTGTAGAACTTGAAAATGGTCACGTGGTTACCGCTCACATTTCAGGTAAAATGCGTAAAAACTACATTCGCATTTTAACTGGCGATAAAGTTACTGTGGAAATGACCCCTTATGATTTAAGTAAAGGGCGTATTATTTTCCGTGCGAGATAATATCACGCAAGCCAACAAAGCTCGAAAATTTCGAGCTTTTGTTTTTTGCCAAAAACGCATTAAAAATCTACCGCACTTTTCGTTCTGCTAACCTTTTCTTTGTATGCAAAATATGCTAATTTCAACAGTACAAATATCAAACCAATAAAAATACTATGGACGAACACTCGAATAACACAACACAAACAGATAGTTTTCAAAAAAAATCTTTCTTTCAATCCTTATTTGGTCGCTTTTTTCAAGGCGAACTGAAAAACCGTGAAGAATTAGTCGAAGTCATTCGAGATTCCGAGCAAAATGATCTTATCGACCAAGACACTCGTGAAATGATCGAAGGGGTGATGGAAATCGCCGAACTTCGGGTGCGAGATATTATGATCCCTCGAGCTCAAATCGTGTTTATTGAAAACGATCAAGATCTCGAAAGTTGCCTTGACACCATTATTGACACGGCTCACTCTCGCTTTCCCGTCATCACTAACGAACGAGATAATGTCCTTGGGATTTTGCACGCTAAAGATCTGTTGCAATTTCTGCGAGAACAGCCAGATGAATTCAATATGCAAGCGATTTTACGCCCTGCTGTGATTGTGCCAGAAAGTAAACGTGTCGATCGAATGCTGAAAGATTTTCGTACTGAACGTTTTCACATGGCAATCGTGGTGGACGAATTTGGTGCTATTTCAGGTTTAGTGACGATTGAAGATATTTTAGAGCAAATTGTCGGCGATATTGAAGATGAATTTGATGAAGAAGAAGTGATTGCCAATATCCGCCAACTTTCTCGCCATACTTATGCAGTGCTGGCTTTAACTGATGTTGATGATTTTAATCAAAAATTTGGCACTAATTTTGCCGATGAAGAAGTAGATACTATCGGTGGCGTAATCATGCAAGCCTTTGGTTATTTACCAAAACGAGGTGAAGAAATTACGCTGAATAATATTCATTTTAAAGTGACATCAGCGGATAGTCGTCGCATTATTCAGTTGCGAGTTACAGTGACAGATGAACAACTTGAAAACATCAACGCTAGCCAAGATGAAACAGAAGAATAAACCCTTATGATACACAGATTTTTACCTTATCTAATAGCCCTCATCACAGGCTCAATCGGTGTATTTGCCTTTTCCCCTTTTGATTACTGGGGAATTGCCTACATCTCAATGCTGGGTTTACTCTATGTGGCAAAAAATCCCCATAAAAAAACCGCACTTCAAGCCAGCTTTTTATGGGGAGTAAGTTTTTTTAGCATTGCGACCAGCTGGTTACACGTCAGTATTCATCAATTTGGTGGCTCGCCCCTGTGGTTAAGTTATTTTTTAGTCTTCGTTCTCGCCTGTTATTTATCGCTTTTTCCCTTATTATTCACCTATCTAGTTCAACGTTTTAAAGTCGTAAGCCCTGTTATTTTTGGCACAATTTGGACATTTAGCGAATTTCTACGAGGTTGGTTATTTACAGGTTTCCCATGGCTACAGTTTGGCTATACGCAAATTGATACTCCTTTTGCAGGAATTGCCCCCATTTTTGGTGTCACTGGCTTAACCTTTTTTGTAGTATGGCTAAGTGCGGTTATTTTTAATGCTATTTCTGCTATCACTCAACAACCACAAAAAATCAAGTTTGCTTTATTCAATATTCTACTGGGTATCAGCGTTACTGGCGTAGTTTCCTTTGCCAAAACCAATTATGCCACATCGCTGGAAAATAAAGCCATTACGATTACACTGGCACAAGGCAATATTGAACAATCCTTAAAGTGGGATCCTGATTATCTGCAATCTACCTTACAGATTTATGCCAATTTAATTCGTCCTAATTTAGCCAAATCTGATTTAATTATCTTGCCAGAAAGTGCATTACCTGCCTTAGAAGAAAGCATTCAACCATTTTTTGATGAACTCAATCAAGCCAGTCAACACTCAAAAACAGATATTATGATCGGTACGGTTCACCGTGATGAATCCAGCGGAAAATTATTTAATTCTATCGCATTAGTTGACGGCAATTATTCATCTACTACGGCTCAACGTTATAATAAACATCATCTGGTCCCTTTCGGCGAATATGTACCCTTAGAAAACCTATTACGACCGCTTGGCTCAGTATTTAATTTACCCATGTCGGCGTTTCAAAGTGGTGATAACATTCAACCTAATTTAATCAGCAAGGAACGCCGTTTTATGGGGGCTATTTGCTACGAAATTATCGAAAGTAGCCAATTACAGGCTAATTTAAAAGATGATACTGATTTTATTTTAACCATTTCTAATGATGCGTGGTTTGGCGATAGTTATGGTCCATGGCAACATTTTCAAATGGCAAGAATGCGAGCGTTAGAATTAGCTAAACCAGTGATTCGAGCAACAAATACGGGGGTTACTGCGTTTATTGATGCTCAAGGAAAAGTCATTCGCCAAGCACCACAGTTTGTGCAAACTACGTTGACTGAAAAAATCGCACCAACAATAGGAAAAACACCCTATGCTGTTTTTGGCAATAAACCTTTATACGCATTGTTAGTATTATTTGTTTTATTGCGAGTTATAGGTAATTTTATTCAGAAAAGAATAGCATCACGACTAAATCATGGCTGAAGTTACATGACATACCATTATATTATGGTAAAAGTAAAAACCCGTATCAAGGAATTGATACGGGTTTTTAAAATTTGGTGGAGATAATCGGGATCGAACCGACGACCTCTTGAATGCCATTCAAGCGCTCTCCCAACTGAGCTATATCCCCGAAAGTGGCGTTATGATAAATTCCGCCACGTGTTATGTCAATAGAAAATTAACCTTTATTTTGAATAAATTCAATCGCTTTTTGAATTCTGGCTAAAGTGCGGTCTTTTCCGACAAGTTTTGCTGTAATATCCATCGATGGTGACTGCCCTGAACCAGTGACCGCTAAACGGAATGGCATACCCACTTTACCCATACCGATGTCTAATTCTGTTGCCGTGTCATTCATTGCTTGATGGATATTTTCCACTGTCCAATTCTCTGGAATAGAAAGTGCGGTTAATTTTTCCAATAATTTTGTTAACGGCACAATCGCTTCTGGTTTAAAGTTTTTTGCCACTGCTTTTTCATCATAGCTGTCAAATTCTTGATAAAAATAACGACTTTGTGCGGCTAATTCTTTTAACGTTTTCGCCCGCTCACCTAATACAGGAACAAGCTCGGCTAAGGCTACGCCATTTTCATAAGGAATACCTTGATCTTTCATGTGCCATGCAAGATGTTTTGCCACATAATTAGGATCTAAACTACGAATATAATGCTGATTTAACCATTGCAATTTTTCTGTATTAAAAGCACTAGCGGATTTACTGACCGAATGAAGATCGAATAATTCGATCATTTCTTCACGTGAAAAAATTTCTTGATCACCATGTCCCCAACCTAAACGCACTAAATAGTTAATTAATGCTTCGGGTAAATAGCCATCATCACGATATTGCATCACACTCACCGCACCATGACGTTTAGACAATTTTTGACCGTCATCACCATTAATCATGGAAACATGAGCATAGGTCGGCACGGGGGCATTTAAGGCTTTTAAGATATTAATTTGACGTGGTGTATTGTTAATATGATCTTCACCACGAACTACGTGGGTAATTCCCATATCCCAGTCATCGACTACTACACAGAAATTATAAGTTGGTGAACCGTCTGTGCGGCGAATAATCAAGTCGTCTAACTCGCTATTACTAATTTCAATACGACCACGCACCGCATCATCAAAAATCACTGACCCCTCTTGTGGATTTTTAAAACGAATCACATGCGGTTCATCTGGGGAATGGCTATAATCATGCAAACAATGACGATCATACTTGGCTTTTTCCTTGTTGTTTTCTTGCTGAGTACGTAATTCATCTAAACGTTCTTTTGAACAATAACAACGGTAAGCCGTCCCCTCTTCTAACATCTGATCAATCACTTGATTGTAACGGTCAAAACGTTTAGTTTGGAAGTAAGGACCATGATCCCAAGCTAAATTTAACCATTCCATCCCCTCTAAAATAGCTTGTGTTGCCTCTGGGGTTGAACGTTCTAAATCGGTATCTTCAATACGTAACACAAATTCACCGTCATTATGTTTAGCATATAACCATGAATAAAGTGCTGTTCTCGCCCCGCCTACATGTAAATAGCCTGTTGGACTGGGTGCAAAACGAGTACGAACTTTTACATTAGGATCTAAAGGAAATAAATTTTCAATCTTCATTTGTTGACCTTTCTTATTCTTATAAAATTTGCGGACTATTGTACCTTCTTTTCTTATTTTGCTTAACTGAATTTTTGGTTTTATGGCTATTTTTAAGACAATTAAACCATTTTTTGCATAAATAGATTGACTGAAATTCAAGAATACTTATAATGCAATCCACAACGCAAATAGCGAAGCAAGGGCGATTAGCTCAGTTGGGAGAGCACCTCCCTTACAAGGAGGGGGTCACTGGTTCGAGACCGGTATCGCCCACCACTTTTCAACTACTTAAAATAGTGATTAGTACCTTGCTTTCGTTTATGTGTTCTCCTGTTGTTTAAGTGGGCGATTAGCTCAGTTGGGAGAGCACCTCCCTTACAAGGAGGGGGTCACTGGTTCGAGACCGGTATCGCCCACCACTTAAACAAACCAATCTACAAACAGACTTTTATAGCTGTTATCGTAGGGCGATTAGCTCAGTTGGGAGAGCACCTCCCTTACAAGGAGGGGGTCACTGGTTCGAGACCGGTATCGCCCACCACTTTCTTTGCTAAATATAATTCACAATATGTTAATGAGAATAATTTTATTATTTTTGTATAAAATGATAAAGTATGCCCCATGTTATATTTTATGGTAATTTCCAATGAATAAACCCGTGAAAAATGAAAATCTAATTGTAATAACAAATGGCTTACTCCGTTTAACTGGCAATGTTGTAAAAATATTGAGCTATCCATTCCATTTTATCTTTCCTAAAAAGCGATTTACTATTCCAGAATTTAGCCCTGCTAAAATTCATGCTAAAAATTCACAAAAAATTAACCGCACTATTTGGCAAACGAACTACAGCAATCAAGTTGCTTTGCCCATTTATTGTAATTATCTGGTAAATCGTTTACTTTCTCGTGATTATGATTATCGTTATGTGAGTACCGAAGCTCGAGAAGAATATATCAAAACTCACGCCGATGAACGAACTTTCAATGCTTATAGCAAACTAACAGATGGTGCCGCTCAAGCCGATTTTTGGCGAATTTTTACGCTATATAACGAAGGTGGTGTATATATGGATATTGATGGTCATTTGGTCTGGAACTTAGCTAATATTATTGATGAAACAGATAGCGAAGTTTTAATCACTCGCCGTGACAAATACACCAATTTTTTTATGGCGAGTGAAAAAGGTAATCCTTTTTTGAAAAATACTTTAAACATCATTATTGATAATATTGAACAACGGAGAACTGACGGTGGTGTATTTTCTTTAACGGGTCCAACTTGCCTAAATCAAGCATTAGAAGGTAAAACAGTTAACACCAGACGAGATAAGATTACCTGTGCTCAAGGAACATTTTCTAATGAATATTTCCAATATATGGATAAAAAATTGGGTAAATGGAACCACACTAAAAATGAGAATTTACTCAAATAAAAATATCTATAATAAAAATTTTACTAAGGATTGGTAATGAACAAAAACACCTTTATTGTCGGCTTTATGCTTTTTGCTATCTTTTTTGGTGCTGGCAATTTAATTTTTCCCCCAAAGTTAGGTTTAGAAAGTGGTGAACATATTTGGTTTGGTGCTTTAGGTTTTATTGTTACAGGGGTTGGATTACCTCTATTAGGCATTATTGTCAGTGCATTTTATGCTGGGGGGTATAACAAAGCACTCAAGCAGATACACCCTTGGTTTTCCTTGCTTTTTTTGAGTGCGATTTATCTTAGTATTGGTCCTTTTTTAGCCATTCCACGTACGGCGGCAACTTCATTTGAAATTGCTATACAGCCTTTTTTACAGGGTGAAACACAAATTCCACAACTTATTTTCACCGCACTTTTTTTTATTTTATCCCTATGGTTAGCATTAAGCCCGTCCAAAATGGTTGAACGTGTTGGATCTATTTTAACTCCCGCCCTACTAATATCCATTGCTGCTCTTGTTATTAAAGCAGTTTTAGCCTTATCTGATATAGATTATGTACCTGCCACCACTACTGAACCGATGTTTTTTAAAGGTTTTGTTTCGGGCTATTTAACGATGGATGCTTTGGCATCCGTGGCGTTCTCAATGATCGTTATCTCTGCCATTAAATCAAAAGGTGTCAATCAAAAACAACTTGCTCAACAAACCATCTATGCAGGGATTATTGCCGCTACGGCATTAGCTTTTATTTATTTTTCATTAGCTTGGATTGGTAGTAAATCCCATCTCAGTGAGCAAACCCTAGCTTATGTGCAAGCAAGAAATCTCGATATGGGAACCTATCTACTCAACAATATCGCCCAGCAAACCTTTGGTGAACTAGGTCGCATTATTTTAGGTATTATTGTTACCCTTGCTTGTTTAACCACTTCTATCGGCTTAATTGTATCCGTCAGTGAATATTTTTATGAAATTTACCATAAAATCTCTTATAAAATTTATGCGTTATTCTTCACGCTGATTAGCTTTATTATTGCTAACCAAGGATTAAATGCCGTTCTGAGTAAATCAGTCCCTGTGTTATTAGTACTATATCCGATTGCTATCACCGTGATTTTATTAATGGCAATAAATATTTTCATAAAACTGCCTTTACTCGCTCAACGCTGGTCTATCGGCTTAGTTGCCATTATTTCATTTTGCTCGGTCTTAGAACTTAACTTTACAACACAATTACCATTGAAAACTTATTCAATGGAATGGGTAATTTTTGCGATTGTAGGTTTTGTGATTGGATATATATTGGATACTATATTAAGCAGAAAGCTATAGCTTCGATTAATTTCTAGCCAAACTCTAATTCCACCGAACTTTGCCCCAGCATTTCCACTAATGCGGTTAATAAATCATCATTAGGTTGAATACGCCATTGCACACCTAATTTAAGCAACGCTCTCCCCTGCGGACTATCATAATAAATATGAATCGGGATCGTGCCACCACTATAAGGTTCGATCACTGTTTTAAATTGCTTAACAAACTGCGGTGTAATTTGTTCAGGTTTTAAAATAATGGCAAGACTTTTTACATAACGGCTGCGAGCTTCATCAAGGCTCATTAATTCACGCACCGACATTCGTAGCCCTTGGGTATATTCATCTTCACTCACTTGCCCTGATACAATGACAATATTATCTGGTTGTAAATGCTCACCGTATTTTTCTAACGTATCAGAAAATAAGGTAATATCCAATTTACCTGAACGATCATCAAGGGTGGCAATACCGAGTCGATTTCCTTTTTTCGTTACCGCAAAACGAGAAGATATAATTAAACCACAAGCTGTACTCACTGCCCCACGTTGATTTGGTACCAGATCTTTTAAACGATGACGACAATAATGCCCAAGTTCTTTTAAATAACGACTAATCGGGTGGCTGGTTAAATACAGTCCTAAGGTTTCTCGCTCACCATCTAAAATCTGTTTTTCTGTCCAAGGTGGGGTGTTAGCATATTTACGTTCTACGTCTTCATGGCTTTCGGTTAATACACCAAACATATCCACTTGCCCGATTTCTTCATCTTTGGCAAACTGATTTGATGATTGCAGTGCATCTTCTAAATTTTTGGCAAGTGCCGCACGGTGAGGTCCTAATTTATCAAAAGCCCCTGATTTAATCAGGCTTTCAAAGGTACGGCGATTAACTTGTTTGAGATCCACTCTGGCACATAAATCAAATAGATCTTTGAAAATACCGCCTTTTTCTCGAGCTGAAACTAAGGCATCAATCGGAGCTTCGCCTACCCCTTTAATCGCCCCAATACCATAAACAATTTCACCCTGTTCATTGACACTAAAATGATGCTTACCCGTATTAATATCTGGCGGTGTAACTTTTAACCCCATACGTAAACATTCATCATACAACCCCACGATTTTATCGGTGTTATCCATTTCTGAGGTCATCACCGCCGCCATAAACTCGGCTGGAAAATGAGCTTTTAGCCATAAGGTTTGATAAGACACCAACGCATAGGCTGCCGAGTGCGATTTATTAAAACCATAGCCAGCAAATTTTTCCACCAAGTCGAAAATTTTCATTGCCAACTCGCCATCTACGCCGTTTTTAATCGCCCCAGCTTCAAACACCGAACGCTGTTTTGCCATTTCTTCGGGCTTTTTCTTCCCCATGGCTCGGCGTAATAAGTCCGCACCACCCAGCGTATAACCTGCCAAGGCTTGTGCGATTTGCATGACCTGTTCTTGATAGACGATAACGCCGTAAGTGGGTTCTAAAATCGGTTTAAGGCAATCGTGTTGATATTGCGAATCAGGGTAAGACACTTCTTCTCGCCCATGTTTACGGTCAATAAAGTTTTGCACCATGCCTGATTCCAACGGACCGGGACGGAACAATGCCACCAACGCAATAATATCTTCAAAACAGTCTGGTTGCAGGCGTTTAATCAAATCTTTCATCCCACGCGATTCTAACTGGAACACCGCCGTGGTTTCCGCCGCCAACAAAATTTTAAACGCATCAGGATCATCAAGTGGAATACTTTCAATGCGGACTGGCGGTTTATTCTCTTTTACCATACGAGCATTAATCATATCCAATGCCCATTTAATAATGGTCAGTGTGCGTAAGCCTAAAAAGTCGAATTTCACCAGCCCGGCATATTCCACATCATTTTTATCAAAATGGGTGACGGGGTGCAAACCCTCACTGTCGCAATACAACGGCGAAAAGTCGGTAATCAAGGTCGGTGAAATCACCACGCCACCTGCGTGCTTACCTGCATTTCGGGTTACGCCCTCGAGCTTGCGAGCCATATCAATTAAGGCTTTGACTTCCTCGTCCGCCTCATAAATTTCGGGCAATTTCGGTTCGGCTTCAAAGGCTTTAGCAAGAGTCATACCGGGATCGGGTGGCACTAATTTGGAAATACGATCCACGAAACCGTAAGGGTGTCCCAACACACGCCCCACATCACGAATAACCGCTTTTGCCGCCATAGTACCAAAGGTAATAATCTGCGACACAGCCCCCCGTCCGTACATTTCTGCCACGTGATCAATCACCCGATCTCGCCCGTCCATACAGAAATCCACGTCAAAGTCAGGCATCGACACCCGTTCAGGATTTAAAAAACGTTCAAACAGCAAATCAAACGCCAGTGGATCAAGATCAGTGATTTTTAACGCATACGCCACCAAGGATCCTGCCCCTGAACCACGCCCTGGTCCGACTGGAATACCGTTATCTTTAGACCACTGAATAAATTCCATCACGATTAAGAAATAGCCAGGGAAACCCATTTGGTTAATTACGTCCAGTTCCACCTGTAAGCGTTCATCATATTTTGGACGTTTTTCTAACCGCACTTTTTCATCAGGAAACAAAAATGCCAGCCGTTCTTCCAATCCCTCTTTGGCTTTTTTCACCAAAAAATCTTCCGTACTCAACTCACCCGTTGGAAACTGCGGTAAAAAATATTCACCTAATCGAATGGTGACATTACAGCGTTGTGCAATGAGTAAGGTATTTTCCAACGCAGAGGGAATATCTGCAAACAGATCGCACATTTCCTGTTCAGAACGGAAATATTGTTGATTAGTATAAAGTTTTGGGCGTTTCGGATCGTCCAAGGTATAACCGTCATGAATCGCCACCCGAATTTCGTGGGCTTCAAAATCATCTGCTTTTAAAAAGCACACATCATTCACGGCAACCACAGGCAACTGATATTGCCGAGCTAAATCTAATGCAGCACGAATATAGCGTTCTTCTTCATTATGCCCTGTGCGAGCCAGACTTAAATAAAAATGGTTCGGGAAAAATTGTTGATAAAATTTCACCGCACTTTCCACATCGGCTTGATTATCT
Source organism: Lonepinella sp. MS14436 (assembly GCF_042470565.1). Lineage (GTDB taxonomy): Bacteria > Pseudomonadota > Gammaproteobacteria > Enterobacterales > Pasteurellaceae > Lonepinella. The sequence continues at coordinate 816,645 of NZ_CP170385.1, read as the reverse complement.
TTCAATAATTTCAAGCCAATATCACCCTTGCGACCACCCGACAGCACAATCACACCGTCATTATGTTCGGTCAACCATGCTTGATCAATATAAGGCAAATCATCATAACCACGCTGATAAGCCTTTGATAATAAAAGGGTAATATTTTTATAGCCATCATTGTTCTTAGCCAACAAAGTTAATTCAAAGTATTCATCGCCACAAAGCTCACTTCTCACCAACACATCCGCCCCAATAATCGGCTTAATCCCCACCCCTAAAGCCTCGCCATAAAATTTCACCAACCCACAAAAATTAGCAAAATCCGTCAATGCCATTGCCACCATATTTTCAGCAACACAGGCTTTTACCAAAGGCTTCACTTTGGCAATACCGTCAATCATCGAAAAATCACTATGGGTACGCAGATGAACAAAACGTGGCTCAGAACATGGGGTTGACATGGGTTATCCTTTATTGCTAATTATGAATTATAAATTATTTAAATATTGGTTTATTGTTTTTAATCAAGCCATTAAACTTACCATTACTATACTCGCTATAAAAATAATCAATATTTAGCACAATACTAACAAAATCTAAATCATCTATCTGGCTAAATTTATCTGTATTTAAGCCAGTATCTAACACAAAAGTATAACTATCAAAATCATAAATTTGCTGGTTTACTTGTGGATTAGTTAAATTATCCATGATATGCCCACATTTTGCTAATAAACAAATATATTGAAAATCTTTATCTATATACATAGTTTTATTATCAGGGTGAGCCATTGCATAATGTTGATTAGGGGTAAGTGCAATTAAATTTTCTAAATGAGCGGCAATGGTTGGAAAATCCGATTGTGGGAAAATATGGTGCATTTGCGTGGCTTTAATTCCCTGTTCAGTTTGTTGCCATACTTCGGATAAGCCATTGCGGAAGCGGTCATTAAAGTTTCTAATATCTTTTTTGGCTTTTTGTACCAAATATGCACTGTATCCGCTTTCTACTGGAATATTGCCTGCATACTCTTGGCGTGGAATATGCTTTTCCTTGCCAGCTAAATCATCTCGCCAGTTGGTCCGGTTATATTGAATATCTTGCATGGTAATAATTTTATTAGATATTCTTCCTTTTTCTGTACCGTACTTTTTAAATTTGAAAGCTAGTGGATTGACGATTTTGGTAAATATCCGCCCACATTCAACTTCGGTATTGATTGCAGTATGTTCAATAGTAAAGTCAATAAAGACTTTGCGAACTTGGGCGTAAGCGTCTTTGTTTTGGATTTGAAAAAATTGATTAAATGCTGTGTCTAAGCCACTGTCTGCCAGCACTTTTTGAATATAGCTAATTAAAAAATTTAGGGTGTTGGTTGGTTTTAAGGCGATATGTTCCAATAGTGCTAAGTTGTTGATTTTATATTGATAGCGTGAACCGATTTTTTCTGCACGCAAAATTCGGCTATATGACAATAATTTAATCGGTTGTGAAAAATATTTGTCATATTCATTTTGTGATTGTTGGCTTGGGTCAGGTTTTGAAAACATGGCTTGCACATTTTCAATCGCATAATCGCTTAGCCATATATCTTTGACAGTGAAAGATTTATTTGTATCATGTTGCGTAAACTCTAAAATACAGTCAGCAATAATGTTTACTACATCATGGGTGCATTTTTGGTCAATCCAGCGTGCGTCCTTTGATTTTCTAATATCAAAATCAAATTGACTAAAAAATTGCTCAATATTTTCACTACGCATTTTATGCTCCCATTTCTACACGATTTATGCCAAACCAAAAAACACTATGACTATCAATGTTTAATGATCGTGTTTGATAATTTCTAGCTATTTTATAAAATTGTCTAAATTCATCACTAGCAAAATAATTTAACTGTTTATGATTTAAAACCATTTTTTGCTTAGGAATTAAAATAGCAACCGAACCATTAACAACAACGCCTTTGGGCTTTGGCATTACTCGTGGGTTGTAGGTCATGTTTGGGGTTAAATAAACATCATCTCGGTCTAAATAACTGTAAACACTCAAATTTTTCAATTTATCTATGTTAATAAAGGCATCATAATCGGTTATATCTACGATGTTTTCGCCTGTATTATCAATATTTCGTGATTTTAAGACACGCACGCAATCATCATTTTTTTGTGAATGCGTAACACTATTTGTAATTTGTCTATCACGAAAAACGGTGAATAAATCAAAGGTTAATTGCTCAAAAACCTTGTCAAATTCTGTATTGCGATAAATGACCCAATAGGGCAAGTTATCATCAAAAATATAGTTAGCTGATTGATAAATCAGTTCTTTTTTGGGTAAAGAATGAATTTTGATTTTATCTTGTGTGCCAGTGCTTTTGACTAAAATATTGACGGTTTCAATCAACACTCCTTTAAAGCCTAACTCGCCAAAATCCAAAATATGTTGTACATTGCATTGTTTTATTTTCTCTCGTGTTTGTTGATACTCTGGCGTATTGAGAATATTTTTAGGCATAATAAGCGAAACATATTCGGCTTCGCTTAATGCTTTTTCTAAAAATAAGCCAGCTAAATTTTTTAAATCCTTGCTAAATGAATAACATTGCTTGTACTTGCTCAATATTTTTTGATTTAGCTTAGTAAATGGCGGATTGCCAATAATCAAGTCTATGTTTTGATTAGGATAAAAATAAATAAAATCATCACACACAAACTCTATTTCAAAGTTAGCAGGAATACGCTCTTTGTTAAACAAAAAGCCCAAAATATCCAAAATATGGTGATTGATGTCAATAGCGATAATTTTAACTTTCTTTTTGTATTTGTATTTTTCAAATAGGCAATGCAGAAAATTTCCAGCACCCACAGACGGTTCAATAATGGTTATTTCTTCTTTATCATCAAAGCTAGGCAAATTATCGGCGATATGTTGAATAATAAAATCGTTGGTATAGTAAGCGGAATGGTTTTCACGTTCAACATTTGCCAGCTCAATAATTCTTGCTATATCTTGCTTGCCTAAATCTTGATAATTGTTCAAGATGAAATTATGCAAGTTTTTGGGAATATTGAGTTGTTGCTGTGCAATAAGTTGGTAAATATCCTTTTCAGTCATTACTCATACCTATTTGTGTTTTTATATTGTTGGCAATGCGTTCAAAAATAATGGTCGGCACAGCTTCACCGATACTTTGGCGAATATTCATTTCTGTTTTTTTGGAATGCTTGCGTTTATTATCCAAAGATAAAGCGTTCAATTCTGCCAATGAATTATTGCTCCATTGAAAGCTTGCAGGAATATTCATTAAAATCATCAATTCACGAATAGAAAACACCCTGTCATCAATAGGGTGAACGGTATTTTGGCTGGCTAATTGATCGTTGCGTGTATGAATACAAGGGGCGACTTTGTCGTAATATTGGCGTGTGTATTTATCACCATTTTTAGAATGGTTTAATACGATTTTGCCGTTTACGATTTTATGCGGTTGTTTGTGTAAGTCCGCATTATCAAAAGCACTTTGCCCTTGTTTTATGTCTTTTATCCACGCTCGCATATGTTCAGGGTAAATTCTAAAACTATGATAAAAATCATCAGCATCATATTCGCCCCAATCTAAGGATTTCATTTTGCCGATGAGTTCAAATAATGTTTTTTCGTTTTCTGCTTTGGGGAATAAATGTTCAGGGTCAATGTCCAATTCTTTACTTACACCTATAACCAAAGTTCTCGTGCGAGATGAATTAGCTCCGTGATTTTTAAAGTTAATAATTTTGTGTGCAATACGATAATTTAAGCCTAATTCATTAACAATTAAATCGCCAATCGCCACAACTTCGCCTTGTTGATTAACACAACCTGTTTTTAAAAAGGCTTGCACATTTTCTAAAACAAAAAAGCGTGGTTGAATAGTTTTAATTAAATCAATGCTTTCTACCACTAAGCTATTGCGTTTGATTTCATCATCGGCTTTTTTATGATTAGCCACACTCATGCCTTGACAAGGAGGAGTAGCCACAAGTACATCTACACGATCATTGCCTAATTCATGCCAACGTTGAATTTCAGTGTAAATTTGTTGTTTGGTTTTAGCTTGGATAATGTCACCACAAATATAGCCTGTTTCATATTGGCATTTGTGATTGAGTTTTTGAATACTTAAACGGCGTGCGATGATTTCATTGGTAGCAATACATTCAAATTGATTGAGTTTAAAGCCATAACAACCCACTCCCGCAGATGAAAACAGACTGATGTAGGTTAGTTTATTGTCCTTTGTCATGGGTTTATCTCTATCATTGAAGTGCGGAAAAGGAGAAAAAATTATAACAAACCCCACCGATACTTTAAAGACTTAAATATTATAAAATCAAGTTTTCAGTGTTATAAAAAGAAAGAGAATAAAACCAACTCAAGTCAAGCTATCTCAAACTATGATTAAGCTTATTTATTCCGCCTTTTTCTCAATCTTCCGCAAGAACAAAAAAAATCCGTACGTGAAGTGATTATGGCAATGCACAAAGCATATCGGGCAAAGTAAAGCGATCTATTTAGCTCTAATTTTAGTAAAAATTTTTGCACCGCTTGAAAAACCTATGCAACAGGGATTATAATGTAATCACTTTATGTAATTACATTCTTGAATAATTATTAAGGAATAAATTATGCCGACTATCCAAACAAAGCCTTTTGTTGCTGGTAATAGCCAAGCGATTCGTTTACCCAAAGACTTCGCTTATCCCGACAATACGCCGTTAATTTTAACCAAACACAACGGTGTTATCACAATACGACCCATAGAAAATTTATCTGCTGTACCTGAAATTTTTGCTCAAATTGGGAAACAAATGGGTGAATTTGAACGCATTGAATTAGATGAAACGGAGCGAAATTGGTAATGAAATTTTTACTTGATACCAATATCTGCATTTATTTGCTCAAACATCAACCCCAGTCAGTTATTGATAAATTTACTGCTTGTAAGGTGGGCGATGTCGGGATTAGTAGTATCACGTGGGCAGAACTGTTGCGTGGTTGCGATGTATATCAACCCAAATCTGTTTTTGATAAGTTACGAGCTTTAGTACCAGTGGTCGATTTTGATGAAAAAGCCGCAGTATGTTTTGCTCAAATTCTTAAAGATTATCCACATAAACCCAAATTTGACACGTTGATTGCTGCTCATGCCAAAAGCCTTGATGTCGTTTTGGTTAGTAATAATACCCAAGATTTTGAACATTTTAATGTGAAATTAGAAAATTGGGTAACCATGAATTAAAAGCCGTATTCCATCTCCATTTTTCTTAGGGTGAAATAAAATAGCCTAATAAATAGGCTATTTTTTGTATTTTCAAGAAAAGCAGATCGAAGAACTAATCCTCCCCCCAAACCTCTCTCGCAATCTCTTCTACATGTCGCACTTTCGCCCATTGCTGTGCTTCGGTCATCACGTTACCTTCTTCAGTGGATGCAAAACCACATTGTGGGCTTAAGCAAAGTTGCTCCAAGGGCACATATTTTGCGGCTTCCGCAATGCGAGCTTTGATTTGAGCTTTATCTTCTAGCTCTGGGAATTTTGAACTAATCAAGCCTAACACCACACGCCCTTTATTACCTGCGAAGTGTTTTAACGGTTCAAAACCGCCTGAACGTTCATCATCATATTCTAAAAAATAACCGTCATAATTGGTTTGAGCAAATAAACCATCGGCTATCGGATCGTACGCCCCTGTTAATAAATAAGAGGATTTATAGTTGCCACGGCAAACGTGCGTAGTAATCGTCATATCCGCTGGTTTATCGGCAAGAATAGCTTGAATATTAGCGACCGCTTGGGCTTTATCTGCTGCAAAACTCGGTTGATCATGGTTATTACACAACGATCCCCAATACACATCATCAATTTGTAAATAACGGCAACCTGCATCATAAAAGGCTTGAATCGCATCTTTATAGGCTTGTTGCACGTCTTTGGCAAATTCCTCACGGGTCGCATAAATGCCGTGATCCCATTGAATGGGATACATTAATTGGTTCGGACTCGGAATCGTAAATTTTGCCACGGCACGACCGCCCACAATGGCATTAAATTTTTTGAAATGGGCTAAGAATGGGTGATTGACATTCCAAGACACTTTTCCACAACAGCGAGTATTATAAGGTCGCACCGCTACCCCTTTAAACGCATAGGCTTTTTCTGGCACATAGCCTTCAATGCCATTTAGATTTTCTAAGAAATCAATATGCCACCAAGAACGGTGATATTCACCGTCCGTGACCACTTGAATCCCTGCATCTAATTGAGCTTGCACTAATTTTTTTACTTCCTGTTCAACGATTTCATCACGCTGTTCAAGAGAAATTTTACCCGCTTTAAAATCAGCGTGAGCTTGTTTCCACGCATCTGAACGTAAATAAGATCCCACGGTATCGGCGTGCAATGGTAATGTTTTGTTTGTCATAATCTGTCCTTTTTCATGGTAATAAATTTAGTTTCATTATTTGTTTATATTCATCAAGTGTTTTTATATGATCTAGAAATAAATTATGTAATATTTCATCTTTTTGATTATTTAGCTGATAATGATAAAACCATTGGTAATAATTTATCCCCTGTTGTTTAAATTTATTCATTGCATTTTCCACATTGAGAATAAATCCATTCTTTTCTGCCAACTGACGTATAAACTCATTTTGCGTTCTGCCATTCCCCTCTCTAAAAGCATGAATATCATTAATAAACAAATAAATATCACACAACTCTTTAGCAAAAACCAGTTTATCTTTAATGCCCGAAAGATAATTTTTTGATTTGATATAATGATTGAAATGAGCAATGTGATAAGGCAGTTCTGTGTAGTCAAGAAACATTGAATTTTTATTACCTTGATAATACACTTCACCCTGAATCGTTTTTCCCATATTGGCTTGTCTTAGCTCACCAGCAAAAGGGTAAATATTACCAAATAGTGCCTGATGAATAGCTATAATATGTTCAAAGTCATAGGTTTTATTGACATTAATCGCTTTAGCATAATTTAACAAGACTAGCCGTTGTTCGTAAGCACTTAATTTTTTACTATTCGTAATATTTAGGAAATTTTTTAATACTTTTGTACCAGGAATATAATATTGATTAAAACGTTCTTCATTATCATCACTTATATTTTTAAAGGATAAATAGCTATCATTCATAGTATTCCCGTTTTAACTAAATGATGATATTCTATTTGCTTATTATTCACTGCGACAAAATCAACTTCCGATAGACCATCTGCTCGTTGCATATTATTAAATGCAGTTTCACTATCCACCTTATTTAATATCGCATAAATGGCATAATTTTTCTCATCTTCGGAATAGTGGCATTGCTCATACATACCAAATAAAATACCTGCCAGTTGCGTACGATACAAATAATCTTTTTCTTCAGCAGTCAAACTATTCTCAACACTGGTATTTTGCATATAAGAATAATACGGACTATTTTTGTTTAATTCATAATATTTCATCTGTAATCCTTACTGTTTAATGACCGTTTAAGTTTCAAATATTATACCTTAAATCCACATAAATCACACGACTAACTTTCCGCAATCGCACAGGCACAAGCATAAGCCGAACTCCATGCCCATTGGAAATTATAACCGCCGAGCCAGCCTGTTACGTCCAACACTTCGCCGATAAAATACAGCCCTTGCACATGATTTGCTTGCATGGTTTTAGATGAAATAAATTGTGTGTCCACCCCACCTAACGTTACTTCTGCCGTACGATAACCCTCTGTGCCATTGGGTTGAAATTGCCATTGATGGATTAATTCGCTCAATACGTTAAAATCGACTTTGCTGAGTTGGGCAAGGGCTTTATTGCCGATAGCCAAGCGTTGATATTCAATCCATAAATCGATTAATCGCTTAGGCAATAGCTGACTTAAGGCTGTTTTTAACAGCATATTTGGCGAAGTTGCTTTGAGTTCCGTAATAAAATCAACAATAGACTGGTTTGGTAGTAAATCAATCCTGATGCTTGCATTCGGTTGCCAATAATTGGAAATCTGCAAAATAGCAGGTCCTGACAGTCCACGGTGAGTAAATAGCATATCGCCCCGAAACGCTTGATTGCCAACACTCACATTCACATCAAGCGAAATACCCGAAAGTGCGGTGAAAATTTTGTCATTTTCTAAATAAGTAAAGGGTACAAGGCTGGCTCTTGGCGGAATGATTGAAATTCTGAATTGTTCAGCAATTTTATAACCAAAAGGCGATGCCCCTAAGGCAGGCATGGAAAGCCCACCTGTGGCAATCACTAAATTTTGGCACGTCCAATCAATACCGTTAGCTCGCACGTTAAAGCGAACGTTCGGATCATTTTCTATGGGTTCTACGCTATCAATTTGCTGGCGTAACTGGATATTCACTTTCGCCTTTTTGCAACGATCTTCGAGTAAATCCACAATATCTTGTGCCGAATTGTCGCAAAAAAGCTGTCCATCGGCTTTTTCGTGATAGGCAATGCCACGTTCCACTACTAAAGCAATAAAATCCCATTGGGTAAATCTTGCCAAAGCAGATTTTACAAAATGAGGATTTTGCGAAAGATAATGGCTCGGGTGAATGTCTAAATTAGTAAAATTACAAAAACCACCCCCTGACATCAAAATCTTGCGACCAATTTTTTTACCGCTGTCTAAAATCATCACATTTTGACCGCACTTTCCGATTAAACTGGCACAAAACAAACCAGCGGCACCTGCTCCGATGATGATGGTTTGGTGGTGGTTATTCATAACTATTTTTGACTCTTATACCCAAACTGGAACCTTGTCCACCGCTGATATTCTTCCCCCGCTTTCAGCATTCCGCCATATTGCCACCATTCTGGGTGATTTGGGGTATCTGGTAAGGCTTGGGTTTCAAGAGCAATTCCCGTGTAATCAGTATATTCACTACCAGAACGAGTCGGCGTGCCTTGGAGATAATTGCCTGTGTAAACCTGTAATGCAGGTTGATTAGTGCTAACGGTTAAACTTAAAGATCGATCAGGTGCAGTTAAAATAGCACAGGTTTTTTCTCGTTGTTGATCTAACAGAAAAGCGTGGTCATAACCTTTGGTGAGCTGTTGTTCAGCTTGTAAAAAATCCTGTTTAATAGCTTTTGCTTGGCGAAAATCAAAGCTGCTATTTTGGACGGATTTTAAGGGAGCATTGGGAATACCTTGGCTATCGACAGGTAAAAATTGTTCAGCATTTAGTTGTAAAAAATGCTCACGAATATCACTACCATTTTCAGCGTTATTCAAATTAAAATAAGCATGATTGGTTAAACTTAACGGTGTATCTCTATCTGAAACTGCTTTAAATTCAACCAGTAAAGCATTATTTTCAGTTAAGCGATAAATGGTTTGCACCTTGACTTTGCCTAAAAAACCTTGCTCACCGTCAGATGAAATTAATGAAAAAATCACAAAATTTTCACCGCACTTTTCGCCTGTTTGCTCGATTTTCCAACGTTGTTTATCAAAGCCAATTAAACCACCATGTAACTGGTGTTCATTTTGATTAGCGGTTAATTTGATGGTTTTACCTTGATATTCAAATTGACTATTGGCAATTCGGTTGGCATAACGCCCGATGGTTGCCCCTAAATAAACACCTTGTTTAGCATAATCTGCTAATTGACAACCCAATAACACTTCACGTTTTTCGTTTCCTACTGGCACGATACAAGACACCCAAGTTGCTCCCCAGTCAATAAATTGCACTTGCATTCCCTGCTGATTGGTTAGCGTTACTAATTGTAATGCTTGATTATCGAGAGCAACCACATTTGTGGTTTGAACCGTTACGCACATACGTTTACTCCTTGTGATGCGGTACACACATAAAAATCTTCTTTAATACCCGTTTGTTTTTGATAATTATCGGCAATCAGTTGACGTACAGCATCCACTTTTTCCACGGGAGCCACTACTACAATACAACCACCAAAACCACCACCTGTCATTCTCGCCCCTCCGCTGTTACCCACAGCAACTTGAGCTAATTCGACTAAATAATCAATTTCAGGCGTAGTGATCTCAAAATCATCACGCATGGAATCGTGAGATTGTACCATTAATTTGCCTAAGGTTGAAATATCCCCTTGATTTAAGGCTTGCACCGCATCTAGCACACGTTGATTTTCGGTGACAATATGTCTGGCACGTTTTGCCGTATCTTGATCAAAGGCGGTGAGTTCCGCTTCTCGTTGTTTAAACTGTTCAATCGACACATCTCGCAAGGCTTTCACCCCGAAAAATTCGGCGGCTCGTTCACATTGCTGACGGCGAGTATTGTATTCACCCGTGACTAAATCATGTTTCACATGGGAATTCACGATCATCACCGCAATATTTTCTGGCACAGGCACAGAAATGGTTGCAAGGCTACGGCAATCGATCATCAGTAAATGATCTTGTTCGCCTAAGGCTGAAATAAGCTGATCCATATTGCCACAATTTGCCCCGACAAATTTGTTTTCTGCCATTTGTCCGATTAACGCAATTTGGGTATTGGTTAAAGGTAAATCACCAAGCTGCTGACAGAACTTTCCAACAGCCACTTCTAATGCAGCAGAAGAACTTAGCCCCGCAGATAACGGCACATTACCCGTGATGACTAAATCAGCCCCTTGCTTGAAATCAGGGCAATGTTGCTGAATAAACTTCACCACCCCACGCACATAACCCGTCCATTTTTTGTTAGCCACTGGGGTAATTTCGGTGGTTAATGAAAATTGATCGGTATCCTCTAAATCGGCGGCATAAACATTAAAAATATGATCATCTCGTTTTGCTCCACTCACTGCCGTACCATAATTAATCGCACAAGGCATCACAAAGCCATCATTGTAATCGGTATGTTCGCCGATAATGTTCACTCGCCCCGGAGCATACACATTTAATTCGGAAGTGAGGTGAAATTTTTGCTCAAATAATTGTTTAGCTTGTTGTAAAGGGGTCATGTTATTTTCCTTCTTTATAATGTACTTCGCTTAATTCACGTAATCTTGTGGCGGCTTGTTCGGCGGTTAAATCCCGTTGGCTTTCGCCTAACATTTCATAGCCCACCATAAATTTTCGCACTGTGGCAGAACGTAACAATGGCGGATAAAAATGGGCATGTAATTGCCAGTGATCGTTTGGTTCATCGTTAAATGGTGCAGCATGAAAACCCATTGAATAAGGAAATGACGTGTTAAATAGATTATCGTATCTGGTGGTTAGTTTTTTTAAGACTAAGGCTAAATCTTCCGCCTGTTCAGAGCTTAATTCCGTTAAGCGTTTAATTTGTGCTTTTTTCGGCATTAATAGGGTTTCAAAAGGCCATACCGCCCAATACGGCACCACGGCTAACCAATGTTCGGTTTCCACCACAATGCGTTCCTTTAATTGTAATTCACGTTGAGCATAGTCTAATAACATTGGCGAATGATGTTCGACAAAATAACGGCATTGAGTTTGATCTTCTCGAGCGACTTCGTTCGGCAAAAAGCTATTTGCCCAAATTTGACCATGTGGGTGTGGGTTAGAACAGCCCATAGCCGCCCCTTTATTTTCGAAAATTTGTACCCATTGATATTTTTGCCCTAACTCGCTAAGTTGTTGTTGCCAAACCTTAATCACTTGGCTAATTTCTGCCACGCTTAATAATGGCAGGGTTTTACTATGATCAGGCGAAAAACAAATCACCCGACTTTCGCCTTGAGCTTGAGCCGATTGAAATAGCGGATCGGTGGATTTTTCAGGGGCAGGCGTATCTTCTAGCAATGCCGAAAAATCATTTTTAAACACATAAGGCTGCTGATAATCTGGATTGAGTTCCCCTGTAATGCGTTTATTGCGTGGACAGAGATAACAATTTGGATCATGTCTTGGCTTTTGTTCTTCATTAACTTTTTCCTGTTGCCCTTGCCACGGACGTTTAGCACGGTGCGGTGAAACGAGTACCCATTGATCGGTGAGTGGATTGTAACGGCGATGTGGGTGTTCGGTAGGATCAAAGATAATACTCATACAATTTTCCTTCGATAAAATGAAAACGGTTACAAATAATGATGTATAAGATAGCAGATTTTTTGAAATAAACTGTGACCCAGATCATATTTTTGCAAAAATTTTGCAAAATTTGTTGTTTTTTTGGTTGAAATGGTAAAAATTAGTTGGTAACGATTTCATTATTTATTTTGTTAAATAACAGGAGAAGTCATGATCACTATTCGTGATGTTGCAAAACAAGCTGGCGTATCTGTCGCTACGGTTTCTCGAGTGTTAAATAACGCCTCTTGCAGTGAAACTGCTCGCCTTGCGGTAGAAAGTGCGGTGCAAAATTTGGGATATTCACCCAATGCCAATGCTCAGGCGTTGGCTTTACAAAATACTGATACCATTGGTGTGGTCGTCACTGACGTAACCGATCCGTTTTTTGCGATTTTAGTCAAAGCGGTGGATCAAGTTGCCTATGAATACGGTAAAACCATTTTAATCGGTATCGGTTATCATCATGCTGAAAAAGAACGTAATGCCATTGAAACCTTGCTACGTAAGCGTTGTAGCTGTCTTGTGGTACATTCTAAAGCATTGACCGATCAGGAATTAATTAATTATTTGGATCAAGTGGCGGGTATGGTGATTATTAACCGTAGCATTGCTGGCTATGAGCATCGTTGTGTTAGTTTAGACAATCAACGTGGCACCTTTCTGGCAACAGAAATGCTAATCAAATTGGGGCATAAAAAAATTGGTTATATCGGTTCAAATCATCAAATTAATGACGAAGTAGAAAGAAAACAAGGATTTTTAACCGCACTTGCTCAGTACAATTTGCCTGCCATTGAAGATGCTTGTGTGCAAAATAGCCCTGATTTTGAGGGCGGTGAGGCCGCTATGGTGGATTTACTCAGTTATCATGCAGATTTAACCGCTGTGGTCGCTTACAATGACAGTATGGCAGCTGGGGCGTTATCGGTGTTAACCGAAAATAATATCAATGTGCCACGCCAATTTTCACTAATTGGCTTTGATGATATGCCAATTTCTCGCCATTTGGTGCCAAAACTTTCCACCATTCGCTACCCCATTGATTTAATGGCAAATTATGCGGCAAAATTAGCTTTAAGTTTAGTCAATGAACAAATAGAAACGCCTATTCATACCCAGTTTAACCCGACTGTGGTTCGGCGATTTTCGACGGATAGTTGTTCGGTAGCAGCATAGTCGTTTCAAATTCAAGCAAAAAAGAATAGAAAAAAAAGCAAAAAAGAGATACACTCAATCTCAACTAATTGATCGGAGGAATTATGGAAACCACTTTAGCTTCTAATCTCTATACAGTCCCTAAACAAGAAAGTATCCTTTACTCTGAAGAAGAATTAGATGTACTGTACAAAATCAAAAATGGTTTAGTGAAAACTAAACCACACACCGAAGTAATGGAAAACTTGAGAAAGGCTTTAAACATCAATGAAGATTGATTATAACGTTGTTTGGCTTGAAGCAGCTGAAGAACGTTTATTAAAACAAGTAAACTATATTTTAAGTCAATCTCAGAATGAGATTATTGCTAAACGATTTTACATTGCAATCAAAAATGATGTAGAAAAATTATCTTATTGTGCTGATATTTATAAACGTCAACGAAACAAAAAAATTCCCGTCTTTGACGGTAAATATATCATCAGATTTACCCTAGATGAAGAAAACGTGTATATTTTTGATTTTAAATCCGCTAAACAAAATTTTCATTAAGAATTTATCCTAACAGATGCGTCTTTTTGCATAAAACAAATCTTCCCTCTAAAAATCTTCTTGTAACCGCTTACACTTTTTTTCAATATTGTGAGAGAGATCACAGTATTTGATTTAAAAACGTTGTATCTTATGAATAATTACTCAATGTTGTGGCATTTCTTTTGAGTAATCTTATCATTTAGTTATCTAACGAGGACATTATTATGAAAAAAACTGTATTAAGTACTGTCGCCTTATCTATCGGCTTAGGATTAGCTACCAGTGCTGCACAAGCGGCGGATCGTATTGGTGTAACTATTTACAAATATGACGATAATTTCATGGCATTAATGCGTCAAGAAATTACCAAAAATGCACAACCACTCAAAGATGTTGAGTTGTTAATGAATGACTCACAAAATGCTCAATCCATTCAAAACGACCAAGTTGATGTATTAATTTCTAAAGGTGTCAAAGTGTTAGCCATTAACCTTGTTGACCCTTCTGCTGCACCAACGATTATCAAAAAAGCTAAAGGGGAAGATATTCCTGTGATCTTCTTTAACAAAGACCCTGGTCCACAAGCGATTGGTAGCTATGATAACGCTTACTATGTGGGTACTGATCCGAAAGAATCAGGCGAAATTCAAGCAGATTTGATTGCCAAACAATGGAAAGCCAATCCTGCTCTTGACTTGAATAAAGACGGCAAAATTCAATATGTATTATTGAAAGGGGAACCAGGACACCCTGATGCGGAAGCTCGTACTAAATATGTGGTAGAGCAATTAAACAAACAAGGTATTCAAACCGAACAATTATTCATTGATACAGGTATGTGGGATGCAGCACTGGCGAAAGATAAAACCGATGCGTGGCTTTCAAGTGGCAAATCAAATGAAATTGAAGTGATCATTTCTAACAATGACGGTATGGCAATGGGTGCGTTAGAAGCGGTGAAAGCACATGGTAAAAAATTACCTGTATTTGGGGTTGATGCTTTACCAGAAGTGTTGCAATTAATCAAAAAAGGTGAAGTGGCAGGAACTGTGTTAAACGATGGTGTCAATCAAGCCAAAGTATTAGTGCAATTAGCGGATAACCTTGCGAAAGGCAAAGCACCAACTGAAGGGGCTGATTTCAAACTTGAAAACCGTGTCGTACGTATTCCTTATGTCGGCGTTGACAAAGACAACCTAGATAAATTCTTAAAATAATTCTTTATTGTCTTATATTGAGGGCTTGTGATAGCAATCCATGTGAACTTTTCACAAGCCCTGTTATTCCTTTAATGATTTAATGTGAGGTGAGATATGGCGACACAAGAAGTGCTACTCACGATGACCAATGTTAGTAAATCTTTCCCTGGGGTAAAGGCGTTAGACGGTGCTAATCTGACGGTTAAATCCCACTCTGTCCATGCTTTAATGGGGGAAAATGGAGCGGGGAAATCTACCCTATTGAAATGTTTATTCGGTATCTATGCCAAAGATGAGGGTGAAATTCTATTCTTAGGCAAACCTGTAAATTTCAAAACCTCGAAAGAAGCCCTTGAAAATGGGATTTCGATGGTACATCAAGAATTAAATTTAGTGCGTCAACGTAGCGTTATGGATAACCTATGGCTAGGGCGTTATCCGTTAAAAGGTATTTTTGTCGATCACGCCAAAATGTATAAAGATACCAAAGAAATTTTTGATGAACTCGATATTGATATTGATCCGAAAGAAAAGGTAGCAAATTTATCGGTTTCACAAATGCAGATGATCGAAATTGCTAAAGCGTTCTCTTACAATGCCAAAATCGTGATTATGGACGAACCAACTTCTTCCCTTTCTGAAAAAGAAGTGGATCACCTGTTTAAAATTATCCAAAAATTAAAAGATCGTGGTTGTGGCATTATTTATATTTCGCACAAAATGGACGAAATTTTCAAGATTTGTGATGAAATTACGGTTTTACGTGACGGCAAATGGATTAATACCATACCCGTTAAAGGGGCCACTATGGACGGGGTGGTGGCGATGATGGTTGGGCGTGAATTAACCCAACGCTTTCCACCAAAAACCAATCAGCCAAAAGAAGTGATTTTGCAAGTAGAACATTTAACTGCCAAAAATCAACCCTCCATTCAAGATGTCAGTTTTGAATTGCGTAAAGGCGAAATTCTTGGCGTAGCAGGCTTAGTCGGGGCAAAACGGACGGATATTGTAGAAACCATTTTCGGCGTACGTGAGAAAAAAAGCGGTACGGTGAAACTGCATGGAAAAATTATGCAAAATCGCACCGCACTTGATGCGATTAACAATGGTTTTGCCCTCGTTACCGAAGAACGCCGTTCTACAGGGATTTATGCTAACCTGAGTATTGAGTTCAACTCTTTGATTTCTAATATGAAATCCTATATCAGCAAATGGGGCTTATTAAGCAATAAGAAAATGAGCAGTGATACCCAATGGGTGATTGATGCCATGAATGTGAAAACCCCATCGCACAAAACCAATATTGGTTCACTTTCTGGCGGTAATCAACAAAAGGTGGTTATTGGTCGTTGGTTACTCACTCAACCTGAAATTTTAATGCTTGATGAACCCACTCGTGGTATTGATGTGGGAGCAAAATACGAAATTTATCAACTCATTATGCAACTTGCTCAAAAAGACAAAGGCATCATTATGATTTCCTCTGAAATGCCAGAATTGCTAGGGGTGACTGACCGTATTTTGGTGATGAGTAATGGCAAAGTGGCAGGTATTGTAGAAACAACTAAAACGTCGCAACAAGAAATTTTACAACTTGCGGCGAAATATTTATAACAGATGTAATAAAGGAAGATTGTTATGGTTATCAAAGACAATAAAACGTGGGATTTTTTTAAACAAAATGCCATTTACTTTGTATTATTAATTTTGCTTTTAGTGATTATTGCACAGGATCCGACTTTCTTGACGTTGCGAAATTTCAGTAACATTTTAACCCAATCCTCTGTACGGTTAATTATTGCACTGGGTATTGCTGGCTTGTTGGTAGTGCAAGGGACTGACTTATCCGCTGGTCGTCAAGTGGGTTTAGCGGCGGTGGTTTCTGCCACCATGCTACAAGGCATGGACAATCTTAATCGGGTCTTCCCTGATTTACCTGAAATGCCCATTATTGCGGTTGTTTTGCTGGTTTGTGCCATCGGTGCATTAATTGGTTTGTTGAACGGTTTCGTGATTGCGGTATTAAATGTAACGCCATTTATTGCCACCATGGGTACCATGATTATCGTCTATGGGATCAACTCGCTCTATTATGATGCGGTCGGTTCCTCACCGATTGCAGGCTTTACGGAAAGTTTCTCTGACTTCGCTCAAGGCTTTTTCCGACTTGGTTCGTTTAAGCTCTCTTATATTACGATTTATGCCATTGTTGCCACGATTATTATGTGGACACTTTGGAATAAAACCCGTTTTGGTAAAAACATCTTTGCGATTGGTGGCAACCCAGAAGCAGCCAAAGTATCAGGGGTCAATGTGGTGACAAATTTATTAGTGATCTATACCCTTGCAGGTGCATTCTACGCTTTCGGCGGTATGCTTGAAGCAGGTCGTATCGGTTCTGCCACTAACAACCTTGGTTTTATGTATGAAATGGACGCTATCGCGGCGTGCGTAGTCGGTGGTGTGTCATTCGCTGGTGGTGTGGGTACTATTATCGGTGTGGTGACGGGGGTATTAATCTTTACTGTCATTAACTACGGTTTAACCTATATCGGGGTCAATCCTTACTGGCAATACATTATCAAAGGTTCGATTATTATTTTAGCGGTGGCGATTGATAGTTTAAAATATGCAAAGAAAAAATAGCGAAAAAAACACCGCACTTCAATAATTCACACAAAAAAACCGAGTTTACGCTCGGTTTTTTATCTAATAACTCTCAATATCCAAGTTAATTATGTTGTTTTTAATAAAACAATAATGACAATTCATCATTTTATGCTATATTTTAGCCCTTAAACCATAAAAAATAACCAAAGGAAACAAAATATGTCTGAAAATAAAATGAACGAAAAGGCTTCTCAACCAGAAGCTGAAAAATCCACCTTGAAAAGTAAACTCAATGCCTTAGGACCAGGTATTCTGCTCGCATCCGCTGCTGTTGGTGGTTCACATATTGTCGCATCAACCCAAGCAGGAGCGATTTATGGCTGGCAATTAGCCATTATCGTTATTCTGGCTAACCTATTTAAATATCCCTTTTTCCGCTTTGGTGCCCAATATACCTTAGACTCGGGAAATTCCTTATTAGAGGGTTATTTAGAAAAAGGAAAACTCTATTTATGGGTATTCTTCTTACTTAATGTATTTGCGACCATTATTAATACCGCTGGTGTTGGTCTATTATGTGCTGCGATTTTAACTTTCGTATTGCCATTTCCAGTACCGCTCCCCACTTTAAGCCTTCTTGTTATCGGAGGCTGTACGGCAATTTTATTATTGGGTAAATATCGTATCTTAGATGGTTTGTCCAAACTGATTATGATTGCCCTCACCGTCACCACAGTTGCCGCTGTCGTGATTGCTTTTATGCGTAATGGTATTCAAGGTGTCGCACCGCAAGATTATGTTTCCCCGAATCCATGGAGCTTAACCGCATTAGGCTTTATTGTGGCATTAATGGGGTGGATGCCCGCACCGATTGAAATCTCTGCCGTAAACTCCATGTGGGTAGTGGCAAAACGCCGTTTTACTAAAGTGTCTTATCAAGATGGTATTTTTGATTTTAATGTGGGTTATATTGGCACCGCTATTTTAGCCCTTGTGTTCTTAGCCTTAGGTGCATTAGTACAATTTGGTGCAGGTGACACCGTGGAAATGGTCAGCGGAAAATATATTGCACAATTAATCAATATGTATGCTTCCACCATTGGTGAATGGGCAAGAGGCTTAATTGCCTTTATTGCATTTATGTGTATGCTCGGTACCACACTTACCGTGCTTGACGGCTATTCTCGTGCCAATGTGGAAAGTTTCCGTCTTATTTTAGGTAAAAAAGAAAGTCGCCCAAGTATTTTAAATACGGCGATCTTTTTGGCTGCCCTTTCAGGATTAGCGGTTATTTTCTATTTTAACAACGCAGTCGGTCCAATGTTAAAATTTGCCATGATTGCCTCTTTTGTATCCACCCCAGTGTTTGCCTATTTAAATCTTTCCTTAGTATTAAAAGGGCAACATAAAGTCAGAGGTGGACTGTTCTGGTTATCTATCATCGGATTAATTTACTTAACGGGCTTTACCTTACTCTTTATTGCCAACCAATCTGGTTTATTTAGCTAGGGTAATTAGATAATAAAAAGTGCGGTGGAATTTATCAATGTTTTTAAAATCCCACCGCACTTTCTGGTTTAAATCTTTTTAGTCAGCCTAACCATTCCACCACACAGCCCCAGCAATCACCACAATAAACACCACCAACCAAAAAAACTGTACTTTCACATTTTGACGATTTAATTGCTGATTGTGTAATCGACGTTGTTCCAGTTTTTGACGGTAAAGTTCTAAATCTTCCTCTTTAAAAGAAAAGCCACAATGGGGACAACTTTCCACACTTTCACTGATTTTTCGCCGACATTCGGGGCAACGTTGTAAAGCCATTATTTACGACCTTGTAAGGTTTTATAGGTTAACAAATAATAGGTTAATACCGCCACAATCACGCAAGCTGCCATGGAAAATAACATCGGTTTAGCACTTTCTAATTTCAATAAAGCCACTAAGGAACCGATTATCGCCCCTAAGCCAAAACGCACCGTCCCTGCAATGGAGTTTGCCGTGCCTGCCATGTTAGGAAATTTACCTAAAATAGATGCCATGGAATTAGATGAAATCAAGGCATTTTGCCCAACAAAAACTGCGACACCAATCGCCATTGACCAAAAACCAAGATCAAACACAGCCACTAAAATTAGCCACATACCTGCGATAAATTGTACCAGCAAGCCGCCTTGTAATAATTTCTCTGCACCCCATTTATGTACAAAACGTCCATTCAGAAAAGATCCGATCGTCATCACGCCAATATTTAGCATAAAGAAATAACCAAAGTTTTCCACCGACACACCGTATAAATCAATATACACAATGGAGCCGAGGGTTAAGAACACAAACATACCACCAAAACCAAAGCCAGATGAAATCATATAGCCCAATACTTCTTTTTGTTTCCAAATGGTGGCAAAATTACGTGCGATAATATTTAAACGTAATGGTACACGATTTTCTTTTTTATGGGTTTCTGGCACCAGAAAAAACACCAGTAGCACACTTAGAAATCCAGCAAAAGCAATGATATAGAAAATCATACGCCAGTTAAAATAGGTAACAATATAGCCCCCTAAAATCGGAGCAATTAAAGGTGCTACCATGACGATTAACATAATCATCGACATCATTTTCGACAAATCATTTTTATCAAACAGATCTCGCAATAACGCCCCCACTAACACCACGGGAGCCGCTCCGAAAAAGCCTTGTACAAAACGAAGTGCGGTGAAATGTTGAATAGAATCCACCGCAGTTAAAGCAAAGGCAGAAATCGCCCCGATAATAATGCCCACTAAAATACTCGGCTTACGTCCATAGCTATCCCCGATTGGTCCCCAAAATAACTGACCAATCGCCATGCCAAAGGTAAACAGAGTCAAGGTATAAGGCACTTGCTCAGCATCCACCTTTAGATCTTGGGCGATATTCAAAAACGCTGGCAAATACATATCAATACCCAAAGGTGGCAACATTGATAAAATACCCAAAGTTAAGGTAAAAAACACGCTAGGTTTATATATTTTACTCATTTATCACTCCTGAAATTTCTTCCGCCGTTAAGGCACGATATTCGCCCTCATCAAGGCTTTCATCTAATATCACATTGCCCACTCGCCAACGGTGTAAACCGACAACTTTATTACCTAACGCCGCAAACATCCGTTTCACCTGATGATAACGCCCCTCGCTAATGGTTAAATTCACGTTGTAATCGTCTAAAATTTCTAATTTCGCTGGTTTGGTCGGCTCTTTTTCACCACGCAATAAAATCCCTTGTTCACAGGCTTGCTGATAATTGGCTTCCACGGGATCCGCCAATGTCACTAAATAGGTTTTCTCACAATGATGTTTTGGCGAAGTAATACGATGCGACCATTGCCCATCATCGGTCAACAGCACCAACCCCGTGGTATCCACATCCAACCGCCCTGCACTATGTAATTTACCCGCCAATGGATAATCAAAAAATTGATAAATGGTAGGATATTCACCGTCATCATTAGAACACACCACACCTTGCGGTTTATTCAACATAAAATACTGATGTCCCTCTAACCATTCAAGACGCTCACCCTCAAATAAAATCTCATCTTGTGAAGACACTTTTCTCGCCCCACTTTTCTCAATTTCTCCGTTAATTTGCACCGCACTTTGTTTTAATGCTTTGCTGGCTTGCGAACGAGTTAAACCTGTTTGTTCGGCTAAAAATTTATCTAATCTCATATTGCTTCCATAATTTTTCTAATCGGGTCATTGTACTATTCTAAGCTGAAAAAGGCTAATGAGAAAAAAGGAAAAGACTTGTCATCCTTGCATTTTTACTTTTCTTTATCGCTTTAATAAACTATAATGTCATTACATTTTTGTTATTACAGGAATCTAAAAATGGACAGTAGCATCACCATCCGAGTGGATCAATCCTTAAAAACCGCCGCACAGCTTAATTTGCAAAAAATGGGCTTGGATCTTTCCAGTGCTATTCGTATGTTAATGCAACATTTAGCGGTAAAAGCCGAATTGCCTGCGGAACTCGCACAACCTAACAGTCAAACCTTACAAGCCATTTATGAATTAGAAAATAACATAAATTGCCAGAAATATCAGTCAGTTGAACAATTAAAACAAGATTTAGGTTGGTAATATGTTTCAACTTTTGGTGCATAATCAATTTAAAAAAGATGCAAAACGCTATCAGCACGATAAAAAAGCTCAACAGGTCATTAGCACCGTTTTAAATTTATTAATCACAGGTGAGCCACTTTCCCCTGAGTATAAAGAACACCCTTTAATTGGCAATTATGTCGGTTATTTGGAATGTCACAGAAGACCCGATTTATTACTAATTTATCAACGAGATACAGAAAATAAGCTCATTAAATTATACCGTTTAGGATCACATTCTCAGCTTTTTAAATAGGAAATTTCAAAATGCAACAACCCAATAATCGTCAAGGATCGGATCGGATCGGATCGCCAAGATTTTGCTTTTAATCTAACCCGATTACAACAACTTAAATCACTTTTACCCGAAATTTTTTGCGAAAATGAAATAGACTTTGACAAGTTCAAAGCCCTTTTTTCCGAGCAAATTTCCACCACACCTGACCGTTATATGCTTAACTGGGCAGGCAAATCGGAAGCCTATCACACCTTACAATCCCCAAGTTTTAAAACGCTCACCCCTTGTCCGCAGGAAAGTGTGGATTTTGACCATTCCGACAATATTTTTATTGAAGGGGAAAATCTGGACGTGCTGAAAATCCTGCAAAAATCCTACTTTAACAGCGTAAAGATGATCTACATCGATCCGCCTTACAACACGGGCAATGATTTTGTCTATCACGATAATTTCGCCAGCCGTCTTGATGATTATCAGCAACAAAGCGGCGAGAAAGACGAAAATGGCTTGCTGAAAAAAGCCTTTGTGCGTAACAGCAAGGAAAACGGGCATTATCACAGCAACTGGCTGAATATGATGTTGCCCCGTTTGCATTTGGCGAAAAATCTGCTGAAAGATGACGGCGTGATTTTTATTTCTATTGACGATAATGAACAGGCTCAACTGAAATTACTGTGTGATGAAGTGTTTGGGGAAGAGAATTTTGTAGGGCAATTTATTTGGAAAAGCAGACAAAATAAAGATAACAGAAATTTGACTGGCTTATCTATAGATCACGAATACATTTTCTGCTATTCAAAATACAATAACCAAAGAATATTAAATGGGGCAGAAAGAAAAGTTGAACAATATAAAAATCCAGATAATGATCCTAGGGGATTATGGGTTAGTGCGAATATGGTTGGATTATTAGGTGAAGATCAAAGACCCAATTGTCATTATGATCTCATCAATCCCAACACAGGAATTAACTACGGTAAACCTAAATTAGGCTGGAGATATGATAAGAATACAATGTCAAAACTCATTGAAGAAAACCGAATTTTATTTCCTAAAGAGCCTAGTGGAAGACCTAGAAGAAAAGTATTTTTAAATGAATTAAATTCTGAATTACCAAACATTAATTCAATTATTGGTGAAAACATTTATACCACAAATGGCACAAAAGATATTAATGAATTATTTGACAATAAATTTTTCCCTTTTCCCAAACCTGTTAAATTAATTGAAGAATTGCTTAAACAAACAACTAAACAGGAAAATGACATTATCCTAGACTTCTTCGCAGGCTCTGCCACCACCGCCCACGCCGTAATGCAATTAAACGCCGAAGATAACAGTAATCGCCGTTTTATTTGCGTGCAAATGCCTGAATTAACCGATGAAAAATCGGAAGCCTTTAAAGCAGGATTTAAAACTATCGCCGAAATCAGCAAAGAACGTATCCGCCGTGCAGGCAAACACATTGCGGAAAATAACCCCAATCCATTGGATACGGGCTTTAAAGTGTTTAAACTCAGCGACAGCTATTTTAAACAATGGCAATCGCCGAATGTGGAAGATTTGGCGAAACAGCTGGAATTTTTTATTGATCCTGTAGCGGATTTTGCCGAACCGCAAGCGATGTTATATGAAATTTTATTACGCTTAGGCTTGAAATTAAGCGTGAAAGTGCGGTTAGAAAATACCATTTTTTGGCTGGAAGATGAAAACAGCAAACGCTATGCCATTTTATTAAGCGAAGCCAACGAAGCCTTGTTTAATCAGATTATTGAGCAACAACCGCTGAAAGTGGTGATGTTAGATCGCCTGTTTAATGGCAATGATGCCTTAAAGAAAAATACCGAATTGCAATTTGCCGATCACCATATTCAATTTTTGGTGATTTAGGGGTCGATAATGGAAATTCAATTTGAAAACCTAAATTATCAATTGCAAGCCGTGCAAGTGGCGGTCAATTTATTTATCGGACAGCCTAATCAGCAGACCGAATTTTTATTGCAAGGGCAAAATGATGTGCGTTTTGTCTCCAATCTGGATCTGAAAATTGATGATGAACAGTTGCAACAAAATCTGCAAACACAGCAAAATTCACAAAAAATTGACCGCACTTTATTAAGCGAACAAGGCAAACATTTCACCGTGGAAATGGAAACAGGCACAGGCAAAACCTATGTTTATTTACGCACCATTTTTGAATTAAATCGTCAATATGGTTGGCAAAAATTTGTGATTGTGGTGCCAAGTGTGGCTATTCGTGAAGGGGTGTTGCATACCTTGAAAATGACGCAATCCCATTTTGCCAATCTGTTTGATAAACCTGCGGTAAATCCGAAATTTGAATATAAAAGCAATCAGCTTTCACGCTTAAAAACCTTTGCCTCCAGCAATCATATTGAAATCTTAGTGATCAATATTGATGCGTTTGCCAAAGACAGCAACGTGATTAATACCCTGAATGAAACAGGCGTTACCCCGATTAGCTATATTCAACAAGCCAACCCGATTGTGATTATTGACGAACCGCAAAATATGGAAACAGACATTCGCCGTAATGCTATTGAAAGCCTGAATCCGTTGTTTACTTTGCGTTATTCTGCTACGCATAAAAATGCTTATAACCCAATTTTCAGCCTAAATCCTGTGCAAGCCTATCAATTAGGTTTAGTCAAACAAATTGAAGTGGATAGCGTGCTGGCAGAAAATGATGTCAACGGTGCTTATTTAAATTTAACCGAAATTAAGGTTGCCAAACAAAGTTGGTCGGCGAAAATTGAATTGCTGTTTAACGATAAAAAAGCGATGAAGAAAAAAGTCGTCACCGTTAAACCGAATCAAGATTTATACGAATTATCGCAACAAAATGAAATGTATCGTGCTGGCTTTATGTTAAGCGGAATGGATTTGGATAGCCAAATGGTAGAATTTGCCAATGGTCAGCAAATTTTTGTGGGAACAGATCATTCTGCATTAAAAGACGATATTCAAAAAATGCAAATCCGCCGTACTATTGATGAGCATTTGAAAAAAGAGCAAAAATTAAAACCGCTTGGCATTAAAGTGTTGTCGCTGTTTTTTATCGATAAAGTGGAAAATTACCGTAATAACGGCAAATTTTATCAATGGTTTGAGCAAATTTATCAAGAATTGGCGAAAGAATCCGCTCAAGGCGTGCATAACGGTTATTTTTCGCAGGATAAAAAAGGCGTAGCGAAAGATACTAACGGCACAACGCAGGCGGATTACGACACTTATGCCTTGATTATGCGAGACAAGGAAACGCTGTTATCGCTAGATAATCCGTTGCGTTTTATATTCTCCCATTCGGCGTTGCGTGAAGGCTGGGACAATCCGAATGTGTTTCAAATTTGCACCCTAAACGACACCGCATCGGAAATGAAAAAACGGCAGGAAATCGGGCGTGGCTTACGTTTGCCTGTGAACCAACAGGGCGTGCGACATTATGAACGCAATCAAGCTATTTTGACCGTGATTGCTAATGAAAGCTATGACAGTTTTGCGTCAAAATTACAACAGGAAATTGAGCAAGATTGCGGCGTGCAGTTTGATAAAAGCCAAATCAAAAAACGAGAAGATAAAAAAGCCGTTCGCTATCACAAAGACTTCAGCCAACACCCTGAATTTCAAGCCATTTGGGAGCGGATTAAACAGCAAACCACCTATCGTGTTAATTTCACACAAGCAGAGTTGATTAAAAGTGCGGTGGAAAATATTCAAAAAATGGAAACGGTGCGTGCAACCCAAATTAAAAACCAAAGAAATCGCTTAAAGTTCGAACAACAAGGCATTACAGGAGAACTTAAAGGAAATAGTTCACCCATAAAAATTGAAACCAAATGGGCAATTCCTGATTTGCTGGCGGAATTGCAAAAGAAAACTGGCTTAACACGCTTAACCCTTTGCCAAATTTTACAACAATCCGACCGATTGCAGGAAGTGCAACATAATCCACAACGGTTTATTGATTTAACCGCTGAAAAAATTAACCAAGCATTACAACAAATTATGGCAGACGGCGTGGAATATCATCGTATTAACGGCAAAACCTATGAAATGACGCTGTTTAAGGATTTTGAATTTTATCTGAATCAATATAGCTTTAAAGTGAGCGATACCGCTAAGACAATTTATGATGATTATATTGCCTTGGATTCACAAACCGAATACCGCTTTGCCCAACATTGCGAAAGCAGCGATGATGTGCAGTTTTATTTTAAATTGCCCGAACGTTTTAAAATTCCAACACCGTTAGGCAATTATAATCCCGACTGGGCGGTGGTGTTTAAAGGACAGAATAAAATTTATTTTGTGGCAGAAACGAAAAATACAGGCAAAGGGATTCAGGCGGGAGTAGATCGCAGCAAATTGCGTTCAACCGAAGATCTCAAAATCACCTATGCAGAACATAATTTTGCGGCGTTGAAAGTGGATTATCCTGATTTGGAATATAAAGCTGTTGATAGCGTGGAAGAATTAGCCGCAAGCTACAACATTTCTTAAAAAATCACCGCACTTTTGCTATGGAATTGCTACGGATTCTCGCAAAACGACATTCGGCTCCAACATTAAAGTGCGGTAATTTTTATCCGCATTTTTTATCCGTTGCAAAAGCGTATCCACCGCCATTTCTGCCAAGCGATTTTTTGGCTGATGAATGGTGGTGAGCGGTGGGCTAAGATATTGAGCAAGGGCGATATTATCATAACCAATAATAGACATATCCTGTGGCACAGATAACCCAGCTCGCCATAAGGCTTGATAAGCACCAAGGGCAATGGTATCACTACAACAAAACACCGCCGTAGGGCGTTCGTTTTGGCTGAGTAACTGCTCCATTCCCCAAATCCCACCATTAAAATTAAAATGGCTTTCAATAATCCACTGCTCGTAAATCGGCAAATTATGCTCGCTTAACGCCTGTTTAAAGCCTTTTAAACGGTTTTGTGCCAACGGTTTTTTTAGGCTTCCTGTGATAATGCCAATTTTTTGATGATGATGTTCAATTAAGGTTTTTGTGGCAAGATAGCCACCAAGTTCAGAATTTTCAACGATTTTATCGGCACAAACTTCAGTTGGCCACCAGTCCATAATCACACAAGGCAAGGTTAAATTTAAGGGTTTGACTTGTTGTGTCTGAAAGTGGCTTTCGGTACACATTAACAACAGACCGTCCACTTGCTTTTGAATCAGTGTTTGGATATTTTTTTCTAGGCGTTGTTGATCATCATCGGTATTGCACAAAATAAGGTTATAATTCAATCGGTTACAATAACGCTCCACATTCGCCACCACTTCCGCAAAGAATGGGTTGTCGCTGGTAGTGACTAACATGCCAATGGTGCGAGTTTCTTTAACTTTTAGGCTACGAGCAAGGGCTGATGGCGTATAATTCAGTTGGTTCACCACTGCCATCACCTTGACACGCATTTCTTCGCTGACATTAGGGGCGTTGTTAATGACTAATGACACAGTAGATGTGGAAACCTGTGCGATCCGTGCGATGTCCTTCATTGTTGCCATAATATTTAATCTTTTAGAATAGCTTCAACAATATCTTGCACTTCAGATAAGACATAATCTGGCACTGTTTCAACTTTCTTTGCTCCCCTGTTTCTAAAATCAATCACCCTAGCTTGATAAGCCACCACAATCCCTTGCGTTTTGCAACCTGTTCCACTTAGGGTAACCGCAAATCCATTTTCACGAGCAAGTTCAGCGTTTCCTTGTGTAATCGGTGCAATCATCATAAAGCCTAATTGATGAAAATCACTGCTACTCAACACCAACGCTGGGCGATATTCTCCTTGTATTTCTTTACCGATCACGGGATTTAAACAAATCATAATAATATCCCCTCGCTTAAATAAACTCGCTCTTGGCATTTAAATCTCTCCCCCGATGGACTCCATTGAATCCCATTCTGCACAAACAGGTAAAGTGTCAAAAGCGGTCATCGCAATGCGTTCAGCTAGGGTTAATCTTTTTTGCTTAGCTTTATTTGGCACCACAACTAATTTTATCGTTTGATCATCAATTTTCGCTAATTCAAGAAAATCCCCTGTTTCTAAATTCATCGTCTGGGTAAAATCTTTAGGCAGTCGAATGGCTTTACTATTTCCCCAGCTTTTCACTTGTAATCTCATCTTCATATCCTCTTATGTATCATTAAATGATATTTTACAACGATAAAGGAAAGATAAACAAGCCCTAAATCGATTTTAAAAAATCCAACGTTTCTGCTCTGGTTGGAATAGACGGCTGCGCCCCTTCTCTGGTAACACTAATCGCCGCTGCTGCGTGAGCAAAACGAATGGCATCTTGTAACGGTTTGCCGTCCAATAATGCGACTAAAAATGCCCCATTAAAGGTATCCCCTGCGGCGGTGGTGTCAACGGCTTTCACTCGAAAACCTGCTACGATTTCTTGTTGTCCCTGATGGTTTACATAGCGGCTTACAAATACGCCTTTTGACCCCAGTGTAATCAATACGGTTTCAATGCCTTTTTGATGAAAAATTTTGGCAGATTTCACCGCACTTTCAAGGTCGGTGACTTTCACCCCTGTTAAAATTTCTGCTTCAGTTTCGTTCGGCGTAATCATTGCAAGATTTGCCAATAATTTATCAGGCAATTTTTGTGCTGGAGCAGGGTTTAGCACCACTTTTACGCCGTTATTTTTAGCGATTTGAGCAGCTTTGATCACGGCTGGCAACGGTGTTTCCAGTTGCATTAATAGAAGATCGGCTTGCTCAATTTGGC
Source organism: Lonepinella sp. MS14436 (assembly GCF_042470565.1). Lineage (GTDB taxonomy): Bacteria > Pseudomonadota > Gammaproteobacteria > Enterobacterales > Pasteurellaceae > Lonepinella. Next base: position 787,902 of record NZ_CP170385.1, on the reverse strand, counting down.
TGCGGCTTTGCTCGACAATATTTTCATCTAAACAACCGTTCGCTCCAGCAGAAATCACAATACTATTTTCGCCACTCGCTGCCACTTGAATCATCGCAATGCCTGTGGTTTGGTGGGCGATTTGATGAATAAATTGGGTGTGGATGCCATCTTGTTCAAAGGCATTTTTCATTGTTCGACCAATGTCGTCATCACCAATACAGCCGATAAAATTCACTTGGGTATTTTCATCACTTAACCTTGCCGCTGCCACCGCTTGATTCGCCCCTTTGCCACCGTAGGCAATGTGGTAATGGTGTCCTGTGAGTGTTTCACCTGGTTTGGCGAAATGGGGAACGGAAATGACGTGATCGGCGTTGATGCTGCCGAGAATGGTGAGTGTTTTTTTCATAAATAACCTTAAATGATAATATTATTTAATTTTTCTACGATATAGATCAGATCCTTGCATAATATGATCAAGCAATTCTTCCACCGCCCAATATTTTTCTTTAATATCTGCTGGAATCACTCGAGAGCCATAATGTTTGAATGTGCCAATTTTAACGTGCATTAATTTAGCAAAATTTGGATAACCAAAACTTTCGGCTGCCCCACAAATCGCAAGGAAATGGGCTAATTCCTGAATGATAGGATCTTGGCTTTCTTTATTTTTATACAAATAAGCATATAAATCAGGGTGAATATTATTAAATACCCCTGAAAATCCTTGAGAACCTGCTTTCATTGCATCAAATGCAATCGCCGCATTCGCATTCACAATTTTTAATTTACTGTTTTTGGTTAATTCAAGTCGGCGTTTAACAGTGGCTAAATCACAAGAAACATCTTTTAGCACCACTATATTATTAAAACCAGCAAAATATGTAATTTCTTCATCGGTTAATAAACGGCGATAAGGTACAGGACATTCGTATAATCCTAAAGTTATATCTTTTGGTAACGCAGATAATAATTTTTCAAAATTTGCTTTTAAAATCGCAGTTCCTTCATTATTTGGATCTAAACGATTAGTAATTAATATCACCGCATCCGCACCTGTATCATACATTGCCTGCAATTCTGCCACTTGTTCATCAAACGTTGCACCAGTATGCCCTGAAGTGACCACAGGAATACGACCTTTAGTTTGATCGATAACAGTTTGCGTTATTTTGATTTTTTCTTCCAGTGAAAGATAAAGGATTTCACTGGATTGACAAGTGGCAAATAATGTATCTGCTCCATTATCAATATACCAATCTGTCAGTTTTCTTAAGCCATCATAATCTACTTCATTGTTTGTAGTAAATGGGGTAAGCATAACAGGGATAATGCCTTGAATTTCCATAATTTTCTCCAAATTAATTATTTTTCACTAAAATTTTTCACAATGCCTTTAATTTGTAAAATCACCACTAATAAGAAACAGCAAGCTAAAACGGCTGAAACGGGTCTTTCTACAAAAGCAAGCAAACTACCATCTGATTTTGTTAAAGAAGATAATAAATTTCTCTCTAACATTGGTCCTAAAATCATACCTAAAATAATCGGTGAAATTGGATAATGATTTTTTTGTAAGAAATATCCAATAACGCCCATAAGCAACATAACGACTACGGCTTCAGGGGAATTATTAATTGCATAAGATCCTACAATGCTAAATATAATTACTATTGGATAAAGAATATCTTTATTGATTTGAATAATTTTCTTTAAGAAATTAACCACAATTAATGCCAAAGGAATTAATGCAATATTGGCAATGAAAAATAAAATAAACACCGCATATAATTTATCTGGTTGGAACAAAAATAATGATGGACCTGGTTGCATATCTTTCATATAAAGTACGCCGATAATAATCGCCGCTGCTGAGTCGCCAGGAATACCGAAAACTAATGACGGTATCCAACTACCAGCAAGACTCGCATTATTACTACTTGATGCGTCAATAATCGCATCTTGTGAACCTTTTCCGTATAGCTCAGGTGTTTTTGATGTTTTTTTAGAAATAGCATAAGAAATCCATGCGGCAATATCTGCTCCCGCACCTGGTAGTGCACCAATAGTCGTTCCAATGATACTACTGCGTAAAATACTCCATTTTCTCTGACTTAAGGGTTTGGCAAGTCCCTTAAATAGATTTAATGAGCTTTTATTATTTTCTAACTCAGAAATATCTACATTAGATGTTAATTTATATCTATTCGCATAATATTCAATGGCTCCTGAAATAGCAAATAAGCCTATCATTGCAGGAATAAAACTCACTCCCTCATATAATAACACTAGACCAAAAGTAAAACGTGCCTGCCCTGTAAATTCATCAAAACCAATGGTTGAGATCAATATACCAAATAACAACGTCAACAAACTTTTAGTGACAAATTTGCCAGCAATCAACGTTGCACAACTTAATCCTAATAATGACAACCAAGTGTATTCAAAGGAACTAAATTTCAAAGCGAATTTTGCTAAATAAGGGGCACTCACAGCCAAAATTATTGAACCAATCACACCACCAATTACCGAACTTAATAGACCAAGTCCTAAAACAAAATTCACTTTTCCTTGTTTAACTAAACGATAACTATCATCCACATAAGCGGCAGAAGCTGGTGTACCTGGTATTCTTAACAATGCCCCTGGAATATCACCAGCATAGATTGATGATGCTCCAACAGAAATCATTAAGGCTAAAGCTGGAATAGGATCCATAAAGAAAGTGAAAGGCACCATTAAAGCAACTGCCATTGTAGCCGTCAAACCAGGGATTGCTCCAACAAACAACCCAAATAGACCAGCACCTAAAATAGCTAAAATAGCATTGAGATCAATGTAAGAAAAAGCATTTATTAAAATATCCATAGCTACCTACTATTCAAATAACATTCCGCTAGGAAGTCCCACTAACAACACTTTTGCAAATAAGAAATAGATACCGATTGACAAAAGAAAGAGTAAACTGCCAATAAATAGCCTATTCTTTTCTAAAAATGGTTGTGTTAATACATTCAAAATTATTGCCACACTTAGAATAAAACCTACATATTCTGAAGAAAATAAGTAAAACAATACAATAACAGAAATAGCAAGAATCACTTTACCATCTTGTAACCAATCAAAACTCTGAAAAATATATTTATCTCGTAGTTTTACTTCCATAATAAAATCAATCAGACCAAAGAAAGAAACTAAAAACCCAATAATTGTTGGATAAAATGCTGCTCCATAATCAGAAAAATCACCATAAGTATAATAACTATATCCTGATATGATTAATCCAAAAATAAGCAATATAACAGGGGTAAGTAATCTAATCATATATTTCAATAGCCCCTAAAGGGGCTATTCTCCACATTATTCAGCAGACAATAATTCACCGAATTTTTTATCTTCATCTGCCATAAATTGCTCTAATTCAGCACCATATAACGCACTCGCTTCAAAGCCTTGTTTATTAGCAAATTTTTGCAATTCCCCTGAAGCATAAACTTTTTCCATAGCTTTAGTTAAGGCTTGTTTTACATCATCAGGTAATCCTTGTGGTGCTGTTAATACATTCCATCCATTTAAACTCCATTTATATGATGTTGCCTCTTGATATACAGGAATATCTGAATAAAGTTCACTTTTAGTCGGTGTCGTAATCGCTAAATGTCTTACCATTCCAGCATCGGTCATACTTTGAGCTTCACCTGGTGATGAAGTAACAAAATCAATACCACCAGAAACAAGTTCTTGTAACGCAGCACTCGCCCCTTGTGATGGTACAAATTTCACTGCATCCGTTGGTAAATTAGCACTTCTTAATATGCCCAATAAATTTAAATGCCAAATGGAATTTAACCCACTACCCGATGCTTTTAATTTACCTGGGTTTTCTTTAATCGCTGTCAAGAGTTCATTAATATCTTTATATGGAGAATCTTTACCTACTTGCACACCACCAGGCACAACGCCCAAACGAACAATTGGTGTATAGTTTTTATAGTTTAAATCTGTCATTTTTTGATGATGCATTAATGCAATCTCAACTGTCACAACCCCTAAAGTATAGCCATCAGGTTTTGCTGTTTTAATGGCATTATGTCCGACAACGCCACTACCACCAGTACGATTAATAACATTAACATTAGTTTTTAATTCTTCCTGCAATCCTTTTGCAACAAGACGAGCAATAGTATCTGTATTACCACCAGCTGCCCAAGGAACAATGATTGTGATTGGTTTTTCAGGATAATTAGCGAAAGCACTTGCAGAAAACAGAACGGAAGTGGCTAAGACTATTTTGATTAGATTTTTACTCATTTTGTACGCTCCAATATGAGAGATTATGTGACACAAATTAAATCGAAACGTTTCGATTCAATTTAAAAAGACAATACAAGAAAACATCAACTAAAAAAAGCACTTTTTGTTGAATTTGTGAGCTGGATCACAAATTTTCTTTTTTACAATAAAAGCGTTGAATATTTCCCTTGTAAAATTTATCTAATAGATTAAAATATAGCAAATAGATAAATTACTTCTAAACCAAATGGAAAAACGAACGCCACATTGTAAACTTGAAAAAGTCAAAGAGCTTATTGCTCAAAGTAAATACACACAAACCCAGTCTGCTTTGGTTGGTGCGGCTCAAATGGGAATTGACCATAATACAATGATCGAGATTGTGAATGCGTTAACGCCTGCCGATTTTTATAAAAGTATGACAACCTATGCTAATCATACTATTTGGCAAGATGTTTATCGCCCCAATACGGAATATGGCAATATTTATCTCAAGTTAACTGTAATTGATGAAGTATTAATTGTTTCATTTAAGGAGCTATAAGGATGAAATGTATAGAATGTAACACAGGTGAGTATATTCAAGATGTACGTGATATGTCTTATACTTACAAAGGACAAAAAACCGTTATTCCTAGGGTTTCAGGTAAATATTGTGGTCATTGCGATTCAGTATTAGTTGACCCTATTGATGCTCAACGTGTTTCAGAAACGATGATTGAATTTAATAAACAGGTTAATGCGACATTAGCCGATCCGCTTTATATTCAACGTGTTCGTAAAAAATTAAAATTAGATCAACGACAAGCTGGTGCTATTTTTGGTGGTGGTGTAACTGCATTTTCTCGTTATGAAACAGGAAAAGCCACACCACCAGTAGCATTAATTAAATTATTAAAAATTTTGGATAAACATCCAGATTTATTGACAGAAATGGCTTAACTTCTATTTAGGTTAGGGGTATTCCCCTAGCCCAAATAACAAATTCTCCCCAAACTTTTCTATTACCTCATTTCCCCCCTAACAATTTATTGCAAAAATTTGCCTTATATCACATTTTTTTATTTGATTTTGTTTTATAATGATAAAATTGTTTGTTTCATTAATCACAATAAAAAGGATCAAAACTATGTCAGATTTACGTCAAGCTGCTTTAGATTTTCACGAATTTCCAAAACCTGGAAAAATTGAAGTTACTCCAACCAAATCACTAGCCACTCAACGAGATTTAGCGCTTGCCTATTCACCAGGTGTTGCGGAACCATGTTTAGATATTCAAGCGGATCCCGCCAAAGCCTATCGTTATACGTCTAAAGGCAATTTAGTTGCGGTGATTTCTAACGGGTCCGCGGTACTTGGGTTAGGTAATATCGGGGCATTAGCAGGTAAGCCTGTAATGGAAGGGAAAGGCGTGTTATTTAAAAAATTCGCTGGTGTAGATGTGTTTGATATTGAGATTGATGAAAAAGATCCCGATAAATTAGTGGAAATCATTGCCTCCCTTGAGCCAACTTTTGGGGGGATTAACCTTGAAGATATTAAAGCCCCTGAATGTTTCTATATAGAGCAAAAATTACGTGAACGTATGCACATTCCTGTCTTCCATGATGACCAACACGGTACAGCGATTATCAGCTCGGCGGCTGTGTTAAACGGTTTACGTATTGTGGGTAAAAAAATTGAAGACGTGCGTTTAGTCGCATCAGGTGCAGGTGCCGCCTCGATTGCGTGTTTGAATTTATTGGTTTCGCTTGGCATGAAACGGGAAAATATCGTGGTTTGCGACTCTAAAGGGGTAATCTACAAAAACCGTGATGACCGTATGGACGACACCAAAAAACTCTATGCCATTGATGATAACGGCACACGTTCATTAGGCGATGTGATTGAAAATGCGGACATTTTCTTAGGCTGTTCCGCCAAAGGCTTATTGACTGCTGAAATGGTAAAATCCATGGCAGCCAGTCCATTGATTTTGGCGTTAGCAAATCCTGATCCTGAAATCACTCCACCTGAAGCCAAAGCAGCTCGTGCCGATGCGATTGTATGTACTGGTCGTTCTGACTACCCTAACCAAGTCAACAATGTGCTTTGTTTCCCATTCATTTTCCGTGGTGCGTTAGATGTAAGTGCGACCACCATTAATGAAGAAATGAAAATGGCGGCAGTGCATGCTATTGCAGATCTTGCTCTTGCAGAACAAAATGAAGTCGTTACTTCGGCTTATGGTGGCAACGAAGTGTCTTTCGGTCCTGATTATATTATTCCAAAACCATTCGATCCACGCTTAATCGTGCGTATTGCTCCAGCGGTAGCGAAAGCGGCAATGGATAGCGGTGTGGCAACTCGTCCAATTACTGATTGGGACGCTTATTTAGAAACATTAACGCAATTTGTTTACAAAACCAATTTGTTTATGAAACCAGTGTTTGACCAAGCGAAAAAAGACAAAAAACGGGTCTTATTAGCGGATGGTGAAGAAATCAAAATTTTACACGCAGTACAAGAAATTTCTGGTCTTGGTATTGCTTACCCAGTATTAGTGGGTCGTAATGAGGTTATTGAACAAAAAATCAGAAAACTAGGCTTAAAAATTGAAGCTGGTAAAGATTTTGATGTATTAAGCACCGATAACCCAGAAATTTTTGAGAAATGTTGGACACTATACCATAATAAAATGAAACGTAATGGCGTGACCAAAGCGATGGCACAACGTAGAATGATTAATAATTCAGCAGCTATCGGTTCCGCTTTACTGGAATTAGGTTATGCTGATGCCATGTTGTGCGGTTTAGTAGGAACTTATTCAGCCAGCCTTGGTTTATTAAAAGAAATCGTAGGCGTAAAAGAAGAAGTGAAAGTCCCAGCCACAGTGAATGGACTCGTTCTTTCTGACCGTAACTTATTCTTAGCTGATACTTTTGTCAACACCGATCCAAGTGCAGAAGAATTAGCAGAAATCACTTTAATGGCTGCCGAAGAAGTACGCCGTTTTGGTATTGAACCTCAGGTTGCGTTGATTTCTCATTCTAACTATGGCACATCTGATCACCCAAGTGCGGTGAAAATGCGTCAGGTTTTACAATTAGTGAAAGCTCAAGCCCCTGATTTAATCATTGATGGCGAAATGCACTGTGATGTGGCATTGACTGAAAGTTTACGTAATGAAATGATGCCAGATAGCCCATTAAAAGGTGCAGCTAATTTATTGATTATGCCAAATATGGAATCAGCTCGTATTAGCTTAAACTTGTTACAAGGTACACATACCCCGATTACTATTGGTCCAATTTTAATGGGTATCAAAAAACCAGCTCATATTTTAACCTCAAAATCCTCTGTTCGCCGTATTATTAATATGGTGGCGGTGGCTGCGGTGAAAGCACAATAGTCGATAAATATTCAAAAATGCCCTGTTTATTACAGGGCATTATTTTTATAAAGTTATTTTAATTTACTTTTTTCATCGCCTCTGCAACAAATTCTGCCTCTAATCCCAGAATAACTTGTAAACCATTATCGCCCATTTTGACTAGACCTTTTGAACCTAAGGCTTTGAGTTGGGATTCATTAATTTTACGCATATCTTGCACAGTTAAACGTAATCTTGTGGTGCAATAATCAATATTGCTAAGATTTTGTTTACCGCCTAATGCTTTTACAAATTGTACGGCTTGTTGCTCATAACTGGCATTATTTTGCTCAATATTTTCAACCACTTCATCATCTTCACGACCTGGGGTTTTCAAGTTGAACATTTTGATCACAGTACGGAATATCACATAGTAAATCGCAGCAAAGACCAAACCTTGAACAATCAGCATATACCAACTCACTGCCAATGGATTACGAGAAGAAAGCACCATATCCACTAACCCCGCACTAAATCCAAAACCAGCGATCCAGTGCATTGATGCGGCAATATAGACAGAAAGTGCGGTTAATAATGCGTGTACTAGATAAAGTACAGGTGCAACAAACATAAAAGCAAATTCGAGTGGTTCAGTAATACCAGTAAAGAACGAAGCTAGTGCCGCTGCAAACATAAGGGAAGCAATCTGAGCTTTTTTGGCTGGTTTGGCACTATGATAAATCGCTAATGCAGCGGCTGGTAAACCAAACATCATAACAGGAAAGAAACCTGCCTGATACATACCCGTTACACCAACCACGGCTTTACCATCGGCAAGAGATTGAGCACCACCTAAGAAATTTGGAATATCATTGATACCCGCCACATCAAACCAGAATACAGAGTTCAAGGCGTGATGTAAGCCAACAGGGATCAATAAACGGTTAAAGAAAGCATAAATACCTGCACCAGTTGCACCTAAATCTTTAATCGATTCACCGAAAGACACCAAGCCACCAAAAATCACAGGCCAAATATAAAGTAACACAAAGGCAACAATAATCATCACCAAAGACACCACGATTGGCACTAAGCGTTTACCACTAAAAAAAGCCAAGGCTTTCGGCAATTCAACGGTATGGAAACGATTATATAACTCAGCAGAAATCACCCCAACTAAAATCCCAATAAATTGGTTATTAATTTTATTAAAGGCGGCTGGAACTTGATCGGCTGGAATACCTTGTAATTGAGCAACCGCGGCTGGGGAAAGCAATGTAGTCACCACTAAATAGCCCACTAAACCTGAAAGTGCGGCAGAACCATGTTTATCTTTTGACATGCCAAAAGCCACACCAATAGCAAATAGGAAAGGCATTTGATCGATAATTGCTCCACCCGATTTAATTAACAATGCTGCCAGTTGACTATTAGCTCCCCAACCATCTGGATCAAGCCAATACCCCACACCCATTAATAGTGCAGCGGCTGGTAAAGCTGCCACAGGCACCATTAATGCTCGCCCAATTTTTTGCAAATAATTGAGAATACTCATAATGATCTCCTTGAATTTTGAAAGTTTAATTTATTAATTTACGGCGAAAGAAATTTTACTTCAAAAATCATTTAAAAAATGTGATCTCCGTCATAAATTATAAAAATATTTTTTATTATTACTAATAGACTTTATGTCTGGTTTATCTATAATGAAATTGAGTCTGGAATTTTCCACCTTTTATGATTAAATATACGGGAAATTGCTATGCTGAAAATTACTAAGATCTTTAACAACAACGCTATCTTGGCGGAAAATGAACATGGCACAGAATTAGTTATTTTGGGCAAAGGCATTTCCTTTAACAAAAAAGTGGGAGATCTGGCTAATGAGCAAGCTATTGAGAAGACCTTTAGTTTAAATAAAAGTATTTTTGCAACTCACTTAACTGAAATTTTAAGTGAAATTCCACCACAATATTTTCGTTTAACCCATCGTATTATCAAGCACGCCAATCGTCTGTTAGGGACGGAATTGTCCAATAATATTTATGTGAGTTTAACCGATCATATTTATCATGCAGTAGAACGACTTCATCATCAACAACCGATCCAAAATGGCTTATCCTATGAAATTCAACGCCTCTATAAAAAGGAATTTGCCATTGGGCAGTATGCGGTGCAATTAATTAACCGTGAAATGAAGGTGGAAATGACCGATGATGAAGCAGGATTTATCGCTTTACATATTTTTAACGCTCGTACAGACAGTGAAATGCCTGAAACTTATCGTACTATGCAAATCATTAAAGATATTTTAGCGATTGTCGGTTATCATTTTAATCTGGTATTAGATCCTAATGATTTTGATTGCGGACGATTTATCACCCATTTACAACATTTTTCGCAACGCTTATTCTCCAATCAGGAAATCCCCAATTTTGGTGATGATTTTCTCTATCAACAAACCCGAAAAGCCTATCCTGATGTGTATCAATGTGTGGAAAAAATTAATAAATACTTAGTCAAAAATTTTGATAAAACATTAAATCAAGATGAACAGTTATATTTGGCTATTCATATTCAACGCATTATTCGTAAATGAAATTGCTATCGCACAAAAGCAAAAAAGTGCGGTGAAAAAATCAGCATTTTTTTCACCGCACTTGAAAGGTTGTGAAGACCTAAAATTAACCTAAATCTTCCCCATTGCTGGCAATGACTTTTTTATACCAATAGAATGAATCTTTGCGAATACGCTCGCCCGTGCCGTTGCCGTCATCGTCAATATCCACATAAATAAAGCCGTAGCGTTTACTCATTTCGGAGGTTGACATACTGACTAAATCAATCGGTCCCCATTCTAAATAGCCCCAAAGATCCACACCGTCCGCAATGGCTTCTGCCATCTGTTCGATATGCGCTTTGAGATAGTCAATACGGTAGCTATCGTGAATTTTACCATTTTCAACTTGGTCATAAGCACCTAGCCCGTTTTCCACAATAAATAACGGTTTTTGGTAGCGGTCGTACATATCGTTTAAGGTAATCCGCAAACCCACTGGGTCAATTTGCCAGCCCCAATCAGAGGCTTTTAAGTACGGATTTTTCACCCCGTGTAAAAGATTACCGCCAATATCACCATCTTCTTGCGGATGGGTCGTTACCGCTAAACTCATATAATAACTGAATGAAATATAGTCCACGGTATGCTGTTTCAAAATTTCATCATCGCCCACTTCCTTACGAATTTGCACATTATTTTCCGCCCAATGACGTAACATATATTTCGGATATTCACCACGAGCATGAACATCGGTAAAGAATAAGTTTTGTTGATTGCCCCATTGTGCTTGGCGTTGATCAGCAGGATCGGCGGTTAACGCATAATGGTGTAAGCGTGCCAGCATACAACCGATTTTGGCATTTGGATCAATTTCACGCAAGGCTTTAGTGGCTAATGCACTTGCCAAAAATTGGTGATGTAACGCCTGATATTTGGCACTTTCCTGTTGATCGGCAGGTACTCGATCTAACACAACCCCAGCACCACAATAAGCACTGTGCATCGTCACCATGTTAATCTCATTGAACGTCAGCCAATATTTCACTTTGCCTTTATAGCGGTTAAATACGGTTTTAGCATAACGCACAAAGTGTGCTATCACTTCCCGCCCTAACCAGCCGTTGTATTTTTGGGTTAAACCCAACGGCGTTTCATAGTGCGAAAGCGTAACCATGGGTTCAATGCCATGTTTGTGCATTTCATCAAACATATCATCATAATATTTCAATCCTGCTTCATTTGGTTGCTCATCATAACCGTTCGGGAAAATTCTCGCCCAATGAATAGAAATACGAAAACATTTAAACCCCATTTCACCGAACAAGGCAATATCATCTTTATATTTATGATAAAAATCAATCCCGTGACGTTTAGGGAAACGCCCCTCAAATTTGCCCGATAAAATCTCATCAATGCGTTCGGAAGATACATCAATCGCTGCCGATTTTAGCCCTCGGATTTCTTTTGGCACATAAGCCACCATATCCGAACCCGCTAAACCTTTGCCGTCTTCGTCCCAACCGCCCTCAATTTGATTGGCTGCGGTAGCACCGCCCCATAAAAATTCTTTTGGAAATTTACTCATTATATTGTCCTCTGTTGATAAAATTTAATTGAAAAAAGAAACTGTTATTCCGTAGTCGTTTGTAGCACTTTTATTAACGGTTCATTTTGTGCAATGTGTGGTTCGGCGGTAACAATCACATCAAGAAAATGCTCGCTATTAGTAATAATTACAGGGGTCATGACTGAATAGCCTGCTTGAGTAATTGCCGCAATATCAAATAGAGCTAACCGTTGCCCCGCAGAAATATGCTCGCCCTCCGTTACCAAGGTTTTAAAATGCTTGCCACCTAGTTTTACGGTATCTATACCAATATGAATCAGAATTTCCAAGCCATCATCGGACACAATGTTGTAGGCGTGTTTAGTCGGGAAAATTGAGCTAACGATGCCGTTAACGGGTGAAATCAATTCGCCTTTAGTTGGCAAAATCGCAACGCCTTTACCAAGTGCTTCGGAGGAAAACATTGGATCTTCAATGCTAGATAATTTATGCACTTCTCCCTCTAACGGGCTGATTAAACTGAATTTTTCTAATGGAATAGTGTGAACGACAGTATTTTCCGATGTGGTAGTCGGCTCTACATTATTAGCCGATTTTGGCAACATATCATCGTTATAGCCGAAAAGATAAGTTAATATACAGCCCACGAGAAAGGCTGTGGCTAAACCGAACGAATAGAATAGCAAAGAACTTTCTGGACCGATCAACACGGGATAAAGCAATAATCCGCTGAAACCGAAAGCAAACATTTTCACCGTACTTAATGCCATCACCGCACCGCCGATTGCACCGCCGACAACGCCATAAATAAAGGGCTTTTTGAAGCGTAAAGTAATCCCGTAAATTAATGGTTCGGTAATCCCCAAAACGCCAGAAAAAGCGGTTGACCCAGCAAGGGATTTAATCTCTTTATTGCGTGATTTTAAAAATACCGCAAAAGTCGCCCCCGCTTGCCCAAGTACGGCAGCACCTGTTAATGGTGCAATTACATCAAAACCAATCACTGCCATATTGTTAATCATAATCGGCACCACACTCCAGTGAATGCCAAAAATTACCAACACTTGCCAAATACCACCCACAAATAGACCTGTTAGCACTGGGCTAACTTCCATCATCCAAGACAGTGCAGATGCCAAAGCATGTCCGATGCCTGAACCGATAGGACCGATAATTAATAAGGTTAATGGCACAACCACAGCCAAGGTACAGGCTGGAGCAAAGAAATTCCGCACCGATTCGTGCCAGATTTTTTCAAAAAAGCGTTGTATATAAGATTGAGCCCACACCGCCAGTAAAATCGGGATAACACTGTAAGTGTAGGTCATTACTGCTACGTCAAAACCAAATAATACCAAGTCTTTACCATTGCTGGCTATTTCTACCAAAGAGGGATAAAGCAAGGCAGTGGCAACACCTACCGCAATATAAGGGCTGGTTTTTAATTTTTGTGAGCTTGAAAAAGCTAAAAAGACGGGTAAGAAATAAAAGGTTGCACTGGCAGTGGCATCTAACACCAAATAAGTACCCGATTGAGGATCTATCCAACCTGCCACAGAAAGAATAGCTAATACCCCTTTCAGAATACCCGAACCAGCCATTACGCCAATCATCGGCGTAAATGAACCCGCTAAAAAATCAATGGCACGGTTAATCACGCTGGCTTTCGGTAAATCTTTCGCATCGCCTGCTTCAATATTGGCAATATTCATAATTTCCGCATAGACTTTTGGTACATTATTACCAATCACCACCTGAAATTGTCCGCCGCTTTCTACCACGCTAATCACTCCAGCGGTCTGACTAAGTGCATCTTTATTCGCTTTGGTACGGTCTTTTAACACGAAACGTAATCGTGTCGCACAATGTACCAAGGAATGTACATTTTGTTCACCGCCTACCTGTTGTATGATCTCTTGAGCAAGTTTACCGAAATCTTTAGCCATAATGCGTTCCTCTTAATGTGTTTAATTTTGAGGTAATAAAAAAGCCTAAGCAAAATAACGCTCAAACGAGTTGTTATTTTGCTTAGGCTTGCCGAATTAACGTAACACCCTAAGTGTTGGCTTGAGTATAATCAGAAACGAGATATTTTGTAAAACATTAATTTATAAAATTGTGACATTGATCACAAATTCTAGGAAAATTTCTGCAAAAGTGCGGTGATTTTTATTTAAAAAATCTCACAAACTTATCCAAGTTACTCAAATAATTCTGAATGTGTCCCTAATCTTGTATAGCTAATTTTGATACTATCTGCATCTTCTTTAATACTATAAATCAGCAATAAATCATTAAATATATGGCATTCTCTAAATCCCTCAAAATTACCACTCAATGAGTGATCCTTATATTTTTCGGGAAGTAGCATTCCTTGATTTATGTTACTTATCACCTCATTATATGCGGTTGAAGTAAAAATCTCAGGTTTTGATTTGGTATATTTTACAAGATCTTTACTAAAAGTTTTCGTTTGAGCCACATAACGTTTTTTAGGCGTTTCGTTTAATTTTTTTTGCATTAACATTATCCTTAGCTATGTCCAGCATTTGGTTAGCTGGATCATCATCAACAAGATGATATTCCATATTTCCACTGTTCACTTCTTCCATAGCTTCTAAGGTTTCGGCATTGGGTTTCAAGTAACTTAAATTTAATGGTACTGTTTTGGTATTAGCAATCTCGGTTAAAAATAGATTAAAGACCTGAGATGGTGTAAATCCATAACTTTGAATGATCTTATAAGCATTCACTTTAAGACTATCCGCAGTTCTGAAATTAATCGCAGCATTTAAATTAGACATAGAGTTACTCTCCTATTAAGTTGATGATGTATTTCAATGAAACACATCATTACTATAACACCAACAATATTGTAATGCAAATGAAATACAAATTTCGTTTTATTGCTCATATTCTGGTAATTTATCCTCTTTTAATTCAGAAAAAGGGACTTCTTTTTCGAAATTAAATACTTTAATATCCGTATCATTCTTATCAGAGAAAAAATCATAGCCCGTATTCAATTCTTGGGTTTGAATGCCTAGCCATTGGGCAAAACCGTACATAAAATTCATCGCACTACGTTGTACATTGACCACTTCCCTTTGCGTGTCATCGCTGGATAATTTAAAGAACGGCACTTCATAATTTTGTTTGAACTCGCTACCATGAGCTAAACTCAATTCGTTTTTATCTTCTTTATCGGTATAAGATAAACCATGATCCGAAAAATAAATCAATGAATAACTTTGCTGTTGTTGTTTTAATAAATCAACAATATGTTCTATCAAATTATCGGTTTTTAAGATGCTACTGGCATAGCAAGAAAGCGATTTGTTGATGAAATCAAGGGTAATTTTATCATTTACACGATCACAAAATTTTGCATGAGATCCCATAAGATGTAATACAAACAATCTATTGCCGTCTGTGGCAGTTTGGCTCATTTGCTCGGTAAGCATTTCCAGCAATTTATCATCATCAATATAACTGGTATTAAACGCTCCTTTCTTGGTGAAAAGATGCACGTCTGCCGAAGCACCAATGCGACTGGCAATGGTGTCGAATTTTCCCATGCTACCTTGATTGGATAGCCAAATAGTTTTGAACTGTGCGGCTTTGGCTAAGGTAATAATATTATAGGCATAATTCACTTTCTTATGTTTTTGATCCTTAAAATACAAAGAATACAGTAAAGAATGATAAGTCGCAGGTGCAGCGGAAATATAACCACTATTAATATAGCCGTTAGTTTTATCTAAAAATGGCGTAGTCGGTAAATTAAAACCATAGGTTGACACCCAATCCCGTCTGGCACTTTCGCCAATAATCAACACATAATTTTTGTATTTTGCTTGCACGGAAGAAACCTGCCATGGTGGAACAGCATTGGTGAGATTTTCTAATTCTTTTTTCTCGCTGTAATAATCTGTAATACTTTGATAAATATTGGTGTAAAAAGAAATAAAATTAACTGGCGTATCGGACAGCGTCCAAGAAGTTTCTTCTATACTATTCTCTTGTTGATGAACATAAACTTTGGTTGGCAAATAAAGCACGCTAAACAATAGCACTAAAAACAGAATACTATGTAAGATGGTTTTATTATCCGCACTCGGTTTATTATATTTTTCCAGTCTAAATAAAATATACGCTGAAAAAACAAACAGAAACGGCATCAACGCATCGGATATTTTCAACTGTTGAATAAAGGATAAGGATTCATCAATATTCGTTTCAATAAAGGCAGCAACAATACCTGAATTTAATGAGCCATAACGTAAATCCACGGGATAATATAAGGCTAATGTAATGGTGATAAACCCCACCACCCAAAAGAATAATTTGCGATTTATCGCATAGACTAAATAATAAAAAATATAGGTGCTGGCAATGGCGTAATGAATCGCTTTTTCTGGTGAAATAAATACGGTTAACACGGAGAAGAACAGTAACCAAATATAAAATAAGCGGTTTTCTAAATAGGAACGAATTCTTTTTAGCATAATTAAAATAAATAATTGGAAAAATAAGTTTCCCAAAACCTATGATGTTTTGGGAAACGGGAGTGGATGTTATTTTTTATTTTGATAGAAGTTGGGTTTTGAATCAAGTGCATGTCCAACTTCTTCGTTTAAACCAACGATTTGGCGGAAAGTTTCTAAAAGCTCTTCTTTACTACTGGCTAGATAGTAACCTTTTTCGCCAACACAATTTTGCCAACCTGTTTTCTGCTCGCCGTCAGGTGGATAACCAAAAGCGACAAAGGCAATTCTTGCTGGACGAGTTGTATAATTCTTATCTTGTAAAGAATCTAATTTAGCTCTAATTTTATCGCAAAGTCCTTTTGCAATAAGTTTTGGTGTTACTAATATTGGATTTAACTCTTTTGAAAGTTCATCCTTACCATCAGATAATACTATAAGAATACGCTGTGTATTCGTTTTTAATGTTGCTGGCGATGCCTCAGGATTAGTATTCTTATCCATTAAATAATTAGCACCCATCAATAAACCAGAACTACTTAAAGTAGCCCCTGCGGCATCTAATGCACTAAAAGTATTTTTTAAGGTGGTGTGCTGATCTTTACCATACCAAAAATTGGTTGTAGTATTTGAACTACTGCCTAAACAAAATGCAGATTTTGTATAAGAAATAAAATCTCTATCACTAAAATCTTTACCATTAAACGAATTAGAATCCACTAAATTAATCGTTTTATCTAAATCTACAGAGTCATTCATATATTTAATAATTTCTTTATAATCTGAATTTGTCTTAGATGACTTTGTTAAATGAGGACTCAAACTTGCTGCCAAATTATTCTTAAAATAAAAAGGCAAATAACAATAACCTGAACGATCTTTTTGCTGTGCTCCAAAAGAAAAAGCTGTAAAACCTATACGATTAAAAGGACTAATATTGCGATTGTCGTTTTCAGCTTTTTTAGAATCTAACAAATCTTCACTAATAGATGCAACAACCTCTTTAAGAGCTTTTAATTTAGACTTAGAGGAATCTTTTACTGAATTTGTTTCAACATCATAATTCATAGAACCACTAAAGTCACTGACTAACATTAAATCCAATGGTGCAACATCATCTTGATTTTTCTGTGCATAAATCGCCCCAGAAGAGATTTTTTCTGTTTTGTCAAAAGATAACGCTTGATCTTTCAAATAAAACCAAGACG
Organism: Lonepinella sp. MS14436; assembly: GCF_042470565.1. GTDB lineage: Bacteria > Pseudomonadota > Gammaproteobacteria > Enterobacterales > Pasteurellaceae > Lonepinella. The sequence goes on along the minus strand of NZ_CP170385.1, from coordinate 770,453 downwards.
GGCGATCAAAATTACCGCTCACTTCACAAGCCACGGTTTTAGAAATACCATTAGAACCATTATCAATAGGACCACATTTATAGTGGTATTCATCTTTAATATCTGAATTATTATCCTTAGGATTAGGACGATAAGTATTACCTAAATAATAGCTTTGAACAATTCCTCTGATTAATTCTTGATTGCGTTTATCTTGTTGCTCCTCGGATTTCGCATTAGCATCAGATTTATCACTTTGCTGGCGTGTAACATCGTAATGGCTTTTATTTTGTCTATTAGCATTATTTTCTGCCACCAACGCCAAACTCGCTTGTTCCATACCTTGTACAAAACGAGCTTTATCTAATAACAGCCCTGAACCATCTACTGCAAAGGCGATTAAACCCACCAATACAACAGAAAGTAATCCCATCATAACGCTATAAACCCCACTTTCATTTTTATAAAAATAAAGTGTGGCTTTATAACTATTTTTGGCAATATAAACTATGTTTTTCACATTAAAATCTCTTCTATAATATTAACGGGATACAGCTAAAGAGGTAGAACGTAGCATTCCGTTTGATTTAGCACTATCACCTGCAACTAAGGCTCTAAATAAGCCACTGCCAGTTTCCATACAAACGGTAACTTGATAAAGTGGAATTTTCCGCTCACCATTCGCCTCGGAACGTGGTGATAAATCTGCACGCTGTCTTAATGGTATGCTTGGTTGACACTTGGTAGTATCACCTAATACTGTCGGCGTGTTTGGTGTTGCCCCATTAAAAGTCAACTGCTCCAAAATAATCATCGCATCATGATCATTACTACCATACAAAATTCCTGACGCTAATTTCTTAAAGGTAACTAAATCGTTATTAGCTATTTTTGTATCCTGTGAAATAGTTTCACTGCCATTATATAGTTGATTACGTTCACGCAATATATTGACTAATGAATAAGAGGCATTATCTAGTTTTCCTAAAGTCGAACGCACAAACACTAAATCTGCCATAAAAGCAAAAATAACCGCTAACACAATCATGATAAGAACAAACTCAATCGTAACCGAGCCTTTTTTATTGCTGGAAAAAGATTTAATTTGTGTATTGAAATTGCGATCTTTCATATTCTTGTACCATAACAATTTTTCTTTCTAATAAATTATTCGTCCAGCTTGTCGGTAAAAATGGTAAAGGCACGACTGGCTGATAACTATATTTTACGGTGTATAATGCCAAAGTAGAATTCACCCCCGTAGAAGAAAATTTATTTGAATCCTTAGGATCTCTTTTAAATTTTCCATTAACTAAATCATCAAGGGAATCCGCATATTTAACATCAACCTCTAATTTATTATTAGCTTCCCCTAAGAACGCAATAGTACCGCTCTGTAAGTCATTACGTTGCTCTATTAAGATTTTCTCAAACTGGGTTTTATAGTCACTATTGGCTGCCCGTTGGTTTTTAGCGATTCTGACACTTTCAGTAATCGCTAAATCCCAATAGGCAGAAATAATTGCCAAGCGGCATAATTCAAAAATGAGAAACACCACAAAAAAGAAGATACCAACGGTGAGAGAAAATTCGATAGTAGAAACCCCATTCGGGTTTACTAGCATTTTCTTCAAGTTCTTTATCATAAATTAACCTTTTTTATTATCCTGATTATTTATGTGCGGTGATTTTTTCTGCTTTTTTTAATGCGGATACAAGATCTTCTGGCGAGGTGCTTAAACGTTCTTTACGAATAATATCTAAGGCGTAATCAGTATCATTGTTTTTCACTAAAGCAAAAACTAGATTATGAATTAAGCGTTGATCTTTCACCCCATTTAAATATTGTGGTAGTAACAAATCCACCGCATTACGGTAGTCACCACTAATAATATTTAACATTGCCATATTATTAATCGCCGCCACATCGTTAAGGAAAAATTCTCTGGCTTTCACAAGATCATTTTGAGCTTCAGATAAACGTCCTAGATGTGCGAAAGCAATACCACGCAAATTATAGGCTTCAGCATTTCTCGGATCTCTTTGTAGCACAGCATCTGCGGCTGAAACTGCTTGAGAATATTGTTTCAACTGAATTAAGTTTTTAACTTGCAACACACTCGCTTGAACAGCTAACGGGCTTTGCAAATCCAATAATGGCGTTAAATATAACATAGAAGATTTATAATCTCCTTTGATATGATAACTATTGGCTAGTTTATAGCGAACATTCGGATCATCATTGGTTTTTAATGAATCACGATAAAGCGAAATCAAACCACCGTAATTTTTGGTGCTTTCATATAGCTTTTCTTTTGCTTCAAAATTCTCTGCGGTTGTTGGTTTATTGAAGTTTGCACAAGCAGTCAACGAAACAACGAAACCTAGAAGTAATACTTTTTTAATTAATTTAAAATACATTTGGAAATACCCTCATTGCACCCGGTGCTAAGATTAAAATAATAATTGGAAACATAATAAACAGAATTAAAGGAACACTCATTTTAGCGGCAAGCGTACCTAATTTTTCTTCTATTTCTAATAACTGCGTTTCTCGAATATCAGCAGATAACTGCGTTAAATGTGAATAAATAGAAGAACCAAAACTAAGACTTTGCTGTAATACAGTACAAAACATTCGAATTTCTCTGGTTGGCAAAGAAATCGCTAAATCTTGCAATGCTGCACTCAAGCCCGTAATTTCAGATTTCCGAATAATACGTAACATTACATAACTTAGATCAGAATTTAATACTTCGAAATCGTTTGCAACACGTTTTAATGCCGCATCAATACTGATCCCAGTTTGAATACAGACTGCCACAAGATCAACAAAGCCTGGTAAATCTACCATTATTTTCTTAATTTTTCTTTTTAATACAGTACTGGTTGTAATCCCTGGAACAAGAATAACAAAAACAAATATTACCGCACCAGCTAATAGCATAGAAATTGAATCAGCGTCCTGATTAAAAAGATAATAAATACAGAATAAAAATAAGGTTAATAAAATCTTAAGTTTTATATTTTTATCAAAAATACCTAACACTTTCAGCACTGGGTTATTATTGATTAATAATAACTCTAGTTCAAGTTGTTGTTTATTTTTACCCTGATTAATTTCTGTGTCATCTTTCTCTTTTGGTTTTTCGCCTGAAATATATTCTTTATTCCGATCTAATTTCTTTTTAGCCGAAAATGCAAAAAACAACAAAATCATTCCGAATAACGTTAATGTGAAATAGTATAGAAATACATTTAATGTCATGTTGACTTCCTCATTAACCACCAAATAATTGACATACCAAAAAGTTCACTACCTAGTACATAATAAAGAATAATACGCCCACTAGGATCATTAACTACATAGTCATAATTTTCTGGCATGGTGAATCTCATAAAGATAAAAAATAGCACAGGGAAAGCCGCTACAATCATGGCAGACATACGAGCTTCCGAGGTCATTGCTCTTTTTTTCTTTTCCATTTTTTTACTATCAGCGATCATTCGACCTAAGCGGAAAATAACTTCACGCATTTGTCCCCCTTTATCAAGGTTAATTCGAATAATCGTAATGAAAAAATAAAATTCTTTATAAGGATAACGGCTATAGCTATCATCAAACACTGAAGCTGCATCTTCACCAATGGCTAAACGTTTATGAATAGATTTAAATTCATCGCCTAATTGCCCTGGGATTTCTCTGCCACAATGCCCAAGTGCTTGTAATAAGCCTGCACCTGCGGAAGTGGCTGAGTTCATGATTTGTATAACTTCAGGAAACTTATCTTCAAAAATTTTTCTATTATGACGTTGTCCTTTTTTCCAAACAAACAACACCAACAGCACTAAGAAAAATCCAGCAAAAACAAATCGATCCCATTTAATAAATTCATAATTCAAGTAATAACAAGTAAAAAAGATAGCCAAAGTAATCAGCACATTTCTACTTAAATTTTTACTATTACCCGAAACGAAATAATATTTCCATAATACAAATTTTGCTTTCAGGTCTGCAACAAAATTACTAAACGTCTTAAATGAAACATTACGTCTATTATTAATTTTCTTGCGAGTAGAAAAGAAAATCGTTGCAGTATAAATAAATAATAATACCCCGAAAGATACTACTAAGTAATATAGAAGAAGAGTACTCATTCAACCCCCTCAAAAATACTTGCCAACTCTGAACCTAAGTTAAAGATCTGTGCATTTTGTGCAACAATCGAACGTTTCAACAAGCCGTGACAAACAAATTCGCCGAGAATTTTACCATCTTTATCACGATGTTGGCTTGGCTCAAAGTTAAAAATATCCTGCAATACAATTTGCCCATTTTCCATGCCCATTATTTCGGTAATATTAATAATTTTTCTTGAACCATCATTTAAACGTGTGGCTTGAATAATAATATTAACCGCAGAAGCAATATTACGGCGAATTGCTTCGAGTGGCAGTGAAGCGTTTGACATCATCACCATACTTTCCAAACGAGCTAAAGCATCTCGCGGGCTATTGGCGTGCAGGGTTGACATAGAACCATCGTGTCCCGTATTCATTGCTTGTAGCATCTGAAAGGCTTCCCCACCACGACATTCCCCGACAATTATACGTTCTGGTCGCATACGTAAAGAGTTAATCACCAAATCTTGCATGGTTACTTCACCAGTATGCTCAACCCCCGCTAAACGTGTTTCTAACCGAACAACGTGCGGTTGTTCCAAACGTAATTCAGCGGTATCTTCCAATGTAATTACTCGTTCTTGTGGCGAAATATAGTTAGATAAGGCATTCAACAAGGTTGTTTTACCTGAACCTGTACCACCTGAAACGATAATATTGACTCGAGATCTGGCTGCAATAATCAAAAAATTCGCCATTTCACGTGACATTGAACCAAAATTCACTAATTCTTGTAGTGATTTTTTTGATTTACTAAATTTACGAATAGAAATAGAAGTACCATCTAACGCAATCGGCTGTACCACCACATTTAAACGGCTACCATCTGGTAAACGTGAGTCCACCAAAGGTGAAGAGTCATCAATACGGCGACCCACTCTTGCCACTAAACGTTTTGCAATATCCGTTAGCTGATTATTGTCGATAAACGATTTATTAGTTTTTTCCAATAAACCCGCACGTTCTACCCAAACATCATCAGGACCATTAACTAAAATATCATTGACCGTATCATCAGCCATTAATTCTCGCATGGGTCCATAACCATCAATTTCATCAGCAATGACTTCCGCCATAAAACGGGCATCCGCAGAAGTAATATAAAGGTTATGATTCGCAGAAACTTGAGATACAACCTGAATTAGTTCATCAATAACTTCATTTCTTTCATCTTGTATCTGATCAAGTTTCTCAATATCTAAATTACTTAATAGCTCATTTCGAAAAAAGATTTGTTGTTCTTTAGTTAACATCTAAATTCACCTACTTATTTAAAGGCATCAAGTATAGAAGTCCATAAACTACTTTTCTTTTTATTACGGCGGAATGTGGTACGTGAAATCGTACCAAGCACTTTCATTGCTAAACTATTAATTTCAGTTTGACCCTCTTTTGGCAACTTCACTGATAAAACAGTGCGGCTTTCAGTTTGTTTCAAAAATGGAATTACCGCATCAACAGGGCAGCCTAATAAAGATTCAATATCAGTTCTTGCCATTAATTTGGAAGTTTCCAACGAACTATCTGAAATACAAATAAACGTACGAATTGCTTTGCCTGTCGTGCCAGAAATACGATCACATTGTTCTAAAAATTGTTTAGCCACACGTAATGAGCTAATACGGCGTTCAACCACTAACACAAAATTGTTACTATAATCAATGAAACTAGCAAATTGCTCAGGGTGGACATTGAAAATAGGTTGATCATAAATAATAAAATTGTATTTTTCAGTGAGTGCCACATCTAAATTTTGTGGTTCGCCTTTGAATAAATGCAAATTTGATTCATATTCGACAATATCTTGTACTTTTTTATCAAACAACAGATCCAAATCTTGTGATCCATTTGAACCCTGTGCTAATAAAATAGGAACTTTTTTAGTTGCCGCAATATTACTGGCAATATGCGAACTAATAAAACTTGCACCAATTCCGCCTTTACAGCCTAACACACAGACTTTAATGGTATTTCTAACTTGTGGAATACTCACCCCAGCAGAAATAATTCTCTCTGCCATTTGGATTAATTGAGAATCACTATTGAAATAAAGAATACTTTTATTCAATAATTTTTGTGCAATAGAAATAGAGTCACATGTCCCAATTAGGCAACACCAAATATGTTGTGGCACAACTGCATTAACACGTTCAGAAATAACTTTGACATTAGAAGCATTATGGATATCAGCAATGATCCCTACGGTTTCCTCTGCGTTAAAAGTCATATCATCATCAGTTAAAAAATCTTTCTCGACAATTTCAATTCGTTCTAAACCACGAGTACGCAGTAATTGTGCAACATGAGTCTGTATTTCTTCTCTTTCAGATAGAATAATTATTTTTCTTGCACTATCTGTAACAACATTTTCTTTATCAAGTAACAACATAAATTGACCTTTAATAAATTCCCGATTAGTTTTTTAATTGAATTCGATAGTTATTTTTCGTAGCACAAGGGTTATAAGGATCATAACTCATGTGGTCCTCTGCGGTATCAAAACGGCAATTTGTTTTCTTCGCACCCCAATGTGCGACTTCAACATAGAGCGGATAAAGCATCTGATTTTTGCTACCATTTTGGATTTGAATATTATTTTTCTTAATTCCTTTCGCAATCAAGGCTTTTTGAATATGTTCAGCATTATGTTTTGCTGATGAATTTGCCCAAATAATATTGACCTTTTTGCTTTTATCGCTGCCCACATCACGTACTACATCACGCACAACATTGTGGACGGCTAAATCTGTATTATTGGCTAATACATGACGGTTCACTAATTGAGTATGTGGTGCATATTTACTTTGGGTTGGCTGTGCGATAGCGGTATTTTTTACCAACTCATTCATTTGTCCGAATGCTGTTTGACAGCAAACGCCTAATAATAATCCTGCTAAAATTCTTCTCATTGGATAAATCCTCCATTTCTCAAGAAATTAGAAGTCTGTGTTTTGTGGTAAACTTTTTTCAACGGTGTTACATTGAAGAAACGTTCCATAGTACCCGTTTGTTCAAATGTTGGATAAACAATTTGATCATCAGTTACCGCTTTCACCAAATTAACCGTTGCCACAATCACTAACTCTTTGCTTTCATGGCTGGTTGACGCACTACGGAAAAATGCACCTAAAATTGGAATATCGCCTAACACAGGAATTTTAGATAAACCCTCAATATCATCTTGGCTCAGTAAACCACCGATAATAAAACTTTCTCCGTCTGCAATTTCAAAGGTTGATTTAGAACGACGAGTATTGAAATATGGCACTTCACCGATACCGTCATAGGTATAGTTACCTGCTAAGGTACTCACTTCTTGAGCCAACGCTAAACGAATGCGATTATCTTTTTGTAATTTCGCACCCACGCCTAATTTAATCCCGAAATCTTTGTAAATAATACTTGGATTACCATCACGGTCACGTTGAGCAAAAGGAATTTCGCCCCCGACTAAAATATCCGCTGTTTCACCTGATAACATGGAAACATTTGGTTCTGCAAGGACTTTACCATTGTTCTGATTATCTAACGCATTAATAAAAATACTTAGTCCTTCAGCATTAAGAGTCAAGGTTCCGCCCGTTGTACCATTAAAACTGCCACTGCCTGAAAAACTTTTACCCAAGTTGTTGAGCAAATTGCCATGGAGATTATTCCAGTTAATCCCTAACGCATCAGAAAATTTCTTATTCACTTCAACAACGGTTAATTTCACGTTGATTTGTGCATTATCAGCAACTCGAGAATTATTAATCACATCGTCATAGCTATATTTATCTAAAAACGATACTTTATCTTCGCTACCATTAGTATGTTGCAATTTGTATTCTGTCACTTTCGGGCTAGAACCTAATGAAGCACCCACAATGCGATTCACTTCATCACGTTCATTTTCTGAATTGGCTTCACCCTCAATTACATAAGCCTTACCGACTTTTTTAACTGAAAGTTTGCTGTTTGGGAAACGTGCTTTAATTTGACTGTTAGTATCAGAAATATTACTTAATGCGTTATTCACATTAATTATATCGGATTTGATTTGATTACCTTGTTCGTCAAAGGCAACCACTTCTGATTTACCCTCGTCTTTGGTATAAATCATAAAACTGTGATCATCTAAAATTTCATAATCCGCTACATTCGGAGAAGAAACAAACACCGTATCAATTTTTTGATCTGATTTAATTAAACGAGATTGTCCTTTTTCCAAATTAAAGGTTTGCGAAAAAGCATTATATGATAAACAGATTAATGCTACACCAATAAACTTAGCTAGCCATTTTTTTCTACTGGTCAACATTCTTATTGTCCTCTTAATTTTCTAATAAACATGCCGCGATGATTAATCGTGGAGGCTTCTGTATTGGTTGGTAAAACGATTAATTTGCTTTCTTTGGCAACGGAATAAGCGTTTTGCACTTGGTCAGCTTCGACTTTCACCGTAATATAACCAACAAAATCTTTGCTATCCGATCTTTGAATTTCGTTATCGGAAAATTTCTTCGTGTATAACACCAACACATTGTCAATCACTTTGATTAATTCATTTCTGTCCGCACTGTCAAATCCTTTGGCAGTTTGTTGACCAAAAATAGACACTGAGCCACCCGCTAATACGGTATCTAACAAATAAGCATCTTCTGGTTTAACATAAATACGATAGGCAACTTCACGTTTGCCATCTACGCTAGAAAGTAAAAATCTTGGGTCGTCAGGTGAAATGATATTATCTTTTGATAAGAAAGAATCTTTGGTTAAGTTTTCAGACATTAAAAAACCCTGCAAAGAATGATTTGCCGAGTTATTAATCCAGTCTTTCACATCCTTATCAACTAAAGGGCTATCTATATCAACGGTTAAATCAGAAAGGGTATAATCTTCTGCTTGAAGCAATGATCCTTTGGTTACATTACGCGTTAATACCGCAGTGGTAATTAATTTTTGTTCTTTTCCTGGTTCTTTGACTTCGGTGGTTTGGTTCTCAAGTCCTACATCAGAATCAGCTTCATCTGATGATGGAATTAAGAATAATCCACCTAAACCAACCGCAAGAATAAGAAATGAAATGAAAAAAAGAATTCTATAATTCATTTTTAATCCTTAAATTAAATTTAATAAAGTTAATATAGTCATAACACAAGGGGTTATGTACTATACAAAAACATATTGACTAAATAACCCAAACTAATGGCAACACCATAAGGTACACCGTTGTTTGTAATAGATTTTCTGTGAAACAGAAAACCCCAGATAATAACAAGTAGCCCTGAGAGCGTAATAAAAAAGAAAAGTGATGGGATTTGATCATTTGGTAAAGATAAGGTTAATGCGGCAATCAGTTTTACATCGCCACCGCCTATGACTTTCAGGCTAAATAATAAAAATCCTATCAGTAAAACACATATTGGGGTTAAAATAAAAATGGTTTCATATTTCAACCAAGTTAACATTATTAATATAAAACATAAAATAACAACGATTTTATTCTCAATAATCCTACGTCTAATATCAGAGTAAGAAACATTGATTAATAAAAGAATAGTCAGGATATCAAAAAATATTATGAGATTTTCTCTAAACATCACTTTACTACTTTATGCTTTATAATAATAAGAATGGGGAAATCCATTTCCCCTTATTACTTTTTTAAAATTAACTTATTGAGTTGTTATCACCGCATCGGTCACGGTGCTGGTTAAGCTACTGTATTTAGATGACAATTCAGCCACAAAACCCGTATCGCTATAAAATACTGCTACCACAAAGACCGCAATAACTACCGCCATTAAGGCATATTCCGTAGCTGTTACTCCCACTTGATCTCGCTTGAATTTATATAACTTTTCCGCTACCACCAAATAAAACTCATTTGTCAGCTTAGATAACATTCTTTACTGTCCTATTTAAAACCAGTATCTAAACTGAGTTAGATACTGGTATTTATTATATTTACTATGGAGTAGTAGTGCCTTTTGTAACTGTAGCAGCACCAACAGTAGTAGTTAAATTACCAAATTTTTCTGATAATTTAGCAATAAAACCACTATCGTTATAGAATACACTAACAATAAGTACTGCAACTGCGATAGCAATTAAACCGTACTCAATTGCAGTTACCCCTTTTTGATCATTTTTAAAGTTACGTAACCCTTCAGTTACAGTGATATAAGTTTTTGTTAAAATGTTTGATAACATCTTTCAATTTCCTCTCTTTTGTTTATGAAAAAATATGTTTAGGACTTTTGAACCCAACTTAAATTAGTCTAAGTCAGATTCGATTATTTCGTGTATTTTTTGCTATAAAAATAACCACATTGCACTTCATTCAACCAGATTCAATTTTCAATCCTGCACTGGATTATTATTACAAAAATACGGGTATATTGAATTTCAGCTCCAATATGGATGCGAATTATCCATAAATTTTTTTTGAAGTACAGTTAATTTTTCAAAATCACAACTGGTCAGACCTCTAACCACTCAATAGATTAAATATTAACCACAGCAATCGTTTGCTTAATTAATATACATAACTTTCCTTTAAATTTCAATTAATTAATAGAATACATGCTTGCTGAACGGTTTCAGTTGAAAAAGAATGATTATCAACTGTTTTTGTTCATTTTAAATGCAATCGCTTAATATTTAGACAATTACCACAAGATAGCAAGTTGACAAATTGTTAAATATATGCTCCAAAATATGAAAAATCTCACTAAAAGGAACACGCCAGCCTTGCCCTCCCCATAATAACTTATTGATTTTAATGAATATTTATAAAACCATGATATTTATAAGGGGAATAACATTCTGTTAAAATCGATCAAATTTGTTAAAATGTTGTGATAAATTCAAATTTTTCTTTGGTAAGGGGGCAAATTAAGCACAATCCACAAATTGCAGTTAGAAAAAAAGTGCGGTTGAAAATTTGGGGATTTTTTAGCCTTGCATAAGGTAATGGTCTAACTTACTAAAACGCCGTTGACAACAAAACTATTAAAGGATTTTATGTTATAATTATATAGATTAGTGCGATAGCAAAGAGAAGACTAAGATGCTTTATATTCCCAAAACAACCCCTGAAACCTATGTTAGCAGTATTGTAGCATTGAATATTCATAGTCCTGAAGGAACTGGAGATTGGCATAGTGCAGCATCTCTTAACGATGATGCTTTTCCGCTTGATTTTTATCTGTATGGTTCTAATCAGAAACGCAACACCAACCATTTACTAGGGCAACTGGGTATTATTGATGGTACACAACGCTTAAATAGATTAGGTTATTACCCCGAAAATAGCCCCGTTTGGGTCGCTGATCACCCAAGAGCTTGTGTTGATTATCTTTATAGCGGTGGATTACAAACAGGCATTATTGATAATGCCATTTTAGACGATTGGTTCCCCTCTTTTGAAGATAAACAGACTGTTTATGCTTTATTAGATGTGCTTGAACCAAAACTTAATAGCAAAGAAAAAGAAAATTTAAACTTATGGAAACGCAGAAACCCATTGGAATAACCGAAAGGAACTTTTATCACGAAAGAGTGATGAAATCAATTCTTGAAAAATTATCTGACACACCGTTAGTGCTAAAAGGCGGAACCGCCCTTTATTTAGGCTATGGTTTAAATCGATTTTCAGAAGATTTAGATTTTGATTCATCTAAAAAACTTAATTTACTGAACAAAATCAAATCAGCCGCACCACAAGACATAACAATTAATGATATAAATGTGAAAAAAGATACTGATACAGTAAGCCGTTATATCATTAATTATCAAGTAAATGAAACGGGGAAATCAGATGCGTTAAAACTGGAAATATCTTACCGAACCCCAGCTTTAGAAGATGAAGTGGTAATAAAAAATGGGATTCGCTTCGCTTCTCTTGAACGATTAATTGATAATAAATTAAGTGCCGCTTTTGATGGTGAACATACTCGAAGTAAAGGGCGAGATCTATTTGACTTACATTTCCTAGCCAAAAATTATCCTGAACATTTTACGCAAAATAGTGCATTACGTTTACAACAATTTGCCCAAAATCCTGATGCGTTATTTGAAAAATATAAAGACAGCGTGCAAGATGATGCCTTATTGAATAAAATTATGGATACAGAAAGTCTTGCCTTAGAACTTAATGAAATGGCAAATAATCTTGTTGTTCAACGACAACGAACTGTCAATAACACGCCTAAGTTGTAGATAGTTAAAAAGCTACCATTGCGAATTAGAATGGTAGCTTTTATTGAGCTTTGTGCAAGTGTTATATAATGCCACAAAATTCAGCATTTTTCGACCGCACTTCGGGTTAAATTAGCTTTTATTAATCACGGAAATTATTAAATTGGAATGGTTGTCCCAATTCTGCTCCCTTGACTAATTGAATTGCCGCTTGTAAATCATCGCGAGATTTGCCTGTAACACGCACTTGTTCCCCTTGAATTTGGGTTTGTACTTTGATTTTGCTGTCTTTAATCAATTTAACCAGCTTTTTCGCCATGTCGGTTTCAATCCCTTGTTTTAATTTGATTTCTTTGGAATACAATTTGCCGTGATGCTCGCTTTCGGGCGGTACATCTAACGATGTGCTGTCAATATCACGTTTAATGCAAGAGCCGATTAAAATTTCTAACAGTTGTTCTAATTGGAAATCTGATTCTGAAGTGATTTTTATGCTTTCGTTTTTTTCATTCAGTTCAATCACTGCTTCTACGCCACGGAAGTCATAACGTGAGCTTAATACTCGGTTGGCATTTTCCACCGCATTACGTACTTCGTGCATGGTGAGTTCAGACACAATATCAAATGATGGCATTTTTGTTCTCCTATTTAGTTAAATTAGCAATCCGATCACTGGCACTTAGCAAGCACAGTAATCCCGTTAAATCCGCAAAGTTTACCACAACTTGAGCCTGTTGTTGCACTTTTGATTTGGCGTGAAATGCAGCTCCCAAATTGGCAATTTTCAGCATGGCTAAATCATTCGCACCGTCACCAATGGCGACTGTGTTGCTCGGATCAATATTAAACTGTTGGGTGAGCTGTTGTAACACATTGGCTTTATATTGTGCATCTACAATATCGCCTTGCAGTTTGCCCGTGAGCATGCCATTGTCAATCTCAAATTGATTAGCAATGGCATAATCTAACTGCAACATTTGTTTGAGATAATCAGCGAAATAGGTAAATCCCCCCGAGGCAATGGCGATTTTCCAATGATATTGTTGCAATTCATGCACAGTTTCGGTTAAACCGTCCATTAAGGGTAAATGTTGGCGAACTTCGCCTAAAATACTTTCTTTTGCCCCTGTTAATGTGCCTACACGGCGGCGTAAACTTTGGGCGAAATCTAATTCGCCCCGCATGGCAGCCGCCGTAATCGCAGACACTTGTTCACCCGTGCCTGCAAGTTTGGCAATTTCATCAATACATTCAATTTTAATCGCCGTGCTATCCATATCCATCACTAACAAGCCTGCTTGACTTAATTTTGCGTTAAAATTAATTACGGCTGCGTCTAATTGTAATTGGTGAGCATTCGCAATAAAATCAGGGCTAAATTCCCCTTGGATTAGGATCACCACGTTGTTAGCAATTTCCCAGCAGTCAAAAATCTGAAAATTTTCACCGCACTTTTGTTGGAAAGCCATTAATTTTTCGAGATTTAACTGCGGACTAAATAAAATAGAATAGCCTTGTTTGGCGACAATCGGCTGTTCAGTGAAAAGTGCGGTGGGAAAATGGGGAAATTTTTGTAAAATAGTTTGCATAAGAAATCCTGTTAATTTTTTATTGTAGTGCTACAATCATACATTATTACAAAATATTTGGGTAAAACAACTTGCAAATAATCAAACAAAAACTAACAAAACTGGGTATGTTACTCATTATCTGCCTGCTTTGTGTGGCTATGGTGGCGGTTATTTTATTTGGGGTCAAACAATTCCGCCTTGGTTCGCAATTAGCTAGTATGAATCAGGTGGCGAATTTATCCCATTTGTTAGTGCGGCAACAAACCAATATTCTTTCTCTGCTGTTGCTAAACAATGCCAAAGCGGAAAAATTAACGGAAAGTTTAGATAATTTGACCAAAGAGCGTTTTGTTCTCGATGCGTCTTTATATGCCAGCAATGGTGAGCTATTAGCCCAAAGTAGTAACCGATTAAATTTAAAACAGCAATTAGGTTTAGCCAAAAATAATGATATGACCACCCAACAAATTGTTGAACCGATTTATTCTACCAATGGGGTGGAGGGTTTTTTGCGTATTACATTTGATACCAAACATGTCCAAACCACACAAGGTAAAATCGATCAACTTTTTCATCGTTTATATGCTGAATTGTTGATTGTTCTTGCGGCTGGTATAATGCTAACCAGTTCTATACATTATTTTTTAACCCAATATCGCCGTACCAAACGGCTGGAACTATCCTCTGCTCATGAGTTAATTCAGAAAACCAATGCGAGTAAAAATTTTCATCGCCGCCGCCGCAGAGTTTAACAGATCAAAATTAATTAAATTTTAACCGCACTTTATTTCGAGATAACCGAAAGTGTGCTTTTTTTAAGAATACATGGAAGAAAAATTTTATGTCAATGAATGAAACAGAACAACGCCAAACGTGGTCGAGCCGTTTAACCTATGTGATGACAGTAGCGGGAGCCACTGTCGGTTTTGGAGCAACTTGGCGATTCCCTTATTTAGTTGGCGAAAATGGTGGCGGTGCTTATGTGTTGTTATTTTGCATTGCGATGATTGTAATTGGGATCCCGATGATTTTGGTAGAAAATGTGATTGGTCGCCGCATACATAAAAATGCTGTCGATGCTTTCACAGGAACAGCCAACGGCAAGCCAATTCACCCTGCTTGGAAGATTGTCGGCTATATGGGATTATTAGGGGCTTTTGGTATCCTTGCTTATTATATGGTGCTGGGTGGCTGGGTGCTGACTTATATTGGTAGCATTATTAATGGCACATTGGATTTATCTGCTCCCGTTAGCCCTGAAACCACCGCAAATTTTTTCACCACTCATATTCATAACAGTCCGCTCACTATTTTGGGCTATACGGCTGTGTTTGTGTTGGCTAATTATATTATTTTGGCAAAAGGCATTGTGGACGGGATTGAGCGTTCGGTAAAATTTTTGATGCCATTGTTATTTATTTTCTTGTTGGTGATGATTGTACGCAATATCACCTTAGCAGGGGCGACACAGGGAATTGAATTTTATTTGGTGCCTGATTTTTCCAAAATCAGCAAAGAGTTATTTGTGTTTGTGTTGGGACAAGTTTTCTTTGCCTTAAGCCTTGGTTTTGGTGTGTTAATCACGCTATCAAGTTATTTAGATAAAAAAGAAAATCTAGTCAAAACCGCCTCAATTACCGCCGTGATGAATACTTTAATCGCACTTGCCGCTGGCTTTATGATTTTCCCTTCTTTATTCACTTTTAACGTTGCCCCTAATTCAGGACCGACTTTGGTGTTCCAAAGTTTGCCGATCGTATTTTCTCATATATGGCAAGGTTCAATTTTCGCCGTAATTTTCTTTAGTTTGCTGATCATTGCGGCATTAACGACTTCATTAACCATTTATGAAGTGCTGATTACTACTTTACAAGAAAAAACTCGCTTAGGTCGTAAAGCCTCGATTGCGTTAGTATTGAGCGGTATTTTTCTATTAGGTAATATCCCATCGGTGTTAGGTGATAACCAATGGCAGAATGTAACCATTATCGGGCGAAGTATTTTTGATGCCTTTGATTACATTAGTGGCAATATTCTGTTTATTTTAACCGCACTTGGCTGTGCCGTATTCGTTGGATTTGTGTTAAAAGATGAAGCCAAGCAAGAATTAAATGCAAGCAAAAAACTCACTGCAATTTGGTTTAATTATGTGAAATATGTAATTCCCGTGTTGATTTTGGTGATTTTTGTGTATTCTTTATAAAATAAATCTGTTACATAAAGCCCTCCCCCACTCCCCGATTGCAAAATTGGGGAATTTTTTACGGCTTTTTTTGTTTGAAATACCTTATAGCAAACGTTTACCTCAATTCTCAAAGTCGGTATAATAGCCCCAATTTTTGAACACAAAAGGACAACATCGTGAGCAAACCATCATTAAGTTATAAAGATGCTGGCGTGGATATTAACGCTGGTAATGAATTAGTTGAACGGATTAAACCACACGTAAAACGTACTACTCGCCCTGAAGTGATTGGCGGTTTAGGTGGTTTCGGTGCGTTATGTGCGTTGCCAAGCAAATATAAAGAGCCAATTTTAGTTTCAGGCACGGACGGTGTTGGCACCAAATTACGTTTAGCGATTGATTTGAAAAAACACGATACGATTGGGATTGACTTGGTGGCAATGTGCGTCAATGATTTAGTGGTGCAAGGTGCAGAACCGTTGTTCTTCTTGGATTATTATGCCACAGGAAAATTGGAAGTAGATGTGGCATCCGATGTGGTGAAAGGCATTGCGGAGGGTTGTGTACAATCAGGTTGTGCCTTAGTTGGCGGTGAAACAGCGGAAATGCCAGGTATGTATCACGCTGGTGATTACGATTTAGCTGGCTTCTGTGTCGGTGTGGTGGAAAAATCTAAAATTATTGACGGTTCGCAAGTACAAGCTGGAGATGCGTTAATTGCATTAGCGTCAAGTGGTCCACATTCCAATGGTTATTCTTTAGTGCGTAAGGTGATTGAAGTATCAGGCGTAAACCCTGCCACAGAACAATTAGCAGGTCGTCCGTTAAGCGAACAAGTGCTTGCACCGACCAAAATTTATGTCAAATCGGTGTTAGAATTGATTGAAAATGTCGATGTTCATTCGATTGCTCATTTAACTGGTGGCGGTTTCTGGGAAAATATTCCACGAGTTTTACCACAGAATTTGAAAGCGGTCATTAATGAAAAAAGCTGGCAATGGCAGCCTGTATTTAAATGGTTGCAAGAAAAAGGCAATATTGAAACCTATGAAATGTACCGCACCTTTAACTGTGGTGTAGGCATGGTGATTGCATTACCACAAGCAGATGTGGAAAAAGCCTTGACAGTGTTGCGTGCAGCAGGTGAAGACGCTTGGTTAATCGGTCAAATTGAACCGTTACAAGCAGGCGAACAACAAGTGATTATTCAATAATATTCGGGGCGGATCGATATATCCGCCCTTAATTTTTCAATTTAATACCTATCTTTATGAAAAAAATCGTTATTCTTATTTCAGGTTCAGGCACCAATTTACAAGCGATTATAGAGGCTTGCGAAAATAAAATGATTAATGGGCAAATTGTGGCTGTGATTAGCAATAAAGCCAATGCTTACGGTTTAGAACGTGCCAAAAATGCCAATATTCCCACCGCACTTTTTGAACGTAAACATTATCCCAATAATCTGGCAATGGATTTAGCCATTGCGGATTTTATTGCTGATCTTGGGGCAGATTTGATTGTGTTAGCTGGCTATATGAAAATTCTCACCGCTGAATTTACCCAACGCTTTGCTGGCAAGATTTTAAATATTCATCCGTCATTATTGCCAAAATTCCGTGGCTTAAACACCTATCAACAGGCTTTAGAGGCTGGCGAAACGGAACATGGTACATCGGTGCATTTTGTGAATGAGAAAGTAGATGGCGGTGCCGTGATTTTGCAAGCTAAAGTCCCGATTTTCCCTGACGATAGCATAGAAGATATTCAACAACGAGTGAAAACACAAGAATTACAAATTTATCCTTTGGTGGTGAAATGGTTTGTTGATGATCGTTTGAAAGAAATTGACGGAAAAGCCTATTTAGATGGTCAATTACTTTCGCCACAAGGGTATGCCATAGATTAACATTTAAAATAGTTCGGCGTGTGTGCCTAGTCTGATCAATCGTATTAACTATCTTGTACAATTTCTTCAAAGCTATTGTAGGTTTTTAGATGGTTAGTCTTACGATTTTCAATCGTTTCTAACATTGCCAATCTGGTCACTGCATTTGGTGTATCAGCATGATGATCAAATGATAACGGCACCGATTTAGTATCTGCAATTTGATTTAAAAATAGCTTAATCGCTTGTGACGGTGTTAATCCGTAGCTTTCGATCACCGAAAATGCACGTTCTTTTAAGCGAGAGTCCAGACGAATATTAAAGTTAATGCTAGTCATTTTTTTATCCTTTCAGTTTTTGATATAAAGTACCGAAATTGTAAAGCCATTGCCACTACATTGCAATGACTTTTAATTAATGATTGGCAAATAACTAGAAAATAATCCGATCTTTATTTTTATCTAAAGTAGCTTGACCAATACCCTGTACGTCTAATAATTGATCTACGGAAGTGAAAGCACCATGCGTTTCACGATATTGCACAATGGCTTCAGCTTTTTTAGCTCCGATCCCCGTTAAGGCTTTTTGAATTTCTGTGGCGGAAGCGGTGTTAATATTTAATTTATCACCAACTACAGTAGCTTGTGTTTCAGTTGCAACCGTTTGTGCAGTAACTTGCTGAACGGCTGTTGTGGCTGGTTGTGCGGTTTCTGCGAATACGTTTGCACTGCCTAATAATGAGCCAGCTAGTACCACTGTGCCGAATAATGCTTTAATGGATTTCATAAGGTTTCCTTGTTGAAAATAAATATTGATTTTTTGTGTTGAGCATATTGGAAATAAACTCAACGGGGTGTAATTTCAAGCAAAACCCTAAAACTCTCAAGAAATTCACCGCAGTTTTGGAATACATATCACAAAAATAATAAAAAATGAGGGGAAAAGTGGGGGTGAAAAAATTTCGTGGGGATTATGAATAAGAAATTATGAAATAAGACAAAAATAAAAGAGTCATGGCGGTAAGGAAGGGATTTGAACCCTTGATGCAGTTTCCCACATACACGCTTTCCAGGCGTGCTCCTTCAACCACTCGGACACCTTACCATTCTGGACACTCAATGGATTCATTGAGCAAGCGGGCGTGATTATAAGAATTAACTTCCCTTTCGTCTAGTCTTTTTTCGTTTTTCTTGCGAAAACGCAAAGTTTTTTGTAAGAATTTTGGTTAAAATAGTCTGTAGCTTTTAATTTTCGAGATAGAACAATGTTAAATAAATGGTTTCTTACCAAAAATGCCCTGTTAGCAGTTAAGCCGTTCAGTGCATTACAAGATGCGTTTCGCTTAGGTTATGGAAAAACACAATTCATTAAAGATATTATTGCTGGGTTGACGGTTGGGGTTATTGCCATTCCGTTGTCAATGGCATTGGCGATTGCTAGTGGCGTGCCACCGCAACATGGTTTATATACAGCGATTGTAGCAGGTATTGTGATTGCTTTGTTGGGCGGTTCTCGTTTTAATATTTCAGGACCGACAGCCGCTTTTGTGGTTATTTTATATCCTGTGACGCAACAATTTGGCTTGGGCGGATTACTCATGGCGACCCTGTTATCTGGGATAATTTTAGTGCTAATGGCGTTGTTTCGTCTAGGACGGTTAATTGAATATATTCCGTTACCAGTCACTTTGGGCTTTACCTGTGGCATCGGGATTACGATAGCAACTTTGCAAATTAAAGATTTTCTTGGTTTGCATATTGATGTCATGCCAGCCCATTATTTAGAAAAAGTTTATACTATTTTCACCGCACTTCCGACTATTAACTGGGCGGATACGGCAGTTGGTGTTGTTACTTTATTAACTTTATCCCAATGGCATCGTTTTCGTTTACCTTTTCCAGGGCATTTACCCGCAGTCATCATAGGTACGGTTTTATCGCTGGTTTTGATTACGGTTGGTTATGATGTGCAGACCATTGGTTCGGCTTTCCAATATCAACTGGCAGATGGTTCAGTCGGGCAAGGTATCCCTAATGTATTGCCTGAATTTGCCTTACCGTGGAATATTCCGAATGCTCAAGGGAAGTTAGTGGAATGGAACTTTGGTACGATTCAATCTTTGCTACCCGCAGCATTTTCAATGGCGGTTTTAGGGGCGATTGAATCTTTATTGTGTGCGGTGGTATTAGATAATATGACCAATACTAAACACCATTCTAATAACGAATTATTAGCCCAAGGGATCGGCAATATTATTACGCCGTTTCTTGGTGGTATCACAGCAACAGCGGCTATTGCACGTTCTGCTGCTAATGTGAAATCAGGGGCGTTTTCGCCAATTTCCAGTATGGTACATGGCTTGTTGGTATTATTTTCTCTGCTATTATTTGCTCAGGCTTTATCTTATTTACCCTTAGCTTCCATGGCAGCATTGCTGTTAATGGTGGCGTGGAATATGGCAGATCTACGTAATATCATTCATTTAGTTCGCCGTTCGGGAGCGAATGAAATTGCGGTGTTATTAACTTGTATCTTCTTAACCGTGATTTTCGATATGGTGATTGCCATTACGGTGGGCGTGTTGTTGGCGAGTTTATTGTTTATTCGTACCATTGCGGAAATGACTAAATCCATTGAACAAACTCACCCCGAAGATTTAAATGATGTGTTAGTGTATCGCATTAGTGGTCCGCTGTTTTTTGCTGCGGCGGATAATCTATTTGCCGATTTACACGAGAAAACTGTGCATACCGATCACGAAATCAAACATATTGTGTTGCAATGTGATGCGGTTACAGTGCTAGATACGGGGGGAATTCACGCATTAACCCGTTTTGTACAACACATGTTGCCACATCAACAGCTTTATATGTGTAATATGCAATTTCAGCCGTTGCGGATGATTGTAAAATCTAATGCGGTACTTGAATTGAAAAAAATTAATTTTAGTTCGGGATTAGAAGATACCTATCAAAAAATCCGTGATTTTGATAATTTATCTGTTAATTAATAAAAACAAAAGCCACAAGGAAAATATGATGACAGCACAACCTACCTTATTTATCGACCGTGACGGCACATTAATAGACGAACCGAAAACCGATTTTCAGATTGATAGTCTGGAAAAATTAAAACTGGAAAAAAATGTTATTCCTGCCTTACTTAAACTGAAAGATCGTTATCGTTTTGTAATGGTCAGTAATCAAGACGGGTTGGGTACGGATTCTTTTCCACAA
Organism: Lonepinella sp. MS14436; assembly: GCF_042470565.1. Lineage (GTDB taxonomy): Bacteria > Pseudomonadota > Gammaproteobacteria > Enterobacterales > Pasteurellaceae > Lonepinella. Next base: position 749,228 of record NZ_CP170385.1, on the reverse strand, counting down.
GACAGTTTCGATAAACCGCATAATGCGATGATGGAAATTTTTCATTCACAAGGGATTGAATTTGATGACGTGCTGATTTGTCCGCATAAGCCAGAAGATCATTGTGATTGCCGTAAACCGCAAACCAAATTATTAGAAAAATATATTGTCAGACAGCTTTTTGATCCTGACAGTAGTTTTGTGATTGGCGACCGTGCCACTGATGTGCAGTTAGCCGAAAATTTAGGTATTCGAGCCTTGCAATATCACCCTGATAAATTGAATTGGGATTTAATTAGCGAAAAATTACTTGGTGAACCAGTGACCAATATCGGTGAACGTCCACCACGCTATGCCGAAGTGGTGCGTAAAACCAAAGAAACCGATATTAAAGTGCAAGTATGGCTTGATGAAACTGGGGTGAATCAGATTAAAACAGGCATCGGCTTTTTTGATCACATGCTGGATCAAATTGCCACCCACGGCGGTTTTCGTATGAATGTGTCTTGTAAAGGCGATTTATGGATTGACGAACATCACAGTGTGGAAGACACCGCACTTGCCTTAGGCACAGCATTAAAACAGGCGATTGGCGACAAGCGTGGCATTGCACGTTTTGGCTTTGTGTTACCAATGGACGAATGTAAGGCGGAATGTGCGTTGGATTTATCGGGTCGTCCGTTTATTAAATTTAATGCCGAGTTTAAACGGGACAAAGTAGGCGATTTTAGCACCGAACTCACTGAACATTTTTTTCAATCCATTGCGTTTACCATGTTAGCGACTTTACATTTAAGTGTGCAAGGTGAGAATGATCATCATAAAATTGAAAGTTTGTTTAAAGTGTTTGGACGCACGTTAAGACAGGCGATTCGGATTGAAAGTGATGTGTTGCCGAGTAGTAAAGGGGTGTTGTAGTTCTCATATTAGTTGAATATATTGATCTATTTATATATACTTTTAATATATACAAACAAGAGTTGGGAGTAAACAATGACAACAGCAAAATTATTTTGGACAGGTAATTCTCAGGCTTTACGCCTACCCAAAGCATTTCGCTTTAATAGTAAAGAAGTGAGTATTCGAAAACAAGGTCAAAAGGTGATCCTTGAGCCGATTGTAAATGATTGGTCGTGGTTAGACGAACTGACTGAAATGGGTAAACTAGATGAAAGTTTTGTACGCTCTATTGAAGATGGTCGTTTATCTACAGCTCAAGAAAGAGATTGGAGCAGTTTTGAATGAAATATTTGTTAGATACCAATGCCGTTATTGCCATTTTAAATAACAATATAGATTTTATTACTCGCTTGAAACGTTACTCTCCAACTGACTTCGCTTTACCTAGTATTGTTATGTTTGAGCTTTATTATGGTGCGGAAAAAAGTCAGCGTAAAACAGAAAATTTAGCTAAATTAGATAAATTGCCGTTTACTATTTTGCCCTTTGAATTAGATGATGCCAAACAAGCTGGCAAAATTAGAGCAGAATTAACTAAACAAGGGACACCTATTGGTACTTATGATGTACAGATTGCAGGACAAGCAATTAATCGTAATTTAATCTTGATTACCCATAATACTAAAGAATTTGCACGTGTAAATAAATTACGCTTTGAAGATTGGCAATAACTTACGGTTAAACTATAAATTATGAAAAATATTATCATCATCGACACTGGCTGTGCCAACCTATCATCAGTCAAATTCGCTTTTGACCGTTTGGGTTACACTGCCGAGATCTCCCGCGATCTGAATAAAATCCAATCTGCCGATAAACTGATTTTACCTGGTGTTGGCACGGCGATTGCTGCGATGCAAAATTTAGAACAACGCCAACTTATCGCAACCATTCAACATGCGACCCAACCGATGTTAGGCATTTGCTTAGGCATGCAGTTAATGACGGAATATTCCGCCGAAGGCAATGTATCAACCTTAAATCTAATGACAGGGCATACGGAATTAATTCCTAATACAGGTTTGCCATTGCCACATACGGGTTGGAATAAGGTGCATTATGCCGACAATCATCCGTTATTCGTTGATATTGAGCAAGATAGTCATTTTTATTTTGTGCATAGTTATGCGGTATTGCCGAATAAAAATACCATTGCCACCAGTCAATATGGGGTAGATTTTTCGGCTGCCATTGCGAGTAAAAATTTCTACGGCGTACAGTTTCACCCTGAACGTTCTGGTAAAAATGGCTCACAATTATTGCGAAATTTTGTGGAAAATATCTAATGATTCATCAGGGTAATTTATTACGCTGATGACAAATCTATGATAGGCTATAACATACCTTTTTAAGGTAAATTAATTTATATTTTGTTTAATAAATAGGATTCTCAAATGAAAAAATCACTTTTTGTATTACCTTTAGCCGCCTTTGCATTAATCGGTTGTACTAATAGCTCATCTACCACAGACGCTACTTCAAGCTCTGAAGTGGTTGATGTGAGTGAGCCTTATGCAAATGTTCAACCAACCGAAATGCCTAGCACCATGGGACAGCCAAACACTCAATATCAACAGCCAACCTATAACCAACCAACTTATGACCAACCAGCCAGTGGAAATGCTGAACAGGTAGGTAATTGTACGGTGGTGCGTGATGGTACAAATACACCTGTTTATAGCCAAATTCAGAAAGGATGTTACACGGGGGCAACTTATACTGTGGGTAAATACGATACACTTTATTTAATCAGCTACTTAAGCGGTAAAAGTATCAATGAAATTGTGAGCTTGAATGGTCTTTCATCAACAGCAAAATTAACTGTCGGTTCAAATTTACGCTTACGTTAAGCAATACTTTAGGAAAACCTAATGAAGAAATCTATCATAATCCCAGCACTTGACCTGATTGATGGTCAAGTGGTGCGATTACATCAGGGTGATTACGCCAAACAAACCACATATAGTGATAACCCTGTTGAGCAGTTTGCCAGCTATCTCGCTCAAGGGGCGGAACAGTTGCATCTGGTGGATTTAACTGGAGCGAAAGATCCTGCCAAACGTCAAACCAAGCTAATTGGCAACATCATAGAAACCACGCAATGTAAAATTCAAGTCGGTGGTGGTATTCGCAGCGAACAAGATGTGGCGGATTTATTAGCCGTAGGGGCGAATCGTGTCGTGATCGGTTCAACTGCGGTGAAAAATTCAGACCTTGTAAAAGGTTGGTTTGAAAAATATGGGGCGGAAAAATTTGTCTTGGCGTTAGATGTCAACATCGATGAAAAAGGCAATAAAATCATCGCAATCAGTGGTTGGCAAGAAGCCAGTGGGGTGTCGTTGGAAGCCTTAATTGAAGATTATCAATCCGTGGGTTTGCAACATGTTTTATGTACCGACATTTCTCGAGATGGCACCTTAGCGGGTTCTAATGTGGATTTATATCGTGAAATTTGTGCCAAATACCCCGTAATCAATTTTCAATCTTCGGGCGGTATTGGATCATTGGCGGATATTCAAGCATTAAAAGGGACTGGCGTAGCTGGTGTGATTGTAGGACGTGCCTTATTAGAGGGCAAATTTAATGTAGCTGAGGCGATCGAATGTTGGCAAAACGGATAATTCCTTGTTTGGACGTAAAAGACGGTCAAGTGGTGAAAGGCGTGCAATTTCGCAACCATGAAACCATCGGTGATATTGTGCCATTGGCGAAACGTTATGCCGAAGAGGGGGCGGACGAATTGGTATTTTATGATATTACCGCTTCATCAGACGGTCGCACCGTGGATAAAAGCTGGGTGGAACGTGTCGCCAAAGTGATTGATATTCCCTTCTGCGTGGCAGGTGGCATTAAAACTATTGCCGATGCAGAACAGCTTTTCGCCTTTGGGGCGGATAAAATTTCAATTAATTCGCCTGCTTTGGAAAATCCCGAATTAATCACCGCACTTTCTCAACGCTTTGGCGTGCAAGCCATTGTGGTGGGCATTGATAGTTGGTTTGAACAGGAAACGGGTAAATATTGGGTTAATCAATATACGGGCGATGAACATCGTACTCGCCAAACTAACTGGCAATTATTGGACTGGGTCACTGAAGTACAACAACGTGGTGCAGGCGAAATCGTGTTGAATATGATGAATCAGGACGGCGTGCGTAACGGCTATGATTTGGTGCAGTTAAAAAAAGTGCGTGAAATTTGTCATGTGCCGTTAATCGCATCAGGCGGTGCAGGCGAAATGGTGCATTTTCGTGATGCCTTTGTGGAAGCCAATGTAGATGGAGCTTTAGCGGCAAGTGTGTTTCATAAACGGATTATTGATATTGGGGAATTGAAAGAGTACTTACAACAAGAAAAAGTGGAAGTGAGAAAATAATGATTAATACACAAACTATCGACTGGCAAAAAGTTGATAACCTGCTCCCCGTTATCGTACAAAACGCCCAAACTTGCGAAGTATTAATGCTGGGCTATATGAATGCAGAAGCATTAAATAAAACGCTGGTTGAAAAGAAAGTGACTTTTTATTCCCGCACCAAACAACGGCTATGGACAAAGGGTGAAACTTCGGGGCATTTTTTGCATGTGGTGGATATGGCGTTGGATTGTGATAATGATACGTTGTTAATTTTAGTTAATCCTATTGGACCCACTTGCCATAAAGGCACAGAAAGTTGTTTTAGTGAATTGCAAACGTTGCCCGATTGGGTATTTTTCAGCAAATTAGAAAACCTGATTAAATCACGCAAAAATGCCGATCCTGACAGTTCTTATACTGCTAAACTATATGCGAAAGGGACGAAGAAGATTGCTCAGAAAGTAGGTGAAGAAGGGGTTGAAACTGCCTTAGCGGCAATGGCGAAAGATCCTGATGAAGTGGTGTCTGAAACAGCAGATCTGCTTTATCATTTAACTGTGTTATTGCAAGATGCCAACTTAAATTGGGCAAATGTGATGGATAAATTAAAACAACGCCACGCAGGAATTGGTTTGCACCCTGAGGGTTCAAATAAGTAGAAATACATTATTCGCAACTATTTCACCGATTATAAACAACAAATAAACCGCACTTTTTAAACAAAAGTGCGGTTTATTTTTCATTAATTTTTAAATCAACAATTACGCTAATTTTTTAATTTGAGCTGCTAATTTAGATTTGTGGTTAGCTGCTTTGTTAGCGTGAATTAAGCCTTTAGATGCCATACGATCCACGACTTTTTGCATCTCAACGAAAGCGGCTTCTGAAGCTGCTTTATCGCCAGTTGCTACTGCTGCATAAGTTTTTTTGATGTAAGTACGCATCATTGAGCGTTGACTTGCATTGTGTTGACGGCGTTTTTCAGATTGAACCGCACGTTTTTTTGCTGACTTGATATTAGCCAAGGTCAAACTCCTAAGAATTTCTGTTAATTAATCAATATTGCTCTTTCATTCAAAATTAGAATGAGCTGTCTGTAAATTTGTTGTTTTCGGTGAGACACAACCGAATCTTGGCACCGTTTTTCGGTTGCTATAAGCCGTTAAGCAACGCTTTAAACAATGTAGGGCGAGATTTTATCAGTTTTTTTTGTTTTAATATAGCATTAAAATGAAATTTCTATAAAATTAAGCTAATTTTTTCCGATTTCTACATTGAGAACAACCATTTTGAGTAAACGACTTTTAAAATCAGGCATTATCGTCAGCAGCATGACATTACTTTCACGCGTACTCGGTTTAGTGCGAGATGTGGTGATTGCCAATATTATTGGGGCGGGAGCAGCAGCAGACGTGTTTTTATTTGCTAACCGTATTCCGAATTTTTTACGCCGTTTATTCGCAGAAGGTGCATTTTCGCAAGCCTTTGTGCCAGTCTTAGCGGAATATCAAAAATCAGGCGACATCAACAAAACTCGTGAATTTATTGCCAAAGTGTCGGGAACCTTAGGCGGTTTAGTGACTCTTGTTACTGTATTCGCTATGATTGCTTCGCCGATTGTCGCCGCCATTTTCGGGACGGGTTGGTTTGTGGATTGGCTTAACGATGGACCCAATGCGGAAAAATTTAGCCAAGCGTCATTATTGCTTAAAATTACTTTCCCTTATTTATGGTTTATTACGTTTGTGGCGTTATCAGGGGCGATTTTAAACACCATTGGCAAATTCGGCGTGATGTCTTTCTCGCCTGTATTGCTGAATATTGCCATGATTTGCACCGCACTTTTATTAGCGCCACATTTAGATAGCCCTGATCTTGCGTTGGCTATCGGTATTTTTGTCGGTGGTTTGCTACAATTTCTGTTTCAAATTCCCTTTTTACGTCAAGCTGGCTTATTAGTTAAACCTCAATGGGCGTGGAATGATGTGGGTGTGAAAAAAATCCGTACCCTGATGATTCCCGCTTTATTCGGCGTTTCCGTCAGTCAAATTAATTTATTGCTTGATACCTTTATTGCCAGTTTTTTAATGACAGGATCGATTAGCTGGCTGTATTATTCCGACCGTTTACTGGAATTTCCGCTCGGTTTATTTGGCATTGCGATTTCTACCGTGATTTTGCCCACATTAGCTCGTCATCATGTGAATCGTAGTGATGATGCACAAAAAAGTGCGGTGGATTTTCGTCAAACTATGGATTGGGGCGTGCGAATGATTTTATTACTCGGCGTGCCAGCCATGATCGGTATTGCGGTATTAGCTGAACCCATGTTACTCACTTTATTTATGCGTGGGCAATTTTTGCTCAATGACGTGCAAGCCGCTGCCCTTTCGTTGTGGGGATTTAATGCTGGCTTATTGAGTTTTATGCTAATCAAAATTCTGGCGAACGGTTACTACGCCAGACAAGACACCAAAACCCCCGTGAAAATTGGGATTATTGCCATGGTCAGTAATATGGGCTTTAATCTATTGGCTATTCCGTTTAGTTATGTGGGTTTAGCCATTGCGTCTGCCATGTCAGCTACGCTCAATGCTTATTTGCTTTATCGTGGTTTAGCCCAAGCCGATGTGTATCATTTTTCGAAAAAAAGTGCGGTATTTTTTGTCAAAGTTTTGCTTTCTGCCGTGGTAATGGGATCGTTGGTGTGGTATTTTAGTCCTGAATTAATGACATGGCATGCCATGACATTTTTTAAACGAGTACATTGGTTAGCTTGGTTAATCTGCCTTGCTGCAGTAAGCTATTTTGCTATGTTAATCTTACTCGGTATCCGCAAACAGGATTTATTAGCCAAAAGCTAAGGATAACCATGATTTATCTCTTATTAGCTGCCCTTATTTGGGGGAGTTCATTTATTGCAGGAAAATACAGTTATGCGATGTTTGACCCTGCCATTACCGTGCAATTACGTTTAGCCATTGCAGCCATTTTTTCTTTGCCTGCCTTTTTTCCTGCTTATCGCAAAATTCCAAGCCATTTAGTCAAAAAAATGTGGCTGATTGCATGTTTGGTGTTTCCAACGGTATTTATGTTGCAATTTATCGGGCTATCTTTCACCTCCGCTGCCAGTGCCGTCACAATGCTCGGGGCAGAACCCTTAATTACCGTGCTAGTTGGCGTATTATTCTTCAAACAACGGCTTAAATTAATCGACATTTTGTTTGGTATCGTTGCCTTTATCGGGGTTGCCTTAGTGGTATTAGGTTCTGAAGAACAAGGCGATGTCAGCCTATTAGGTTGCTTAATGGTTCTCTCTGGCGGTTTCATTTTTGCGTTTTGTTTATATATGAGCAAAGATGTGATGAAAGAACTCAAAGCGGTTGAATTTACCAATATTTTAATTGTATTAGGCACCGTAACCTGTGTTCCGATGACCTTATTATTTACCCAAAATTGGCAGATTAATCCGAGTAGCGAGGGTATTTGGGGGATTCTCTATTTATCCGTAGGTTGCACATGGTTAGCCTATATTTTATGGAACAAAGGCTTACAAGATGTCAGTGCCAATATTTCCGCTATTTTCAGTGCGTTAGAACCTGTGTTTGGGGTTTTTCTTGCTTTGCTGATTTTAGGCGAACATCTTTCTTTGGTCACAGCAGTCGGTGTCGCTTTGGTTATTTTCTCCGCCATGGGATCCACGCTATTACCTGTTTGGTTTAGAAAATGGACAAGTCCGAAATTGAACTAATTTTGTTTGATTAGGGCGTGTCCCTATTTCATAAATCTATAGATTTTGGAGGGAAAAAGCACATATTCAAGGCAAAAATCGCAGCCATAGCTATTCTATGGCGAGAATTTTTAACGCAGAATAGGGGCTTTTTACCCCAAAAGATACGATTTTATGAAATAGGGACACGCCCTAACAACCCCAACACTTCATAATGACTAGTATGTGGAAACATATCGAATAGTTGGATTTTGCGAAGTTGGTAATGGCTTAATTCGGCTAAATCTTTTCCCATACTCACCGCATTACAGCTGGAATATAAAATAAATGGCGGTTGCATTTGATTGAGAAATTGGGCTAACGGCTTGCCAATGCCTCGTCTTGGGGGATTGACGATGACTAAATCAGGCTTCGTTTGTTGATCCTTTAGAGCAAAATTAGCCGCATCGAGGGATTGAAAATTGACATTTTTTAGACCGCACTTTTCCGCTGATTTTTTCGCTGCTTGAATGGCAGACGGTGAAATTTCAATGCCAGTTAATTCAACATGCGGATTTTTCTCGCTAAGTGCTTTCGCACAATGTAAACCAAATCCGCCTACGCCACAAAACAAATCCCACAGCGAATTAATGGGAAAATCTTTTATCCACTGTTGAGCTGTCGCATAGAGGTTTTCTGCCACGGTTGGATTGGTTTGGAAAAAACCTTGTGGACGAATAAATAGCGGAATGTGGTTAAATTGTTCTTCTAACACTTGCTGTTCAGTGAGAAAAATTTCTTTTTCGCCCTCTAAAATCGCCGCATGCTGGGGTTGAATATTCGCGGTAATTACCTTTAACTGCGGTAATTTTGCTTGTAATTTCGCTAATTCTCGTTGAATTAATGCAATCTTGTTCTCGGAGCGTAATACAAAACGCAACATCAATTCGCCGTTATAACGGCTTTCGGTGAGTAAAATAAATTTCAGTTCGCCCTTTTGTTTCGCTATGTTGTATGGCACTAACCCTGCACGTCCAATAAAGTCTTTGAGAATAGGGAAAATATTGACAAAATGGGCTGGATAAAGCTCACAATCCGTTAAATCTACCGCTTGATTTTGCTCATTGACAATGCCTAAAATCGGGCGTTCCACCGCCCCTGACACCACCATTTTGGCTTTATTGCGAAACGCTGTCAGTGGTGATGGAAAAGGTGCAAACCAAGCGAGTTTTGACAGATCTAATTTAGCCAACTGTTGTTTTAGATGCACTTGTTTTTGGTGTACTTGTAATGGATAGTCGTTCGCTATCCATTGACAAGACTGGCATTGTTGAGCTTGATAATACTGACAATTAATCATCATTAGATTTTACATTCCAACCAACGCTGTTGAAATGCAGTCAATGCTTTATGATTATTTAACCAACGTTCGGTTTTAGTCAGTTCATTCCACGAAAAAGATTTTTGCTTAAATAGTGAACGTAAACGCTGTTGACGTTGCTCAAAGTGCGGTGCATTTTCTTGCAGTTTTAGCTTATCCAACACTTGCACCACGCCATCAGGTTCGTTGCATAACAATAATAAATCACAACCTGCGTGCAAGGCTTTTTCGCTACGCTCTACAAAATCGCCCATAAATCCTGCCCCTTTCATGCCTAAATCATCGGAGAAAATCGTCCCTTGGAAAGCGAATTGTTGGCGAAGAATGGTCTGTAACCAGTAACTTGAACCGCTGGCTGGTTGGTTATCACATTGCGTATAAATAACATGGGCTGGCATAATCGCATCAAGCAAATTGTTGGCAATCAACTGTTGAAAAGGCTGAATATCTTGCTCAAAAATCACCGCACTTGGACGCTCATCATAAGGCGTTTCTAAATGACTATCAGCGATAACGTGACCATGCCCAGGGAAATGTTTGCCTGTGGTCGCCATGCCTGCTTGTTTCATGCCGTGGATAAACGCCGTGGCAAGGCGAATGGTAGGTTCAATATCACCACTAAAACTACGATCGCCGATGGCTTTGCATTGATGCCCTAAATCTAGCACTGGAGCAAAACTTAAATCAATATCCAGTGCCGTCATTTCTGCTGCCATTTGCCAGCCACATTCTAAAGCAAGACGTTGTTGTTCTTGATGATCAGAACAAATTTCGGCAAAAGATTGCATGGCAGGCAGTTGGGTAAAACCATCACGGAAACGCTGTACCCGACCGCCCTCTTGATCCACGGTGATCAATAAGGGCTTTTTCACTCGTTGCCGAACCGCTTTAATCAGGGCTTGAATTTGTTCACGGTCGTAAAAATTGCGACTGAATAGAATTAAGCCTGCGACTAAGGGGTGTTCTAGCAGTTCCACTTCTTCTTGGGTAAGCTGTTGACCTTTTAAATCAATAAGTAAAGTTGACATAGTTATTTTAATTGTAAATATAAACGATAATTCACACTTTCAGGTGTTGGCTTACTCAAATTAATGGCTTGCTTTTGTTCAGGTGCAAGCAATAAATTCGCCCGATATTGTTCTTGTTGTAAGCTCACAGGTTGCGTCACGCCGTTTTGATCATACCAAAATACGTCATATTGAACGTTAATATTTTGATTTGATTTATTTTTTACCCATGCGGATTGAGCGGTTGCATTAGCATCAATCAATGGGTTAAGTTCCGCCGTAATATTTAAAATCGGGGCATGAGTATAAACTAATGACGGCTGGCTTGAACTACAGGCGACTAAAAAAAGTGCGGTGCAAATTAACAGAATTTTTTTCATGTACTCACCCTATTTTGCCAACATTCTGCCGAGCGGTTCACCGCCAACTAAGTGCATGTGAATATGAAATACTTCTTGTCCGCCATGTTTATTGCAGTTCACAATTAAACGATAGCCATCTTCCGCAATACCCTCTTGTTCGGCAATTTTGGCTGCCACGGTAAATAACCGTCCTAAAGCAATTTCATCTTCTGTGGTCACATCATTGACGGTTGGAATCAATTTGTTAGGAATGATTAAAATATGGGTGTTGGCTTGTGGTGAAATATCACGGAAAGCGGTGACTAATTCATCTTGATAAACAATATCCGCTGGAATTTCTTTACGAATAATTTTGCTGAAAATGGTTTCTTGTGGCATAGTTTTGTCCTCTATAAAATTGGGTAAAATTGTACCGCACTTTTCACCAAAAAATTATCAGAAAATGGAAAAAATAGCAATTTTTAAGCGGTTTTGTTAATGGTTTGTTACAAGGCTGTTATACTTTTTGATCTAAAACAAATTTTCTATCAGCTTTCATGAAATTTCTTTGCTTTTCATCAGGATTTATTCGTATAATTAACAAAATTGATAAAATTTCAAAAAATGTTTAAGTTGCTGTTTTAGTAAGCGAGTTAAATAATAAAATAATATGATGAAATCTGAAGAAAATATCTCAACAGTAATGGCAAGTCCTGCTCAAATGGCTCAAATAGGTGAAGATGCAGGGGCGTATAAAGCCAGCAAAAATCAATTCTATTCTTTCTTATCTGCCATTTCCGCAGGTGCATTTATTGCTCTAGCATTCGTTTTTTATACTACTACGCAAACTGGTAATGTTGGCACATCTTGGGGCTTAACCAAATTAGTCGGTGGTCTGGTATTCTCTGTCGGCGTTATTATGGTGGTGGTATGTGGTTCTGAATTATTTACCTCTTCTACGATGACGATAGTGGCACGTGTTGGGGGCAGAATTAATACCTTGCAAATGTTACGCAACTGGATTGTGGTCTATTGTGGTAACTTTGTAGGGGCGATTTTTATCGTGTCGTTAATTTGGTTTGGTGGTCAGTTAATGGCGGCAAACGGTCAGTGGGGCTTAACCATTTTGCAAACGGCGCAACATAAAATTCATCATACTTGGATTGAAGCCTTTTGCTTAGGTATCTTGTGTAATATTATGGTATGTATTGCAATATGGATGGCGTATGCTGGCAAAACCCTGACGGATAAAGCCTTTATTATGATTTTACCGATCGGTTTATTTGTGGCATCAGGCTTTGAGCATAGTGTGGCGAATATGTTTATGATTCCCTTAGGTATTTTAACTGCTCATTATTCTTCGCCAGAATTTTGGCAAATGATTAACATTGATCCAGCACTATTTGCTGATTTAGATGTCTATCATTTTATAGTGAAGAATTTAATTCCCGTTACTTTAGGTAACATTGTGGGTGGTGGTATTTGTATTGCGTTAATGCAATGGTTTACCAATCGACCACATTCACATTAAGCTGTAATTTGTGGTAGTTTATGTTTATAGTAGTTTCGTGGTAAAAATAATAGCAGTTGAAATTATTTTTATATTGTTAAAAGTTTATTTATTAGAGAAGGAAATTATCCAATGACTCAATTAACAGAAAATCAACAAAAAGCGTGGCAAGGTTTTGTCGCAGGTGACTGGCAAACTGAAGTAAATGTACGTGATTTTATCCAAAAAAACTATACGCCGTATGAAGGTGACGAATCTTTCTTAGCAGAAGTTACCCCAGCAACAGCGACCCTATGGGCAGATGTGATGGAAAAAATCAAAGTGGAAAATGCCACTCACGAGCCGTATGACATCGACTGTGATACGCCGTCCACCATTACTTCACACAAACCAGGTTATATTGACCAAAAATTAGAAAAAATCGTGGGTTTACAAACTGATGCACCTTTAAAACGTGCGATTATCCCTTACGGTGGGATCAAAATGGTTAAAGGTTCATGCCAAGTTTATCGCCGTGAATTAAACCCTGAAGTTGAACATATCTTTACTGAATACCGTAAAACCCACAACCAAGGGGTATTTGATGTTTACACACCAGATATTCTACGTTGCCGTAAATCAGGTGTAATTACTGGTTTACCAGATGCTTATGGTCGTGGTCGTATTATCGGTGACTACCGCCGTGTTGCCTTATACGGTATTGATTTCTTAATGAAAGATAAATTTAAACAATTTAATTCATTACAACCACGTTTAGAAGCAGGCGAAGACATTCAAGCGACTATTCAATTACGTGAAGAAATTGCTGAACAACATCGTGCGTTAGGCAAAATCAAAGAAATGGCAGCAAGTTATGGTTTTGATATTTCAAATCCAGCAACCAACGCACAAGAAGCCGTACAATGGACTTACTTCGCTTATTTAGCGGCGGTTAAATCGCAAAACGGTGCAGCAATGTCATTCGGTCGTGTGTCTTCATTCTTAGATATTTATATCGAACGTGATTTGCAAGCAGGTAAAATTACTGAACAAGAAGCACAAGAATTAATCGACCACTTAGTGATGAAATTACGTATGGTGCGTTTCTTACGTACTCCAGAATACGATCAATTATTCTCTGGCGACCCAATGTGGGCAACTGAAACCTTAGCTGGTATGGGCTTAGACGGTCGTACCTTAGTGACTAAAAACAGCTTCCGTATTTTACACACTCTTTACACCATGGGACCGTCACCAGAACCAAACTTAACTATTCTTTGGTCTGAACAGTTACCAGAAGGCTTCAAACGCTATTGTGCCAAAGTGTCTATTGATACTTCATCTGTACAATACGAAAACGATGACTTAATGCGTCCTGACTTCAACAATGACGACTATGCGATTGCGTGCTGTGTATCACCAATGGTGGTTGGTAAACAAATGCAATTCTTCGGCGCTCGTGCAAACTTGGCGAAAACCATGCTTTATGCGATCAACGGTGGTATTGATGAAAAATCAGGTATGCAAGTGGGTCCTAAAACTACACCAATTACCTCTGAATACTTAGAATTTAATGAAGTAATGGATCGTATGGATCACTTTATGGATTGGTTAGCCACTCAATATGTAACTGCATTAAATATCATTCACTTTATGCACGATAAATATGCTTATGAAGCCTCATTAATGGCATTACATGATCGTGATGTTTATCGTACCATGGCGTGTGGTATTGCTGGACTTTCTGTGGCAGCGGACTCTTTATCTGCGATTAAATATGCTAAAGTCAAACCAATTCGTGGCGATATTAAAGATAAAGATGGTAACGTAGTCGCAAGCAATGTGGCAATCGACTTTGAAATTGAAGGCGAATATCCACAATTCGGTAACAACGACAGCCGTGTAGATGATCTTGCGGTGGATTTAGTTGAACGTTTTATGAAGAAAATCCAAACCCATAAAACCTACCGCAATGCAGTACCAACACAATCTGTGTTAACCATTACCTCTAACGTGGTTTATGGTAAGAAAACTGGTAACACCCCAGACGGTCGCCGTTCAGGTGCGCCATTCGGACCAGGTGCAAACCCAATGCACGGACGTGACCAAAAAGGTGCGGTAGCCTCATTAACTTCTGTGGCTAAATTACCATTTGCTTATGCGAAAGACGGTATTTCCTATACTTTCTCTATCGTACCAAATGCGTTAGGTAAAGATTATGAAGCACAAAAACGTAACCTTGCAGGTTTAATGGACGGTTACTTCCACCACGAAGCCACTGTAGAAGGCGGTCAACACTTGAATGTGAACGTATTAAATCGTGAAACATTGCTAGATGCGGTTGAACACCCTGAAAAATACCCACAATTAACCATTCGTGTTTCAGGTTATGCGGTACGTTTCAACTCATTGACTCGTGAACAACAACAAGATGTGATTACTCGTACGTTTACGGAAGCGATGTAATCACAGCAAAGCCCTGCACTTGTGTGCAGGGTTACGATAGTGACGATGCTCCGCATCTGATTATAAGCTACGGAGTAGCGACCACATGCTTAGCCTAGTACGCCAGTGCTAGGCTTTTTTGCTATTTATGCGTATAATAAACCCAATAATTTAAAGATATAAATCCATTTACTATGCAACTAATACGCAGTATTCATCATTTTCCACGTAATTTTTCCCCTTGTGCCTTAACCATCGGCAATTTTGACGGCATTCATTTAGGGCATCAAAAAATCTTAACACATCTGAAAGAAAAAGCTCGGGCGTTAAATTTACCCACTGTCGTGATGATTTTTGAGCCACAGCCTCGGGAATATTTTCAAGGGGAAAAAGCACCAGCAAGATTAATGCGATTACGAGATAAGTTACATTACTTTCAACAAGCTGGCATAGATTATGTAATCTGTGCTAAATTTGACCGCACTTTCGCAGAACAAACCGCACAAGATTTTATTAGTGAATTATTAGTCAATAAACTCAACGTAAAATTCCTAAGCATTGGCGATGATTTCCACTTTGGGCAAGCTAGACAAGGTAATTTTGCTTTACTCCAGCAAGCAAGCCAAAAATACGGATTTGAAGTAGAAAATAACCGCACTTTTTGCTTAAATGAATTACGTATTAGCAGTTCTGCCATTCGACAAGCGTTAGCGGAAGATCGACTAGTAGATGCAGAAAAATTGCTAGGCAGACCTTATTGTATCTGGGGAAAAGTGATCCATGGTCAAAAACTCGGACGTACCCTAGGTTTTCCTACGGCAAATATTCACTTACATCGCCAAGTCAATCCCATTAAAGGAGTATATGCGGTGCAAGTGAAATTAAACTGCGGTCAAATTGTGCAAGGTATTGCCAATATCGGGCAACGTCCAACTGTACAAGGTCTGATACAATTATTAGAAGTTCATCTATTTGACTTTGACCAAAATTTGTATGGACAAAATATTCAAGTGGAATTTTGCTACAAACTGCGTAACGAAATAAAATTTGCTTCTCTTGAGGCATTAAAACAACAAATTCAGCAAGATGCAGATATTGCTAGAGCTTATTTTCATTCAAAATAAGTACATAAATAAAAGTGCGAGAAAATACAAAAATTTTCACCGCACTTTTATCTCTAATAGCGAACTAAATTAATAATAAGAATGCTCACCACGTTGGTGTTCAGTCACATCTTTTGCCCCTTTTAATTCATTCGGGAACATTTCTACTAATTGTTTTTCTACGCCATCTTTTAAGGTAACATCCACCATTGAACAGCCATTACAACCACCGCCGAATTGTAACACTGCATAGCCGTCATCTGTCAGCTCTATCAAGGTAATCCGTCCACCATGACTGGCTAATTGTGGGTTAATTTGAGTTTGAATGACATAGTCCACGCGTTCAATTAGCGGTGCATCATCTGATACCTTACGCATTTTTGCATTAGGTGCTTTTAAGGTTAATTGAGCACCTAATTCTTCTGTAACATAATCAATTTCTGCATCTTCCAAAAATGGCAAGCTGACTTCATCCACAAAGGCAGAAAAAGTATCATATTGTAATTCTGTATCTGTATCTTCTACCGCATTAGCTGGACAATAAGACACGCCACATTCTGCACTGGGTGTACCAGGGTTAACCACAAAAATACGAATATTAGTACCCTCTTCTTGCTGATCTAATAATTTACGAAAATGAGCCTGTGCGGCTGCTGAAATAGTAATCTGTTGCTCCATGTTCTTTCCTTAATCTAAGCGATTTTGTCGGAAATGATACGCTGAGATCGCTCTTTATGCAAATTTTATGTGCGTGCCAATCCCCAGACTTGAATATGTTGTACGCCCATTTTGCGTAACTGTTTAGCAATTTCATTCATCGTTGAACCTGTGGTAATCACATCATCAAGAATACAGACCGATCTATAATTGCATTGTTTTAGTTTATTTTGCACCATAAACGCATTTTTTAGATTGTTACGCCGAGCTTTAGCGGTTAAACCTCGCTGGCTGTGAGTGTTTTTAGTGCGTAACAAAAGATCTTCTCGCACGGGAATATTTAACCAGTGTGCCAGCCATTTTGCCAGTAATGCTGCTTGATTATAACCCCGCTGCCAGTGGCGAAAATGATGTAATGGAACGGGTAAAATCACATCAGGCAAAGACAAAGCATGGGTACGTCTTGCATTTCGCACAGCTAAATAAAGCAAGCGTGCTAAACTCCGATCTAACCAAAACTGCCCTTGGAATTTGAAACGATGAATCAAGGTAGATAAAGGTTCGGAATAACGTCCGATAATCACCATCTGTTGCCATGCTGGTTCTTGCTGTAAGCATCTACCACAACGCAATTCATCACGAGTTAATTCCGTCCCACAGCAACCACAATACGCA
Organism: Lonepinella sp. MS14436; assembly: GCF_042470565.1. Lineage (GTDB taxonomy): Bacteria > Pseudomonadota > Gammaproteobacteria > Enterobacterales > Pasteurellaceae > Lonepinella. Next base: position 732,124 of record NZ_CP170385.1, on the reverse strand, counting down.
AAACGGTAAATCTCTGCATTACAACGGCTACATAAACCATGGCAACCTATTGCTAATTTTTGCTGACATTTCACACAACTAAAGCCAAACCAGTTCATTTTATTTTATTCTTGATATTAATTTGTGATATTCTTGTTAAAAATCCAAATAATCACAAATAGCAACTGAAATATTTGGAATACAAATCACAAAAATTTTATTTTATTAAGATAAAGGAGTATAAAATGGCTGATCCACATATCAAGTCACCAATGGACTTTTTAGACTATCTCACAGTATGTTTATATCGCACTGGATTTATTCTGGCGGCGATTTTCACCGCACTTCTCCCCTACTACGAATTTGCTCAAATTGGTATTTTAGCGGCGGCGTTGCTTTGTGCTTCATCATTGCATATTTATCTCAAGAAATTCCGCTTGTTATTGCAATTTGCCACGTGGTTAGCACTATTTTTCCAGATTATCGGGCAAACAGAACTCGCATTGGGAGCAGCATTAGTGACACTAGGTGGGCTTTGTTTTAAAGAATATTTTTGCTTCCGCATTTTTGCGTTAAATCTGATGCCAATTTTTGTAGCATTATTATGGTTGACTAAAGTCGCTGAAATAACGATTGGATTACAAATTCTGTCTGTTATTTGCACCGCACTTTTTGCCGTATTAGCGATTCAAAAATGGCGTATGCCATTGCATTTTGATATCGGAGATAAGGGAAAATATCAAGTCTAACAATTAATTTAGCTCCCTAGCAAGGGAGCTAAACCATTAATCAATTAACCCTGTTTGGTGAAGAAAACGATAAATTCCATCTCGTTCAATATGATCGGTTTCGAAATCCGCAACGGCTTTCAATTCATCACAAGCATTGCCCATTGCCACCCCCACACCAACGGTACTTAACATTTCCAAATCATTTAAGCCATCACCAAATGCCATTGCATTTTCGATAGATAAATTTAAATGCTTAAGTAAATGCAAGATACCACGAGCCTTAGAACCTTGAGCATCAAATAGATCGACCGATTGTTCATGCCAACGAACCGTTTTTAGCCCCTTTAAAACCCCAGAATTCTCCACTAATTGATCTTTGCTTTCATCATAAAAGGGCAAAATTTGAAATACATCATGTGTCTGGTAATAGTCTTTATCAATATGGTAATCCGTTTGCAATGGATCTAACGCACTACGCACTTGATCAGTAATTGCTGATACAGCTAAATGTTCGTTTGACACAAAGGTATAATCAAACCCAACAGATTCAAAAAATGCGACTACTTCTGTAATCTTTTGTGGTGGAATCGGTAGCTTATCCACTACGTTGCCCTGATGTACCACATATTGTCCATTCATAGTGACAAAAGTATTCATTCCTGCTTGTTTGACTAATGCTTTGATTTTAGGTGGAAAGCTACAAGGTGATCGCCCTGTGGCAATAGCCGCAATAATCCCTTTTTGTTGTAATTTTTGAATGCTAGGTAATACGCTTTCAGGTAAAAAATCCTTATCTTTAACAATGAGTGTTTCGTCAATATCAAAAAATACGATTTTAATTTGATCGCTTAAATTAGGTAAATTCATATAAAATCCTTGAACTCTCGATTAAAATATCCCATTATTATGAATGAATTTGGACTTATGGTTAAGTATTATT